>CACJLY010000025.1 GCA_902594335.1 uncultured Pelagibacteraceae bacterium | reverse complement strand
ATTAATTTCACTTTCTTTAAATGATTTTCCAAATAAAGATTTTAATTGCATATTGATTTCATTTGACCCTGCATTGGCTAACTTTTTTGTTTTTTTTATTTTCAAATCATCAATAATTTCATCTAGAAAATTTTCAGAATATTGCTTAGAGTCTTTATTTTCGATTACTTCATTTCTTTGTGAAAATATTACTTGTCTTTGATCGTTTAAAACATTGTCAAACTTTAAAAGAGTTTTTCTAATATCAAAATTTCTTGCCTCAACTTTTTGTTGCGCTCTTTCTAATGCTTTATTTATCCAAGGATGGTCTATACTTTCTCCATCTTTAAGTCCGAGTTTTTCAAGTATATTATTCATAGACTCAGACCCAAATATTCTCATTAAATCGTCCTCTAAACTTACATAGAATATAGAACTACCTTCATCACCTTGTCTGCCTGATCTTCCTCTCGCTTGATTATCTACTCTCCTACTTTCCATTCTTTCTGTACCAATGACAAACAATCCTCCCAATTTCTTTATCTCAGCTTTATCTCTTTCATCTTGACCTCCTAATTTAATATCAACACCTCTTCCTGAAATACTTGTTGTAATAATTATTGAGTTTCTTTTTCCAGCATCTGCAATAATTTCAGCTTCTCTTTGGTGATTTTTCGCATTTAAAACTGTGTGTTTTATATTTTTTTTATCTAATAGATTTGAGAAGTGTTCAGATTTATTTATGCTTGAAGTAAAAACTAATAATGGCTGTCCTTTTGAGTTACATTCAACAATCTTACTAATTATTGCTTCATCTTTTTCGTTACTAGTTCTAAATATTTGATCATTCGAATCTTTTCTTATCATCTGCTTATTAGTAGGAATTGATACTACTGGTAGATTATAAATTTCAAAAAACTCCTCTGACTCTGTTAATGCTGTACCAGTGCATCCGGCTATTTTCTTGTAAAGTTTAAAGAAATTTTGGTAGGTAATTGATGCTAAAGTTTGATTTTCAGCATTAATCGTTAAATTTTCTTTTGCCTCAAGACTTTGATGAAGACCATCACCAAACCTTCTTCCTGGCAATTGTCTACCTGTTTGTTCATCAATTATTATTATTTGTCCATCTTTAACAATGTAATCTCTACCGCTCTGAAAAAGATGGATGGCCCGTAATGATTGATTTACTAAGTGAACAATATGAAGGTTTTCTGGATCGTAAAAATTTTTATTTTTAAGTATTCCAGCATTTGAAAATATACTTTCAACATTATCCACACCTTTATTAGTTAATAAAATATTCCTATCTTTTTCATCTATTTCAAAATCTTCTTCTTTCAAATTTTTCACAAGTTTATCAACAGCTATATATTGATTAGTTTTATCCTCTGTTGCTCCTGAAATTATTAGAGGTGTTCTAGCCTCATCAATTAAACAAGAGTCAATTTCATCAACAATCGCATAATTATGTTCTCTTTGAACCATAGTCTCTTTGGAAAATTTCATATTATCTCTTAAATAATCGAAGCCCAATTCACTATTAGTAGAATAAGTTATATCTTTTGAATAATTTTCTTTTCTCTCCAAATCATCTTGCGTAGTATTAATAAATCCACAAGTTAAACCTAAAAACTCATAAATCTTACCCATATTCTCGCTATCTCTCTTAGCCAAATAATCATTTACAGTTACTATATGGACACCTTTTTTTTTTAGAGCATTAAGAAAAGCTGCAAGAGCTATGGTTAATGTTTTCCCTTCTCCAGTTTTCATCTCTGCAATTTTATTCTCATGGATTACAACACCACCAATTAGCTGAACATCAAAGTGTCTTTCATTTCTAATTCTTTTAGAGGCTTCCCTAACCATTGAGAAAGCTTCAGGCAATACGTCGTTTAAACTTTTACCATTTTTAATATCTTCAATTAGTTTTTCGGTTTTTTTTGGGAACATTTCATCAGATAAATTTTCTAAATCTTTTTCTAAAAGATTAACTTTATTGACTATTTGTTGAATTCGGCCTAGTTCCTTTTCATTTCCGCTTTTAATAAGCTTTGAAAATA
>CACJLY010000024.1 GCA_902594335.1 uncultured Pelagibacteraceae bacterium | reverse complement strand
CTACTGAAAAAGGAGGTGCCCCTTTTTTATCCTTAGGGATTGGTATTCCATGTTTTTTTGCATAATTAATGAGATCTGTTCTTGATTTTAATTTCCATATTCTCCATGGAGCAATTATTTTAATTTTAGGACCAAAGTAATGATATCCAAGTTCAAATCTTACTTGATCATTTCCTTTTCCAGTTGAACCATGTGAGACGGCATAAGCGTTAAATTTCTTTGCAACTCTAATTTGATCTTTTGCAATAAGTGGTCTTGCAATCGATGTACCTAACAAATAAACACCTTCATAAAGAGCATGACCCCTTATCATTGGGTAGACATAATCTTTAACAAAAATATTTTTCAGATCTTGGATGATAATTTTTTTTACACCTAATTTTTTTGCATTCTTAATGATTTTTTTTTTATCCATCTCTTGCCCAACATCTGCTGTGTAGGCTATTACTTCAGCATCATAATTTTCTTGAAGCCATTTAAGTATGATAGATGTGTCTAAACCACCTGAATAGGCGAGCACAATCTTCTTTTGTTTTTTCATTTAAGTGCAGCTTTTTTTTGCAGCGTTATAAGCTTTTGTAAATCCCATTAAAGAATAGTCATCAGTAGTTTGAGTGCCACTTTGTTTATAAGCTGTTATCATCAGTCTAGATGCCTTTTTCATTCTTTTAATTATTTTTTGTTCTGTTTTTCCACTAGAAATCCAAGCAAATTTATTTTGTGGTAAATCAAATTCAAATTTAGATTTACCTGAAGTAGCTAAAATTGTGTTTTGTGGATTAAAATCGTAACCAGATGTTATGCTCACTTCATCTGTAATTTTGTCTTCAGGTCTAAATGATACAAATAATCTAGCTTCTCTATTACTCGCTTTAGGAGATTGTCTAACTGGAACCGAATAAGCAAAACAGATTTTTCCAGTTTCATTAAAAACTGCAACAGCATTCCAATCTTTAAATGTGCCTAATTTTGTTAAATCTTCAGACTGAGCCAAGGTTATTGAAAATACTGATAATATTAGTGTTTTTAAAATTATTTTTTTAATTATGGGCATGGATTAGGATATTTTTTTTGTACATTATTTATTTCTTTTATTACTTCACTATCAAGATTCACTTTTACACTTTCTACGTTAGTTTTCAACTGCTCCATAGTTGTTGCTCCAATAATTACACTAGTCATAAAGTCTTGTACTTCACAGAATTTAATAGACATCTGACTCATATCTAAATCAAATTTTTGACTAATTTTGTAGTATTCCTCTACTGCTTCAGATGTATTTGGTTTTCTATACCTTGTCCAAAAATCAAAATCCCTTTCCATCCTTGATCCTTTGGGAAATTGTTTATTTCTATATTTTCCTGTTAAATAACCACTGGCCAAAGGTGAATATGACAAACATCCTATATTTTCTCTTATAGATACTTCAGCTAAACCAACTTCATAAGACCGATTTAATAAACTGTATGGATTTTGAATTGACATCATTCTTGGTAGATCCTTATCTTTAGAAAGTTGAAGATAATTCATAACTCCCCAAGGGGTTTCATTTGATAAACCGACATACCTAATTTTGCCTTCCTCAATAAATTTTTTTAAATTTTCCAAAACATCTTCAAATTTATTCCAGTCATTTTCTTTGTGTTCATAACCCAATCTTCCAAAGTTATTTACGTTTCTTTCAGGCCAATGCAATTGATAAAGATCAATATAATCTGTTTTTAATCTCTTTAGACTTCCATGCAGTGCATCCTCTAAATTCTTTCCAGTGAAGCTGTTCTCTCCATTTCTCATATATTTTCTGCTAGGACCACCCACTTTGGACGCCAGTATTACGTCTTTTCTTTTTTTTGTTTTTTCAAACCAATTCCCAATAATAGTTTCAGTATAACCATATGTTTCTGCTTTTGGGGGAACGGCATATAACTCAGCTGTATCCCAAAAATTTACTCCGTTATCTAAAGAGTAATCCATTTGCTCAAATGCCTCATTTTGGGTATTTTGTTCACCCCAAGTCATTGTCCCAAGACAAATTGTACTCACATTTAGGTCTGTATTTCCTAGTTTTTTATAATTCATAATTTATGTAGTATTTGTTACATTTATTTTGACGACTTGAAAATCTTAAAAAAAAATCTTATATAAATAATATGGAATTCAATAAAGATAATATTTTAAATAAAGCAACCACAGCTAAGCAAACTGTTGTCATGGATGAAGGCTTAAGAGCCTACATGCTTAAAGTTTATAACTATATGGCGACTGGAGTTTTGCTTACAGGAATAATCGCACTTTTATCATTTAAAATGTCTGTTGTAACAGATCCAAATGGAGCAATTGTTGGATTAACAGAATTTGGCAATGCAATTTATTTATCAGGTTTAAAATGGATTGTAATGTTAGCTCCACTAGGAATTGTGTTTTACATGAGTTTTGGAATTAATAAAATGAGTGCTTCAAGAGCTCAGACAACTTTCTGGGTATTTGCCGCATTAATG
>CACJLY010000023.1 GCA_902594335.1 uncultured Pelagibacteraceae bacterium | reverse complement strand
TCAATTTCAATTCCTCTATTCATTGGTCCTGGATGCATTATTAAAGCATCATCTTTAGCATATTGAATTTTATCAGGTGTTAAGCCATAATACTCATAGTATTCTCTGTTAGATGATAGAAACGAGCTTGTCATTCTTTCATTCTGTAATCTTAACATCATTACTATGTCACAATCTTTAACTCCTTTTTTCATATCAGAAAAAATATTTACTCCAAATTTTTCAATCTCATTTGGCATTAAATTTGAAGGAGCCACGATATTTACTTCTACACCCAACATATTAAGAAGATAAATATTTGATCTTGCTACTCTTGAATGAAGTATATCTCCGCATATTGCAATTTTAAGACCTTCTATTTTTTTTCTTCTATTTATAATTGTTAAAGCATCCAATAATGCTTGAGTTGGATGTTCTCTTCTACCATCACCTGCGTTTAATACTGCACAATTAACTTTTTGAGATAGAAGGTTACAAGCTCCTGAGTCTTGATGTCTTATTACAATAATGTCTGGGTGCATTGCATTTAACGTCATAGCAGTATCTATTAACGTTTCACCTTTTTTGATAGCAGAATTTGTAATATTCATTGACATTACATCTGCACCTAATCTTTTTCCTGCTAATTCGAACGAGCTCTGTGTCCTTGTTGATGGTTCAAAAAATAAGTTTATTTGAGTTTTCCCTTTTAAAATATCAATTTTTTTATTTTTGCTTTTATTTAATTCTATAAACTTAGAGGCTTCATTCAGGATAGTGGTAACATCACTAACAGATAAATCCTGGATACCTAATAAATGTTTTTGAGATATTTTAATAGCTTTTTTGGATTTAGTTGCCATTAAAATTAACTCTATAACTATATAGTGTTAACTATGCAACCATTAATTTTGTATAAAATCTAAAGCACCTTGTAAAATAAAAGCTGCTGCAAACTTATCAATATCTTTCTCTCTTTTGCTGACATTTATATCTAATTCACTTGATAAATTGAAAGCACCTACAGTAGATAATCTTTCATCCCACAAAGACACAGGAATATCAATTTTATTCGAAATATTGATTGCTACATCTTTTGCTGATTGTGAAGATTTTCCGTAAGTGCCATCCATATTTATTGGGTTGCCTATAATAATTCCTCTGACTTCATATTCTGCAATAATACTTTCTAGTGAATCAATTAATTTACCTTGTTTAGATTTTTCTAAGGTTTGAAGGGGAGTGGCAACTTTTTGATTATAATCACTTATTGCAATCCCAATCCTTTTTGTGCCTAAATCTATACCCAATAATCTTGAACCACTTGATAATTTGTTTTTGAATTCATTAATTGTGATCATATTGTATATTTTTAACTTAAGTGGTAGTTTGCGACATTATTTTTTACCATATGACGATAGATCTTAAAACTGTAAAACACATATCAAAATTATCAAGGATCTCACTTGAAGAGAAAAAAGCTGAAAAATTGGCAGATGATATGAATTCTATATTTGAATTTATTGAAAAATTAAACGAGCTAAAAACTGAGAATGTTGAACCATTAACCTCTATAGCTGAAACAACTTTGAGATTCAGAGAAGATAAAATAACTAGCGATAATATAAGAGAAAAAATTCTTAAAAATTCTCCTGAAAAAAATGATGATTTTTTTGTTGTTCCGAAAGTAGTTGAGTAATGACAGATATAACATCTTTAAGCCTTTTTGAATTAATTAAAAATATAAAAGAAAAGAAAATATCATCAAATGAAGCCACAAAATCTTTTGTTGATAGATCTGAAAAGTCAAAAAAACTAAATGCATATGTAACTGAAAATTTTGAAAATTGTCTTAAACTTTCAAAAGAGTTTGATAACAAACCAAATTTTGATTTAAAACTTCCAGGCATTCCAATTGCTGTAAAAGATCTATTTTGTACAAATGATGTAAGAACAACAGCTGGAAGCAATATCTTAAATAATTTTGTTCCCAGCTATGAATCTACTGTAACTCAAAATATATGGAATGAAGGTGGTATTTTGCTCGGTAAACTTAATTGTGATGAATTTGCAATGGGCTCATCTAATGAAACAAGTTTTTTTGGTAATGTTCAAAACCCAATTGCAAAAGATTTAGTTCCAGGTGGATCATCAGGTGGCTCCTCATCGGCTTTAGCAGCTAATTTAACACCTGTAACAATAGGAACTGATACTGGTGGATCTATTAGGCAGCCAGCTTCCTTTACTGGAACTGTTGGTCTAAAACCTACTTATGGAAGCTGTTCAAGATATGGAATTGTTGCCTTTGCATCATCTCTAGATCAAGCAGGTCCGATGAGCAAAGATGTCAAAGATAGCTCTATTCTTTTAGAAGTGATCTCATCATTTGATAAAAAAGATTCAACTTCAATAGATTTTAAAAGAAATAATTATTCATCAGAACTAACTAGAAATATCAAAGGTATAAAAATTGGAATCCCAAAAGAATATAGAGTTGATGGGATGCCAGACGAAATTGAGAAACTTTGGAAAAAAGGAATTGAGTATGCAAAAGATTGTGGTGCTGAAATAATTGATATTTCTTTACCTCACACAAGTTATGCTTTGCCTACT
>CACJLY010000022.1 GCA_902594335.1 uncultured Pelagibacteraceae bacterium | reverse complement strand
TTGCTCTACCATAAATGTCTTGATATCTAACAATGTCTGTCTCTTTTAGAATTGAACCAACTTGAGCTTCCATAATTTTTACAGGTTTTTTTCCAGGATTTTGTATTCTATGAATTGCTCCTAATGGAATGAAAATATGTTCATTAGGTTTTTTATTAATGATATTTTTATTTAAAGTTATTCTTGGATTGCCTTTTGTAACTAACCAATGTTCTGCTCTGTGATGAAGTTTTTGAAGACTTAATATACCTTTTGGTTTTACTTATAATTATTTAATTTATAAACTCTTCTTAAATAATAAAAATTAATTTTTTGTTATTATATTTAAAATATCTTTACCATTAATTTTAACTGGGTTGTTACCCAGTCTTAATAAGTTTATACCTTTTAAAACATCATCGGAACTTTTTATTATGTCTATATTAAATTTTGTTAAATCATCCTCTAAATTTGCTTTTTTTTTTATTAAAGAAATTTTAGAATTGAAATAATTAATGTCCTGAACATCAAATAAGTTAAATATTAAATCAAATCTTTTTTTTAAATCAAAAGAAGTTTTAGATTTATCTAAATTCTCATAATTAAATTTAAAAAATTTCTCGAAAAATAAGCTAACTGCGTGTCCGTGACTAATATTAAATAGAGATGTGAATGGATAAGATATGGCATGTGGTGCTGTAGTTTTTGATATACTAATTGCTTTACCGGCTAAATTAGAAGCGATACTCATCTCTGATGCATTTTTCATGTTTGGATTGTTAATAAAAGATATAAAACTATTAACAGACACTCTTAAAGACTTTGACGCGTATTCAACACTTTTATCATTAGATTTTTTGGAAACTAAAGATTCTAATGCCTGGGCAATTGCATCAAACCCTGCTGATGCTTTAATTTTATTTGGTGCGGAAATTAAAAATTCTGGAACAAGAAAAAAATGATCAGGAAGCAATAGTTCGCTCTCAAATGAATGCTTAATTCCGTCTACATAAATAACTGCATTAGATGTAACTTCAGCTCCAGAACCAGCAGTTGTTGGTATAACTACCAATTTTGTATATTTTTTATCAAACGGGTATTTATAATTAACAATTAATTCGGCAAGATCATCTCTTATATCAACAACATTAACAATTTTAGCATAATCGATTACAGCACCTCCACCAATCGCTAAAAATAAATCTGGTTTAAAATTTTTTATTTCTTTAATTATTTCAATTAGCTCTTCAAAAATTGGAATTTCAGATTTTTTATAAGATAATTTAATTTCTGTATTAGTAATTTTTTTAAGTAAATTTTCTGCACCAGAGTTAACAAAAGATTTTTGCCCAGTTAAAATAAATATTTTTTTAAAACTTTTATCGTTTATAAATTTTAAGACATCTTCAATTGAACTAATCATTTTTTCATGAATTGATTTTTTATTTTTATCAAATCTTCTGGCCTAGGTAATTTTTTAATTTTACTGTTTGTTACTTTTACCTCTAAAAATGCGGTTTTATCAATTTTTATAAAATTCTTAATATCCTTAGTTAAATTTTGTTTGTTTTCTATTGAGTAAAAATTTTTAAACCCTAAACTTTTAGAAAGTTTTTCAATATCTACATTATCAGCATTGGTAATTTGTCCACCTACAGAGTCATGAGAATTATTATTTAATAATATATATTTAAAATTTTTTTCAGCAAAATTACCAATTGTCATCATAGAACCTAAATGCATCAAAAAGGATCCATCACCATCTATGCAAAAAGTTTTATTTTTTGATGATAAAGAATAACCTAAAGCAACAGATGAAGTGTGACCCATGCCACCAACCATATAAAAATCCTTGCTATTTCTTAAATTAAATTTTTTTCTTAAGTGCATTAATTCTCTTGAATTGTATCCGGTGCTAGAGATAACTTTTGCTTTCGATGGAATTTCTTGAAGCAATGTCTTAAGAAAAAGTTCTTTATCTAAATTATAAAAATCTTTTTTTGAATTATTTTGGTAAACTTTTTTAAAGGTTCCTTGCTCAATCAAACAGGCTATAATAGAATTATTTTTTTTTGCATATTTAATTTGTTTACCAAATTTTGTAAAATCTTTATTTGATCTTAAGATTGTATATTTTATATTTAATAGTTTTAAAATTTCTCTAGTTATTTTGCCCTTAACATTATGTTGAGGTTCATCTTTTACTCGAGGCGATCCTCTCCATCCAATAATTAATATTAACGGAATTGAATATACTTTTTTATGTGCTATAGAAATTAATGGATTTAGTGCATTAGATAGTCCAGAATTTTGCATATATATACAGGGAATTTTTTTAGTTGATAAATAATGACCTATACCAATTGAAACAGCTGAACCCTCATTTGTTGCAATTATATGTTTTTTGTCATTTTTTAAATAAGAAGATAATTCTTTTAGGATACTGTCAGGTACACCAGTAAAAAAATTAATATTATTCTTTTTAAAGAAATTAATTAAAGTATCAACTTTAATCATTTTTGATTAAACTTATTATTTCTTTTATTGGGATAATTTTTTTGTCAGCTTCTAAAGCTCTGCTATTTTTTAATATAGTTATTGCTGTATTTTGCATAGCTGGATAAGCAGCTCTTAATAATTGATTTGCATAAATTACAATTTTAAAACCATTTTTAATTAAATCTTTTTCATAAACTTTAGAATAAGTTGATGGAACTGAAACTAAAGGTACAAAATTCTTACTTTTTCTAAATTGTTTTGCGAAAGAAAATATTTCTGACGGAGTTTTTTCTTTACTATGAATTAAAATTGCATCAGCTCCTGCTTTTGAGTAAATTTCAGCTCTGTGTAATGCATCTTTCAAATTTTGCCCTACTATAAAACTTTCAACTCTAGCAATAACCATAAAATCTTGTGATTGCCTAGAGGTACAAATTTTCTTAATTTTTTTAGCAAATTTTTGCGGTTTATCTAGTTTTGAGCCCTTTTGATTTTTAAACAAAGAATTTTTCTTGAAACCTACTTTATCTTCCATAATTATTGCTGATACTCCAGATCTTTCTAAAGATCTGACCAAATAAGGCAAATGTTCTATATGTCCACCATTATCCGCATCAAATATCAATGGTTTTGTAGTTACGTCCATAATATCATTTATAGATGAAATGCGAGCTGAAAAAGATAATGATGAATTGTCAGGAAGTCCTTTTGTTGCAGAATCCGTTAAACTCGAAGACCACATACCATCAAATTCAATAGTTTTATTATTTTTTACAACATTAATTTTATCTATTATAAGTCCAGTAAGTGAATTGTGAGATTCTAAAATTCTAACAATATCATTTGATCTTATTAATCTTTTAAGTCTTGATACTCTATTTTCTGGTGAGGAAATTATATTAGTCATCTCTTTTTTTATTTGGGTAGATGATATGTTTTTTGTATATTTTGGCTCAATGAGTTTGCCAGACCATGTTTTTAATATTTTGATAACTCTTTTTCTAGTTTCTTTTTGGATCCCCGTTTTCCAATCATCACCATGAATTACATAGTCAGGTCTAATTAATTTAAGATTATCAACATAATCAAGAGTATTTTGAGGGATAACTCTTTTTACATATTTAACGCTTTCGAGCACAACTTTTCTTTTTTCATAATCTAAATAGGGAATATTTTTGTAACTTGCAATAGCTTGATCGGTAAGTAAGCCTACACAAACATTTCCATATGAACTTGCAATTTTTAATATATTGATATGACCTTTGTGCAAAATATCAGCTGATAAACCCACATAAACTACTTTTTTCATAACTACATAAATGATTTAAATTACAAAATTTATAGACTATCTTTTCAAAAAAGTATCTAAATTTATAAACTGACTAATATTATAGTTGTAAAGTTTATTTAACTTTAATGAAATTGAGTTATACATAACAAAATATTTTAAAATTTTATAACTATTTGCCTAAATATTATGTTTAAACTTCTAGGTTCAATATTATTACTTTTTTTTTATCAGACTTCATGTTTTGCATACATAGATCCTGTTACTTCAGGTATTATTTATCAAATTTTATTTTTTATAATTGCTGGTTTTATTGCTTTTTTTACTAAAGTAAGAAAGAGCATAGTTTATATAAATAGAGAATATAAATATTCAGTTAATATACTTTATGTCTTATGTCTACTTCCGACTTGGGTCTTTTTGAGTGATTTTAATCAAAATGAAATTTTTATTGTTTTATTAATTTTTTTAATAACACCACTAATAATTATTTATATAGGAAAAATCCTAATTCCAAAAAGATCGAAAAATTATACACTTTTAACTTGTTCATTT
>CACJLY010000021.1 GCA_902594335.1 uncultured Pelagibacteraceae bacterium | reverse complement strand
TGCAAATAATTCAAATTGTCCAGTAATTATATCTGGAGGTGTTTCATCAATAGATGATGTTAGAAAAGCAAAAGAAATAGGAAATAAAAATATTGAGGGAATAATTGTTGGTAAAGCCATATATGATGGTGATATTAAATTAGATGAACTTGCAAAAGAGATAGATGCTTAAAAATAGAATTATACCCTGCCTAGATGTCAAAAATGGAAGAGTTGTAAAGGGTATAAACTTTGTTGATTTACAAGATGCAGGAGATCCAGTTGAGCAAGCAAAAATTTATAGTGATGGTGGTGCTGATGAAATTTGTTTTTTAGATATCACAGCGTCAAATGAAAATAGAGATACCATTTATGAGGTTGTTAAAGACACTTCTAAAAAATGTTTTGTACCTTTAACTGTTGGTGGCGGTGTTAGAAGTGTAGAAGATATTAGTAAACTTTTAAACTGTGGGGCTGATAAAGTTTCAATTAATACTGCTGCAGTACAAAATGCTGATGTTGTAGTTCAAAGTTCAAAAAAATTTGGCTCTCAATGTATCGTCGTTGCAATTGATGCTAAAAAAAATGCAGATAAATGGGAAGTTTTTACTCATGGAGGTAGAAATAATACTGGAATTGATGCTTTAGAATTTGCAAAAAAGATGGAAGAAAGTGGTGCAGGTGAGTTGTTGGTCACTTCGATGGATAGAGATGGTACCCAGGTAGGCTATGACATTGATCTTATGTCTAAAATTTCATCAATGGTAAACATACCCACAATAGCTTCAGGAGGAGTTGGTGATCTTGATCACTTAGTTGACGGCATCAAATTAGGCAATGCTAGTGCTGTTTTAGCAGCTTCTATATTTCATTATGGAAAATATTCTGTCAAAGAAGCTAAAGAATATTTGGACTCAAAAGGAATACCTGTTAGGATTTGAGATGCTAAATACCCTTGAGAGCCTATTTAAACTTGCAAGAGAAAGAAAATCTTCACCGGTTGATGGTTCTTATACCAATAAACTTCTGAGTGATAAATCTTTGAGTAAAGAAAAAGTACTTGAAGAAATAAATGAACTTATTGAGGCAGTTGAAGAAGATTCAAATAAAATTCATGAAGCAGCTGATGTATTCTATCATTTAATAATGTATCTGGAGGCAAATAATATTAAAATTGAAGATGTAATGATTGAACTAGATAAAAGGAAAAAATGAGCCATAAATTTTATAAACCTGCAAGACCAAGATTACAAAGAAGTGAATTAGCAGTTCCAGGTTCATCTCCTAAAATGTTTGAGAAAGCTCTTAGTTCAGCAGCAGATTATGTTTTTTTAGATCTTGAGGATGCAGTTTCTCCTAATGATAAAATAACTGCTAGAGCAAATGTTATTAAAGCTTTGAATGAAATGGATTGGAGAGGAAGTGGTAAAACTATTTCTGTACGAATAAATAGTTTAGATACTCATTATATGTACTCTGATTTAATTGAAATAGTTGAGCAAGCTGGAGAAAATGTTGATACAATTTTAGTTCCAAAAGCAGGCACTGCAAGTGATGTTTACATGGTTGATTGTTTATTAACTCAAATTGAAACAAATAAAAAATTAAAAAATAAAATTGGAATTGAGTGTTTAATTGAAACTGCACTAGGTATGTCGAATATTAAAGAAATTGCAACCTCGAGTGAAAGATTAGAGGCATTACATTTTGGTGTTGCAGATTATGCTGCCAGTTTAAGAGCAAGAACCACTGTTATAGGTGGACTTAACGAAAATTATCCAGGAGACCAGTGGCATCACGGTCTGTCAGAGTTAGTTATGACTTGTAGAGCATATGGAATAAGAGCAATAGATGGACCTTTCGGAGATTTTAATGATCCAGATGCTTATACAGCAGCTTGTAAAAGAGGTGCTGCAATTGGTATTGAGGGTAAATGGGCAATCCATCCTTCACAAATTGAATTAGCAAACAATGTATTCTCTCCACCAGAGGCAGAGGTTACTAAAGCTAAAAGGATCTTAGAGGAGCTAGAAAAGGCTGCTAAGGATGGAAAAGGAGCTGCTCAGCTTGATGGAAGGATGATAGATGCTGCATCTGCTAGAATGGCTGAAAACATTGTAAATATTGATAACTTAATCCATAATAAATAAATAAAATTATGGACATTCATGAATATCAGGCAAAGAAAATACTTTCAAACTTTGGAGTAACAATCCCTAGAGGTGGAATTGTTTACAGCCCTGAGAATGCTGAAAATAAAGCTAGAGAAATTGGTGGATCAAGATGGGTTGTAAAAGCGCAAATCCATTCTGGAGCCAGAGGAAAAGCTGGAGGAATAATTGTTTGTAATACTCCATTAGAAGTTGCTCAAGCAACAGATAAATTATTAGGAAAAAAATTAGTTACAAATCAGACAGGACCTGAGGGAAAAATTGTTAACAGAATTTATATTGAAGAAGCAACAGATATTGAAAAGGAATTATATTTAGGGTTAGTTTTTGATAGAAGCTCCGAAAGCATTATGGTTGTTGCATCAACAGAAGGTGGAATGAGCGTTGAAGAAATTTCAAAAGAAAAACCTGAAACAATTATTAGATCTAAAATTGAAGTTGCAGTTGGAATGCAAAATTTTCAAGCTAGAGAATTAGCTTTTGGTCTTGGTATAGAACCAGACTTAATTAGAAGAGCCTCAGATACTATTATTGGATGCTATAAAGCTTTTAGCGAATTAGATGCAACGATGGTAGAAGTTAACCCATTGGTCATTTCTAAACAAAAACAAATTTTAGCATTAGACTGTAAAATGAGTTTTGATAACAATGCAATGTTTAGAAGAAGTCAAGTTTCTGAGCTAAGAGATAAAACGCAAGAAGATTCAAAAGAAATTTTTGCATCAGACAGAGGTTTAAACTATGTCAGTTTAGATGGAAATATAGGCAACATTATTAATGGTGCTGGACTTGCGATGGCATCTATGGATATGATTAAATTAGCTGGAGGAGCTCCTGCAAATTTTTTAGATGTTGGTGGTGGTGCAACGCCAGAAAAAATAGTCAAAGCTTTTAAATTGGTTACAATGGATGAAAAAGTTAAAGTAATTCTTGTAAATATTTTTGCTGGTATCAATAGATGTGATTGGGTTGCAGAAGGTATTGTAGATGCCCTTAAAAAAATTGAGATTAAAGTTCCATTAGTCATTCGTTTAGCAGGAACCAATGTTGAAAAAGGAAATAAAATCTTAAAGGAGAGTAAAATAAATTATATAGAGGCAAACACATTAGAGGATGCAGCTAATAAAGCAGTTGCAGCACTAAATAAATAAATCATGACTGTACTTTTAGACAAAAATAGTAAGATAATTATTCAAGGTTTTACAGGTAAAATGGGCTCTTTTCATGCAGATGAGATGATTAAATACGGCTCAAACGTAGTAGGTGGAGTAACACCTGGAAAAGGAGGATCTAAGCATTTAGATTTACCAGTATATAATACAGTTAAAGATGCTGTTAATGAGACAGGAGCCGACGCTTCAATTTTATTTGTACCCCCAGCTTTTGCAGCAGACTCTGCGATGGAAGCGGCAGATGCTGGAATAAAAATATGTGTAGCTATAGTTGACGGAATACCTTCTCACGACATGATCAGAATAAAAAGGTACATGAGAAGATACACTAAAAGTTCTAAAATGACATTAGTTGGACCAAACTGTGCTGGAATTATTAGTCCCGGAAAATCAATGCTAGGAATAATGCCAGGTCATATTTATAAAGAAGGTAGAATTGGAATTATTAGTAGATCAGGTACATTAGGTTATGAAGCTGCTCAACAGCTTAAAAATTTAAATATAGGTGTTTCAACAAGTGTAGGAATTGGAGGAGATCCAATAAATGGAAGTTCTTTTAGAGATATAATTAAAAAGTTTGAAACAGATGATGAGACCGATGCAATTTTAATGATTGGTGAAATTGGCGGCCCTCAGGAAGTAGCTGCAGGAGAATTTGCAAAAGAAAATATGAAGAAGCCAGTTATTGCCTACATTGCTGGATTAACTGCACCAAAAGGAAGAGTAATGGGTCATGCGGGAGCAATAGTTTCAGCTTATGGTGAAAGTGCAATTGAAAAAGTTGAAATTTTAAAAGAGTGTGGAATTACAATTTCTAAAAATCCATCTGTTATGGGTGATACAGTTAAATCGGTTCTAGAAAAAATGTAATCATGAGTTACGATGATAATAATATATTTGCAAAAATGTTAAGAAATGAGATACCATGTAATAAAATTTATGAGGATGAATTTGTTTTATCTTTTCATGATATAAATCCTCAAAAAAAAATCCATGCTTTAGTAATTCCAAAAGGGAAATATGTTGATTTAGATGATTTTAGTCAAAACGCTTCTCCTGAAGAAATGGTTGGATTACTCAAGGGTATAAATATTGTTGCAAAGAAATTAAACATATCTGTTGATACAGGAAAAGGCTATAGAGCTCTAGCAAATGTAAGTGAGGACGGCGGACAAGAAGTTCCTCATTTGCATTTTCATTTGTTTGGTGGAGAGAAAATTGGTAAAATGGTCTCGTGAAAATTAATGTAGACAGAAGTTTCTTGGAAATAAATTCTGTAAAAAATTTAAACAGCTCAAAGAGTCCTGGGCCAAACTTTAAAATCATTCAAGTAGACCCACCAGATTTCCATTTAAATAAGTTTTTTTATAAACAAATTGGAAGAAAACATAGATGGATAGACAGATTAGCCTGGAGTGACAAAAAATGGATTGAGTATGTTGAAAATCCGAGAATTAAAACCTTTATTTTAAAGGATAATAACAACTTAGCTGGATATTACGAAACTATCCATGATTTTAATAACAATCATTCAGAAATAGCATATTTTGGCATCTTAGAGGAATATTTTGGAAAAAAATGTGGTGGCTATCTTCTTTCTGAGGCTATTAAGAAATTATTCAAGCAAGGAATGTCAAGAGTTTGGTTGCACACCTGTTCACTGGACCACGAAAACGCAATTAAAAATTATTTAGCTAGAGGAATGCAGGTATTTAAATCTGAAAAGATAAATGTCGATCTTAATTAGTATATTTTTGAATTGAAAATATTTTTTCTTCAACATAAATATTGATATTAATATCACTTAAAAAAGTTTGTATTAAATTTTGATAGATATCTTTAGTTTCCCAACCCATTAAATCTAAACTTTCTTTATCAAAAAAAACCTTAATTAGGTTATTTTCGTATTCAAAATTTAAGACATAATAAAAAGGATAATTAGTGTCATTTTTTGCTTCATTCATTTTTGAAATTAAAAAATTTTTATCAAGTATGAAATTTAAAGGTGTTTTTTCTAATGGATACCTATAGTAATTTTTAATTTTATCTGAATTGATAACTAGAGATTTACCATTTGAAACGAGTATCTTGTTATAAATGTCATAATACTTACAAAAAATTTTCTTAGGGTATAAAATTATACATTCTCCTTTCTCAATATTATTATTATCTATCTTTTGAGTAAATTTAAATTGTAAAGAATTAATATTTTGTAAGTGGTTTATAATTTTTTGGTTTGAAGAACTGTGGGCATTTAAATTAAAAAAAAAAATTAAACAAAAGATTAAATGTTTTTTCATTTTAGAACTTCTCTTTTACCCACATGATTGGCTTGGCTTACCTCTCCATTAGCCTCCATTTGATCAACTATCCTAGCTGCTCTATTGTAACCAATTTGTAATTTTCTCTGTAAAAAGGATGTAGATGCTTTTCTCTCAGATCTTACAATTTCAAGAGCTGTGTTATATAATTCATCGAGATTTTCATTATCTTTTGAGTCGCTGCCATTCTCTTTTTTCATCTGCGAAATTAAGAATCTCATCTATGTAATCTGGTTTGGCTTGGTTTCGTAAAAAATTATTTATTTTTTCAATTTCACTTTCTGATACAAATGGTGCATGAATTCTTATCATTCTATTTGCTGAAGTCATATAAAGCATATCTCCTTTTCCAAGCAATTGCTCAGCTCCTTGTTCTCCAAGAATTGTTCTACTATCTATTTTAGAAGTAACTTGGAATGATATTCTAGTTGGAAAGTTAGCTTTTATTGTTCCAGTTATGACATCAACACTTGGTCTTTGGGTAGCCATTATAATATGGATTCCAGCAGCTC
>CACJLY010000020.1 GCA_902594335.1 uncultured Pelagibacteraceae bacterium | reverse complement strand
AATTGTCAAATATGTGATTCTACAAATGTTGAAAAGTCTTTGATGTCTCCTAATTTATTGAACACCAAGAAAAAAGAAAATTTAAAAGAATTAAAAAAATATAATGATGTTCGAAAAAAACTTTCAGACTACAAAAAATTTGTGAAAGATAATTTTGAGTATGTAGGAGAAAATTTTACTTATAAAGCAAGATCAATTCATTATGATAAAAAGAAACGAAAAAAAGGTATTTATGGTAGTGCTTCTATTAAAGATATTAAGGAATTGAGAGAAGAAGGGATAGAAACTGATATTATTCCATGGATTGAAGAAGATAAAAATTAAACTTTTTTGAATTCTGAAATATAATTTACAGATTTGTCAGATGTTACAGACCATTTATTTAAAATAGGGTTAAAAGTCATTCCATCAATTTTTTTTAACTTCAAAGAATTTTTTTTACAAATATCTGTTAAATACTCGGGTTTAACAAATTTTTCCCAATCGTGAGTGCCTATTGGAAGCCACTTTAAAACATACTCAGCCCCTACAATTGCAAATAAATATGATTTAAGTGTTTTGTTCAAGGTAGCTATGAACATTATACCAGATTTTTTTAAAAATTTTGAACTTTCTTTAATAAAAAAATCAACATCTTCAACATGTTCAACAATTTCCATATTCAAAATTATATCAAATCTTTTCTTAATTTTTAAATTTTCAGGAGAAGAATTATAATATTTAATTTTAAGCTTACTTTTTTTTAAATGATACTTAGCAACTTGTATATTTTTAAAAGAAGCGTCTATTCCTACAACATCCGCTCCAAGTCTGGCCATGGGCTCTGAAAGTAATCCACCACCACATCCAATATCTAAAATGCTTAAGCCTTTAAAGGGCTCATTCTCTTTTCTAATTTTGAACTCTGATAAAATTGTATCTCTTATATATTTTATTCTAATAGGGTTAAATTTATGTAGTGGCTTAAATTTTCCATTAGGATCCCACCATTCCTCAGCTATTTTTGAAAATTTTTCTATTTCTTTTTTATTTATTGTGTTATTTTTCATTGTTTATTGACATTACAATCAAGATGTATTTTATCAATATATTTTAATTTATATTAAAAGAAATTATCAATGAAAATAATAGTATTAAAATTTGGAGGTACTTCAGTTGGCACAACTGATAGGATTAAAAAGGTTGCAAAGATCATTGCTAAATATAAAAAAAAATATAATGTAATTGTACTGTCTTCTGCAATGAGTGGTGTGACAAATAATTTAATCAATCTATCCAAAAAAATTAGCAAAAATTTTTCAGACTCAGAATATGATGTATTAGTTTCATCAGGAGAACAAGTGTCCTGTGCACTAATTTCAGGAGAATTGATTAACAAAGGTTTCAATTCCAGATCTTGGATGTCATGGCAAATTCCTATCAAAACTGAGGGAAAATATAAATTCTCAAGAATTAATAAAATTAATAAGAGTCAAATCACCAGTTATTTAAGAAAAGGAGGTATTCCGATTATCACAGGATTTCAAGGCATTAATATTAAAAACAGATTAACTACTATTGGTAGGGGTGGAACAGATGCAAGTGCAATTATGTTTGCAAAGTTTTTCAATGCTGAAAAATGTATAATATATACAGATGTAGATGGTGTGTATTCTACAGATCCAAATAAACTTAAGTCAGCCAAAAAAATAAAAGTTATATCTTATGAAGAAATGCTAGAAATGGCTTCTCTTGGATCTAAAGTTATGCAACCTCACTCAATTCAAGACGCTAGGATGAATAGGGTTGATATAGAGGTTAGATCTTCCTTTACAGATAATAAAGGCACTCTAATAACAAAAAGCAAAAATATAATAAATTATAAGATTATAACTGGTATTTCAAATACAACTAATGATGCTAAAGTTACTCTTTTAGGTGTACGAGACAAGCCTGGTATTGCAGCATCAATTTTTAAGCCGCTATCTGAAAATTCTATTAATGTAGACATGGTAGTACAAAATATTTCTGCTAATGGAAAAGAAACTGATTTAACTTTCACAATAAAATCAGATGATCTTAATAAAACAAAAAAAATTATTTTGCAAAATAAAAAAATAAATTTTAGAGATTTAATATTTGACAAGAATGTTTCAAAAGTATCAATAATTGGAGTAGGAATGGTTACTACTCCTGGAGTTACTTATAGAATGTTTCAGTCGCTTGCTAAGCAAAAAATAAATATTCAAGTAATATCTACCTCGGAAATAAAAATTTCTGTGTTGATAGATAAAAAGAATGTAAGAAAAGCTATATCTGCTCTTCACAAAGAATTTAAATTAAATGAATAATATATGAACATTAGGCCTTTTAGGGAAATTAAAAGAAGAAAAACAAAAGAAATTAATGTTGGTCATATAAAAGTTGGAGGAGATAATCCAATTTCTGTTCAATCAATGACTAATACGTTAACTAAAGATGTTAAAGAAACTTTAAAACAAATCGAACAAATTGAAGAAGTGGGAGCTGATATCGTAAGAGTATCATGTCCAGATGAAGACTCAACTAGAGCACTCAAAGATATTGTTAAAAATACTTCTATCCCGATAGTTGCTGACATACATTTTCACTACAAAAGAGCTATAGAGGCGGCAGAGAGTGGAGCGGCATGTCTTAGAATAAATCCTGGAAATATTGGAGATAAAAAAAAAATTAAAGAGGTAATTTCTGCTGCAAAAAATAATAACTGTTCAATTAGAATTGGTGTTAATGCAGGATCTTTAGAAAAAGATTTATTAGAAAAGTATAAAGAACCCTGTCCAGAAGCGTTAGTGGAGAGCGCACTTAGAAATATTAGTATTGTTGAAGACTTTGACTTTTATAAATTTAAAGTAAGCGTTAAATCTTCTGATGTATTTTTATCTATTGAAGCTTATAGACAACTTTCTAAGGTTACTGATTATCCACTACATCTAGGTATTACGGAGGCAGGAACATTTTTACCCGGTAGTATAAAATCTTCCATTGGTTTTGGATCGCTTCTTATGAGTGGTATTGGTGACACTATAAGAGTTTCTTTATCTGACGATCCAGTAGAGGAAATTAAAGTAGGAAATGAAATACTTAAATCACTTAATTTACGAAATAGAGGAGTAAAAATTATTTCCTGTCCATCTTGTGCTAGACAAGCTTTTAATGTGATAGAAACTGTTAAAAAGTTGGAAGATAGACTATCTCACATAAAAACTCCTATTTCTTTATCTATAATTGGATGTGTTGTGAATGGACCTGGTGAGGCAGCTCAAACGGATATAGGTATTACTGGGGGAGGAAAAGGGAATAATATGCTTTATTTAAATGGAGTTGAAAGTGAAAAAATATCAAGTGATGAGATGATTTCCAAGGTTGTACAGTTGGTAGAGGAAAAAGCAGAAGAAATCGAAAAAGCCAAATAATGGTACCTTTATCAAAAGTTCAAGAATTAATAGCAAAACATTCCAAGTTGGAAAAAGAACTTTCCTTACAAGAAATTGATAAAAAATCTTTTGCCGAGAAGTCAAAAGAATATTCTGACTTAAATGATATTATTAAAGAAGCAGTTTCTTATTTTAATTTTCAGAAAAACAAAGATGAATTAGAAATTTTAATTAATGATAATGATACAGACAGAGAGATGAAGAATTTAGCTATAAGTGAACTAAATGATCTTGAAAAAAAAAATGAAAGTGATGAAAAAAAAATAAAATTATTTTTATTACCCAAAGATGAGGCAGACACAAAAAATGCAATGATAGAAATAAGGGCTGGAACAGGAGGATTAGAAGCTAGTTTATTTGCATCAGATTTATTTAAGATGTATGAAAAAGTAAGTCACAAAAAAAAATGGCTAATGGAAGTTATATCTATTTCTAAAAGTGATGCTGGCGGATTAAAAGAAGTTATTGCATCAATAAAAGGTAAAAATATTTATTCCTCATTAAAATATGAAAGTGGTGTTCATAGAGTTCAAAGAGTTCCTGATACTGAAACGCAAGGAAGAGTCCACACATCTGCAGCTACTGTTGCGGTAATGCCAGAAGCTGAGGAGGTTGATGTTAAAATAGAAGAAAAGGATTTAAGAATTGATGTATTTAGAAGTAGTGGTCCTGGAGGTCAAAGTGTAAACACAACAGATTCTGCCGTGAGGATTACTCATATTCCAACAGGGATAGTTGTTAGCCAACAAGATGAAAAATCACAAATAAGGAATAAAGAAAAAGGTTTAAAAATTCTTAGATCAAGAATTTATGAATTAGAAAGACAAAGAAGAGACGAAGAAAGATCTAAAGACAGAAAAAGCAAAATAGGTACTGGAGATAGATCCGAAAGAATTAGAACATATAATTTCCCTCAAGGAAGAGTAACAGATCACAGAATTAATTTAACTTTACATAAATTGCCTGAATTTATGGAAGGTGAAATATTTGATGAGATGATAGAAAATTTAGTTATTCAAGCTCAAGAAAATGAACTTAGTAGTATATAAAGATGATTTATAGTGAAATTTTAAAAAAAGGGATTAATTTTTTAAAAAAAAATAAAGTAGAAAATCCATATCTGGATGCTGAATTAATCTTATCAAAAGTAACAAATAAAAAAAGAGAAGAAATATTATTAAACACTAATAATAAATTAAAAAATAAAGATATATCTAAATTTAATAATTATTTGTTTAGAAGATATGAAAAAGAGCCGATGGCATATATTCTTGGTTATAAATATTTTTGGAAACACAAGTTCTTAACAAATAGATCAGTTTTGATACCTAGACCGGATACTGAACTAGTTATTGAGGAAACTTTAAAATATTTACCAATAGAGAAATCAAAAAAAATTTTAGATGTTGGAACAGGATCAGGATGTATTGTAATTTCTCTCTTAAAAGAGAGACCAAAATGTACAGCAACCGCAATAGATATATCTAAAAATGCAATAATTGTTGCAAAAACTAATGCAAAATTACATCAATTGGAAAATAAAATTAATTTTATGAATATCGATATTGACAAATTTAAATCTAGTAACTATGATTTAATTATATCTAATCCTCCATACATAAATAGTATCGAATTAAATAGATTAGATGATGATATAAAATTCCATGAACCTATGTTAGCATTATCAGGAGGTTTTGATGGACTTAGAGATTTGAGAAAAGTAATTATAAAAAGTAAAAAGTTGTTAAAAATAAACGGAAAGTTAATACTTGAGATTGGACATAGACAAAAAAATCAATGTCTAAAAATACTAAATGAAAATGGCTACTTTATTAATCAAGTATCTAAAGATTTATCTGGAAAAGACAGATGTATAGTAAGTACTAAATTACAATAATGAATAATTTCAAAAATAATAATAGAAGAGGTCGATTTAAACCAAATGGAGATAGAGGTTTTAGAAGAAACGGTAATGGACACAAGCCCAATGGTGAATTCAGTAACGGGTCCTCATTTAAGAGAAGACATCCAGGAAAAAATAATCAAAATGCTGCAAAACTTGTTGAGAAATATAATGATCTTGCCAGAGAGGCTTTATCAAATGGCGATAAAATTTTGTCTGAGAACTATTTGCAGCATTCGGAACACTTTTCAAGAATTCTTATATCTCAAGAAAATTTAAGAAATCAAATTGAAAATACATCGGATACTAATACCAGCGATCAATTAAAAGTTGACACTGAAAAAAAAGAATCAGAAGAGATAACAGCAAAATAAATTACATTTTAGATATTAGTTCAGATTTAAGAACGTCAATTTTAATTTTATTTACTTCAAATACTTTTCGATGATTACCCTTTAATATTTTCCCAGAAGGAAGTTTAAGTTTTTGAGAATTTATTTTTCTTCCATTTTCAATAACTTCATAATGCAAATGTGGACCAGTAGAAAGTCCTGTTGAACCAACATAACCAATTATTTGACCTTGTTTAACTCTAGCTCCTTTCTTTATTCCTCTACCAAACTTTGACATATGCGCGTAAACAGTTTGATAAACCCTATTGTGTTTTATCTTTACACAGTTTCCTCCACCTCCACACCATTGAGCTCTGACTACCAAACCATCCCCTGATGCAAGTATAGGTGTTCCAGTCGGGGCAGCAAAATCAGTCCCCGTATGCATTTTTGTAAAACCTAAAATAGGGTGCTTTCTTTTTCCAAATGATGAGGACAAACTTGCTCCATTTATTGGTGTTTTCATCAAAGTCTTTCTCATACTTTTTCCATTCTCATCAAAATAATCAATTTTGTTTTTTTCATACTCATGTCTGTAAAGTTTAAGATCTTGATTTTGTAAATTTAAATTAGCAAATATTATATCGCCAGTTTCAATTACCTGCCCATCATTGTTTAAGAATTCTTCGTATATAATTTGAAAACTATCATTCTTCCAAATATCTCTTTGAAAATCTACTTGAAAGCCATATAGCCTTGCAAATTCTATAATAATATTTGGTTTTATTTTTAAACCTAAAGCAGATTGATAAAGGCTGTTAGTAATTATACTTTCTTTGTAAGCTAAAACTTTGGTAAGCTCCTTTTCAAATATATTTGAATTAAAAATATTTTTTTCATAGTCCCTTGAATAAAATATTTCTTTTTTTTTGTTAATCTCTATTACAAATTTTTCTAAACTGGGATCATTTTTTTTATCAATTTTAAAAAAAATTTTTTGATTGGGTCTCAATATTTTTATTTCTTTATTTTTTTTTACTGTTTTAAGAAATAATTTTTTTTCATTTTGAGGTATTTTAATTCCGTAAATT
>CACJLY010000019.1 GCA_902594335.1 uncultured Pelagibacteraceae bacterium | reverse complement strand
ATGATTTCATTCATTATCCTAATGCATACTCTATTTATGCTAGTACAGCAGACTCCGTTCCTAGTTACCTAAATTTTCATTACGAATATGATTATAATAAAATGAAAAATTTTAGAAAGCCGCATAATAACAATTTTGCTTTTTATGAAAAAATTACTTCTAATAAATTATTTGATCTATTTGATGCGAACAAAATTTTCGTCTATCAAACATTAAGCTTAGATCTCTGTGCTTATGAAAATTTCAAAATATGCAAGACTATAAATCCATTTTCAAAAGATTACAAATTTATTGATAATTTTGAATTAAATAATTTAGATTACATATTTTCTAAATACTCATTTCAAACCTCTATATTTGCAACACTTGTTACAAGATTCTTAAGACATTTTGAATTAATCAAAATAGTTGAACCAAGGTTGATTGGCAAAGTAACAATCGAACATGTTTTAAATGATCTTTTTATTCAAACAAAAAAAAAAGAATACTCCTTAATTTTGGCACATTTGTTAGCGCCTCATAAGCCGTTTGCATGGAATGAAAATAGTTGTGAATATAAGTATTATAAAAATCCAAATTTTTTATCAGAGGAAAAATTACAGGAATATCATAATGTTGAAATAGAATGCATAAATAAGTATTTAGGATCGTTTTTTGATCAATTAAAAGAACACGATTTATTTAACTATTATAATATTATTATCACATCAGACCATGGAGCAAGAAATCTAAATATTAAAAATCATAAACAAGACTGGCATTCAACTCTTTATGCTGAGAGAAAAATTGGTGATCTTTACAAAAAAAATCTGTCTGTTCGAACAACTCAATTATTATTTCACAATTTTTTCAATAAGAAAAAAAATGATAATATTGAAAATAAGTTTTATGACCTCAAAACATCAAAATACAAATCTAAAAATTAATAATTAGAAAAGTAATTTTTTAGAAATTTATCAGTTGATCCAAAATTATAAAAATTTTTATTAATAAATTCATCAATTTGATTTTCTTTGGTTTTAAAGTTTATAATAGAATTATTAATGATTGAATGAATATCTTTAATTTCATTTTTTCCAAATTTATAGCCAAATTTATTTTTAACATCATCTTCAATCATACTAATATTATATTTATCAAAATCTTGATTATGTATTTTATCTACATCATCAAAATATAAGACTGGTTTTCTAAAAAGAAACAAATATTCTATTGCAATGCCAGAATTATCAGTAATTAAACACTTTGCTTTTTCCATTGCATACTTATTCTCTACGGAGTCATCTAGAATAAAATTCTTATTACAAAAATTTTTTTTTAATTGATTAATGATAACATTTGATCTTTTAATATTTTCAGGATGAGGCCTAAATCTTACAATGAAGTTTTTACTTAAAACTTCATCTATTAATTCTTCTAAATTCTCATTCATATAGTTTAATTCATTAATATTCCAAGACGGGGCTATTAAAATTTCGTCGGAATGTTCACTTTGATTAATTCTTTCTTTCAAATAATCAAAATAAAGATAGCCGGATTTAATAAATTTTTTTTTCATAGTACCTCTTAAAGTCTCACTTTTTTGCAATTCGTTAATTTGATATTCTCCATTACACATGATGGTATCATAATTATCAAAAGCTCCATTCATATATTGTTTTAAAGTGCTAACTGGTGAATGGAAGTAGTATATATAATTTTTAACATGTTTGTTTTTTTTTAAAATATTATTTCCCAAATCAGTTGTTGTTAAAAAAAAATTTTTTGCCTTAACACTATTAAAAAAATACTGTCTAGAGAATCCACTTCCTACGCATATATTTATTATATTTAAATCAAGAACTTTATCATCTTGATCAGAGCTAATGTAGTAAACTCTATTGGGATATATTTCAGATAATAGTTTCAACAAAGGGTATGAATATTTTAGATAAGATTTGTTTTCTGAATAAAAAATATAATCAGGGTTTATTAAATTAATTTTCTCTATATTTCTTATAACAGAATAAAAAAATTTGAATTTTTTGTATTTATGAAAAAAAAAATTTATCATTTAGTCACTTACGTCCATAGATGTCTTCATATCTAATTATATCTTCCTCACTTAATTTATTTCCTATTTGAGCTTCCATAATTTTTACAGGTTTTTTACCAGGATTTTGAATTCTATGTATCGCTTTTAAAGGAATAAAAATGTATTCATGAAATTTCTTGATAAAATTATCTTTATTAAGAGTTATTTTTGGATTGCCTTGAGTAACTAACCAATGTTCAGCTCTATGGTTGTGTTTTTGTAGACTTAAAGTACCCTTTGGTTTTATAAACAATTCCTTAATTAAAAATTCTTTTCCACCAAACAAGTTGGTGTACCTCCCCCAAGGGCGATAATAAACATTCTTTTTCTTAAAGTGTTTTCTTTTATTTTTATCATATATCGTAAGTATCTCTTTCCAACTACCAAGATCGGACCAAGGAATGTCTAATTTAATAGCATTAATTTTATTTGTTTTCTCAAGTATTGCATAATCAAAAGATTTCTCGATTGATTTTTCAAAAGCTCTTTTATTTAAGTAGTAAGTATTATTTTTATATTTGCCCTTTTTAATAGCCTCAACACAACTTTTGTAAGTTTTATTTTGATATTTTTTAAAGTTATTGATTATTGAGTCTTTTCTTAAATAAAACATACCCGAATTCCAATAACCTTTTTTCTTAATTACTTCTTTTGCTTTTGATAATTTTGGTTTTTCAATAAATTTTGTAACTTTATTTATAGATTTAATTTTTTTAGTTAAAAAATATCCGTACTCACTTGATGGATTTGTTGGTTTAATTCCAAAAATAAATAGATTTTGGTTATCTAAATTTGATTTATTTTTTAAAAGGGATTTATTTAAAATATTAGACTTTTCAATTAAATGATCTGCTGCAAAAAACATTAATGGTTGCTCTAATGGAATATCTTTTATTAATGCGGACGCTAATATTGCTGGTGCGGTATTTTTTTTAGCTGGCTCTAAAACTATTTTAAACTTTTTTATTTTACTTTTTTTTAAAGCTAGTTTTACTTGTCTTAAGTATTTAAGATTTGTACTGATTATAGGAAAATCAAAAATTGGTTTATTTACTCTTTCTAAAGTTTTTTGTATTAAACTCCATCCTCCAAAATCAATAAATTGTTTTGCTTGATGATTTTTTTTATCTGGCCAAAGTCTTGTTCCTGCGCCACCACAAAGTATTACAGGTCTAATTTTCATTAAATATCAGCGTACGTTCTAACCTCGTTTTTACCACCCGGATGAGTTGGTGCACCTTTATAAGCTGGTCCAACCGTTTGTGCATATTTCCACAAAGTACCATTACCAAAATTCATTTTTCTTGGTTTCCATTTTTTACGTCTTGCACTTAATTCCTTCTTGGTAAGCCTTACGTTAATTGTACCCTTTTTAGCGTCTATATCGATGATATCTCCATTCCTTAAAAGGGCTATAGGACCGCCTACAGAGGCCTCAGGGCCCACATGACCTATACAAAAGCCTCTGGTAGCCCCAGAGAACCTACCGTCCGTAATAAGGGCTACTTTCTCCCCTTTTCCTTGGCCGTAGATTGCTGCAGTTGTTTGAAGCATTTCTCTCATTCCAGGACCACCTATTGGTCCTTCATATCTAATTATAATGATGTCTCCATCTCTGTACTTTCTACTTATCACTGCTTTATATGCAGCTTCTTCAGTATCGAAACATATTGCTCTTCCTGTAAATTGTAATTTTTTTAAACCAGCTATTTTTACAATTCCACCTTCTGGAGCTAAATTTCCTTTTAATCCAACAACCCCTCCTGTTGGTGAAATTGGATTTTTATAAGATCTCATTACTTTTTGATTTTCTCTAAATTTTACATTTTTTAAATTTTCTCTCATGGTTTTACCTGTCACTGTCATACAGTCTCCGTGAATGTAACCACCATCCATAAGAGTTTTTAATAACATTGGAACTCCTCCTGCTTCCCACATATCTTTAGCAACATATTTTCCACCTGGTTTTAAATCAGCGAGATAAGGAGTTTTCTTAAATATTTTTGCAACATCCATTAAATCAAATTTAATTCCTATTTCATTTGCTATTGCTGGTAGGTGTAAACCTGCATTTGTTGATCCACCTGTTGCTGCAACAATTGTTGCTGCGTTTTCTAAAGATTTTCTTGTTACAATATCTCTTGGTCTAATATTTTTTGCTAATAAATTCATGACAGCTTTTCCACTATCAACTGCATATTTATTTCTTTCAATATAAGGCGCAGGTGTGCCTGCAGAAAAAGGTAATGCTAAACCAATTGCCTCTGAAACACATGCCATTGTATTTGCTGTAAATTGACCACCACATGCACCAGCACTTGGACAAGCTTTAAGTTCTAATTTTCTTAATGCATGAGCTGTCATTTTTTTTGAAGTATATTTTCCAACACCTTCAAATACATCAACTACAGTTACGTCTTTACCTTCAAATCTTCCTGGTAAAATAGAACCACCATAAATAAAAACACTTGGAACATTTAGTCTAACCATTGCCATCATTAGACCTGGTAATGATTTATCACATCCAGCTAATCCAACTAATGCATCATAACAATGACCTCTTACTGTAAGTTCTGTTGAGTCTGCTATTACGTCTCTTGAAATTAAAGATGATTTCATTCCTTCATGACCCATTGCGATACCATCTGTTACAGTAATAGTACAAAATTCTCTTGGCGTTCCTCCAGTTGCCTGAACACCTTTTTTAACTGATTGTGCTTGTTTCATTAAATTAATGTTGCAGGGTGCAGCTTCATTCCATGTTGAAACAACTCCTACAAATGGCTTGGCAACGTCCTTTTCTGTTAAATCCATTGCATAATAAAAGGATCTTTGTGGAGCTTTATCAGCGCCTATTGTTGTATGTCTACTTGGTAACTTTTTCTTATTAAATTTTTTCATTATAAACCTTTTAGAGTTAGTTCTATTTTTTTAACATCTTTTTCTAGATTAGCAAAGTTGCTTTTCTCTTGATCTACTATATTTTGTGGCGCACGGTCCATAAAGGATTTATTTGACAATCTTGTATCTATTTTTTTTATTTCTTCATTAATTTTTGTAATTTTCTTCTTTAGCGTTGTTTTAATCATATTAAGATCAACATCCTGGTCAAAATATAATTTGAATAACTCTCCGTTTATAACAATACTTGCAGATGATTTATTTAAATCATTTTCATGAAAGTTTTTAATTCTTCCATTTTTTTTTAATATATTTTCATTAGCTGATAAAAAGTTTTTATATTCATTATTTGTGTTTGCTGTTGAAATTTCAATAAATGACCCAGGACTTATATTTAATTCATTTTTAAATGATCTAATGGATGTAATAAAATTAATGATATTATTAATTTCATCATAAGATTTTTTTTCATGATAATCATACTCAAGCCAATTAGCATGCATTAAAAATTTATCGCCATTTTTATCTAACTTGTTATTCAACCAAATCTCCTCTGTAACAAATGGTATAAATGGATGAAGAATTATTAAAATTTCTCTAAAAACATATGAGGATGTTTGTCTTAATTCTTTAATTTCCTCTTCTTTGTTAGAATTAAATACAGTTTTAGATAGCTCTAAATACCAATCACAAAATGAATGCCATACAAACTGATAAATATTCTTTGCTGCTTCATCAAATCTATAGTTTTTTAAACTGTTTTCTGTCTCGTTTTTAGTTTTAACTAACTCTGATAATATCCATTTATTGATTGTTAATTTAAGATTTTCAGGTTTTTTAATGTCACTAAAATCACAATCATTTTGTCTTAAAAAATTATTAGCATTCCAAACTTTATTTAAGAAATTTCTATAACCTTTAACTCTGTCTTCAGACAGTTTAACATCACGACCAGGTGATGCCATTGATAATAAAGTAAATCTTAAAGCATCAGCACTATATTTTTCAATAAGTTCTAAAGGATCAATTACATTACCTTTTGACTTAGACATCTTTTGCCCTTTTTCATCTCTAACTAAAGCATGAACGTATATATTTTTGAAAGGCTCTTCTTTTAAAAATTCGGTACCCATCATTATCATTCTTGCAACCCAAAAAAATATGATGTCAAAACCTGTAACTAAAACGCTCGTAGGGTAAAATTTTTCAACCTCTGGTGTTTTTTCTGGCCAACCTAATGTTGCAAAAGGCCAAAGACCTGAAGAAAACCAAGTATCTAAAACATCCTCGTCTCTTTTTAATTCTACATCTTTTGAATAGAATTCTTTTGCTTGTATTTTGCACTCCTCCTCATTTTCAGCCACAAAGATTTTCCCATCAGGTCCGTACCAAGCAGGTATTTGGTGTCCCCACCATAATTGACGAGAAATACACCAAGGTTCAATGTTATCCATCCATTGAAAATATGTTTTTGACCAATTTTCAGGAAAAAATTTAGTCTTACCATTATGAACTACCTCTTTTGCTTTAACAGCTAAAGTTTTTGCATCAACAAACCACTGTTCTGTTAAGTAAGGCTCAATGATAGAGTTTGATCTGTCACCATATGGAACTTTATTTACTAACTTTTCTATTTTTTCTAAAAATTTGCCTTCTTCAAGGTGCTCTAAAATTAATTTTCTTGCAGCAAATCTATCTAAACCTTTATATGGGTCAGGTGCGTTGTCATTTATTTTTCCATCAGGTGTAAATATATTAATTACCTCTAACTTGTTTCTAATGCCTACATCATAATCATTAAAATCATGAGCAGGAGTAATTTTTACTGCACCTGTTCCTTGCTCGGGATCGGCATAGTCATCTGTTATTACTTTTATTTTTCTATTAGCTAAAGGAATGGTAACAAACTTACCTACTAAATCTTTAAATCGATCATCTTTAGGATTAACTGCTATTGCGCTATCTCCCAACATGGTTTCAGGTCTTGTTGTTGCTATTGTTATAAATTTATCTGATCCATCTACAGGGTAATTTATATAATAAAGTTTAGAATTAACTTCTCTTTGATCAACTTCTAAATCAGATATTGCTGTTTTTAAAACAACATCCCAATTAACAAGTTTTTTAGATTTATAGATTAACTTCTTATTGTAAAGATCAACAAATACTTTAATTACCGACTTAGATAAATTTTCATCCATTGTAAAAGCATTACGGGACCAATCACAAGAACATCCAAGTTTTTTAAGTTGGTTTATTATTATATCGCCATACTCATTTTTCCACTCCCACACTTTTTCAATAAATTTTTCTCTGCCTAAATCATTTTTTTTAACAGCATCTTTTGCAAGTTTTTTTTCAACTAATGCTTGGGTTGCAATACCTGCATGATCCGTTCCTGGTTGCCATAAAGTTTCATAATTATTCATTCTATGAAATCTAGTTAAAACATCTTGAATTGAATTATTTAAAGCATGTCCCATGTGGAGGCTTCCAGTTACATTTGGTGGAGGAATTACAATAGAGAATTTTTTTGAATTTTCTTTGGGTTTAAATAATTCATTTTTTTCCCAATAATCATAAATTCTATTCTCAACATTATTATGCTCATATTTATCAAAACTCATTGATTTGTTTTATAAATTAATCAAATTAATAAACAATAATGAAAATCATTGCTAAATTTATAGACTAATCATCAAAATGAATTATACAAATGTCGATTACCAAATATTTTATATTTGATGGCAACGTGGCGGAATGGTTACGCAGAGGATTGCAAATCCTTGTATCCCGGTTCGATTCCGGGCGTTGCCTCCAAAATAAGTATTGAGATAAATTTTAAAAAAAGTAAGTTGTGAGAAAAATATTCCTCGGTAGCTCAGTTGGTAGAGCAGTTGACTGTTAATCAATTGGTCGCAGGTTCGAGTCCTGCCCGAGGAGCCAAAACAATTAAATAACTTTAGAAATATTTATTTGTGCTATTTGTAAATTTTTTCCAAATTTAATTTTTTGATCCTGAGTTAACTCTGAATAAACTTTAACTAAGAAGTTATAGTTTACATTCATATGACCCTCTTTTGATTTATCAATATTTACTAAATATTCTGAAAAATCTTCAAAGAAATAGTTAATTGGAACTTTTAAATAATTCGAAAGTTGTAGCAATCTTATTGAACTTACACCGTTCGTACCTTTTTCGTACTTTTGAATTTGTTGAAATGTGACATTTATTGCTTTTGCTACTTTAGTTTGAGTTAAACCAAGTGCTAATCTTCTTAGCTTGAGCTTATTGCCAAGA
>CACJLY010000018.1 GCA_902594335.1 uncultured Pelagibacteraceae bacterium | reverse complement strand
AAAGTGATAAACTTTCTAAGCTTGCAAGAAGAAGACCAAGTTCAAATGCATGGAAGAGCAATATTACCGATGGATAAATAAAAAAAGATAAGGGCGCATTAATTTAGATGCGCCCTGAACAAAGTATGGACGAAGAAAAAAAAAATCTCAACAAAACACCAAGTAAAATGGCTAGATTAACATGGCCTAAATCTAAATATGGTGTCTATGCCGCAATCATTATTATTGTTATAATTAATGTGCTTTACTATAAAGACCAATTATTATCACTAATTTAAAACTAATTTATGTGTGGCATCGTTGGAATTTATCTAAAATCTAAAAAATTTGAAAAATCCTTAGGAAGAATGCTTTCTAAAATGTTAGTCAGTATGGAGTCTAGGGGTCCTGACAGTGCAGGTTTTGCAATTTATAACAGTGATAAAAATAAAATTTATAAATATTCTGTTTGTTTAAATGAAATGAGTTTTGAAAAATTCAAAAAGGAAATTAAAAAGAAAGTAAAATTTACAACTATAGAAAAGAATTCCGACCATGTAATTTTAAAATCTATTGAAAAACCAAATGAAATTCTCCCTATTTTAGAGGGTTTTTCACCAATATCACTAGTTGGTTATGGAAAATCGATTGAAATTTTTAAACAAGTTGGAAAACCAAGTAATGTTGTAAAAAAATTTAATCTAGATAATTTCTCAGGGACTCATGCTATTGGCCATACAAGAATGGCTACAGAAAGTGCAATTACAACTGACGGATCACACCCTTACTCTACAGGTGAAGATGAATGTTTAGTACATAATGGTTCCTTGTCAAATCATAATAATTTAAGAAGAAAATTAAAAAAGAGTGGATCGAAATTTAGTTCTGATAATGATACGGAAGTAGCTGCTGGTTATATTTCAGATAGTTTAAAAAAAAGGAATTTGAAAAAAACATTAAATAAAGGGTTAAACGATCTTGATGGGTTTTATACTTTTATTGCAGGAACACATAGTGGTTTTGCAGTTCTAAGAGATGAGATTGCATGTAAGCCTGCTGTTATTGCTGAAACAAAAGACTATGTAGCAATTTCATCAGAGTTTCAAGCGATGGCACATTTACCAAATGTAAATAATGCAAAAATTTTTGAACCTGAGCCAGGCATCGTTTATTCTTGGGGGAAATAATGATACTTGATTTAAAGAAATTAAAACTAAGATCTGTGAATGAAAAACTTCAAAATATTGATCGAAAAAAAAATAAAAGGGACTTTGTAATATCAAACCCTGAGGGTAATCATGCTATCTGTGCAGGTCTTACAGAAAATATTGATGTAACTATTAAAGGTCATGTTGGGTATTATTGTGCAGGTATGAACCAAAATGCAAATATTATAGTTGATGGAAATGTGGGAACTGGAGTTGCAGAAAATATGATGTCTGGAAAAGTTCATGTAAAAGGAAATGCATCACAATCTGCAGGGGCAACTGCTCATGGTGGTACACTAATTATTGATGGTGATGCAAGTTCAAGATGTGGAATTTCAATGAAAGGTATTGATATAATAGTAAAAGGATCTGTTGGTCATATGTCAGCATTTATGGCTCAATCTGGAAGTCTAGTTGTTTGTGGTGACGCAGGTGAAGCACTAGGTGATAGTTTGTATGAAACAGACATATATGTAAAAGGAAAAGTAAAATCTTTAGGAGCTGATTGTGAAGAAAAAAAAATGAGTAAAAAACATAAGACAAAATTAAAAGATCTTTTAAAAAAGGCTGGATCAAATATTAAACCTGAACAATTTAAAAGATATGGTTCTGCAAGAAAACTATACAATTTTAATATTGATAATGTATCTAACTATTAATTATGAAAAATAAAACTCTCCCTCGTCAATCCTGGACCTTTGATGAATACACTAACTCTGAAATTAGGAGAGCTGCTGAAACTGGAATTTATGATATTAGGGGTGGTGGTTCGAAAAGAAAACTTCCACATTTTGATGATTTATTATTTTTAGGTGCTTCAATGTCTAGATATCCTTTGGAAGGATATAGAGAAAAATGTACTACAAATGTAACTTTGGGCACAAAGTATGCAAAAAAACCATTAGAGCTTGATATTCCAATTACTATAGCGGGTATGAGTTTTGGAGCATTATCTGGCCCAGCTAAAGAGGCTTTAGGAAGAGGTGCAAGTGCAGCTGGAACATCTACCACGACAGGTGATGGAGGAATGACACCAGAGGAAAGAGGCCAATCAAAAAATTTAGTTTATCAACTTTTGCCCTCAAGATATGGAATGAACCCAAATGATTTAAGAAAAGCAGATGCAATTGAGGTAGTGATTGGACAAGGTGCTAAACCTGGTGGAGGTGGAATGTTACTAGGACAAAAAATAGATGATCGTGTTGCAGAAATGAGAACTCTACCAAAAGGTATTGATCAAAGATCTGCATGTCGTCATCCTGATTGGACTGGTCCGGATGATTTAAAAATAAAAATTTTAGAATTAAGAGAAATTACTAAATGGAAAGTTCCAATATTTATTAAAATTGCTGGAGCAAGACCTTATTATGATACAGCATTAGCTGTAAAAGCTGGAGCAGATGTTGTTGTCTTAGATGGTATGCAAGGTGGAACTGCAGCAACACAAGAAGTATTTATTGAGAATGTAGGCCAACCAACTTTAGCCTGCATAAGACCTGCTGTAGATGCTTTGCAAGATTTAAATTCTCATAGAGAAGTTCAGCTTATAATATCTGGTGGAATTAGAAATGGTGCAGATGTAGCTAAAGCTCTCGCGTTAGGAGCTGATGCAGTATCAATTGGGAGTGCAGCAATGATTGCAATTGGTGATAATGACCCAAAATGGGAAAAAGAATATGAAAAACTTGGAACTAAAGCTGGAGCGTATGACGACTGGCATGAGGGAAATGATCCTGCAGGAATTTCAACTCAAAAACCAGAGCTAATGAAAAGATTAGATCCAAAAAAAGCAGGTAGAAAATTATCAAATTATTTAAAGGTTATGTCTTTGGAAGCACAAACTATTGCACGAGCATGTGGAAAAAATAGTGTTCACAACCTAGAACCAGAGGATTTATGTGCATTAACTGTTGAAGCTGCAGCAATGGCTAGAGTTCCTTTGGCAGGAACTAGCTGGATACCAGGTATAAAAAAGAAATAGTTATTGATAGTAAATAAATAATTCGTAGTATGTTTATTAATGTCCAAAAATTTATCCAATATTGCTAAATCAAAAAAAATTAAATATTTTTTAATAAGTTTCGTTGATTTATTTGGTGTATTAAGATCTAAATTAGTTCCCGCACAAGCAATAAAAGAGATGCAAAAAAATGGTGCAGGATTTGCTGGATTTGCTGCTTGGCTTGATATGTCACCAGCAGACTCGGATATGTTCGCTGTACCAGATCCAAATAGTTTAATTCAATTACCTTGGAATAAAGAAGTGGGTTGGCTCGCTTCAGACCTGTGGATGAACGGTAAACCTGTTGAGGCATCACCAAGAGTGATGTTAAAAAAGCAAATAAAATTACTATCAAATGAAGGTTACACTATGAAATCAGGTGTTGAGTGTGAATATTTTCTTATATCACCTGATGGCAGTTCTATTGCAGACCCTAGAGATACTCAATCTAAACCTTGTTATGACCAATCTGCTTTAATGAGACAATATGATTTAATAAAGGAAATATGCGATTGCATGATTACAATGGGATGGAACCCATATCAAAATGATCATGAAGATGCTAATGGTCAGTTTGAAATGAATTGGGATTTCACTGACTGTTTAACTACAGCAGATAGACATACATTTTTTAAATTTATGGTTAAATCCATAGCAGAAAAGCATGGGTTAAGAGCAACATTTATGCCAAAACCATTTGAGCAATTGACGGGTAATGGATGTCACGCACATATTTCGCTATGGGATAAGAAAAAAAATAAATTTTTAGATAAAAATGACAAACTTGGACTTAGTAAATTAGCATACAATTTTTTAGGTGGAGTGATTAAAAATGCAGGTTCATTATCAGCATTCTTTAATCCAACTTTAAATAGTTATAGAAGAATAAATGCGCCACCGACTAAATCTGGTGCAACATGGTCACCAAGTAGTATTTCTTACACGGGGAATAATCGAACACATATGATTAGAGTTCCAGATCCGGGAAGATTTGAACTTAGATTAATGGATGGGTCAGCGAATCCATATTTACTACAAGCAGGAGTTTTAGCAGCAGGCATAAATGGGATTAGAAAAAAAGTTAATCCTGGAAAACCATTATTCTGTAATATGTATACTGATCACCAAAAATACCCTAACCTACAAAAATTACCAAATACATTAGAAGATTCCCTAGAATTGTTAAATTTTAATACAGTAATGAAAAATGCTTTTGGAAAAAATATCTTAAACAGTTATATCAAATTAAAAAAATCTGAAATTGAAAATTTCAAGTCAAAAGAAAAATTTGATAAATTGAAACCTATTACAAAGTGGGAAAGATCTAATACTTTGGATTGCTAGAATATGTCTATTGATTATAGTCATATTAATAAATTTTCATCATTTATTAAAAATAAAAATTATTCATTCAGTAGAGAAAAAATATTAAGTGTATTAAATAAAGAAACTATTGATAAAGCATTTAATTCTTTGTCTGGTTGGGAGAATTATGAACCTACTCCCCTACTTAATTTAAATAAACTTTCAAAAAACCTTAGCCTTAAAAATATTTTTTACAAGGATGAGTCAAAAAGATTTGGACTTAAATCTTTTAAAGCTCTTGGTGGTGCTTATGCAGTAGCGGAAGTAACAGCTGGAAGAAAAGATGTAGTTGTTGCTACAGCAACAGCAGGAAATCATGGAAAATCAGTTGCCTGGGGAGCAAAAAGACTAGGTGTTGCATGTAAAATTTTCATAAGTGAATTTGTAAGTGAAACAAGAGCTGACGAGATGCGAAAACTTGGAGCAGAGGTGACAAGAGTAAAGGGAAATTACGAAAATTCTTTAGATGAATGCATAAAGCAATCTAAGGAAAATGGCTGGGAAATTGTACAAGATGTTGCCTGGGAAGATTATCAAAAAGTACCAAAACTAACCATGGCTGGATATTCAGTCATGATAGAGGAAATCTCCAAACAAACTGATCATTATATTACACATATATTTTTACAGGCAGGTGTAGGAGGAATGGCTTCTGGTGTAATAGCAGGAGTTGCCCGGTATTTTAAAAGAATTCCAAAAATTATTATTGTTGAACCGAAAAATGCAGACTGTGTCTTAAAAAGTATTGATGCAGGCAAACTTACTAGAGTTGAAATAGAAAAAGAGAGCATTATGGGGGGAATGTCATGTGGAGATGTATCATTAGTCCCATGGCAAATTCTTAAAAACTCAGTAAATAATTGTATGAGTATTCCAGATGATGACATACCATTATCAGTTGCGATGTTAGCTAAGGGATACTTTGGTGACGACAACATTGTTGCAGGAGAATGCTCAGCACCTGCTCTAATAAGTATAAATGTTAGTTGTAATAACAAACAAATTAAAGAGGATCTTGAATTAGATATGAATTCGAACGTTTTATTAATTGGATGTGAAGGTGATACAGATTTAAAACTTTATAACGAACTTCTGTCTAAAGGGTCAGAACAGTTATCAAATGGCTAATACAGCAATAGTTTGGATTAGAGATGATTTTCGAATACAAAATAATGATGCGCTAACTTATGCTACAAATCAACATGATGTTGTTACCGCAGTATTTATTTTTAATAGTAATATTTTCGATTATAAAAGAGAGGCTCAAAAATGGTGGATAAGTAAATCCCTAGAAAATTTTAAATCTGATTTAAAAAAATTAAATATTGGACTGGAAATAATTAAAGATGATGAAATAAATTTTTTTTCTAAAATAAAATCTAATAGTAAAATTTCTGTTTATTGGAATAAAGTTTATGAACCTAATGAATTAGAAAAAGACAAAAAAATTGGCGCCGATTTTTCAAATAAGAATATTGATTTTAAATTTTTTAAAGGAAATGTACTTAATGAATATAATAAAATTACGAAAAATGATGGCACACCTTTTAAAGTCTACAGTCCTTTTTGGAGAAATGCAGAGCAATTTTATTTAGAAAGACTGCCTGATAAAATAAGCAAAGTTAAGAAGTGTAAAAAGATAAACACATTGTTCAAAAATCAAATAAAATCTAAAGAGATTTTACCTAAATCTGATTGGTATAAGAAATTTGAAAAATATTGGGAGCCTTCAGAGCAAAAAGCTCATGAAAATTTAGATAATTTTGTCAACAAAAGCATACTTAATTATGGTGTTGATCGTGACTTTCCATCAATAAAAGGTACTTCATTACTTTCTCCATATATTAGAAATGGACAAATAAATGTTGGAGATATTTGGCAAAAATGTAAAAAACTAAAATCAAATAATGTGAGTGTAAAAAAATATACCAATGAAATTGGTTGGAGAGAGTTTTCACATAGTCTTATAAATTACTTTCCACAAATGCTAAAAGGAAACTTAAGAAAAGAATTTGATAAGTTTCCATGGGTAAATAATTCTAAACTTTTAAATGCATGGAAAAAAGGAATGACAGGTTATCCAATTGTTGATGCTGGAATGAGAGAATTGTACGAAACAGGATGGATGCATAATAGAATTAGAATGGTCGTTGGATCTTTTCTAGTGAAGCATTTAAGAATTAACTGGAAAGAAGGAGAAAAATATTTCAGAAATTGTCTGCTTGATTTCAATGAAGCAAATAATGTTGCACAATGGCAATGGGTGGCTGGATGTGGTGCAGATGCAGCACCATATTTTAGAATTTTCAACCCTATTTTACAAGGTGAAAAATTTGATAAACAAGGAGATTATGTAAAAAAATGGGTTCCTGAATTATCAAAAGTTCCACCAAAATTTATTCATAAACCATGGGAAATGGAAAAAAAATATCAAGAAGCAATTAATACTGTCATAGGCTCGAACTATCCAATGCCGATTGTTATTCATGAGAAAGCTAGGGCTGATGCTTTGAGCGCTTTTCAATCAATTAAGAAAAAAAATTAGTCTCCAATATAATGATGAATTACAGTTCTTGTTGTTGCATCTAACCTGTGTTCGAACAAATATATACCCTGCCATGTTCCTAGTAGTAATTCACTATCTTTTATACTTAAGGAGATTTGATTATTGGTTAATGCAGATTTGATATGGGCTGGCATATCATCTTTTCCCTCAGTTGTATGGACGTACAACTTGTTGTCCATGGGTACCAATTTATCAAAATAATTAATTAAATCTTTTTGAACATCTGGGTCAGCATTTTCTTGAATAATTAGTGAGGCACTAGTGTGTTGGATGCTGAGATTAATAATTCCATTTTTAAAGTTATTGTTATTAATCCATTCAATTGTTTCATCAGTAAACTCATACAGTTTTTGACCATTTGTATTAATTTCTAGATTGTAAAATTCTTGTTTCATACATTAATTAAAGTTTTGTGATGTTAGCTCATGCAATCGACTAACTGTTCTTTTGAAAGGCTTTTTAATGTTATTAGCAGATTTTAGTGAATTTAATTCAACTTCTGATTTGATCATCAATGGTATTTTTTTTTCATAAATAATATCGATAAAAGTAATAAACCTTTGTTGCTGGTTAGAATTACTTTCACTAAAGTTAGGTAGATTTTCAATAAAAATAAAGTCGCTTTCGTTAGCAATTTTAATGTAGTCCTCGGATCCAAGATTTCTATTACAAATTTCGTCAAAAGAAACCTTAAGAACTCCTTCATGAAAGTTATCAAATTTTAATTTACGACCCTTCACATCTAATATCTTAATGGTTTGTTTTTTATTCTTTGTAGCTTTTCTAAAAGATTTATTAAACTTAAAATTATATGAGTTATCTATTGGTGATAAAAATCGACTTAAATTTGAATTTTTTGTAGCTCTATAATCTTCCTCAATATTAAGTTCTAATTCAAAACAATTATTTTTTAAAATATTTAAAAAAGGGATGAATTGATCTCTCTGTAATCCGTTTTTATATAAATCTTTAATATTTGTATTTGATGAAAAAATAACTTTTATATTTTCATTAAATATTCTTTCAAATAATTTACCTAAGATCATAGCATCAACAATGTTTGTCACTTGAAATTCATCAAAATATAATATTTTTGTTTTGTCACTTAAATTTTTAACAAATTTTTCTAAGCCTTTGTCATTTCCTTTTTTTTTATTTTCAAATATAAAATCGTGAAATTCAACCATAAACTCGTTAAAGTGTAATCTTGATTTTTTTTCTTTTAAAGTTTCAAAAAAAAAATTTAAAATCATAGTTTTACCTACACCTACATCGCCAACTAAATAAAATCCTAGTTTATTTTTTTTATCTTTGAATAGTTTTTTAATAAATGACTGACCAAAGTTAAGATTGTAATATTCACTTAATTTTTGGACTATTTTTATTTGATTTTCGTTTATTTCTAAGTCCTTATCTTTGCAGTATTTAAGATAAGATTTTTTCAAACTCATTTTTTTGTTTTAAAATCTATTCCATATTCCGATCTTGGTCCTTTTCTCAATCCATATGGGCCTGCTAAAAAAATTGTCATTGGTTTA
>CACJLY010000017.1 GCA_902594335.1 uncultured Pelagibacteraceae bacterium | reverse complement strand
CCCCCAACAAAGTTGGGAGAGATTTAATTTTTTAGTTTTTAAAGCTTATTTTGTAAAAGCTTGCCAAACACTCTTATTGTCAGCTAACCATTTTTTAGCTGCATCTTCATGAGTCATTTTGTCAACGTCAACTAAAGCTGCCATTGCACCAATTTGACTTGTAGAGAAAGAAAGTTTTTGAAACATTTTAGCTGCTGCAGGATGAGTTTTTGGAAAATCTTCATGCGCTGCTTTTTTCAAATAACCGTCCGGAGAACCACATTTTCCATCTCCACCATCTTCTGGTCTACAACCAGCTGTGTATGGAGGAAAGTCGATGAAAGTAAAACCAGCACCATCTGTAAAGTTTGGAGTCCAGTTAAATATGATTGTTCCTCTTCCTTCTTTTTTTGCTGCTGATAACTCTGCCCAAAGAGCGTCTGCACTTCCAGCAAATTTAACCCACCAAAGATCTCCTAATCCAAGAGCGTCAACTCTTTGAGGTATTAAATCTCCGTGCCATGTTTGTGGACCTTCTAACATTCTTCCTTTTCCATCTGGTGAATCAGGTGTTGTGAAGTTTTTAGCACAATCAGGATTTTTTAATGCAGTCCAATCAGGTAGACCTGGGCATAAGCCTTTTTCTACAACCCAGTTTGGATATCCCATGTCCTCTAGAGTTCTTGCTTCGTGATCACCCATATCTAATAAACCACCTTTATCTAAAGCAGTAGTGAATGATTTACCAAATGCAGATTCCCATACTTCATGAGATATAGTTACATCACCAATTCTAATTGACTCATAAACTGCTTGTGAGTCAGCATTTACATATTTTACATTGTTCCCCATACTTTCCATAATTCCGCCAATTACGTAAGCCATTACAATTTGGCTTGACCAGTTATGAGTTGGGATAACAATTGGTTTTTTACTATCTGCTGCGTTTGAAATCCCTGCAAAACTTACAAGAGATATCACCATAGCTGATAATAGAGATATTATTTTTTTCATTATTTCCCTTTCCTTAATATTAAGATAATAAATTATCCTCTCTATTAAAGTTACAGTCAACCAGCAAAATAGATACAAATGTATATATAAAATTTATATATAAATTTATTGATACTTTTGTATAATTTTTGAGTATTTTTTTAAAAACATGCAAACAAGTTTAAATATTAAAGAACCTGGTTTAAACGTACTACCACCTGGAGTTGAAAGATATGTTGTCAATGCAGGTGGAATTACAGGTATACAAATATTTCCTGATGATGAAATTGAAATATTAAATAATGAGGGAAATCAAATTTGCGAAATAAATATTTTTGACAAAAACGGACGATCAGAATTAGGAATTTTAAATTTAAAAGAAAATAAAAATTCATCTGCAATAAAAAAAATACTTTTGAAAAAAGAGGAAAGTTCTTTGCAAGCATTACTACAATTAAAAAAAAGAAATTTGCAAATTGAAAAAGCTACCTCATCAATTCTCTTTGATAAAAATACTATTGCTGGGGAAAAAATAACTCTAAATGCAAAAGATAATTGTTATTGTATCTTTGCTGCTCCTGGGAACAATATGCTTGTTCATGATCAAAATCCACCTTCAGATTTGACCGTATTAGTTAAAAGAGCAAAAATTAAAAATTCTGAAAAAGAATTTTCAATAATCCCTGATCCAATTTACGATCCTGACTATGAAGTTAATATAGATAGAAAAACTGCAACAGGATATCAAGTTAAAGCTGGGGACTATATCCAAATAATTACACCAACAGGAAGACAATGTTCAGATTTCGTTGCTTACGACACGGCAAAATTAGAAAAAGGTATAGAGAGAGGTCTTGATTGGCAAACGACTAGAACTTTTATGGGAAATACTTTTCCAGGTCCTGGTTTATTTTCAAAATTTTATGATACTGATCACGAGCCACTGGTAGAAGTTATAAGAGATACTGTAGGTATACATGACACATTTAATTTAGCATGTACTTCAAAGTATTATGAAGATTCTGGATATTTTGGTCATGCAAATTGCTCTGACAATTTAAATGATTCAATGAAAAAATATGGTGTGGAAGAAAAAAAAGGTTGGCATGCAATTAATCTTTTCTTTAATACATCTTCGGGAGGTCAAAATTCTGTTACATCTGATGAATCTTATGCAAGGCCTGGAGATTACGTCATTTTTAAAGCCTTAAAAGATTTAACATGCGGAACAACTGCATGCCCTAGCGATATTGATAGCTGTAATGGATGGAACCCAACTGATATTTTTGTTAGAACTTATGAAAAAAGCAAAGAGTTTACAAAATCATATGGTTTTAGAATGAAAACAGATTCAGAAAATAAACTTACAAGAAATACCGGTTTTTATGAGAGAACGTCAAAATTAACCAGAAACTTTGTCGATGCTAGAGGTTTTTGGTTACCAAATGATTATACAAAACATGGTGTAATTAATGAGTACAATGCATGCAGAGAAAATGCAGTCCTAATTGACTTATCTTCATTGAGAAAATTTGAAATTCTTGGGCCAGATGCTGAGGAATTAATGAATTATACATTAACACGAAATGTAAAAAAACTTTCAGTTGGTCAAATTGTATATTCAGCAATGTGTTATGAAAATGGAACCATGTTTGATGATGGAACGTTATTAAAACTTAGTGACCATGGTTTTAGATGGGTTTGTGGTGATGAATATGGAGGTGAGTGGCTTAAAGAACAAGCAAAGAAAAAAAATTATAAAGTACATATTAAAAATTCAACTGACCAAATAAACAATTTATCTTTACAAGGTCCAAAAAGTAGAAAAATTTTAGAAAAAATAATTTTTACACCACCTACCCAACCTTCTATATCTGAATTGGAATGGTTTAGATTTACAATATGTAGATTGGAAGAATTAAACGGAATACCATTAATAGTTTCAAGGACAGGTTATACAGGTGAGCTAGGATTCGAAATTTGGTGTCATCCAAGTGATGCTCCTACAGTTTGGGATAAGGTAATGGAAGCAGGAAAAGATGAAAGTTTGATACCAGCTGGTTTTGCGGCTTTAGATCTTTTAAGAATTGAAGCTGGTTTAATTTTATTTGGTAATGAATTTGACGGACAACAAGATCCGTTTGAAGCAGGAATTGGGTTTTCAGTTCCTTTAAAATCCAAAACAGAGGATTTTATTGGAAGAGAAAATTTAATTAAGAGAAAAGAAAATCCTCAAAAAAAACTAGTAGGGCTAGAATTAATAGGTAAAGAAATAGCAAATCATGGAGATTGTGTTCATATTGGAAGATCTCAGGTTGGAATTATAACTAGTGGATGTATTTCTCCGACATTAAATAAAAATATTGCATTATGCAGAATAGATGTAGGTCACTCAGAATTAGGTAATGATGTTGAAATTGGAAAAATAGATGGACATCAAAAAAGAATACCTGCAAAAGTTGTCGGATTTCCTCATTACGATCCAAAGAAAACTAAAGTAAGATCTTAATGGCTAAATCAACTAAGGATTTGTTAGAGTTTTGGGAAGATCAAATGAAACTTTCGCACACATCAAGTAACTATTTTTTTAGAAAATCACCTTCTCACTATCATATGATGCTTCTAGTTATGTCAGCATTTAAGCAAAAACAGAACTTATCAGTAGAGGAGCTAAAAACTAAACTATTTAAAACATCTAGACCAAAATCTGCATTAATAATTAATGAGGCATGTGAAAAAGGTTTTTTTTATTTAGAAAAAACCGCTCAAGATCAAAGAAAAAAACATATAAAACCAAGTGCTTCGTTTATCTCAGAATTTAACGATTATTTATCTACTCTTAAAAATTTGAGCTTTTAACAATAGGCAAATCCTAAGTTCTATAAGTTTTTATTTCTAAATTTTATATATAAAAAAAATTATATATTTAACTCTTTTCAAAAAATAATGTTTTAGTATGTCATTACCGACAAAAGCTAAAGTAGTAATCGTTGGAGGAGGAATTCACGGTCTTAGTACTGCTTGGAAGCTTTCTGAAACTTATAAAAATCCAGGCGACATTGTTGTATTAGAAAAAAAAGATACCGCAGCTGGAGCAAGTGGTATTGCGTGTGGAGTTGTAAGAAATAATTATTTTCAGCCTGCAATGAGAGAATTAATGGCTCATTCAGTTTCAGTTTGGGAGAGCGACCCTAAAGCATTTAAATATAATGCAGTTGGTTATTTACAGATTTCACCAGAAGTAATGCATGCAGATGTTGCAACTATATACGAACAACAAAAAGCAATTGGTTACGAATCTGAATTTATAGAAGGTGAAAAGGATTGCATGAAATATATGAAAGGTATGTTTGGTGATTGGCAAGCACAAGGTATAACTTCTGTTCTTCATGAAAAAAAAGGTGGATACGCTTTTAATAAAGATTCAATTAAAGCACTTGAACATAAATCAACATCAAATGGTGTTGAAGTAATGAAAGGTGTTAAAGTCACTGGTTTCAAAAGAGGAAGTAACAGCAAAGCTGTTACAGGAGTTGAAACAGACAAAGGCACAATAGAATGTGAACAAGTTGTCGTTGGAGCAGGTCCTTGGGCAAGAGATTTTTGGAATATGTTAGAACTTCCTAAAACTGCAAATATTAAAGGTAAAGATGGCAGAATTCACGAAACGGACATGTGGAAATATTGGATGCTTCAAGAGGGTGTCCTTGGTGTAGAACCAGATTTTTTAAAAATGGACAATGGTGAACAGCCACCTGTAATCCATGTAGACTCAACAGCTCCTTTATATTCAGACAAAACTGAAAAATTAATTACAGATAAAATTTGGGGAATATATTACAAACCTGATATTGAAGGACTTGGTGTTCAAGGTGGAACTTCACCTTACATTGTTGATAAACATTTTGATCAAGTAAACGTTGATCCGTATGGAATTGAGTCCCCTGAATATCAAACTACAGAAGCTTTTAATGATATGTGGTGTTCAGCTTTGGCTCATTGTCAAAAAAGATTTGAGGGAAAATCAGATTTATATAGAAAAGGACCATCAGGCGGACTTGGATGTATGACACCAGACTCTTTTCCAATTTTTGATAGATTTTTAGAAAACGTTTACATGATAGCAGACTCTAACCATGGTTATAAAATGATTGGAGTTGGAGAACTTGTTGCAAAAGAAATTCTTGGAACCGAGAGTGATTTATTAAAACCATTTAGATTCAACCGTTACGAGAAAGGTGAATTACACCCAACATCTAATAGTCCATTTCCTTGGAGCTAATTTATCTAAGTAGACAGATGTTTTTTTTTCAGTTAACTTTTTGGTCTAAAAATTCTTAAGGGGGAATATGACTGATCTAGAGAAACATGTTAATCAACCAGGTAGAGCCAAACTAGTTAAACAAGTTAGAGCTAAAATAAATGAACTAAAAATTGATTATATTTTTTTTCAATTCATTTCAGTAACAGGAAGAGTTGTTGGTAAAGGAATTCCTGCTGATCATTGGGAAAGAACATGCGAAAAAGGTTTTCAATTAGTTTACGGAGCAACAGCAAATTTATTCTTAGATCGTCACAATAACTACATAGGATATGGTCCTGAGGCTAAAGAGTTAGTTGGAATACCTGATCCAGAAACATTTTGCCAGTTACCTTGGGATAAAAAAGTTGCAAGAGTTTTTGTAACTTGTTTTAGAAATAGAGAAGAAAGAGAAAATCCAGGTGGTCACTTAACATCAGATTGCAGAGGTAATTTAAGAATTATTGCTAAAGAATTTAAGAAAAAACATGGTTATCAACTTAGAGTTGGAACTGAGCCAGAAATGATGTGGTTAACTAGAAATGATGATGGTACTCCAACAGGAAAAGGTTTTTCTAAACCATATTGTTATCACATAGACCAATTCGAATCCTTAAGACCAGTATTTATGAAAGTGATGGAATACGCAAGAGCTATGGGCTTTGATATGATTCAAGGTGATCATGAAGATGCTCCTGGACAATTAGAGTTAAACTGGATGTACGATGATGTTTTAAGAAATGCAGATAGATTATCTACTTACAGACAAATTTGTGCTCAGGTTGCAAGAGAATTTAATTTAATTGCATGTTTTATGACAAAACCTTTTATGGGAGTTTCTGCAAGTGGTTGTCATACAAATATGTCTTTGTGGACAGGTGGAAAAGACAAAGTAAATAAATTAGGTCATAAATCTTTACCAGGTATGGATGAAGTGTTTACTTATGTAGAAGGTGGAACAAACACATTTATGCCTGATACAAAAGATGTTCAGTTACCAGGTAAAATTGGCTTAAAATCGATTGGTGGAGTAATGAAACATCTTCCAGCTCTAACAGCTATCGGATCATCAACGGTTAACTCATATAGAAGATTGTGGGATCAAGGTTTTTGGGCACCAGTTTATGCTGATTGGGGTTATCAAAATAGAACCTGTGGATTAAGAGTTTCAGCACCAGGTAGATTTGAATACAGATCTGTAGACTCTATGCATAATCCATATCTAATGGGAGCAAGTTTATTAAAAGCTTTTGATGATGGAATTAAAAATAATATTGATCCTGGAAAACCCGAGTCTAGAAATATTTATGAAGCTCAAAAAGCTGGAAAAAATGTTAAAAAATTACCTTTAAGTCTTGGTGAGGCTTTAGATCGTTTAGCAGAAGATAAAGTTATTCAATCTGCAATGCCCGATGAAATGTATAAAATATTTCATTGGTATAAAAATGATGAGTGGGAAAGATTTTTAGGTGCAACAACTCAATGGGATCTAGATACGTATTTGGATTGCCTACCATAAACAAATTTAGTTAAGGAGAAATATGTGCGGAATAGCTGGTCTTATTCATAGAGGAAAATCCTCTAACGTAGGAAATGAATTACAAGCAATGCTTCAGGCCTTAAAGCATAGAGGACCTGACTCAACAGGTTATGCTCTTTATGCAGATAATGATGGTCAAAACTTCATAATGAGGTTTAAGGTTGGAGAAAACGTTGGTGAAGGTAGCTCTTCAATTAATGAGGATGAAAGTGTTTACGATAAGAGGAAAGAGCTTGTAGACGACATGTTAAAAAATCTTGGTGCAAAAGTATTAAAGGAAGAAAAACTAACTCCATATTCCTACAGATACGAGATGAAATATGACGAAGATTTAATGGATTTTTCAAAGAAAATTGAGAGTATTGAAAGTGTAGAAATATTATCCATTGGAAAATCTCTTGAACTAATAAAAGATTTAGGAGACGCTCAGGAGGTTTTAGACAGATATGATCTTGGCAAAGTGAGAGGAACCCACGCTATAGGTCATGCTAGGATGGCAACTGAATCTGGTGTTGATATAAAATCTGCTCACCCTTTTTGGGGATATCCCTTCAGCGATGTATCTGTAGTGCATAATGGTCAATTAACAAATTACTGGAACAATAGAAGAATGCTTGAAAATAAAGGTATGAGATTTATGTCAGAGTGCGACTCTGAATTAATTGCAGTTTATTTAGCAGAAAAAATGAGAAATGGAGCGACTCTAGAAGAAGGTATGAAAGATAGTTTATCAGGATTAGATGGTGTGTTTACTTATTTTGTTGCAACAAAAGATTCTTTAGGAATGGCAAAAGATACGATGGCAGCTAAACCATTAGTTCTGTACGAGTCAGATGATTTGGTAGCTATGGGATCTGAAGAGATAGCTATTAGATCAATTCTTCCGCATGAAATTGATACGTATGATCCATTTGATGGAGAGGTAAAAGTATGGCAAATATAAAAACTAACGAGAACAAAACTAAAGCACAATCAATGGGACTTCACAGTGAAGTCTTAACAGGTAAAACACAACAAAAATTTTTCAATCCAGATGAAGCAGAAAACTTTTATTATTGGGGAACTTATGATGTTGATTTTAATAAAAGAATTGATCTTGATGTAAATGATCTAGATTGCAAAGAAGCAAACAAAAAAATTGATGAACTTATGAGTCAAGGTTATGGAACAATTGTTATAAAGAACCCACAAGGAAAACATAGTTTAGGTGTTGGGGTGTTGAATAAATTAAATTTAATATTTGAAGGAAGTTTGGGTTATTTTGGCGTAGGTTCTATTGATGGTCCAACAGTAAGAATTAATGGTAGAGTTGGATGGTCGTGTGCAGAAAATATGATGGCAGGAAAAGTAGTAATAGAAAAAAATGCAGGGTCATGTTTTGGTGCAGCAGTTAGGGGTGGAGATTTAATATGCAAAGGTAGCGTTGGTGCTAGAACAGGAATTGATCAAAAAGGTGGAACAATTATTGTTGGTGGTGACGCTGGAGCATTCACTGGATTTATGATGCAAAGAGGTAGAATAATAATTTTAGGTAATGTTGGTATAAACCTTGGGGACTCTATGTACGATGGAACTATTTATGTGGGTGGAAAAATTGGATCATTTGGAAGTGATGCGATTGAGTCACCTATGACAAAAAGTGATATAGATTGGATTAAAAGAAAACTTAAAGTCGCTGAAATTGGCGAAAATTTTGATATTTCAAAGATGACAAAAGTAGTTGCAGGTAAAAAACTCTGGAATTACGACGCTTTAGAACCAACTGAGAAAAAAGGAGCAATTTAATGGCAAAGAAAAAAAACGGAAAATCAAATGGACATTCCAATGGTAATGATGGAAGTGAATTCTCAAAAAGAAATAAAAGTTTACTAGGTTATAACGCTATATTTACACCTGAAGTAATAGACGACATTCATATTAAAGCTCAGTTAGGAAGATACCGAATGAGAGGTATGGCTCTAATGAAAAAAATTCCTACGTTTGACGATTTAGTTTTTTTACCTGGTACCCTTACAAGATTTGTAATTGAAGGTTACAGAGAAAAGTGTGAGACAAAAACCATCATTGGTCCAAGATGTGAAAACCCAGTTGAATTAGATATACCAGTTTATATTACAGGTATGAGTTTTGGAGCTTTATCGTATGAAGCAAAAACAGCACTTGCAAGAGGGGCAACTATGGCAGGTAGTGCAACATGTTCGGGTGAAGGTGGAATGATACCTGATGAAAGAAGATACTCAGAAAAATGGTACTATCAATGTATTCAATCAAGATATGGATTTAATCCTCATCATGCACAGCTTGCTGATGGAATTGAAGTGTTCATTGGTCAAGGTCAAAAAGTTGGAATGGGTGGACACTTGATGGGTCAAAAAGTTACTGACCAAGTAGCAGAGATGAGATCATTACCAGCTGGTATTGATCAAAGATCTCCTGCAAGACATCCTGATTGGTTAGGACCAGATGACTTAGCTTTAAAAGTTCAAGAGCTAAGAGAGTTAACAAAAAATAAAGTTCCAATACAATTAAAACTTGGAGCAGCAAAAGTTTATGATGATGTTCGTATGGCAGCTAAATGTGATCCAGACTCTATTTATTTAGATGGTATGGAGGGTTCAACAGGTGCTGGTCCACACATCGCGGCAGCAAACACGGGTATACCTGGAATAGCTGCAATTAGAGAAGCAAGAAGAGCAATAGATGATGTTGGAAAAACTGGTAAAGTTACTCTTATTTATGCAGGTGGTGTTAGAGATGGAGCCGATATGGCAAAAGCTCTAGCTCTTGGAGCAGATGCTATCGCTATAGGCACTGGAGCTATGATTGCACTAAACTGTAATAAAGAAATTCCAGAGTCTAATTTTGAAAAAGAAATGGGAGTGCCAGCAGGTCATTGTTATCACTGTCATACTGGTCGTTGCCCAGTTGGTGTTGCTACTCAAGATCCTAAGTTAAGAAAAAGACTAAATCCAGATGAAGCAGCTCTTAGAGTTTATAATTACTTACATACCATGACGTTAGAAGCTCAATTATTAGCTAGAGCTTGTGGTAAAACAAATATCCATTCATTAGAGCCAGAAGATATGGCAGCTTTAACAATGGAAGCATCTGCTTTGGCAAAAGTACCACTTTCTGGAACAAATCACACAGTAGGAGTTGACGATTTTCATAAAATATAATTATGGCAAAGAAAAAAAGTAAAAAATCGAGCAAAAAAACAGTTAAGGGTCAGTTAGGTAAAAAGAAGGAGACTGCTCGAGAAAAGATGATAGGTCAAACTATTGGTTATAGGTATGATGTAAATTTATTACCAGACTATTCAAGAATAACTCCATTCTTAAAAAAATATATCGAAGCAATGGGTTGGGATGATTTAAATTGGTTGGAAGATGTTCACATGGGGTATGAAGAAGATAGACCTGCAGTTTTTGATAGAAACGCAAATGGTTGGGTAACTATTCCAAAAAAAATTAAATTACCAAATAACCAACAAGATAGAGACATGATAGCAAGAGAACTATTGGTAAAATTTCAAATGTCTCCAAATCACCCATTAGTAGATTTAAAAAAAGCTTATCGAAAATTTTAGAATCACCAACAATTTATATATACCTATAGTTGTAATATTATAAATTTGTATTGATATAATTGTTTTATTTTAGATTGATCCCATAATTCGAAATAATAATATTTAAATAATTTGTTTAAACAATTGGAGGTTAAATGACTGACGAACTAGGTGCATTGACAACCATATTCACAGAATTTTACTATTGGATAACAGTAGTACTAATGTTTCTTATTCACGTAGGATTCTGTATGTATGAAGTTGGAGCTTCCCGATACAAACATCATCAACATACATTAATGAAAAATACAATGCTGATTCCTTTGGTAACAGTAACTTGGTTTTTATTTGGTTGGTGGATTTATTGGGCATTTCCAACTGGACCAGGTCTTGCACCATCAATAATGAATGAAAGCGCAGCGCTAATAACAGATGACTCAGCTTTTAGTGCTAAGTGGTATCTGCCAAATAGTGAATTAATGGCAGTAAACTTAGGAGATCATATTAGTGGAGTATTTTGGGCTGCATTTTTACTTTTCTCATGGACAGCTGCATCCATTGTATCAGGTGCTGTAATTGAAAGAATTACTACTTTTGCTTTTGGAATTCTTGCGATTGCAATTGGATCTGTATTTTGGAGCATAGATGCTGCATGGGGATGGCACTTTGACGGATGGATGTTGAAGATACTCGGTTACCATGATGCTTATGCCTCAGGTGTAATTCACGCAGTAGCTGGTGGATTTGCTTTAGGGGTACTTGCTGTTTTAGGACCAAGAATTGGAAAATTTTCATCAAGCGGTGAACCTAGAAATATTGGACCAAGAAATCCTTGGTTAGTAACTGTTGGATTATTCTTAATTTATACAGGTTTTTGGGGATTTTATGCTGCTTGTAATATTCCAATTTACGATCTTGGACCTGAGTATGGTATGGAAGGTGTCACTTACTTTACCGCAACCACAATTTATGTAACGCCAACCACACTTAGTGGAATAACAATGAACTTTTTAATGTCTCTCTCAGGAGGATTATTAGCAGGTTATGTTGTTTCCAAAGGTGATCCTTTCTGGACTTACTCAAGTGGTTTAGCTGGAATAATCTGTGCATCTGCAGGAAATGACCTTTATCATCCAATACAATCTTTGATAATTGGAATGATTGGTGTCGTTATAGCTTACAAAATGCATTACTGGGTTGAACGTAGGTTCAAAATTGATGATGCAGTTGGAGCAGTAGCAGTTCATGGTTATGCTGGGTTTGCAGGGCTTGTGATTTGTGGTTTTGTATTAAATGGATACCCTTCTTCAGGATACAGTGTTGGTGCTATGTGGGATGGAACTACATATGCTGCAATTAATCCTTTAGGAATGTTCATAGGTGCAATAATCATGTTCTTTGTTCTTGGAATGATCCCAGGCTACATTATAGCTAGAGTGTTAAATGGTATTGGCAAACTCAGAATCCCAAGGGAAGTTGAGTTAGCTGGATTAGATTACCAAATAATGGAGGAAGCAA
>CACJLY010000016.1 GCA_902594335.1 uncultured Pelagibacteraceae bacterium | reverse complement strand
TTTATCTGGCTAGCAGTTCTAGTTGTCTTAAGTGAATTTTTTATAGTTTTATCAAGATTTATATTTTCATACGAACAAGCTTTTCAAGGAGATCTTGTAAGGTTTTGGTACGCAGCATTATATTTATTTGCAAGTGCTTACGCATTAATACACGAAGGTCATGTTAGAGTTGATGTTTTATACTCTAATTTTAGTGAAAGGAAAAAAGCATGGACTAATGCAATTGGTTCTGCAGTACTTGGAGTACCACTTTGTTTAATTGTTATATTTTTAGGTTTAAATGGAAAAGCAAGTATTATTAATGGACCAGTGGTTGCTTTTGAAGTAACACAGCAGGGTTCTAATGGATTATATTTACTTTATTTAATGGCAGTGTATCTGGCAGTATTCGCTATTACGATGTTGTTACAGTTCACAAGTTTTTTTATGGGTAGCAGTTACAAACTTCTGTTGAATGGGAATGAGTCGAAAATTTCAAATGTGAATAATACAAACCAAGCAAATATAGAAAATATGGAAAGCCAATAGTGGAATTATTTTTTTTAGCAGTTTTGGTTTTAATTATGATTGTTGCTCTTGCATCTGGTTACCCAGTTGCATTTGCTCTACCAGGTTCAGCTATAATATCTATTGGTTTAGCAGCCTTTTTTGGCTATTTATTTGAGGGAGATGCTGATGCATTCTTTGCAGTAGATGGGCCAATTGAATGGCTTGTTGCTGGAATAACTAATTTTAGAAGTAACTATTGGGATGTAGAAACAGACACCTTAATTGCAATTCCTTTGTTTATTTTTATGGGGATTATGCTTCAAAAATCAAAAATTGCTGAAGACTTATTAATTACAATGGGCCAGTTATTTGGTCCAATTCCAGGTGGTTTAGGTATCTCAGTTATATTTGTTGGTGCTTTATTAGCTGCAACGACAGGTATTGTAGGAGCAACAGTAATTGCAATGGGATTAATCTCATTACCAACAATGTTGAATAACAATTATGACAGAAAACTTGCAAGTGGAATTGTATGTTCTTCTGGAACACTCGGACAAATTATTCCTCCATCCATCGTATTAATCATCATTGCAGACCAATTAGCAAGTGCATCTGATGTTGCTAATAATATGAGACAGAATGATTACAAAGCATTGACTGGCGAATTTAACATGCCAGGTGAATTTAGAGTTGGATCATCAAGTGCTGGAGACATGTTCCTTGGTGCACTTTTGCCGGGATTAGTATTGGTAGCTCTTTATATGATTTATGTTTTCTTCTATGCAAGAGTCAAAAAAGGAGTTGCACCGCCAGTTCCATTTAAGGGTGAATTTAATTTTAGATTTTGGATGAGAGTAATTGTTATTATTATTCCACCTCTTGCATTAATATTTGCAGTTTTAGGCTCTATATTAATGGGTATTGCAACTGTTAACCAAGCTGGTTCTATCGGAGCCATAGGTGCAACACTAATGGCAGGTTACAGATTATTTGAAGGAAAGAAAAGTGCCTTTTATCCTCTTTTACTTATTATAGGTTCGTTGATACCAATCACTTTTTTTGCCTCAAATTATGAACTCAACATAAAAAATTTAGAAGAAAGAGATATTGGAGCAATATACACAACTGCTTTCTTTGTTATCCTTCTTGTAATTGGAATATCTTGGAGCTTCTGGAGAACTTATAAAACAGAGAATGTTTTAAAAGAGGTTGTTACTGAAACTTGTATAACTACTTCAATGGTATTTATTATTCTTTTAGGAGCTGCGATGCTTACTTCTGGATTCAGAGCGTTTGGTGGTGAAGAATTAGTAAGAGATTTCTTACAGGATTTACCTGGTGGATTTTGGACTCAGTTTGTAGTTGTTATGATTGTAATATTTTTACTGGGTTTCTTTTTAGATTTTATTGAAATTGCTGTTGTTGTTGTTCCAATAATTGCACCAATATTGTTGGCTGAAACAGGAGCTAATGTAACGGCAGTTTGGTTAGGAGTTATGATTGGAGTGAACTTGCAAACTTCTTTTCTAACCCCACCATTTGGATTTGCATTATTTTATTTAAAAGGTGTGGCTCCAAAAGTAGTGCAAACATTAGATATTTGGAAAGGCGTTGTACCATTCATAGTTCTTCAGCTTATTGGTTTAGCTATTGTTGGTTCTTATCCATCACTTGTGAATTATCTTCCTAACAGAGTTTATTTAACTTCAAATGTAGCACCACCTCCAATGAATCCTAAACTACAGTATTGCCTACAAGAATATAAATTTGCAAATTATGCAAATAATGCAGATATAATAAAGAATAGCATTGACGATTTTGACTCAATTATACTTGCAAATTTACCAGCTGATAAACTAAGTTATTTCCAACGTCACGTAGATAATTCAAATTACACTTTCGAATTAGTTGACGAAGTCAAAAGTGCAGAAGCTATTTATAATGACTATGCCGTTGATTATAGAGACTTACATTTTAAGACTAGAAAAAAACAGAAGAAAATTTCTAAACTCAATAAAAAAATTGATAAATATAAAGCTGAAATTAGAAATTTAGATGATGATGAGGTTTCAGAAAAAAATAAAATTGAACAAAGAATTGAAAATGTGAAACTTGAAATTGAAGAAGTCGCTAATTCAATTTCAAAAGACTGGAAACCAAAGAATGATGAATTTAATAAGATTAATAAAGCTAAAAATTTAGCTGTTAAAAAATATCGTAAAACAGCAGATAATGCATACGATGATTTAATGCTTATTAAATTATTTATTTTAGATGGAGAAAAATTTGAAGAATTGAGTAATGATATTAAAATTCTTAAATCTAAAATTGATAATCGAGGTTATCTTGATGCTATAGATCATATTGATAATATGTTTGACAAAGTTGGAGAAATATCAGGTTCAGATGAATTTGCAGATAAATTAGATTACTTGATAACTATTATGGATGAAGATGAAAAAGATCCTGAACAAATAGCAAAAATAGCCGATGAGACTTATACACATTTTGACAAAGAGGTAAGTTGGAGAAATGAATTTCAAAAAAAATATATGGATAGAATAAATAATCACTTACAGGTACTGAGCGACAATATTGGCTTAAGGTTACAGCAAAAACTCACTAAAGAACAAGCGATTTATGTTTCGAGATGTAATTCAGTGCACAGAGATATTTCTTTAAACTTTTAGTTAATTTGTAATTTGATCAATTATTTTTGATCTTTTATATAATCCCAGGGCCTCAGCTTTATGTTTTAACTTATTATATTCAGACTTTAAGTTTTCAGTATTTGCATTAATTTTATTTCCAATCTCAATTATTGATCCAATGATTGGATCAATTTCTAGTGGACGTTTTGCATGTAAATCTTGAGTAGTAGAGGGTTTATGGCCTTTTATTGAAATTGCCGCTTTAATTCTATGATCTATCGAAACATTAAATTTAACACCAATTTTTTCTCCCACTGACTGACATTCCTCCATCAATTTTCTCACTATTTTCAATAGTTCTGGGTCGTTACCAATTTCATCCAAAGATTTATCATGTAGTGCGCTTACAATATTAAATGAGCAATTACCCCAGAGTTTTATCCATATTTCATCCCTTAGATTAGTCTTTTGTGGTGCTTTTAAACCTCCTGCAATTAATATGTCAGCAATAATTTTAAGTCTTTCTGATTTTGACCCATCAGGTTCGCCTAATGTAAATCTTTCACCACCATTGTGTTTAATAACACCAGGTTCAGTAATTTCAGCTGCTGGATAAACCACACATCCAAGAGCTCTTGAAGGTTTTAAAGAATTCCAAATTTTACCATCAGGATCAACGCTATCTATATGTTTCTCATCTAAGTTTGTCCCTGTGTTAGCTTTATGAAAATACCACCACGGTAAGCCATTTACAGCAGATATTATAGTTGTATTTTTTCCAATTAAGCTTTGAAGAGATTCAACTATGTTAGTAATCGCGTGAGCTTTCACTGAAATAAAAATATAATCTTGAATCCCAAGTTCTTTAGGATCATCTGTTACTTTTAATTTAAAGTTTTCTGATTTATCATTTTTAATTAATGTTAAGCCGTTTTCTTCTATAGCTTTTTTGTGTGGACCTCTGGCTATAAGTGATAAATCAATATTATTTTTACTCAAACATGCAGCTAAATATCCACCAATTGATCCTGCACCAAATATACAAACTTTTTTCATTAATTGTTTAAACCAAATTTTTTTGCTAAAACATTTCTTTGTAATTTTCCTGTTGCTCCTTTTGGTATTTCATCAACAAAAAAAATTTTTTTTGGTATTTTAAACTTAGCAAGTTTTTCTTGAGCATATTGTAAAACGTCATTTTCTGAACATGTCTCACCACTTTTTATTATAATTGCACTAGCAATATTTTCTCCAAGCATTTTATCATCATAACCAAAACAAACTGCTTGATCTATAAATGGATGGTCCATTAATACGTTATCAACTTCTAATGGAGATATTTTTTCTCCACCTTTATTAATTATTTCTTTTAATCTTCCTGAAATCTTTAAGTAACCCTCTTTATCAAAATAACCTTGATCGCCGGTTCTAAACCAACCATTGGTAAAACTTGTTTTATTTGCTTCTTCATTATTATCGTATCCAAGAGTTACATTTTCACCTTTTATACACACTTCTCCTTCATCACCTTGTTTTAGCACTTCCCCATTTTCATTCATAATACATACCTCTGGGCCTGCTGGAAGGCCTACAAATCCTGCTTTTTGTTGCTTAGGTGGCAATGGATTGGAAGTCATTTGGTGAGTAGCTTCAGTCATACCGTATGCTTCAATCACCGGACAACTAAAAACATCATTTAAATCATTAAACACTGCTGGCGGTAAAGATGCAGATGATGATCTAATTAATCTTAGTTTAAGTCCTTTAGCAATTTCTAAATTTCTATGTGCTCTTAATAAAATAGTTTGATGCATTGTAGGCACTCCAGAATACCAAGTTATTTTTTCTGACTTAGCTAAATCTAAAAATTTAATAGCATTAAAACCATTTGATGCACATACAGATGCACCAGCTTTCATTGATGAAGCTAAAATGGCTATTAGACCATGTATATGAAAAAGTGGCATAATATTAAGACAATGGTCATTTTCTGAAAGATTTAAACTTTTAGAAATATTTTCTGCTGAAGAAAAAATATTTTTATTTGTTAAAGGAACAATCTTTGGTCTCGATGTGGTACCAGAAGTGTGTAGCACTAATGCTTCATCACTTTCATTAGGTAAAGAATATTCACTTTCTTTTTCGTAAATATTAAATATTCCTGAAGGTCCATCCTTTTCAGGATTAATTTCACATAATTCTATTTTTAATTTTTTTGCTACATCTACAACTGGATTTTCAGAATTTTTCTCAACCAAAACAATTTTTGGATTTAAATCTTTTAAATAAAATTCATACTCCTCAGATTTATATGATGGATTTAAAGGGGCGGCAGACATATAGCTTGAAATAGCCAAAAAACTTGAAGCCATGTACGGTCCATTTGGTAAAACTATCGCTGCTCTATCTTTGTTTGATAATCCATTTCCAGCCAGTTGTTTAGAAATTTTATTGATAAATAATTTTAAATCTTTGTAACTTAGTTTTGTACTGATTTCAGAGGTTAGAGCAATATTTTCATCATTCACATTTTCAAAAATGTTTCTAACAATTCTTTTTGACATTATTTAGTACCCTTTTGCGTAACCGTCTTTTCTAGGATCAGATCCTCCTAAAAGGTCCCCTTCTGATCGATTTATTTTAATAGCTTGACCTCCACCATGAGTACCATCAATATACTCAACATTATGACCGATTTCTTTCAATTCATTAAAAATTTGATTATCGACTGATTTTTCAAGCTTATAAATATTGTTAAAATGAAAAGCTCTTGGAAAACTTAAAGCCTCTTGAGGACCCATACCGTAGTCAATCATATTATTTAAAACATGCACCTGTCCTACTGGTTGATATTGTCCTCCCATAACTCCATAACTCAAAGTTGTGTTGTTATCTTTGTCAATGACCATTCCTGGAATAATGGTGTGTAATGGTCTTTTTAAGCCCTCAATACAGTTTGGATGTCCATGCTCTACTCTGAAATTTGTACCCCTGTTATGTAAAAGTATTCCACTTTTATTTGTAGTGATACCTGATCCAAATACGTAACAAACTGAATTAATGATGGACACACTATTTAAGTCTTTATCTACAACTGTTAGATAAATAGTTTCTGGGTGAGCTGGAATATTTAAGTCACCAACATCACTGCATGAATTGAGCTTAATTTTATTAAAAATATCCTCAATATTTTTATCACTTAAAATTTCATCTAAATCAAAATTTACAAAATTTGGATCGCCTAAGCTTGTTTCTTTAACTTTATAAGCTTGTTTTGTAACTTCGGCTTCAAGATGAAATCTTTCTGTACTGTTGAATTTATAGTTATGAATATTTAGTTTTTCTAACAATTTCATCATAATCAAAACAGTTACGCCAGGTCCATTTGGAGGACATTGATGAATAAAATCACCCTTATAACTAGATTTTATTGTTTCTGATCTTATTGTGTTCTGTTTAATAAAATCCTCAAAAGTATGAACACCCCCTAATTCATTTAAACTTTCAATTATATCTTTTGCAGTTTCACCCTCATAAAATTCTTTACTTCCTTTTTTACTAATTGCCTCTAATGTTTTTCCTAATGGAATATTTTTCATTAATTCATTTTCTTGATAAGTACGACCTTCTTTCAAAAAAATTTTTTTAGAATTTTCATTTCCATTAATTTTATTTAAGCTATTATGCCAAGCATTTGACACTACTTTCGAAATCTTGTGACCATTTTTTGCAATCTCAATTGCACCTGTAAATAATTGTTCAAAATCTAATTTTCCAAATTCTTTATGAATAGTTTCCCAAGCATGAACTGCACCAGGAATCGTTACTGAATGAGGACTTGTTAATCCAATTTTATCTATATTTTTTTCCTTGAAGAAATCATAACTTAATTTCTCTGGTGCTAACCCAGATCCATTAAAAGATACTGCATCCTTATTATTCATTTTGACAATTGCAAAACAGTCTCCACCAATACTTGTTGCATTAGGCTCAACTACAGATAAAACAATTGAAGCTGCTATAGAAGCATCTACTGCATTTCCACCCATTTTTAGTATTTTTAAGGCCTCTTCGGTCGCTAATGGATGAGAAGTAGCAGCCATAGCATTTGATGAGCGTGCATCTTTATCTTTTGTTGATTGATTATTCATAGTACAGATTAAATCTCAAAAATTTATAAATGATTACTAAAGTAAATAAAAGCATTATCATATTCTGTATTTTTGCCTTTGGTTTTTTATTATCAAATCTTGTTAGATCTATTACTGCAACATTAACGCCGGTCCTGACATATGAATTCGATTTAACTGCAGGGAATTTAGGACTGTTAGCAGGAGGCTATTTTATTGGCTTTTCAATTATGCAAGTCCCAATAGGACTACTACTTGATAAATTCGGTCCAAAAAAGGTTGTTGGGTATTTTTTGATAATTGCATTGGTAGGAACCATATCATTTGCACTAGCAAAAAGTTTTTCTGGGTTACTTATTTCAAGAATATTTATTGGGATTGGAGTGAGTGCTTGTATGATGGGACCTCTGACAGGATACAGAGTTTGGTTTGCTGAAAAATATCAACAGCGTGCTAATTCATGGATGTTAATGGTAGCAAATATAGGTTTTGTATCATCTACTTTACCTGTACAGATTTTATTACCATACATAGGATGGAGATGGATTTTCATTTTAATAGCTATACTTATTTTAATAAGTATTATTTTAATTTTCTTATTCACTCCTAATTGGGAACAGAAAGAAAACTTCACTGTTGATGAAGAAAAAAAAGGTTTAGCACAAATTTGGAAGAATAAGTTTTTTATCAGTATGGTACCATTAGCATTTATTAATTATGGTGGTATACAGGCAATCCAAACGCTTTGGGCTGGTCCTTGGATGCTAAATATTACAGGGTATTCTCCATTTCAAAGTGCTACAGGCTTGTTTTGGATCAATGCAACTATGTTAGCATCATACTTTTTATGGGGATATATTCTCCCCAAACTTTCTGATTATGGAATAAGTAGTATTAAACTTATTAAATTTGGACTCCCAATAAGTTACTTTGTTTTTTTTCTAATAATCTTTTTTGGTCCTAAAGCAGGAGCTTTTTTATTTGCAATATACATTATGACTTCAATTGTAATTTCTCTAACTCAACCAGCAATAGCTTTAAACTTTTCACAAAATTTAGCAGGCAAGTCACTTACTTCATATAATGTATTTATTCATTCAGGAACATTCTTTATGCAATGGGGTATTGGATTATTTATAGACTTATTTAATTCTAAAGGATTTGATATTGTAAGTAGTTATAGAATTTCTTTTTCAATTTTTTTAATTCTTTGTATATTAAGTTATATTTTTTTCATTTATCTAAATAGAAATAATGATTAATAAAAAAATGACACTAACAAATATATTATTGTTAATATTAATAATTTATATGTTTATTTGCATTTTTATTTTTTTTTATCAAAGAAATCTTCTGTACCATCCAGGAGAAAATAATTATTTAGACGAAGGACCTTTAAATCACAAAATAGAAAAGGTATTTATTAACTCTGAAAGTAGTTTGGTCGGATGGCACTTTCAAAAGAACGAAAATTATAAGACTATATTACTTTTTCATGGCAATGCTGGCAAACTTGATAATCGTATTTATAAGTTAAATGAATTCTCAAAAATGAATGTTAACTATTTGATATTTGCTTATAGGGGATTTAGTGGAAATGATGGAAAACCCTCAGAAATAGGCCTTTATGAAGATGCTTTGGCAGCAAAGAAATGGCTAAATTCCAAGAAAATTGAAGATAAAAATATAATCTTGTACGGGGAGTCGTTGGGTACAGCAATTGCATTAAATCTAGCACAAGATTATTCTTTTAGTGGTGTGATATTAGAGTCACCGTTCACATCTATGGAAACGCTAGCAAAAAGTTATTATCCATATTTGCCAGTTAAATATTTGTTAAAAGATAAATACAACTCAATTAGTAAATTGAATAAAAATACTGCTCCAATTCTTGTAATGCATGGTATGAAAGATAAAATTGTGCCATTTAAAATGGGGAAAGAAATTTATGATAAATTTAATGGAAAAAAATCAAGTTTTTTTGTTGAAAATGATGATCATATGATGGATTTTAACGAAAATCTCATAAACTCAATTGAGTTATTTATTACAGAATTAAATTAAGACACAATTCAAACAAATATTAAGCACCTTTACATTTTTAAAGTCATATATGGCAAGAATTTTATCTTTATTAATTGTAATTTTTTTTTCAAATTTTTCTTACGCTGAAATCAGCAACGAAACTAGGAATAAATATTTTTATGTTGGTAAAATGAAATCATATAATAGTCAATTTACATTATATTTCAAAACAAGAGACAAAGCCATTTTGGCTAGAGGAGAAGATGCAAACTATATTAATGATTATCCACAAGATCTATATATTTATAATCATAATTCAAAAGAGGATCTCCCTTTACTAACATATGAATGGTTTCCTAAAAAAGTAAAAAAACTTGTAAAAAATTATACCTATCCAGTTTTTCCTGAGGACTTTGCATATTATTTAATGAAAGATAATAATACTTTAATTTTAGTAAGTGGTAAAAAAAATTTTCATCAAAATCTACAATATAATATTCAGTCTAAAAAATTAAAAAATTTCGAGAATGACGGGAAACTAAATTTCATTATTTCAAGTTATGCAAAAGTTTGTGGATATGAAACAAATAAGAATAATTTTGAATGTTCTATTGAAAAACCTTTAATTTCTAAAAATCTAATTAATTAAATTGAGTAAATGCATCTGCAAATTGTTCAGCATTGAAAATTTGTAAATCATCTTCTTTTTCTCCAAGTCCAAGGCCTAAAATTGGAACCTTATATTTTTTTGAAATTGCAATTAGTACTCCTCCTTTTGCTGTCCCATCAAGTTTTGTCATAATTAAACCAGTAATTTTTATAATTTTATCAAATTCTTCAAGTTGATTTATTATATTTTGCCCGGAGGTTGCATCTAGAACTAAAACAACATCATGGGGTGCACTTTCATCTGTTTTTTTTATAACATTTGCAATTTTTTTGAATTCATCCATTAAATTTTTTTTATTTTGCAATCTGCCAGCGGTATCAATTAGTACCCGTCTAATATTGTTGTTTTTTGCATGTTCTATCGCCTTGTAAGCTACTGAAGCAGGGTCAGACCCTGGATTTGATTTGATAATCGTCGCTCCAATTTTATCAGACCAAGATTCTAATTGCTCTATTGCTGCTGCCCTAAAAGTATCACAAGCAGAAAAGATTACTTCTGAGCCGTTATCTTTAAATATTTTACCAATTTTACCGATAGTGGTCGTCTTACCTACCCCATTTACACCAGAAATTAATGTTACGTTTAAATTTTCTTTATTTTCAAAAAAATCTTTTCTTTCTAAGGGTACCATTAACTCCAAAATATATTCTTTTAAAATAGAATTTATTTCCTCAACCGCATTTTTCTTTGGATCAATTTTTTTTTGAGATATAATATTTTTTATTTCAGCTGAAGCGTCAATGCCAACATCTGAACTAATCAAAAATTCCTCTATTTTATTTAATGTCTCATCATCAATTTCTTTTTTTACTATTATTTCTCTAAGTCCTGAAGAAATGCTATCAGCACTTTTTTTAAATCCCAATTTAAACTTTTCGAAAATACCCATTAAATATTTATATCTATCTCTTTGATACTAGATACAGGTCCTTTCATATGAATTTGTTGACTTTCATCAATAGAAATTATTAATTTTCCTAGACTGAATTCAATTTCAGTTTTAGAATTTTCTAACTTTTCTAAATTTGCAGCCACTGCTGTTGCGCACGCAGCAGTCCCACATGCTTTCGTTAAACCTGCACCTCTTTCCCAAACTTTAATTTTATAATGATTTTTATTTAATTTTTGAGCAAGAGTGAAATTACATTTTTCCGGAAAAAATTCATGATTTTCGATCTCAGGTCCAATTTTTTCTAAATTGAAATTTTCTACATTATCAACAAAAAAAATAGTATGAGGATTACCTACGTTAATAGCTATACCGCCACTCACTTTTTGGTTATTGTTATCTTCTATAATTATTTCTAAATTTTTAGTGTCTAGTTTTTTAGATAAAGGAATTTCTTTCCAATTAGTTTTTGGTACACCAATTATTGTTTCAACTTGACCATCATCAAGTAATTTTGAATTCAACTGTTTTGATGCTACTTGAACACTTATATTTTTTGTATTTTTTTCTTTTGATAATAAGAAGGCCACACATCTTGTACCGTTTCCACATGCGTCAGCTGCCGAACCATCAGAGTTATAAAATTCTAGATCAGCATCAGCATTATCACTGTTGTTAATATAGATTAGTTGGTCACAACCAATAAAGTTTCGATCACAAATTTTAATTATTTGATCCTTGTTTAATTCCACATTATTTGACCTATTATCAATAATTACAAAATCATTGCCAAGACCATCCATTTTAAAAGCTTTAAATTCCATATACTTCAGTATTTAACTTATTTATTGACATTTTGAACCTCTATTATAGTTTATCGCCGTTTCCGCAAAATACAGCAATTTGCGGTGTCTTTGGTAACAAAGAGATCGACACCAGTCAGCGAGAGTTCGCCCACTGGTGCGATACTTGCTGGATGTGATTATGTTTGAAAATTTAACAAATAAATTTGAAGAAATATTTTCTTCTTTAAAAAAGGCGCCTTCGCTTGATGAAAAGCAAGTAGATGAGGGTTTAAGAGAGATTAGGCTTGCTCTTTTAGAAGCGGATGTATCTTTAGAAGTTGTAAAAGAATTTATAAATAGAGTGAAACCCAAAGCTCTTGGTCAAGAGATCGTCAGATCTACTTCACCCGGACAGATGGTAGTTAAAGTTGTTAACGATGAGTTAATTTCTTTCTTAGGGGATAAAAATTCTGATATTGAATTAAATGCAGTACCTCCTGTTCCAGTGATGTTAGTTGGGTTACAGGGTTCTGGAAAAACTACAACTACTGCTAAGTTAGCAAGATTTTTAGAGGCTAACAAAAAGAAAAAAGTTATGATGGCTAGTCTAGACGTTTACAGACCCGCTGCACAAGAGCAACTAAGACTTTTGGGTGAGCAAAATAATATAATAACGCTTCCAGTCATCAAAGATCAACTTCCTGCAGATATTTGTAGAAGAGCGATTAGTGCTGCTAATCTTAATGGAGCAGATGTAATTCTATTTGATACAGCCGGAAGAACTCAGATTGATTTACAAATGATGAGTGAGATTAAACAAATTGAAAGTATTATAAATCCGTCAGAAACAATTCTTGTTGCAGATTCTTTGACTGGCCAAGTAGCAGCTAATGTTGCTAAAGAATTTAAAAGTACTGTTAATCTGACAGGTATTATTCTTACAAGATCAGATGGTGATGGAAGAGGTGGAGCAGCATTAAGTATGAAATATGTTGCAGATGTTCCAATTAAATTTTTAGGAGTTGGTGAAAAGATAGAAAATTTTGAAGTTTTTCACCCAGACAGAATTGCCAATAGAATTTTAGGTATGGGAGATATTGTTTCCCTTGTTGAAAAGGCTACAGAAGATCTAGATGAAGAAAAATTAAAAAAAACAGAGGAAAAATTAAAAAAAGGTCAGTTCTCGTTAGAGGATTATCTTACTCAGCTAAGACAAATGAAAAAAATGGGTGGTATTGAAGGTATAATGTCTTTTTTGCCTGGTGTTTCAAAAGTTAAATCTCAAATGGATCAAGCTGGGGTGGATGAAAAAATAATTACTCAAAACGAGGCGGTAATATTATCTATGACTAAAAAAGAGCGTGAAAACCCTAAGATTATAGATGGTTCTAGAAAAAAAAGAATTGCTAATGGCTCAGGAACAGACGTAGCCACTATCAATAAATTGCTTAAGCAATTTAAGATGATGTCAGAAATGATGAAAAAAATGTCTAAAGGAAATACAAAAGGGATGATGGATAAAGGCATACCACCAGAACTTTTTAATCAATTAAAATAAATAGGAGAACAAATGTTAAAGATGCGCTTATCAATGGGAGGAACTAAGAAGAGACCAGTATATAAGATAGTGGTTGCTGATAGTAGATTCCCAAGAGATGGAAGGTTTATTGAAAAATTAGGTTTTTTTAATCCTCTAATTCCGAGAGAAAAAAAAGAAAGAATGGGATTAGATGTTGAGAGAGTTAAGTATTGGCTGGGTCAAGGGGCACAACCAACAACCAGAGTTGCAAGATTATTAGGTGAAAATGAGATTATGCCTATGCCAGCAAAAGGTAATAATCCTCAAAAAGCAATTCCAAAAAAAGATAGAA
>CACJLY010000015.1 GCA_902594335.1 uncultured Pelagibacteraceae bacterium | reverse complement strand
AGTAAACCATGCTCTCTGTACATTTTCTGAAAAAGGAATTTTACATATTTTGCTCTCAACTTTTTATCAGCAGAATTAACAATTTTAATATCTAGGTTTTCCCTATAACCAATTTCTTTTAGTCTTTGTTTAACAACGTTCTCTTTTGCAACAATTATTGGAGTTCCTAGTCCACCATTTTTAAATGCAATCGCTGCCTTAAGTGTATTCTCATCCTCACCATCTGCAAACACTACAGTTTTTGGATTTTTTTTAACTTTAGAATTTATCCCTTGTAAAATTGTTACTGATGGATCTAATCTTTGTTTTAATTGTTCAGAGTAAAAACTAAAATTTTCTATATTTTTTCTTGCAACTCCACTTTTTATCGCAGCTTTTGCTACAGCTACTGGAATTACACTAATTAGTCTTGGGTCAAATGTGGAGGGAATAATATAATCTTTACCATATTTTGGCCTGTCTCCTCCCATTGCCGCCGCAACTTCATCTGCAACTCTTTCTCTAGCTAATTTAGCAATTGCATTAACTGCGGAAATTTTCATTTCCTCATTTATTGTTTTTGCTCTTACATCGAGTGCCCCTCTAAATATATATGGAAAACCAATTAAATTATTAACTTGGTTTGCATAATCCGATCTACCAGTTGCTATAATTGCGTCCTTTCTAATCTTGTAAGCTTCTTCTGGTAAAATTTCTGGATCAGGGTTAGCACATGCAAATATAATTGGATTTTTTGCCATTTGTTTGATCATTTCTTTTTTTAAAATTCCTGCTGATGATAATCCTAGAAAAACATCTGCATTTTTTAATGCATCACTTAGGGTTTTATCTTTTGTTTTTTTTGCATACTTTAATTTCCACTTATTTAATCCTTTTCTATCAAAATTAATTACCCCTTTACTATCTATCATTGTTAAATTATTTTTTTTTACTCCTAATTTTAAAAATAAATCTGAGCATGCCATAGCAGATGCTCCCGCGCCGTTTACAACAATTTTAACTTTAGAAATTTTTTTTTTAGTAATATGAATTGAATTAATGAGTGCTGCAGAAGTAATAATTGCTGTTCCATGTTGATCATCATGAAATACTGGTATATTGAGCATTTTTTTTAAATTTTCCTCAATTATAAAACATTCTGGCGCAGCAATATCCTCAAGATTTATACCTCCAAAACTGACAGCAAAATTTTTTATACTTTTAATTATTTCATCAGGATCTTTGGAATCAATCTCTAAATCAATAGCATCAATGTCTGCAAATCTTTTAAATAATACTGCTTTACCTTCCATTACGGGTTTTGACGCAATTGCTCCCAAGTTACCTAACCCTAAAATTGCTGATCCATTGCTAATTACTGCAACCAAGTTACCCTTAGTTGTATAATCATAAGCTCTTTCAGGATTTTTATAAATTTCTTTGACTGGTGCTGCCACACCTGGAGAGTATGCTAAAGCTAAGTCTCTTTTTGACGTCATCGGTTTAGATGAGTTTATCTCAATCTTGCCAGATTTATTTGAATTGTGAAATTCTAGTGCCTCTTTATCAGAATAATGTTCAATTTTATTTTTTTTCATTAGTTAAATTAAATATACTATTAAGGTAAAATTAGGACTAATATGATTTATGAACCTTATTAAGTCAACAAGCACATTTGGTCTTTTTGTTTTGTTAAGTAGGGTTCTTGGTTACATAAGAGATTTTTTCATAGCAATATACCTTGGTTCGGGACCTTTAGCGGATGCTTTTTTTGTAGCCTTTAGAATTCCAAATACCTTTAGAAGATTATTTTCAGAAGGCACCTTTAATGCTGCTTTTGTTCCTTCTTATTCCTCAGAATTAATTAAAGGAAAAAAAAATGCAAACTCTTTTGCAAGTACAATTTTTAATCTATTGCTATTAGGCTTGTTCTTTACAATCTTAATTATTGAAATATTCATGCCAGCTTTTATTAAATTAATTGCGCCAGGATTTTCAAATGACTCAGAAAAACTAAATATTGCAATTGATCTAACTAGAATTACATTTCCTTTTTTATTTTTTATTAGTCTTGCATCTTTTTTTTCAGCAATTTTAAACTCACATAATAAATTTGCCGCTGCTGCTGCAGCACCAATAATTCTAAATATATTATTAATAATTTGTTTGCTATATGCTGAAAATTTAAAAAATAATTTGGTTTATTATTTATCTTACATCGTTACCCTTGCTGGAATCCTGCAATTTATTTTTTTATTAATATTCGTAAAAAAATATTTTGTGATAAACATAAACTTTCATCTCAAAATAAACCATAAGGTTAAAAACTTTTTTAGTAAACTTTTACCAAGCATATTTTCATCAGGTGTAACCCAGATAAATATCTTAGTTGGAACAATTATTGCATCATTTCAAGCAAGTGCTGTTTCCTATTTATATTATGCAGATAGAATTTATCAGATAAATTTAGCAATAGCTGGTATTGCCATAGGTACTGTAATACTTCCAAACTTAAGTCGACATATTAAAAGTAATAACTTCTTAAAAACAAGAGAATTACAGAATAAAGCATTAGAATTAAGTTTATTTTTAAGTTTACCCGCATCACTTGCTCTCATGTTTGGTTCAGAACAAATAACATCTGCTTTATTTGGATATGGTTCTTTCGATAAGGTAAGTGTTAGTAATTCTGCAAAAGCTTTATTCTATTTTTCTTTTGGGCTTCCTGCATTTTCTTTAATCAAAATATTTTCTACTTTTTTATTTGCAAGAAATGATACAAAAACACCATTTAAGTATTCTTTAATCTCAGTAATTTTAAATATAATTATTAGTTTAACTTTTTTTTCACAAATTGGTTTTATTATAATACCAGTCGCAACAACAATCTCCTCGTGGTTTAATGGATTAATTTTATTGGTTTTTGTTATTAACAAAAATTACTTTAAATTTAGTTATAATTTTATTAAGCAAATAACAAAAATTATTTTCTCAAATATAATTGCAATTCTTATATTTTATATTTTAATAAATATTCTTGGAACCAACCTAAATTATGAAAATAATTATAAATTTATTTTTATTATATTGATAGTTTTATTAACTTTCATTTCTTACATCGGATTTTCTATTATTATAAAAGCCTTTAAAATTTCAGATATTAATTTAAAGTATTGATAGATGGTCAAAAAAATATTTTCTGGTGTTCAACCAACAGGTAATCTTCATTTAGGTAATTACCTTGGTGCCATTAAAAATTTTGTTGAACTAAATAATGATAATCAAAATGAATGTATTTTTTGTGTTGTAGATTTACATGCAATTACTGTTAAGCAAGATAAAGATCAATTAAAGAATAATATTCGTGAAACAACTGCAACATTTATAGCAAGTGGCATTGATCCAAGTAAAAGTATTATTTTTAACCAATCAAAAGTGCATGCACATGCAGAGGGGTCATGGGTTCTAAGTTGTATGGCACCAATGGGTTGGTTAAATAGAATGACACAATTTAAAGAAAAAGCTGGCAAAGATAAGGAAAAGGCTTCTGTTGGTCTATACATTTATCCCATATTGATGGCCAGCGATATATTACTTTATGATGCTACGCATGTGCCAGTTGGAGAAGATCAAAAACAACATTTAGAATTAACTAGAGATATAGCTCAGAAATTTAATAAAGATTTTAATTGTGATGATTTTTTAAGAGTACCAGACCCTTTAATTAAAAAAAATTTTTCAAGAATAATGAGTTTAAAAGATGGTTCAAAAAAAATGAGTAAATCAGATCCATCAGATTTTAGTAGGATTAATTTAACTGATACTAAAGACGAAATTATTAACAAAATTAAAAAAGCTAAGACAGATTCATTTCCAATTCCAAATGAAAAGCAAAAATTAAAAGATAGGCCTGAAGCCGAAAATTTACTTGGAATTTATTCTAGTATTTCAAATCAAACTTTGGATAAAACATTAGATGAATTTGGAGGGAAAAATTTTTCTGATCTAAAAAGAGATTTAGCTGAAATTTTATCAAATAAAATTTCTCCAATCTCTAATGAGATAAATAAATTGATTAATGATCAAGAATATCTAGATAAAGTTCTTACACAAGGAGCAAGTAAAGCGGAGGAAATTGCTGGAAAAAAGATTGAAGAAATGAAGAAAATAATAGGTTTTTAAAATTCTTTAAATTTCAGAATTAATGGCTATATAAATATTATGTTTATACAAACACAAGAAACACCAAACCCAAATTCTCTGAAATTTTTACCAGGTAAAAAAGTGTCAAATGATGGGCCTTATGAATTCTTAAATGAGAACGAAACGGAAATTCCTATATTAAAAAATATTCTATCAATTAATGGTGTGACAGGAATATTTTTAAGTGAAGATTTTTTATCGATTAATAAAAATCAAGATGAAAGTTGGGAAAATATTAAGCATATAGTGATTTCACATCTTAATGAATACTATGATGAAGGTAATGAATTTATAATTAATAAAAAAACAGATTTACAAGAAAATAAAGATTACAACGAAATTGAAAATAAAATCATCAAAATTTTAGAGACTAAAATTAGGCCAGCTGTTGCTAGAGATGGAGGGGATATTACTTTTAAAGAATTTAAAGATGGAAAAGTTACAGTTATGTTAAAAGGTAGCTGTTCAGGGTGCCCATCTTCAACATTAACTTTAAAACAAGGTGTCCAAAATCTTCTTTGTCATTATATTCCAGAAGTTAAAGAAGTTTTAGCTGTATAATATCTTTTCTATCAACTATAAGAATCTATAAGAGTTATGAAAAATAAAAATTTAAAAAAAAAACAAGATAACAGTAATCTTAATTATTTTAAAATATTATTAGCAAGCTTAGTTGTAATCCTTATATTCTCAGTTTTGCCAAACACACTGAGTTTTATGAAAAGTAATTTAAAATCAAATGAAGTTGTTTTTAATTCTTCAAAACAAAATTTTGATGAAATATTAGACAAAAAAAATAAAAAAAATAAAATAATTAAAGACTCAATTAAAGATAGATACACATGGAATATTTTTGAAGATGTTGATGTTTTTGGAAAGAATGAAGAGGATGCGGATCCTCAAAGATTAAGTGCATCAACAATTGAGGAATTATTTAGAGACAATGGATATAATCTTGATACCGTTAAAAAAACTAAATTAGTTAATGCCGGTAATCAATTAACAAAACTTCCTAAAGAGCTTAAAAATATTGAAAGTTCAAAAAAAAGAAAAGAATTATTTATTAAAATTGTATTACCACTAATCATTGAAGAAAACCTTAAAATAAGGTTTGATCGAAAAAAACTTTTTGAAATTTTAAATAAAAATAATACTGCACAAAGAGATAAAGCATGGCTCGAACTAAAATTTAAGCAGTATGGCGTTAAAACCAATGATTTAACAAAACTGAAAATAAGGATGGATGAAATTCCTGTTTCGCTAGCAATAGCTCAAGCAGCTAAAGAAACAGGTTGGGGAAGTTCTAGGTTTGCGCAAGAAGGTAATGCATTATTTGGACAATGGACATGGTCTGGGGAAGGTATAAAGCCTTTAGATGTCGAAAAAGATAAAAAACATAAAGTCGCAAAGTTTAAAATTTTGAAAGCTTCTGTGAAAGCTTATAAAAGAAATTTAAATACCCATCCTAGCTATAAAGAATTTAGAATTGAACGAGCAATTCAAAGAGATAATAATGAAAAATTAAATAGTTTAAAACTAGTAGAGTATTTAGAAAAATATGCAGAAACAGGTAAAGAATATACAGAAGTTCTTAAAAAAATTATTAATCAGAACTCTTTGACTGATTTTGATGATGTAGATATTTTACCGACAAGTTTAAAAATGAAAAATTTAATTTAGAGTAAACTGAGTTCCAAGCCATCCCCATCCATCTTTATCCTGCACTGAGCAATTTATTCTTCCTCTTCTTGGTAAAAATTTTTCTTCAAAAATAACCTCAATTTTATCTTTTTTATAATATAGTTGAGAATTTTTCCACTCCCCTCCTTCATTTGAAAAGCAATTTATTTTATCTATGTTAGGCTGATCATTAAAAAATTCAATTATTAGTTTTGGTGGATTATTAGTATCTAATAAAAATTTTTCCTCTGGAATTATAGCTTTATACTGTATCGGTAAAAGGTTTATTAAAAATTTAAATCTTTCTAAATCTCCATATTTTTCATTTATTGGAAATCTAGGTAACTCATATTTATCTTTATTCAAATCTATAACCCCTGAATGCTGACCAAAAGCATAATCAAAATTTTTACTAATATATTTTTTTTGGTCTAAACTATACTCACCGAAGGGGTATGAAAAAAACTTAGGATTATGCCCAAGATTTTTTTCAAATATTTTTATTGATTTAAGAATATCTTTTTCAAATTCTTCAAATTCATACTTTACTAAGTATTCATGTGAGTGTGAGTGATTTCCAATAAATACAAAGTCTTCTTTTGATATTTCTATAATTTCATCCCAAGTCATATAACCACTTTTGCCTACAGCCTCTGTTGAAACAAATAAAATAAAAGGAATTCTATCTTTTTTTAGAATAGGCCATGCATTCAAATAAAAAGAAGAAAAAGCATCATCAATAGTAAGTAAAATTTTTTTTTTCTCACTTACTTTATTAAATTCTAATTTAAAGTTATTTGGATTTAAAAAAGATAAATCATTTTCTCTGATAATATTTAAATGTTTTTGAAATATGTCAATTTTTATATTGGTTGATGGATATTTATTTTCTTCAAATCTATGATACATCAATGCCAAAATTCCCTTTTCTTTAGGTTCATATTTGTTGTTTACAGTATCTGCGTAAGCATTTAAAAAAAATAGGTAAATAATGATAAATTTAATAATTGATGCGGCTAATGAAAAAATTGTTTTTATGATCATTGCTGATAAACAATCATATACTAGCAAACATATAAACAGTAGAGAAAACTTTGACAATTTTATGAAACTACTTTTGGAATTTTTGAATATAAATAAAATTAAAATAAATGATATTCATAGAATATTTGTCAATTTAGGACCTGGTAAATTTACCAGTCTTAGAATTTCCTTATCAATAGCTAAAGCTATTTGTTTAGTAAATAGTGCAATTTTAATTGGATTTAAATCACATGATTTAATAAATAAAAATTATAAAAATCTAATAAAATTAGATAAAAATAAAAGTTTGATAAAACCTGTATATTCAAGTTAGAATAAAGTATGTCTGAAACTATAGAACAAATTTGTCAGAAGAAAGGTGTTAAACTTACTGATCAAAGAAAAATAATTGCTAAGGTTTTGTCAGAGTCAAAAGAAGTTTATGGTGAGTCCGACCATCCTGATGTTGATGAATTATATCAAAGAGTTTCTAAGCTAGATTCAAAAATAAGTATTGCTACAGTTTATAGAACAGTTAAGCTTTTTGAGGAATCGGGCATACTTACTAAGCATGATTTTAAAGGTGGAAAAGCAAGATATGAAACATTAGTTGAAAGTCATCACGATCATCTTATTGATATTAAATCAGGAGAAATTATTGAGTTTGTTGACGAAGAAATAGAAAAACTACAAAAAAAAGTTGCAGAAAAATATGGATATAAATTAGTAGATCATAGATTAGAGCTTTACGGAATTAAAAAAAGCAAATGATAGGAACTTCAGAATTTTTTAAAGTTAAATTATGCTGAATGGAAAAATTTTCATAAAAACTTTTGGTTGCCAAATGAACGAGTATGATTCTAATAGAATCTATGATTCTGTAAGTAAGTTAGGTTTGATAAAGACTACAAACCAGTCAAATGCAGATTGTTACATTTTAAATACATGTCACATACGTGATAAAGCTAAAGAAAAAGTTTACCATGAAATTGGTAGAGTTAAAAAATTATATAGAGATAAAAAAAAACCAATAATGGTAGTTGCAGGTTGTGTTGCACAGGCTGAAAATGAAGAGATGGTGAAGAGGGAACCATATATAGATATTATATTAGGACCACAATCATATCACAAAGTTAATGAATTGTTAAAAAATCATATTATAAATTTAAAACAAGAGGAGACAGAATTTGATACTATTTCAAAGTTTGGATATTTTGATCAAATAAAAAACAATAATAGCAAAATATCTGCTTTCTTAACAATTCAAGAGGGATGCGATAAGTTTTGCCATTTTTGTGTAGTACCTTATACAAGAGGACCTGAGTATTCTAGACCATTTAATAAAATCATAGCAGAAGCAGAACAATTAATACAAAATGGTGCAAAAGAAATCATATTGCTTGGTCAAAATGTTAATGCTTACTCATATAAAGAAAATTCTAAAGTTTATAGAATATCTAATCTAATAAACCATTTAGACCAATTTTCAGAATTAGAAAGAATAAGATATACCACTTCTCACCCAAGAGATATGACAGATGATTTAATTGATTGTTATTCTTTTAGTAATAAATTAATGCCATTTGTTCATTTACCTATTCAAAGTGGTTCAAATAAGATATTAGAGTTAATGAACAGAAAACATACTGTTGATGATTATTTAACAATTTATGAAAGATTAAAGAAAATCAATTCAGATATAGAGTTCTCTAGCGATTTTATTATTGGTTATCCCGGAGAAACACAAAAGGATTTTGAAGACACATTTGAACTGATAAAAAAAATTAGATTTATAAATTCTTTTTCTTTTATTTTTAGTCCTAGACCTGGAACAAAAGCTGCCAAATTAGAAATGATTGAAAAAAATATTGCTCAAGAGAGACTGACATTAATTCAAGAGAAATTATTTAATAATCAAATTGAAATTAATAAATCATTGGAAAATAATACAATTAATGTACTTGTTGAAAATAAAATGGAAAAACAAAATAAATTATTTGGAAGAAATAAATATATTTCTCCTGTAATTTTTGATGGAAATGAAAATCTTATAGGTAAAGTTGTAAAAATAAAAGTTCAAACTAGTAACCAGAATACCTTATATGGTTTATTAGATAAAAAAATCGAAGCTGCTTAAATTGAGCAATTTAATAAAAAAAAATATTATTTCGGAGTTAAAATATGTATATTCTGAAAATAATACTTTAAGCGTAATATTTCAAAATAATGATTTGTTACTTGGTGTAGCAGGTGAATTTAATAATAATTTAAAAGAATTAGAGAAAATAACAAAAACTAGCTTGTATTCAAGAGGGAATTCTATCCTAGTAAAAAGTGATCCAGAAAAAAATAATTTGATCAAAAACGCTATACAATTTTTGACTGAACAGTATTTAAATAATGGAACAATTGAAAAAAAAGATATAATTTCTTCCATAAACGAATTTATGATTGATGAAAAAAATAATACTGAAAAAAAAATAGAATATATAATTAAAACTCCAAAAAAGTCTGTAATACCTAGGTCTGAAAGACAGAAAGATTATGTTGGAGCTTTAAAGGAATCAGACATAATTATTTCAGCTGGACCTGCTGGAACTGGTAAAACTTTTTTAGCAGTTGCAGTAGCACTAACAATGTTGTTAGACAAAAAAATAGAGAGAATTATTTTATCGAGACCTGCTGTTGAAGCTGGTGAAAGACTTGGATTTTTACCTGGTGATATGAGAGAAAAAGTAGATCCATACCTAAGACCATTATATGATTCTTTGTATGATTTATTAGATTTTGAAAAGATACAAAAAAAGATTGAAGTTGGTGATATAGAAATAGCCCCTCTAGCGTTTATGAGAGGTAGAACTTTAAAAAATTCTTTTGCAATTCTTGATGAGGCACAAAATGCAACAGATACGCAGATAAAAATGTTTTTAACTAGAATTGGTGAAAACTCGAAGATAGTAATAAATGGTGATCCCTCACAAATAGATTTGCCTAACAAATCACTTTCAGGTTTACACAGATCAAAAAATTTGCTGGGACATCTAAAAGAAATTTCTGTAGTTGATTTTGATCATAAAGATGTAGTTAGGCATCCATTGGTATCTAAAATTGTTAAAGCATATTCTGATCAAAGCTCTGACTAATGATAAGGGGCAATATAATAATTGGTTATTCAAACTGGAAAAAATTTTTAATAAAACCAAATTTCTATTTAAAAAAAAGGCTTAATAAATTATCTAAAACACCTTCATTTAAAAAAAAAAACCACGAATTCTCTATACTTTTAACAAATAATAAAGAAATGAAAAATTTGAATCATAAATTCAGAAAAAAAAACAAAACCACAGATGTTTTGTCATTCCCAGTTAAAATTAAAAATAAAAAAAAAATATATGTAGGTGATATAGCAATTAGTTTTGAAATTATTAAAGAGAGATCAAAAAAAACTAATTTTTTTTTAGAGTTTGATAAAATGTGGGTACATGGATATTTACATTTAATTGGCTATGATCATAAAAATAATAATGATTTTAAAAAAATGTTTAACAAAGAAAAATTAATATTGAATTATTTTCATTAAGTAAATTGACTCTATTATATAAAAATAAAGCCTCAATATACTTATTTGTATTTTCATTAGGATTAATATCCTCTTTCAGTCTTCCTCCCTATAATTTATTTTATGTAAATTTTTTTTCATACCCAGCACTTTTGTGGATATTATTAATTTTTTCAAAAGATAAAATAATTTCTTTTAATCTTGGTTGGACGTTTGGCTTTGGTTATTTTGTTTCTAATTTGTATTGGATAACAAATTCACTTACTTTTGAGGATATTTTTAAACCTTTGATTCCATTTGCTCTAATTTTAATACCATTATTTTTAGGATTATTTTATGGGATTTCAAGTTTAGTCTTTTCATTCTTAAATCCAAAAAAAAATATTTTATCAATTTTAATATTGGCTACCTCTTTATCTATATTTGAATACATTAGAAGTTTTATATTTGGGGGTTTTCCTTGGAACTTAATTTCTTTTAGTTTTGTAAATTACTTAGAGTTTATTCAACTTCTTTCTATAACAGGTACTTATGCTTTTAACTCAATCATAATTTTATTATTTTTATTGCCAACTTCATTATTTTTTAATTATAAAAAAAATTTTAAGATAAATGTATTCATCATTTCTATTATAGTTATTTTTTCAAATTATTTTTGGGGTAAAATAAGTTTGAAACAATTTGAAACAACCCAGAAAAGAGATTTAGGATTTACTATTAAAATAATTTCTCCAAAAATTAATATAAACAGATATTTTCAAAATGAAAATCCTAGTGAATTTATCTCTGAATTAATTAATATCTCTAATCCAAAACCTTCAAATAACACAATATTTATTTTTCCTGAAGGTATTCTTTCTAGTATTTATTTTGAAGATCTTAAAAATTTTAAAAATCTTTTTTCAAATAATTTTTCAAAAAAACATAAAATTATTTTAGGTATGAATGTTTATGAAAACGAAAAAATTTATAATTCTCTTTTAGTACTTAACAATGAGTTAAAAGTTTTGGATAAATATTACAAAAATAAATTAGTACCATTTGGAGAATTCCTACCATTTGAAAAAATATTACAAAATTTAGGTCTTAAAAAAATTACACAAGGTTACCAGTCTTTTTCCTCTGATTATCGTAGAGATCCAATTAAGCTAAATAATTATAATTTTGTACCACTCATTTGTTATGAGATAATTTATTCTGGTAAGATAAATAAAAGTAATACAAATTATGACTTTATTTTAAATATATCCGAGGATGGTTGGTTTGGAAATTCAATTGGTCCACACCAGCATTATTCTCATTTAATTTTTAGGTCAATTGAAGAAGGTAAGGCTGTCATTCGCTCTTCAAACAATGGTATTTCAGCATATATAACTCCAAAAGGTCAGGTAATTGATAAAATTTTAACAACTGATAAGGGATTTATTGAAATTAACTCATTTAAAAAGTCCGATAAAACTATTTTTAGTTTACAAGGCAATAAGATCTTCTTTTATTTTCTATTTATTTATATTAGTTTAATTTCTTTTTTTAAAATACGGGAGAATCAATGAAGAAAAATTTTTTATTTACTAGTGAGTCAGTGTCAGAAGGACACCCAGATAAGGTTTGTGACCGAATTTCAGATATGGTTGTGGATAGTTTTCTAGCATCCGAACCCCAAGCAAGAGTTGCTTGTGAAACTTTAACAACAACAAATAAAGTTGTATTAGCAGGAGAAGTAAGGGGTCCAGAGCTTAAAGAAGATGAATTAATATCTAAAGTTAGAGATTGTATAAAAGATATTGGCTATGATCAAGATGGCTTTTCTTGGAGAGATCAAACTAAAATTGAAACACATTTACACTCTCAATCAGCAGATATTGCAATGGGAGTAGACTCTGCTGGAAATAAAGATGAGGGTGCTGGAGACCAGGGAATTATGTTTGGTTATGCTTGTAACGAAACGGATGTTTTGATGCCAGCTCCAATTCATTATTCACATAAAATCCTCAGATTTATGGCTGAAGATAGAAAATCTGGAAAACTAAATGGAATAGAGCCAGACTCCAAAAGCCAAATTACCATTGAATACAAAGATGGTATGCCTGCTGCAGTAACTTCAGTGGTTATTTCTACACAACATTCAAAAGATGTTAACTTGGCCCAAGTTAAAGAACTTTGTATGCCTTACATAGAAAGATCTATACCTAAAAATTTATTAGGAAGTCTTGATGATAAAGAGATTTATATCAATCCTACTGGAAATTTTGTAATTGGAGGCCCAGATGGAGATAGTGGTTTAACAGGTAGAAAAATTATTGTTGATACTTATGGAGGAGCAGCCCCACATGGTGGCGGTGCATTTTCTGGAAAGGATCCAACAAAAGTAGATAGATCAGCGGCATATGCATCTAGATATCTAGCTAAAAATGTTGTGGCATCTAAAATTGCTGATAAATGCTTAATTCAATTGGCTTATGCAATTGGTGTGTCAAAGCCCTTATCAATTTATGTAGACTTATTTGACAATGACGAAGAAAAAAATAAGCATGTTGAAAAACTTATTAACGAAAATTTTGATTTAAGCCCAAGAGGAATTAGAGAAATGCTAGGTTTAAACAAACCAATTTATGAAAAAACATCAGCTTATGGTCACTTTGGTAGAATTCCTGAGAGCGATGGTTCATTTTCGTGGGAAAAAACAGATAAATCTGAGGTTTTTAATAAGTAAATATTGTTGAAAACCAAGAAAAAATAACTATATTTCAATTACATTATCGAAATCCAAAAGTGGGCTTAGGCCCATTTTTTTTTGGTTAAAAAATATGTTAAATAGAAGAGCAGATAAACTAGAATTATTAAGAATTGCCGAGGCTGTTGCCTTAGAAAAATCTATCGATAAAGAACTTATTATTGGTTCAATGGAGACTGGTATTGCAAAAGCAGCTAAGTCAAAATTTGGTTCAGATAATGAAATTAAAGTAGAAATTAATCGAGATAATGGTGATATAGGAATCTTTAGAAAATTATTAATTGTAGAAAAACCTGAAAATTCAAATATAGAAATTACTTTAGACGATGCGGTTAAGCTTAATGATATTAATAAAGATAAAAATATTGGAGATGAAATTCTTCAACCTTTACCCTCATTCGATTTTGGAAGAATTGCAGCTCAAACAGCAAAACAAGTTATAAGTTTTAATGTAAGAGAGGCTGAAAGAGAGAGGCAGTTTAACGATTTTATTGATAAGAAAGATACAATTTTAAGTGGAA
>CACJLY010000014.1 GCA_902594335.1 uncultured Pelagibacteraceae bacterium | reverse complement strand
ACTTCTGAAAAATTTACACCTACTTTTTCAAAAATTTTTCCATTTTCTAAAATTCTAAATTGGCCCCCACCTTCATTTGAGTTTTTACCTCTTTCCCAATTTTTAATTTTGAAGATATTTTTTTTCGCTTCTAATTCCTCAATTTCTTGACAAATTACTTCTTGCAAAGTCTTAAACCAATTTCGAGCTAGTTTTTTTTTAATTGTTTGATCCATAGATATTTGATTGTCTTATATTTTCTGACAATACTATTGCAACTGAAGATGCGAGGTTCAAGGATCTTTTTTTTTCAATCATTGGTATTTTTATCCTATTCTCTAGCCTTTTATGAACCTCATCTGGAACACCAGCACTTTCTCTTCCAAATAGTAATGTGTCATTTAAACTAAATTTAAATTCAGTATAAATTATACTGGCCTTAGTGGTCATCAAAACTACTCTATCATTCTTTTTTGCTTCAAAAAATTCATCTGAACTTTTGTAAATCTTCATCAATTTTTCATCCAGGTAGTCCATCACAACTCTTTTAAAGCGCTTGTCATTTAGTAAAAATCCACAAGGCTCTATAATCTCAAGAACAGCCCCAAGGCAAGAACAAGTTCGAGCTATCGCAGCCGTATTTTGAGGTATATCAGGCTCGTAAAGTGCTATTTTAGGCATCGATTTAGTTTTTTTGTGTGTCATTGTTACCATGGAAAAATAACGTTTTTCTTCATATATGAAATCATATATTAAGAAAAAATTAAAATAATAATAAATGTCCGATTCAGAGAAAAAGAAGCCAAATAGAAGAGATTTTATAGTGACTGCAACAACGGCAGCAGGCGCAGTAGGCGTCGGAGCGGTTGTTTGGCCGTTAGTTGATCAAATGAACCCAGATGCTTCAGTTAAAGCACTAGCAAGTACAGAAGTAGACATAAGTGCAGTTGAGCCTGGTCAATCAATAACCGTTTTGTGGAGAGGTAAACCAGTTTTTATAAAAAGAAGAACTCAAGATGAAATTGATAGTGCAAGAGCTGTTGATTTAAGTGAATTGAAACATCCTGAAAAAGATGAGGATAGAGCAAAAAATCCAGAGTGGCTTGTAATGTTAGGAGTATGCACTCACCTTGGATGTGTACCTTTAACTGATAAAGGAGATTATGGGGCATGGTTTTGTCCATGCCATGGTTCACACTATGATACATCTGGAAGGATTAGAAAAGGACCGGCACCTACAAATATGGAAGTGCCAAAATATGAATTTGTAAATAGTAACACTATAAAAATCGGATAGAAAAATTTTATGAGCGATCACGAATACACACCTAAATCAAAAGTTGGAAAATGGTTTAATGATAGACTTCCTTTATTAACACTTGCAAACCATTTAACAGATTATCCCACTCCTAAAAACTTAAATTACTGGTGGACATTTGGTGGAATTCTTACTTTTTGCTTAATCACTCAAATAATTACAGGTATTGTTTTGGGTATGCATTATGTAGCACATGCTGATTTAGCTTTTCAAAGTGTAGAACACATAATGAGAGACGTAAATTACGGTTGGTTAATAAGATATGTGCATGCAAACGGCGCATCTATGTTTTTCTTAGCCGTTTATATTCATATCTTTAGATCATTGTATTATGGTTCTTATAAATCACCAAGAGAGGTAATTTGGATCATAGGTATGTTGATTTATTTCCTTATGATGGCAACTGCATTTATGGGGTACGTTCTTCCTTGGGGACAAATGAGTTTCTGGGGTGCAACAGTAATTACAAACTTATTTAGTGCAATTCCTTTAGTAGGAGAGAGTATCACGAATTGGCTTTGGGGAGGTTATTCAGTTGACAATCCAACTTTAACTAGATTTTTTAGTTTACATTATTTGTTTCCTTTTTTAATTTTAGGATTAGTCGTTCTTCATATTTGGGCACTTCATGTTCCTGGAAACAATAATCCTATTGGAATAGATATAAAAAAACCATCTAAAGACACGGTTCCTTTTCATCCGTACATAGTGATAAAAGATGCATTCGCACTTTTAATATTTTTATTAATATTTGCATTCTTTGTATTTTTTTCACCTAATATCTTAGGTCATGCGGACAACTATATTGAGGCAAACCCATTAGTCACTCCTGCTCACATTGTGCCAGAATGGTATTTGTTACCATTTTATGCAATCTTAAGATCAGTCCCTGATAAACTGCTAGGAGTAATCGCAATGTTTGCTGCAATATTTGTGCTCGTAATTTTACCTTGGCTAGATACTTCAAAAGTTAGATCAACTGTTTTCAGACCTATATACAAACAGTTCTACTGGTTTTTAGTTGCCGATGTATTAATACTTGGTTATGTGGGAGCAATGCCAGCGGAGGGCTTATATTTATTAATCGCAAGAGTGGCAACAGCATATTACTTTGCACATTTTTTAATAATCTTACCTTTCTTGGGTTTGAAGGAAAAAACTACTCCATTACCCCTAAGTATAACTGAGCCTGTTTTAGGTGGATCTGCTGATATGGCGATGGCTAGAAATAATTCGGATTTTAAAGAGAAACTGTGAAAATCTTTTTAAAAATAACTTTCTTATTTATTATAATTTCATCATTAATTTTATCTAGAGCAATTGCTGCTGGTGAACAGCAAGAATTATTAAAAGTTGATTGGTCTTTTAAAAGCTTTTTTGGAAAATTTGATAGAGCTTCCCTCCAAAGAGGGTATCAGGTTTACACAGAAGTTTGTGCATCGTGCCATTCACTTAAACATTTAAGTTATAGAAATCTTGCTGAAAAAGGTGGACCAGAGTTTACAGAGCTTGAAGCAAAAGCAATTGCCTCAAATTTTGAAGTAACAGATGGGCCAAATAGTGATGGAGAAATGTTTGAAAGACCAGCAAAATTATCAGATAAATTTGTAATGCCTTATGCAAATGTTCAAGAGGCAATTGCAGCAAATGGTGGAGCATATCCTCCAGATATGTCAGTTCTAGTAAAAGCTAGAAAAGGTGGAGCGAATTATATTTACTCTGTTTTAATGGGCTATGATGAGCCACCCGCAGGCATGGAACTAGATGATGGTGTTTATTACAATAAATATATGTATGGTAACAAAATTAAAATGTCATCTCCTTTAGATGATGACATTGTAGAGTACGCAGATGGAACAAAAGCAACAGTAGACCAAATGGCCAAAGATGTAACAACTTTTTTACAATGGACTGCAGAACCTCACTTAGAAACAAGACACAAACTAGGTTTTAGAGCAATAATATATTTATCTGTTTTAACAATTTTAGTTTATTTTAGTATGAAAAAAATCTGGTCACGTATTGAAACGAAAGTTTAAAATATCTCCGTCTTTAACAATATATTCTTTACCTTCCAATCTCATTTTTCCAGCTTCTTTAGATTTTAACCACCCTTGATTATTTAAAAAATCTTCATAAGCAATTGTTTCAGCTCTAATAAATCCTTTCTCAAAGTCGGAATGAATTTCGCCTGCTGCATTTGGCGCTGTAGACTGCTTTGTAATAGTCCAAGCTCTAGTCTCTTCTGGTCCAGATGTAAAAAAGGTTTGTAATGATAAAAGTTCGTATCCTTTTCTTATTAACAAATTAAGTCCTGTCTCTGACATATTGATCATTTTCATATAATTTTTTTTTTCATTTTCATCATCTAATTGGTTTATTTGATTTTCTATATCTGCAGAAATTACCAACGTATTTTTCTCATCAAATTTTTTCATAAAGTCATCAGTATATTTATTACCTGACTTAATACTCTCCTCGTCTACATTGCATACATATAGTTTTGGTTTAGTACTAAGAAGTCCACTATTTTTTAAAAGTTTTTCATCAAATTCACTCGTGATTAATTTTAAATCACCATCTTCATCAATTATCTTTTGAGCTGACTCTAGTAATTTAAGCTCTTCATTATCAACATTTTTTTTATTTTTTTTATCCAGTCTCTTTTGAATTGACTCTAAATCAGCCAACTTCATTTCGGTTTCTATAATCTCTAAATCCCTGGCAGGATCAACGGTAGGGTTAACATTTTGAATATCATCAGAGTCAAAACATCTAATCATATGAATAATTGCATCAACTTCTCTGATATGAGAGAGAAATTTGTTGCCTAATCCTTCACCTTTAGAGGCTCCCTTAACAAGCCCAGCGATATCAACAAAAGAAATAGTTGTGTTAATTTTTTTTTTTGATGTCGAAATTTCAGCTAGTTTATCAAGTCTTTTATCTGGAACTGCTACAATTCCAATATTTGGATCAATTGTACAAAAGGGGAAATTTTCAGCTTGAGCTTTAGTAGAGTTTGTTAAAGCATTAAATAAAGTAGATTTACCAACGTTTGGCAATCCAACGATTCCACATTTAAAACCCATTTAATTGTTGTTAACAGTACTAGAAAATAAGTCTAATTTTTTATCAATTAAGAAAGTCAAAGACTCAATTATATTACTTGTTATCGAGTCCAAATGAACTTGTTCGTCCTCACTAAAGTCGTTTAGCACAAAATCAGAAACAGATATTTTATTTTCTGGCTTTCCTATGCCAATACGAACTCTTGAATATTCTTTTCCAATAAACTTATCAATTGATGCAATACCATTGTGACCTGCACTTGATCCTCCAAATTTTGCTTTTATTTTTCCAAATTCAATATCCAAGTCATCATGGAATACAATCACATCTTCTGCATCAATTTTGAAGTATTCAAGTAGCTCTCTAATACAAATTCCTGAATTATTCATAAATGTAAGAGGTTTTATTGCATATATTTTTTTATCACCAATGTTTCCAGTGGTTAGTAATCCCTTAAACTTTGGTTTTTGCTTAGACAATCCAAATTTTTGATTAATTGCATCCACAATCTTAAAACCAATGTTATGTCTATTATTTTGACTATTAGGAGTCGGATTTCCTAAACCTACAAGTAACAACATATCAAATTAAATCTGGAAAAAAAATTTCACTATTTATTATTTTTTATCTGATGAAGATTTGTCTTCTTCTTTAGCTTTTTCACCCTCGGCCTTATCACCATCAGTTGAAGTTTTATCACCACCTTCTGCAGCTGCCTCAGCTCCTTCGGTAGCCTCACCTTCTGCTGCCTCTGCTGGTTTTTCTGGCTCTTTAACTACAGTAGGTGCAGCAACTGTTGCAATCACAAAGTCTCTTCCTTGTATCGTAGGGGTTACATTTTCAGGTAAATTAATTGATGAAATTTTTATACTTGTACCAATATCTAAGCCTTCTAAATCTACAACAAGCTCAGTTGGAATATTTTCTGCTGGACATCTCAGTTCTACCTTACGTCTTACTATATTTAGTACACCTCCACGTTTAAGTCCTGGTGATAGTTCATTGTTTATAAATTTCACAGGTATCTCTAAAATAATTTTTCCACCTTTAACAATTCTCATTAAGTCGAAATGAATAGGCTCATCAGTGACAGTGTCAAAAGCAATATTTCTAGTTAAAACCTTTTGTTCTTTCCCATCTAAATTAATAGAAATTACATTAGACAAAAAATTTTCTTTATTTATTAAATTTTTCAACTCTTTAGTTGTAATTGAGATCTTTTCATTTGGCTGTTCTCCACCATAAACTATACCTGGAACATTACCTTTACTTCTTAGTTCGTTCACTTGGCCTTTAGTTTTTGTTTCTCTAATTGTAGCTTGTATTGTGCTCATAAAAAGCTGGTTTTTAACCGATGTTTGTTGATTTTACAAGTTTTATTTAAATAGATCTGAAACAGATGTTGAATTAGAAATCCTTTTTATAGCTTCAGCCAACAATATTGATATTGATAATACTTCAATATTTCTTACTTTTTTTAATTTGTCTGAACTGTCTATACTATCTGTAATAACTAAATTTTTAATTTTTGAATTCTTTATCTTTTTAACTGCATCACCACTAAAAACACCATGAGTTGCATATACATGAACTTCTTTTGCACCTCTTTTTATTAAAGCATCCGCCGCATTTACAATTGTTCCTCCAGAATCAATTATATCATCAGTTAAAATACAAATTTTGTTTTTAACATTTCCAATGACATTCATAACTTGTGACTTTCCAGGACTAGGTCTCCTTTTGTCAACTATTGCTAAACCGACATCTAATTTTTTTCCTAAAGCTCTTGCTCTTTCAACTCCTCCAACGTCAGGTGCAACGCAAATTATATTATTACTTTTAATTTTCCTTTTAATATGCTTTGCAAAGATTGGGGTAGCAAAAAGATTATCAACTGGTATATCAAAAAAACCTTGAATTTGTCCTGCGTGCAAATCTACTGTCACTACTCTATCAGCTCCTGCATTTGTAATTAAGTTAGAGACTAATTTTGCAGAAATAGAAGTTCTTGGTACAACCTTACGATCTTGTCTCGCATACCCAAAATATGGAATTACTGCAGTGATATTTTTTGCAGATGATCTTTTAAGCGCATCTATACAAAGAAGCAACTCCATTAAATTATCATTTGCTGGCGAGGACACTGATTGAATTATAAAAATACTGTTACCTCGTATATTTTCGTTAATTTCAATATAGATCTCACCATCTGCAAATTTTCTAATACTGGTATTGACTAATTTATTTTTTAGATTTTTTGAAATTTTATTACTTAGCTGTTTATTGCTATTTCCGGTGAGAATCTTCATTTTTTGAGAATAATCTATTTAATCATAATTACAGAAATATTTCTACCATAATCATTTAATTTATTTTTAAGTGATCTCCTAGCACTGAAAAAGTTGTTACTTAATAAAAATGTATCTTTTTTGATAATTTCAATGTTTTTAACCCCAAATTTCACAAGTTGGTCCTTTATATAATCTATTAAACTGAAATATATTTTATTTCTTTTGGTTTTAAAAAATTTTTTATTAAATTTTTTTTGTTTAATAAATTTATCCAAGAAATCATTTCTTACCTCATAGTTATCTTTTCCTATACAAGGTCCAATTACAACTATTAAATCATTAAAATTACTACCACTTGACTTAAATTTTCTTAATGTAGTAGATACTATTTTTTTGTATGCTCCCTTCCATCCTGCATGTAGTGCACTAATTAAATTGTTAACTGGGTCATATATAAAAACAGGAGCACAATCAGCTGTCAAAATTCCCAAAGCGATACCTTTTTTATTTGTTATTAATGAGTCACCTTTTAATTTTTTCTTTGGAATTTTACTTATTTTAAAAACATTATTACTGTGAATTTGATCTAACAATACGAGATTATTTTTATTACAGCCAATTTTTTGGCAAACTTTTTCTATATTTTTCTTAACATCTCTAATTTTATCATCAGAACCTAAGCCACAATTTAAACCTTTATAAATACCTTTTGAAACACCTCCAAATCGATTAAAAAAACCATGTCTTATCATTTTAAATTTAGAGAGTTTTTTTGATTTAAACATTATTCAAAACCAAAAAAATTATTATTTTTATTTTTGTATCCAAAAATTACCTTAAAGAGGCTACCCATTTGTTTTTCTTCTAGTAGCCGAGACAAAGTTTCTTTCACATATTTCTGGCCTTCATTAGTCCTTTTTTTCTCTAAAATATGTGCTCTTTCAATTATACCCATTCTTTCTAGAAAAAACCTTTGAGTGACTACTTTTTTTACTTTAAGATTATTTTTAAGGAAATACTCTTTTAATAAATTAAAATTTACTAGTGAAGTTATATCTGCTTTACCAAGATTTTTTAACATTGTCTCATTTGAAATTTTTTTATTACCCATCACTGCCTGAATTGTATTTGAATTATTACTATTCAAATAACCGTAATCTATAAGTAAAATACCCCCAGAAAGTTTATTTATTTTCTTTATTATTGGATTTAACTCTATTAATCCCTTTTTAGGAAACTCAATAAATTTAAGTTTTTTTAATGTCCCAAAAGTCATTATTTGATCAACATCTTTTTTATTACTTCTTATAAACTTTTCAATAATATCAACATTTTCATTAACTGAATAACATTTTTCAAATAACTCATTATTTATATTTGAAAACTGTTTAATTGGTATTGCATCAAAAAACTCGTTACCAAAAAAAATAACTGGTCCCTTTTTTATTGAGTTAAAGTTTTTGATCCATTTAATTCGTTTATTTGCTATATTTTGCTTTTGTAATTTTTTTAGAAATAAACTTTTCTCATATAAGTAAATTTTTATAGCTTTATTTAACTCTGGAAAATTTTTTAAGGTACTAATTATAACTTTAGTTAAACTTCCATCTCCTGGTCCAAGTTCTACAAAATTAAATATTTCAGGTTTACCCATTTTTTCCCAGGCAGAAATCAACCATATGCCTATAATTTCTGAAAATAGATTTGAAATAGTAGGTGATGTTATAAAATCTCCATTTTTGCCAAACGGATCTTTGCTAGAGTAATAACCTATCTTGGGTTCATATAGAATTTTTTCAATAAAATCATCAATAGGTAAAGGTTTTTTTGACGTAATTTTAAATTTTTTGAGACTTGGTTTCATCATTTCTTTTAAAATAAATTAAAAACCCAATTAAAATCATTATGGCACTTAAAAGCATTCCCATACTTACATGTCCAAATAAATACCCAATTTGTATATCTGGCTCTCTAAAAATTTCAGATGTAATTCTAAAGCATCCATACAGTATTAAGAATATGAAAGAGCAGGTCCCAATTTTATAATTTTTATTAAAAAAAATTAAATTCATTAGAATAAACAAAATAATACCTTCTAAAAAAGCTTCGTATAATTGAGAAGGATGTCTTAATTTATTGTCGTAGTTTGGAAAAAAAACTCCCCAATCAGAATTTGTAACTTTTCCAACTAATTCTCCATTTATAAAGTTTGAAATCCTACCAAAGAAAATTCCTATTGGTGCTGTGATAGATACTAAATCTAAAAAAATATAAATATCTTTCTTATTTTTTTTTGAAAATAAATAACTAGTAATAATTATACCCATTAAACCACCATGAAATGACATGCCGCCGTTCCATATCATAAAAATTTCAATTGGATTATATAAAAAGTATGTAAAATTATAAAAAATTACATATCCTAGCCTTCCTCCAATAATAATTCCTATTATCAAATATGAGATATAATCCTCAAATAATTTTGAAATTAAATTGTCCTTAATAAGTATCTTTTTACAATATAACCAACCGAAAATAATCCCAAAAATATATGCTAGGGAATACCACCTGACACTTAAAGAGAATATTTCAAAAGCTACTGGGTCAAAATTATTAGTAAACATTTGTAAAATTTATTATAAGCTATTAAATATATTTTTAGTAAATAATTATTATGTCAAAATCAAGATTCGTATTCGATAAATTTGCAAAATTAATTGAACAAGGTATGATTAATTATAAAGATGTATCTGATGAGGTAATCTCAATACTAAAATCAAAGAGAGATGAGATTGTATTTAAAATGAAACTAGCAAGTAAAGAAGAAGTAGATGTTTTGAATAAGAGAATTAGCATCCTAGAAAAAAAATTAGAAGAGAAGAAAAAAAGAAAAAAGACTAGTAAGGTAAAGAAATAGTTACTTTCAACCCACCCAATTTTGATTTATTAAACTTGATGTCTCCTCCATGAGATTTTATAATATCAGATGATATTGATAAACCTAAACCGACGCTTGATTTAGATTCAGACCTACTTTTGTCTATTTTGTAGAATGGTTTAGTAATGTGATTAAATTCTGATTTATCTACACCAGGACCATCATCATCAATTGACAAAATAATTGTTGAGTTTTTCGTTTCTAAATTTAATAATATTTTTTTTGCATATTTAATAGAATTATCTATTAAATTATTAATACACCTCGTAATTAAATTTTTTCTTCCATTGAAATAGATTTTTTTCTTAATTTTTTTTTCAATATTATTACTCTCATACCTTGAAATTATTTCATCTATAAGTTCAGAAATATCAAAGGTTTCAGTTTTATCTTTTGCGCCTGTGCTTGCAAACCTAAGGTATTCATTTAGCATTTTTTCCATTTCATCAACATCCTTTGATATTTTTTCTGAGAGATCCTTGTCCTTAATAACAGCAAGTTGTAATTTAATTCTTGTAAGAGGTGTTCTTAAATCATGACTTATTCCAGATAGCATCTCAGATCTTTGATTTAAATGTCTTAGAATTCTTTTTCTCATCTTTTCAAATTCAAGACCTGCTTTTCTTATTTCCAAAGCTCCTGATGGTCTAAACTCCTCAACATCTTCACCTCTGCCAAACCTCTCTGATGCTTGAGCTAATTTAGTTATAGGTCTAGTTTGATTTTTTAAGAAAATCATCGCCACTGCTATCATCAAAATTGCAGGAACTGTAATCCAAAATGCAAAAATTCTTATTGAAGATGCTTGAATTCTTTCCTTAGGAAAAAATATTTGTAAAACACCGTCTCTAAATTTTATTCTTAAATCTACAACTTCCTTATACGAAATTGTATTAAACCAATGTTGACCAATTTTAGGTTTCAATTCCCTCCTCAAGGTTCTGTCCATTGGACTAAACCATCTCTCAACTTTAATATCTGGCAATTTTTCATTCTTTAAAAATCTCACTGAAAAGCTAAAATTTTTATTATATAGATCTGTAACTATTTTTTTATTGTACTGACTCTCGTTATTATAAATATCAATAATTGTTACAATCTCACTTACCAAAGCTTTAGTTAAACCTTTATTTGTTTTAATCCATAAACTGTCAAAAAAAACTAAAGAGATTGTAATTTGTAAAATTAATATCGGGATAGCAACAATTAGCAATCCTCTATAAAATAATCTTTTAGGCAATATGTTCTTTACAATTCTATTCAATCCAAAGGACATAACCTTCTCCTCTTATGGTCTGCAAGTATTTAGGACTTTTTGGGGTTTCTTCAATTTTTTTTCTTAATCTAGTAATAATAACATCTATTGATCTTTCTTTATTTAGATCTATTAAACTTGCAATTTCATCTCTTTTATAGATTTTGCCAGGAGAATTTATCATTTTTTCTAAAATTAGTTTTTCTGTGTTGTTTATTTTTAGTCTTTGGTCATCTTTAAAGATAAAAAGCTTTTTTAGGTCAACTTTTATATTACCAAATTCAATAACTCTTTTTATTTCTAATGATTTAGTTTTATTTAAAATATTATTTATTCTTAAAATTAATTCCTTTGGTTCAAAAGGTTTTGTTAAATAATCATCTGCACCTACTTCAAGTCCTTCAATTCTTTCAGATGGTTCTCCTTTAGCTGTTAGCAATAAAATTGGTGTATTAATTTTTTTTTTATAATCTTGAGTAAACTCTAAACCAGTTTTTCCTGGCATCATTATATCTAACACTATTAAGTCAAATTTGATAACTTTAGTCTTTTCAAAAGCATCATTTGAGTTTTTAGCAGTTGAAACAAGATAATTATTTTGATTTAGATACTCTTTCACCAGATCTCTAATTCTGTCGTCATCATCTACAATTAATATATGCGCTTTAAAGTTTTTCATTAATAATTTTTTTAAGTACTTTATCAAAACTTATAACATCTTTAGATTCAGAACTTAAAAATGCATCATAAATTCTTTTTTTTTGAGCAGAAAAAATTTCATCAAATATTTTTTCTCCTTCTCCTGTTAAATATACATGTTTAACTCTTGTATCTATTTCGTCTCTTTTAAATTTTATAGCCTTGATCTCTACTAAATCATTAAGAACTCTATTTAAACTTTGTTTCGTAACCTTAAGTTTTTTTAATAAGCTTGAAATAGTTATGCCTTCATACAAAGATATAAGGTGAATTACTTTATTGTGAGCAGTTCCTAAAGCATGTTTATCTAAAACCTTTTTAGCATCAGCGACAGTTTCTCTATATCCATTGAATATTTTTTCGATATATTCTTTTAATTGGTGATCTTTTAAATATAAAAGTTTTTTCATAATGGTAAGTTATATTGACATATTATATATACAAAGATATTTTTTCTAAAAAATAAATCAAATGATACCTTACGATAAAAGAGACGGAAAAATCTGGTACAATGGTGATCTTGTAGAGTGGCAGGATGCAAAGCTTCATGTCATCAGTCATGGACTACACTATGCAAGTTTAGTTTTTGAGGGTGTGAGGGTGTATGATGGTGAAATTTTCAAGCTACAAGAACATACAGATAGATTATATCATTCGGCTAAAAGAATGGATATGAACATTCCTTACACAAAAGAAGAAATAAACAAAGCTTGTAATCAGATAATAAAAATTCAAAATGTACAGAATGGTTATCTAAGACCTTTTGCTTGGAGAGGTAGTGAAATGATGGGTGTATCTGCTCAAAAAACAAAAATAAATGTAGCGGTAGCTACTTGGGAGTGGGGCGACTATTTCGATCCTAAGTTGAAAATTGAAGGCATTAAATTAAATATTTCTAATTGGAGAAGACCAGCTCCAAATACTATACCGTGGGATAGCAAAGCTGCAGGATTGTATATGATTTGTACACTTTCCAAGCATGAAGCTGAAAGACAAGGATATAGCGAGTCATTAATGTTAGATCACGAGGATAATGTTGCAGAGTCAACGAGTGCAAATATTTTTTTTAAAGATAAAAATGGTGAACTTCATACTCCAATTCCAGATTCATTCTTAAATGGTATCACAAGGCAAACTGTTATTGAACTAGCAAAATCAAAAAATATTAAAGTTCATGAGAGAAAAATTAAACCAAATGAATTACCAAACTTTGATGGATGTTTTTTAACTGGCACAGCTGCTGAGATTACTCCAATTTCTCAAATTGCTGAAAATAACTATAAAGTTTGTGATCTTATTTTAGATTTATCGTCAAGCTATGGTAAATTAGTAAGAAAAAAAAGGGCAGCTTAATCTTTATTGTCTTCAGATATTGCGTGGTCTATACCTTTCCTTAAATATTCATATCCAGTATACAAAGTAAGAAAAGCAGACAGCCACAATAAAATTATTCCAATTGTTTGAGCATTATAGTCTTGAAAATTTATAATTTTATTTCCAGTTTCTCCAGTGAGCAAAACAGAAATAGAAAACATTTGAAGAAATGTTTTTACTTTTGCTAGACTTGAAACTGGAAGTTTAACTCTTCCTTTAGCTAAAAATTCTCTTAAACCAGAAATTAATACCTCTCTTGTAAGTATTATTATTGCAGCAATAACTTCATAGTTTTTAATAGTTCCATCCATAACAAGTAATATTAATGCAGTAGCTACTATAATTTTATCTGCAATTGGATCTAACAATTCTCCAAGTTTGGATTCCTCCTTAAACATTCTTGCTAATAATCCATCTAAGAAGTCAGTAAAAGAGGCAATTACAAAAAGTGCAAAAGGAATTACATCTCCATAAAACCCTGGCAAATAAAATGCGAAAACAAATATAGGAACAATTATGATTCTGCCAATTGTTAGATAATTTGGAATTTTCATATATTACTCGTGAAAGTAATTATATATCCTTTTTGCAACTTTTTCCTCAACTCCTTCAACTGTTTTTATTTCGTCTAAGCTTGCGGATTCAACTGCTCTGGCTGAGCCAAAGTGATTTAAAAGTGCTCTTTTTCTAATAGATCCAATTCCCTCAATTTGATCAAGTAAAGACTTACTAATACCTTTCTTTCTCTTAGCTCTGTGAGCACTTATTGCAAATCTATGTGACTCATCTCTTAATCTTTGTAAGAAAAAGAGGGTAGGGTCATTTTTTTCAAACTTAAATTCTTTACCATTATGGAAAAAGGTTTCATTACCACTATTTCTAAATTTACCTTTTGCAATTGCGATCATTGGAATATCATGTAAACCTAATTCATTAAGTGTTTCTCTAGCTACTGAGTATTGTCCTTTACCTCCGTCAACGATTACTAGGTCTGGCATTGTTAAATAATTATCTTTTTCTTGAACAGCTCTTTTAAATCTTCTATTTAAAACCTCTCTCATCATTCCATAATCATCTTGTTCATTCTTCTTAACTTTAATGTTAAATTTTCTATACCTTTTTTTAATAAAACCTTCATCTCCAAAAGTAATTAGTGCTCCAACACTATTAGTCCCTTGAATATGACTATTGTCATAAACTTCAACTAGATTAATATTATTTTCTAAATTAAATTTTTTAGAAACATTTTCAAACAACTCTTTATTATTCTGGCTCTCATAAATTTTTCTAGTTAGGCTATCTTTTGCATTTTTTAGAGCTTGATTTACAACTTTTAGTTTAGAGCCTCTTTTTGCAACAGAAATATTTATTTCTTTATTTTCTTTTTGGGAAAGTGTTTTTTCAATTAGGACTTTTTCCTTAATTTCTTCACTTAAGATAATGGAGCTTGGCACACTTTTATTTTCATAAAATTGAGAAACAAAAGAATTCAAAATTTCTTTTAGGTTATCGTCTGGGTCATGTTTAGGGAAAAAGGCTTGGTTTCCCCAGTTTTGTTTTGATCTATAGAAAAACACTTGAATACAAGTCTTACCAGACTCTTTGTATCCAGCTATAACATCTGCC
>CACJLY010000013.1:5000-16309 GCA_902594335.1 uncultured Pelagibacteraceae bacterium | reverse complement strand
AATTTGAGTGTTAAGTCTACAACCGAAAGATATTAATAAATCAGAATTTTGAACAGCAAAATTGCCATAACGTGTAGCAGCAACACCAAATGTGCCAGCATTTAACTTATTTTTAAAATTAAATAAATCAATAGTAGCCCAAGAGGGTAAAAAGGGAATTCCTGTTTTTTTTATAAAATTTTTTACATCTTTACTTGTTTTAGAAAGGTTTATTCCATGACCTAAAATAATTAATGGCCTTTTAGATTTTTCTATTAAGGAGATAAATTTTTTTTCAAATTTTAAATTATTTGTTTTAAATTTTGGTGGTTTAAAACTTTTTAATTTTTTGGGGTTTATTTCAGCTCTCTGCAAATCATCAGGTAAATCCATCAATACTGGACCAGGCCTTCCTTCTCTGGCAAAATAAAGCATTTTTTCCAATTCATATCTTATTTGATTTTTATCTTTTAATAAAACAGCATACTTCGTAATTGGTTTAACTAAATCAACTACTTCCATCTCTTGAAAACCAATCTGTCTTATATTCTTATTTTTTCTTAATTGCCCTGTCACAACAGCTCCAGAAAAATGAAAAGTGGGAATAGAGTCAAAAAATGAACAGGCCATACCTTGCATTAAGTTTATCATTCCTGGTCCACTTGTTGCAGCGGTGACTCCAATCTTATTATTAAATCTTGAATATGCATCTGCTGCTATCGATGCACCTTGTTCATTTTGAGATGGAATAACTTTTATATCCTTTCTTTTTCCTAAGCTGTCTAAAACATGAATAATGTTTCCACCCTGGCCAACAAAAACACAATCTGTAATTTTTGATAAAAATTGTGCTATATAATCAGATAGTTTCATTGAGGAAATTACTATTTCATTTAAATAAAATTGATATGATCTGGTATATCCTCATTCGGTTGAACTAGATCTCCTTTACCTTTAACAAAATTATCTAACGTTTCATTTACTTTATGTTGCAGGCATAAACTTGCACACATTTTTTGCGCATTAAATTTTGGTGAAGATAAATAATTCATGACCTCCCAATATCTGTCAGATTTCCATATGTCTTTGAATCTAGTTTCACAGATATTGCCAATATGAAATTTTTTGTATTTTTCATTAAATAGTCCACCACAAGGTGCAACTAACCCAGATCCTGATAATTGAATCATAAATGGAGCTCCATAACACCTCTGGTAAGATCTTTTATTATTTCCTTTATCATCAATTTTAGACCATTTAATTACACATTTATAAGTTTCATCTGAGTACTTTTCAGCCTCTCTTAATAAGGGATACAATTTTTCATAAGCATCATAATCTACACCAAGACCACCATCTTCATTATCTGAACAATGTTTGATAATTGCATAATCTGGCCTTAATTCTTTTCCGAGTTTTGCTAAAGGTATAATCTGATCTGCGTCTTCCGGCATCAATACCATTTGCATTCCAATAGTAACTTTTAAATTATTTTTTTTTTTAATTTCAACCATATCTCTAATATTTTGACAAACTCTATCGTAAGAACTTTCTTTAACTCCCATAATTTCTGCATATCTTTTTTTTTCTCCAGCTGAGAAGTTAACTCGTAAATAGGTTAAATAAGGCATTACTTCTTCTAATCTATTTTTTGTTAAAACAAATGCATTTGTTCCAACTGCCATTGATAATCCTAGTTCATGACCATACCTACATGCATCAGTGAATACAGGTGAGATCGTACTTTCACCATCTGAAACAAAGCTTATACCTTTAACTCCTATTTCAGCACAATCTTCAAGGAAATCAAATATAATTTTTTTATTAATAATTTTTCTATCGTTTTCTTGAAACATAGCATAACAAAAACCACAAGAATAATTACAAGCCCTTGTTAACGCCATATCAATAGTTATAGGTGCTATTCTTTCACCTCTTTGCCAAGCGTTTACTCTATCTAAATGCCAGTTAATTTTAGTACCATCTAAAATTAGTTTATTATGTTCATTTGCAAGATCACTCATCACTATATACTACAATATAATTGTTTACTTATAAATGCAATTTTAGTCAACTTTTGGCTTTTTTGTCTACTAAAAGTATTCCATTAGAAATAGGAACCAAAATTTTGTTCCATTTCTTATCTTTCTTCAAATAATTTTGTAATTTTTTAACACCCAATCCATGGTTTGTTTTAGTTTTTTTGTTAAATATGTCTCCATGATATAATGCATCATCAAAACATATAGTACAGTAAGGATTAATTTTATTTTCTAAAATTTTAAAAATCTTTAAATAATTAACTTTACTTCCATCAACAAAAATAAAATTAAATTTTTTCAAATTAATGTTTTTAAGGGCTGAAATTGCATCATCATTAATAATATTAATATTTTGAACTTTATTTTTAACAAAATTTTCTTTTGAAATTTTAGAAAATTGCTCTCCTTTTTCTATTGAAACCACTGAACCTTTTTGACCTACTTCTTTAGCAAAAAAAATTGCCGAAACTCCTAAAAATGTTCCTATCTCTAAAATTTTTTTAGCTTTTTTTTCTCTTATTATATATTGCAAAAAAGAAAGTACAGACGGTGCTGTGCTCATTAGCTCTGGCTTTATATGCTTTGGGTAATTTAGTTTTATTTTACTATAAGTTTTTTCAAAACCTGAGAGGCCATTCATTAATCTATATATTTTACTGACATAATTTTTTTTATCTTTGGTCCAATAACTTCCAAATTTTTGATTTGGAAGTAATTTTTCAAAATATTTTTTTGCAGATGGACCAGCAATTTTAAATTTCATTTGAAAAAAAAGAATTAATCAAATTACAAATTTTTACAACATCTATTTTCGATAAATTTTCATTTATTGGTAAAGTAAGTATCTTCTTACTTTGACTTTCTGCAATTTTATAGTCTCCTTTTTTATAACCAAACTTTTTTGATGCAGGTTGTAAATGTATAGGAATCGGATAGTGGATTGAGGTCTCAACACCTTTTTTTAGAAGAAATTTTTTAAGACTATCTCTTCGTTTTACTTGGATTACAAATGTATGATATGTGTGAAATTCATACTTTTTTTCGTAAGGAAGTTTTACAAAATTATTATTTAATAATTTCTTGTAAATACTCGCATTCTCTCTTCTTTTTTTTATAATTTTACCTAATGATTTTAATTTAACATTTAGGAATGCAGCTTGTATGTTGTCCATCCTTGAAACATAGCCAAAATTTTTAACTACATTTCTATTTTCCATTCCATGATTACTAAGACTTTTTATTTTTTTATAAATCAGGTAATCATTTGTGGTAATGTAACCACCATCACCCATTGCACCTAGATTTTTTAATGGATGTGCAGAGAAACAGCCTACGTGACCGTACGATCCTGACATTTTATTATATAATTTAGAGGCTATGGCTTGAGCCGAGTCCTCAATTACTTTTAAATTATATTTTTTTGCAATTTTCATTATCTTTCTCATTTGAGACATTTTTCCAGATAAATGGACTGGCATAATTACTTTTGTTTTTTTTGTTATATATTTTTCAATTTGAGCAGGATCCATATTTTGATCATCAAGAACATCAACAAATACTGGTACTGCTCCTAAATGGACTATTACTGCAGTTGAAGCTATGAAGGAATTTGGAGTTGTTATTACTTCATCACCTTTTTTAACCCCCATCAAATGCAGCGATAAAGTTAAAGCATCAGTTCCACTGTTAAGAGCAACTGCATACTTGGTTTTACACAATTTTGAAATATTTTTTTCAAATTTTAAAATTTCATCCCCTCCTACAAATTGACCTTTATCTAAAATTTTTTTAAATATATTCAATATTTCAGTTTTAGATTTTTTTTTGTAACCTAAAGTTACATAAGGAATATATTTCACTTATTTTTATAAAATTTTTTCAAAGTTTTGATAATAAAATTTATTTCTTTTCTGCTTAAATGTTGGTCACAGGGAAATGATATAATTTTTTTTGCATGTTCGTCGGAAACTTTGAAATCTCCTTTTTTGTGTCCTAAAAAATTGTATGCCTTTTGTCTATATATAGGTATTGGGTAATGGATCTTAGCCTCTATTTTATTTCTTAAACAATACTTATATAATTCATCACGATTTTCTGCAAAAACGATGTACAAATGATAGACAATTCTAAAGTTATTGGGTCTAGGTGGAATACTTATTTGTTTGATCTTTGATAATTCTTTATCAAAGTAATTAGCATTTTTAATTCGTTGGTTTGAAATTTCTTTTGCTCTAGGTAATAACCAGTTGCCTACTACCGCTTGAAAGGTATCTAGCCTAGAATTATAACCACAGATCCCCACTGTATCTCTATCGATGAGTCCATGATTACGTAACAGCAAAAGCTTATCATAAATTTTTTTATTATTAGTTGTAATCACTCCTCCGTCTGACCAAACATTAATATTTTTTAAAGGATGTAGAGAAAAAGCACCAGTAATACCCCATGTACCTGCGTTTTTTTTATTGATATTTGCTAAAATAGACTGACAAGCATCTTCAATTATTGGAAGATGGTATTTTTTTGAAATTTTCATTAACTTAGGCATATCCACCATATATCCTGTAAAATGTACTGGAACAATAGCCTTAGTTTTATTAGTAATTTTGCTTTCAATAAGATTCACATTCATACAAAAGGTATCATCGCAATCAACGAAAATAGGTTTAGCACCTAATTCGGTGATTGCCCCTATTGTGGCAACAAATGTATTGGCTGCAGTTATAACTTCGTCTCCTTGCTTTAATCCTAATGCTTTAAGAGACAATTTTATAGCATCAGTTCCTGAGTTTACCCCTACTGCATATTTAGTTCCAATAATTTTAGCAAACTTTTCTTCAAATTCTTTTAAAGGTTTTCCCAGTGTAAAGTCTCCAGTAGAAACAAATTTTTTTAATTTAAGCCAAAGGTCTGGGCAGTTCCCAAATTGTTGAGATAGATATGAGTATCGTACTTTCACTGCAGGTTTATTGAATTCATTCTTTTTATATTATAAAAAAATTCATTATCAAAAGTATTTATTAATAATCTATTTTCAAAAGCTTTTTTAAGATCCCTAACAGCATCCTTTACTGTAAATTTTGTTTCAAAATTTAAAATATCTTTAATTTTTTGAGAACTTACATGATATGATCTGTTATCATCAGATTTAGTGTTTATAATTTTTATATCATTACCAATTATAGATCTTACATCATCCGCGAGCTCATTAACACTTTGATTTCTAAAACCTACATTAAATATTTCACTATTAATTTCTTTTTTTGATGCATTAATTACTGCTATATACGATTCAACCATATCATCGATATGAACATTAGGTCTCAATTGATTGCCTCCAAAAACTTTAATTTCTCTTTTATGAAAAGCATGATTGGTTAAAATATTTACAACTAAGTCTAACCTTTGTCTTTTCGCATAACCGCAAACAGTTGATGGACGAATAGTTGTGGTAATAAAATTTTCTGAGCTATAACTATTTAGTATTTTTTCACAATCTCCCTTGAATTTAGAATAATCAGTAAGTGGTTCTAAAATCATATCCTCAGTAACATTTTTTTCATTTTTAATTCCATATACAGAAGATGATGAAGCGTAGATAAATTGGTTAACTCCACTTTTAATACTTGTTTTTACAATTGGCTCAAAAGCATCTAGATTTATCGATTTTCCTAAAGTAGGATTTAACTCGAAACTTGGGTCATTAGATATGCATGCAAGATGTATTACTACTTCATGTCCAGGAAGACTTTGTTCTAACAATTTTATATCTCTTATATCTCCTTTTATTTTGGTTAAACATTGATGATCATCCAAAACATCGTCGCCATAGATCATCAAATCTAGAATTGTGACTTCATAATTTAAACAAAGTAATCTAGGGACCAATTTTGATCCTACATATCCAGCACCACCTGTTATAAAAATTTTTTTCATTTTAGCATGTACTCTAATATTCTATCTAATTTCTCATATGTGACATGTTCTTTATTTCCAATATTTTCAACGGACATGGCAGCGGCTAGGGAACTTATGAATAAAATTAATTCTGGATTAAGTTTAAGTTTTAAACCCAAAGATGCAATAGATAACATAGCATCACCTGCACCAACTTTATCTATTGATTTTAGAGCAAATCCTGGACAAGAAAAAACTTTATATTTATTGTTCATTAATATTGCACCTTCTGAGCCTCTGGTAATTATTAGGTTTTGAATTTTTTTATTTTTTATTAATATTTTAGCGAGGACTTTTATATCACTCACGTTATCTCTCAGTTCTTGTCGTAATTCATTTTCATTTATAATGATTGAATTGACGTAGTCATATTTATTTATATTATGAAATCCTTTATTTGATGCATTTATCTGTGCGTTAAGGAATATGTTTTTATTATTTTTAATAATTTCTCTAGCAATTTTTTTTGAAATAAAATTATGCCCATAATCACATACTATTGTCATGTTACTTTTTTTTTTGTAATTTCTTATAATCTTTAAAATAGTATTTTCTTTCAGCAAATCTGTTTTACTTGGCAATAAATACGAACCAAATAACTTATAATTGGAGTTTTTATCAACAAATCTAGTCTTAGTTATTGTTTTAAATCCCTTAAAAGGTTTGAAAAAAAAATTTTTTACATTTTTATCAAATTTTTTTTTTATGATGGTCTCATAAAATTTTTCTTTTCCAAATGGTGATATAATAGTTACATCTTTTACAAATGAGGATAAATGTCTAGCTATTGCCGCTGAACCTCCAAGATAATGTTCAACTAAACTCTCATTCAGTACTAAATGTGGTTCTTTTCCAGATTTTCCAATTACATCCCCAAAACAGTATTTGTCTATTATCAATTCTCCAATAATTAGTATTCTCAATTCTTTAAATTTTTTAATAATTTTTTCTATTTTATTATAATCAAATTTTTTTTTTAAATTATTTATAAAATTTCTCTGCTGGTCATTAAATATAAAATTACTAGTATTTAAAATATTGCTTGAACTAAAAGTAATATCATTTGTAAATTTTATTTTACCTCCAAATTTTTCAACTGCTTTTTTTTCTAAAATTATTTTTTTAGTTTTGTCTTTAAAATTATTTCTATAATCTGGACCTTTTACATAAAAATCGGGTTTTACTAAATTTATTACATCTAATGATGAATCCGACTTGCTTAATATTATTTGATCAATCATTTTAATATTTTTTAAAAATTCCATTCTCTGAAACTCGTTAAATAATGGTCTTCCAGGTCCTTTTTTTATAAATTTGTCTTGAGTAATAGAAACTATTAGGTAATCGCCAAAATTTTTTGCACTTTTAAAGTGTTCTATATGACCAAGGTGTACTAAGTCAAATACACCATGGCATAAAACAATTCGTTTATTACTCATTTTATACTTTTTTATTTTATTTAAAATTTTTTTTTCATTCAAAGTCATCATTTTAAATATTTAAACCATTCTTTGGTAGCAACTTTTATTGTTTTTGGTGTCCACACAGGTGCATTATTCCAATAATTAATATCTTTTAAAAGTTTTTTAATTCCAATTTTTATACTAATTTTAGGTTTCCAGTTTAGTTCATTTTGAATTTTAGTTATTTTTGCGTAAGTTTGATCAGGTTCACCAGGTCTTTTAGGAATATTTATACTTTTGGAGTTTAATAATTTAACAATACTGTTTACTGAAATAGGTTTGCCAGTTCCTAAATTAAATATTTTAAAATTTTTTTTAATTGTAAGTATTTTAGAAAATGCTTGAATTACGTCTGAGATATAAGTGAAATCTCTTTTTTGAGTTCCATTTCCTACTACAGTTAGAGGTTTATTTTTAAGTTTTTGCGCTAAGAATACGCCAAACATTGCACCATAAGTTCCTGAGGTTCTTGATCTAGTACCATAAACATTAAATAATCTAATTGATGTAACCTGAACATCATATATTTTTGCATAGTGCATTAAAATTTCTTCCCCTAAATATTTAGTTAAAGCATAAGGATACTGTGGTTTTATACTCTCACTTTCAGAAGTAGGATATTTTTTTGGAATTCCATAGCAAGACGAGGAAGCCGTATAAATAATTTTTTTTACTTTATAATTTATACAAGTTGAGGCTATATTTTCTGTTCCTACTACATTTGATTCAAAATATTTTTTAGGGTTTTTTATACTTGGCACAATATCAGCCAAAGCAGCTAGATGAAATACAACTCTGGTGTTTTTAAAATTATTAGTCCATTTTCCAATTTTTGAAATATCAGCTCTAATAAATTTAACTTTATTTTTAAATTTTTTAATATTTTCAATTCTTCCAGTACTTAAGTTATCTATTATAATTACTTTATGTTTTTTTTTTACTAAGAATTCTGCCAAGTGTGAGCCAATAAATCCTGCCCCTCCTGTTATAATAATTTTCATTTAATTATTTTAATTCATTTTCTACTAATCTATCAAGATTCGAGATAAATAATTCTTTTTTTTTTAATTTATAATTAAAGTTTTTCTTTGATTTAGAGTATGATTTTCTATTTAAATTTTGTTTTATAATGACTTTTGACTTAGATTTTATTATTTTTTTAATTTTTTTTAATAATTCTAAAATATTAATTTTGTTACCATAAAAATTTATATGTCTAGATTTAATTTTATTATCTAAAATTTTTATAATTCCATCACAAATTATATCGATATTTATAAATTCAAAAATGTGCTTTTTATTATCAATGGTTATATTTTCATTTTTTGCACATTTTTTTATAAATTTTCTAAGCGCCTTATTTTTAGGGTTGTCTTTGATCGAAAAAACTTCTGTAAATCTTATAATGTAGGAATTTATTGAGAAATTTCTGTAATAGAAATTGATTAATTCTTCACTTGATTTTTTTGAAATCGAATATGGACCAAGATTATTGGATAATGCATCAAGTTCTATTTGTTTTGTACTACTAAAAATTAAAATAGGCTTTTCTTTAAGAGAATTAATATAATTTAATATTATAAAAGTATTTGAAATATTTTCTAATGCTAATTCTGGCTTTAAATAATACAAATTGTTTCTTGGGTCAGCGGCTAGATGAATAATTGCGAATATTTTACCAATTTTTTTATTTAAAAAAAAATCTTTAATATTAGTTTCAAAATATCTATGATTTTTAGATTTAATTTTTGGGTCTTTTACATCTACGGAAATTACAAAATAATTATGTTTTAATAGTTTTTTGACTACACTTTTGCCTACAAACCCAGCAGCTCCAGTGATAACAATTTTTTTTTTATTTTTTATAAAATGATTTGATTGCATTACATATGGTCAATTGTTGTTTTTTTGACAGCTCAGGATAAATTGGAAGTGATAGTATTTCTTTTTCAACTTGTTCTGTTTTTGGTAATTTAATCTTTTTAAAATATAGATTTTTTTCAAGATGAACTCCCTTGTCTATATGAGAAAAAACCTCTATTTTGTTTTTTAGTAAATATTTTTTTAAAGAATTTCTTTTTTTTGATCGTATGACGTATGAATTAAAAGTATCTTCGTAAAGTTTATTATTTTTTTCAAGTTTTGGAGTATCGATAAATTTTGATAGTGAGGCAAGTTCTTTGTTATAAAATTTAGCGATTCTTCTTCTTTTTTTCATCCAACCAAAAAAATATTTTAATTTTATTAAAGCTATACTTGCATGTAAATTATCTAACCTGCTATTAAAACCATAACATTTCCGAATTTCTTTGGTCCCATTTTTAATTCTACCATGATCTCTTAGTAACAAAACTTTTTTGTAAACATTTTTGTTATTTGTAGTTAAAAATCCACCATCTCCTGGCACACTTAAATTTTTCATTGGGTGTAAACTAAATGCTGCAGCATAACCAAAATTACCAACAAATTTACCATTATACTTCGCACCAAACCCTTGGGCTGCATCCTCTATTATTTTTAATTTGTATTTATTTGCAATCTTTATAATTGGTTTCATATGACAACTTCTTCCATTTAAATGAACAACCATTATTGCTTTAGTTTTTTTTGTAATTTTTTTTTCAATTAAATAAGGGTCTATATTAAAATCATCAGCAATATCTACAAAAACTGGAGTTGCGCCAACATGATCAATTGCCGAAACGCTGGCAACATAAGTATGTGAGGGTGTTATTATTTCATCCTTCTTTTTCAAATTTAATTGACTGAGTGCAAACAGCAGAGCATCTGTACCACTATTTACTGAAACACAATATTTTACTTTTAAAATTCTACTTATTTCCTTTTCAAACTTAAAAACATTTTTTCTTAAGATAAATTCTGAATTTTTGAACACATCATTTATCTCGTTCTTAATTTTACCATAAATAGATTTGTGCTGGGCTGCTAAATTGATATATTTTATATTAAATTTCATTAAGATATGTATTTATGAAATATCAAATTATTGTGTTTGTTGACGGATCAAATGTAAGCCGTTTACTATTGAATTATATAAATAAAGTCAAGAAATTTCAAATCAAACTAATAATATTAAGTCCCAATTGCGATATTAAAATAAAAAAACAACTTAGACTTAAATATAAAAAAAAAATTAAAGTATCTGATCTAAAAAATATTAAAATTGTTGATAAAATGTCATCTTTTTTGTGCGATATGATATTTTCTTATTACGATTTTAAAATTCCAGTTAATATTTTAAATTCTCTTAAAATTGGTGGTATTAATTTTCACCCTAGTTATTTACCCTATAACAAGGGAAGGCATAGTACATTTTGGGCAATTAACAATAATACTCCATTTGGGGTCTCCTCACATTGGATGGAAGAAGACTTTGATACAGGGGACATTTTTATTCAAAAGAGGTTAAAATTCGATAAATTTGAAAATGCAAAAATTATTTATAATGAGAAAGTAATTAACTTAAAAAGTATAATTAAGAAAACAATAAACTTAATAAGCGAAGATAAATTTATAAGAAAGAAACAAAGAAAAATAAAAAGCTATCATTATGCTTGGGATATTAAGAATTTAATAAATATTAATTTAAATAAAAAAATTCCAAATACAAAATTTGCTAATCTAATTAGATCTACTTGTTTTGATAAAAATACAGGATTATATCTAAATTATAAAAAAAAAAATTATTTTATAGTTTCTAAATACAAGGTTAAAAAAACAAGACCAATAAAAGAATATGATATTCAACTTTTAAATATATTTAAAAACTTATCATCAAAAAAAATTATCAAATATAAAATACATTGTAAAAATTACGAATTAAATATCGTATCAAAAATTCAACAAA
>CACJLY010000013.1:0-2500 GCA_902594335.1 uncultured Pelagibacteraceae bacterium | reverse complement strand
AAATTTTTTTAACAAGTCTACTGGCCTAGTCCGCGTTCGCTCGCCACTACTAACGGAATCTCAATTGATTTCTTTTCCTCCGGTTACTTAGATGTTTCAGTTCTCCGGGTTATCTCTTTAAACCTATGTATTCAGTTTAAAGTACCACATAAAGTGGTGGGTTTCCCCATTCGGAAATTTACGGATCAAAACTTGCATACAGCTCCCCGTAACTTATCGCAGTATACCACGTCCTTCGTCGGCTTTCAGTGCCAAGGCATCCGCCACACGCCCTTAAACGCTTGATTTATGCACAGAAAAAAATTCTGTGTTGAATCAAATTTTTTAAAAATATTCATCTATTCGAATATTTATTGATTGTTCAGATCTACGAACAATCGGATATAGATATTGATAATAATAAAATATTTACTGTTTAAATAACTAAGTGTTTCATGGTGGAGGATAGCGGGATCGAACCGCTGACCTCCTGAATGCAAATCAGGCGCTCTCCCAGCTGAGCTAATCCCCCAGAAAATGGTGGGCCGAGAAAGACTCGAACTTTCGACCCCACCCTTATCAAGGGTGTGCTCTAACCAACTGAGCTACCGGCCCTTTTGTGCAAAAGGAGAAACACTATTTTAAAAAGAGAAATGAGGACGGTCAACATTAACCTGTTATATTATTTAGATTAAGAAATAATCCTTAATCATCCTTAGAAAGGAGGTAATCCAGCCGCAGGTTCCCCTACGGCTACCTTGTTACGACTTCACCCCAGTCGCTGACTATACCGTAGTCAAGGGTTTAAAACCTTGCCTTAAGGTAGAACCAACTCCCATGGTGTGACGGGCGGTGTGTACAAGACCCGGGAACGTATTCACCGCGGCGCGCTGATCCGCGATTACTAGTAATTCCAGCTTCATGTACTCGAGTTGCAGAGTACAATCCGAACTGAGGCATCTTTTTAGGATTTGCTTGATGTCGCCATCTTGCTTCCTATTGTAAATGCCATTGTAGCACGTGTGTAGCCCAACACGTAAGGGCCATGAGGACTTGACGTCATCCCCACCTTCCTCCAGCTTATCACTGGCAGTTCTTTCAGAGTGCCCAACTAAATGATGGCAACTAAAAGTGAGGGTTGCGCTCGTTGCGGGACTTAACCCAACATCTCACGACACGAGCTGACGACAGCCATGCAGCACCTGTGTTTCGTCCGGCCGAACCGAAAACTCTAATCTCTTAGAGTCGCGACGAACATGTCAAGTGTTGGTAAGGTTCTGCGCGTATCTTCGAATTAAACCACATGCTCCACTACTTGTGCGGGTCCCCGTCAATTCATTTGAGTTTTAACCTTGCGGTCGTACTCCCCAGGCGGTGTGTTTAATGCTTTCGCTGCGACACTGAAAATAAATTTCCAACGTCTAACACACATCGTTTACGGCATGGACTACGAGGGTATCTAATCCTCTTCGCTACCCATGCTTTCGTTCCTCAGCGTCAGTAATGATCCAGAAAGCTGCCTTCGCAATTGGTATTCTTTCTAATATCTACGAATTTCACCTCTACACTAGAAATTCTGCTTTCCTCTATCATACTCTAGCTAAAAAGTTTTGATGGCAGTTCCAGAGTTAAGCTCTGGGATTTCACCACCAACTTTTTTAACCACCTACGAACTCTTTAAGCCCAGTAATTCCGAACTACGCTAGGTCCCTTCGTATTACCGCGGCTGCTGGCACGAAGTTAGCCGGACCTTCTTATTCGGGTACAGTCATTTTCTTCCCCGACGAAAGAGCTTTACAACCCAAAGGCCTTCTTCACTCACGCGGCATCGCTGCATCAGAGTTTCCTCCATTGTGCAATATTCCCTACTGCTGCCTCCCGTAGGAGTTTGGGCCGTGTCTCAGTCCCAATGTGGCTGATCATCCTCTCAGATCAGCTATAGATCAAAGTCTTGGTAGGCCATTACCCCACCAACAAACTAATCAAGTGCAGGCTCATCCTTCGGCGCATAAAGCTTTCTCCGTAAAGACTTATGAGGTATTAGCACAAGTTTCCTCGTGTTATTCCTCACCAAAGGGAAGATACCTACATGTTACTCACCCGTCTGCCACTAAGTATTGCTACTTCGTTCGACTTGCATGTATAAGGCGTGCCGCCAGCGTACGTTCTGAGCCATGATCAAACTCTCAAGTTTAAAAACGGCGCACACTAGCTTCTATACAAATACTAAGAATAATATTTGTATAAAGTTGAAGTGTGTACGACAAATTTTGGTAACCTTAACCGTCCACACTTCTCTTCTTAAAATATTAACAATTTAAATAGCTAATTGAACTTTAAAGCCCAATAATTAAAATTTTTTTTATGTTGAGTGTGACGCTTATATTGCAAATAATTAATAAATCAAGTTTTTAGATGAACAAAAAATGTGTTAAAAAGTCATATAAATCAACATTTTTAATCTATTAAGAAAATTGTGTTAACAAAATTCAAAAGAAAAATAAAATCACTTTCACATATT
>CACJLY010000012.1 GCA_902594335.1 uncultured Pelagibacteraceae bacterium | reverse complement strand
ACCGAAGACTTGAAGAAAGCATTTTCTACAAGAGATAAACAAGATAGATCTAATCAAATTTCAGAGATTACTGAGAAGGCTAAAAAACTATATGAAGAAAACGAAGTTTATTCAGAATTAGACGTAAACTCACAGCTTAAAAATTTAGAAAAATCCATTGTAAGAACTGATATCCTGAAAAATAAAAATCGAATTGATGGAAGAGGACTTGCTGATGTAAGACCAATTATGTGTGAAGTTGGAGTTTTACCAAGAGCCCATGGTTCAGCATTATTCACTAGAGGAGAAACACAAGCAATTGTGGTTACTACTTTAGGAACTTCAGACGATGAACAACGTTTAGAAAGTTTAGATGGACAACATAGAGAAAGATTTATGCTTCATTATAACTTTCCTCCTTTTTCAGTTGGTGAAACTGGGAGAATAGGGACAGGTAGAAGAGAAGTTGGTCATGGTAAACTAGCATGGAGAGCAATTAATTCCTCATTACCTTCAAAAGATTCGTTTCCATACACTTTTAGAATTGTTTCAGAGATAACAGAGTCTAATGGTTCTTCATCAATGGCGTCTGTTTGTGGAGCATCTCTTGCACTTATGGATGCTGGTGTGCCTATAAAAGAGCCAGTTGCAGGTATTGCAATGGGTTTAATTAAAGAAGGTGAAGATTTTAGTGTTCTATCAGACATTTTAGGTGATGAAGATCATTTAGGTGATATGGATTTTAAAGTTGCTGGAACTAAAGATGGTATTACATCACTACAAATGGATATAAAAATTACAGGTATTACGTTTGAAATAATGGAGCAGGCCCTAAATCAAGCTAAAGATGGAAGAATTCATATCTTACGAGAAATGAATAAAGCTTTAAGTAAGTCTAGAGATGATGTTGGAAAACATACTCCAAAAATGGAACAAGTTACTGTTGATAAAAAAGATATCGCAGCTGTAATTGGAAAAGGTGGTGCAACTATAAGAGAAATTGTTGAAAAATCTGGGGCTAAAGTTGATGTTAATGATGAAGGCATAGTAACGGTTGCTGCTCCTGATGAAGAGTCTAGAAATATTGCCATGCAAATGATAAAAGATATAACTGCTAAAGCTGAACTAAATAAAATTTATAACGGAAAAGTCATGAAAATTATGGAGTTTGGCGCTTTTGTCAATTTTTTAGGCAAACAAGATGGACTTGTACATATTTCTGAGCTAGCAGATAAAAGAGTTGCAAAAGTAACTGATGTTGTCAAAGAAGGTGATGAAGTTAAAGTAAAAGTTATTGGATTTGATAGAGGAAAAGTAAAACTATCTATAAAGCAGGCTGCTATATAGATAAATGTCCAACCCATTTATTTTAATTGCTAGAATACGTGTTAAAGAGGGCCATGTTGAAGAGTATCTCAAGATAGCAAAAGAGGCTGATGATGCTGTTAACGCATCAGAGCCGGACATGCTTATTCATACTTTTGATCAAGATCCAACTGATCCTTTAGAATTTACTTGGAGTGAGGTTTACCGAAATAGCGAAGCCATGCTACATCATCTAAGTAATGCCCCAGTCAAAGCTTATGTTGAAAAGCATAACAGAATTGCTGATAGATTCGAAATAGAAGTTTATGGAAATATTACAGAAGAGACTATTAAGGCAATTAAAGATACAAATATTCCTTTCAAGCATTTTAAAACTACTAATGTTGGTTATATTAGAAATAATATTTAATAAATTTAGAGGAGAAATATGAAAAAATTTGAAGAATTGATGTCTGTAAGTGGGGAGATAGAAAATATTAGCCCTGAGTATGCAAAAAAAAAATTAAATGATCCAAATGTTCAATTTATTGACGTAAGAGATAAAGAAAGTTTTTCAAAAGGAACAATTGGAAACGCTATTCATATGGATAGAGGATTACTGGAATTTTATTTAGCTGAAGGTAGTCCAATTGAAAATGAGATTATAAAAAATAATCCAGACAAAGAATATGTTGTATTCTGTGATGTTGGTGGACAAGGCACTTTAGCTACTAAGACAATGAAAGATATGGGTGTGAAAAATGTTAAAAATATATCTGGTGGTATAGCTGAGTGGAATAAAATTAAAGATTAATATTGCAAATATTTACTAGTTGGGGTTTTGCATTTTTTTTTAATTAAAGGTTTGATATATTTAACCTTAATAATTCCAGTATTTTTTGGATATAAGTCTTATTGATTTCTAACTCTCTGGGACAAAAAGCAAGCAAAGACCGTTACTACAATATCTTTTTCCGCCATCGGGTCCGTCATTGAAAACATGACCATGATGAGCACCACAGTTTGCACAAGAATATTCAGTTCTTTTCATTCCAAATGAATAGTCAGTTTTTGTTACAAATACACCAGGTAGTGCCTCTGTAAAAGATGGCCAACCAGTTCCACTGTCAAATTTTTTAACAGACTCAAATAATTTTACGCCACAATTTGCGCAATGATATGAGCCTTTTCTCTTTTCATAGTTTAATTCACTAGTTCCAGCACGTTCAGTACCTTCTTCAAACATTATTATTTTTTGTTCATTTGTAAGATCAGGATTAATTATATTGTATTCACTCTCATCTTTTTTTAATTTTTTTTTAAAACCCACTATGTTATTTGCTAGTGATGTTAATGGATAAAATATAAAACTTAATATAGAAGCTCCAGCAATTTTCAAAAACTTTCTTTTCACAATAATTATTTGTTTATTATTTATTTTTTTTTCCAAATTTATTTATTAAAAATAAAGCTATAGCAGTCAATAGGGCAAAAACTTCTAGTGCATGACCAGAACCTTCAAGAATTAATTGTACTATAAAAAATATAATACAAACAACAAACCAAACTAAAATTAACATAATAATTAACTTTTAAGATATATTTTTTGGATCTGGCATACCTACTTTATTGTAACCAGCATCAACATAGTGAATTTCACCTGTAACACCACCTGCCATATTACTTAGAAGATATAATGCTGAGTTTCCAACATCAATGTTATCTACATTCCTTTTTAAAAAAGAGTGATCAGCATTCCATTTATACAAAAATTTTGCATCTCCAATAGCTGAAGCAGCTAATGTTTTTATTGGTCCCGCACTTATTGCGTTCACCCTTATTCCTTTAGCCCCTAAATCTCTAGCTAAATACTTCACACTAGATTCTAACGCTGCCTTACAAACGCCCATAACATTATAATTTGGAATAGCTTTATTAGCCTCATAGCTAAGAGTAATCATACTACCACCCTCTTTCATAACTTTTGAGGCCTCTTTTGCCACTTCAGTAAATGAAAAACATGAAATCAACATACTTCTTAAAAAATTTTCTCTAGTGGTATTTAGATATTCTCCTGAGAGCTCAGATTTGTCAGAAAAAGCGATTGCGTGAACTACAAAGTCTATCTCGCCCCATTGAGATTTAACATCTTCAAATAATTTTATTACATCTTCTTTTTTTTCAACATCACAGCTAAAAATAAAATTAGAATTTAGTTTTTCTGCAAGAGGAACTACTCTTTTTTTAAGAGCATCACCCAAATATGTGAAAGCTAATTCAGCACCTGCTTCTGAAAGTTTTTGAGAAATACCCCAAGCAATAGATCTTTCATTAGCAACACCCATTATCAGTCCTTTTTTGCCTTTCATTAATGACATTAATTAAACTTTCTCAAATACTAGAGTTGCATTTGTTCCACCAAAACCAAAACTATTAGACATGACAGTATTTAATATTGCTTCTGTCTCTGTTTTAGCAACTATTGGAAATTTTTTAGCCTCTTCATCCATTTCGCTTATGTTAGCGGAGCCTGTAATAAAATTATTTTTCATCATAATTAAACAATATATTGCTTCATGCACCGATGCAGCTCCTAACGGATGACCTGATAAAGATTTGGTCGAACTAATCTTAGGAATTTCATCTCCAAAAGCATCTTTAACAGCATTTAGTTCTGTAATATCTCCAACCGGAGTAGAAGTGCCATGAGTATTTATATAATCAATTTTATTTTTTGAAGTTGCCATAGCCATTTGCATACATCTTACTGCACCCTCACCAGAAGGTGCTACCATATCATATCCATCTGATGTTGCTCCATAACCTGTTAATTCTGCGTATATTTTAGCTCCTCTAGCTTTAGCGTGTTCATATTCCTCAAGAACTAAAACTCCTGCACCTCCAGCAATTACAAAACCATCTCTAGTTTTATCGTAAGCTCTCGATGCTTTCTCAGGTGTATCATTATATTTTGAAGATAAGGCTGTCATTGCATCAAACATTGCTGTCATAGCCCAGTGTATCTCTTCGCTACCACCTGCAAAAACTACATCCTGTTTACCCATTTGGATAAGTTCCATAGAGTTTCCTATACAGTGGCCACTTGTAGCGCAGGCTGAACTCATTGTGTAGTTTGTTCCCTTAATTTTAAATGGAACAGCAAGTGTTGCTGATGCTGTACTTGCCATGGTTCTTGGTACAATAAAAGGTCCCATCAATTTTGGAGTTTTGGCTCTAGTTTTGTCAGCTGCCAAAATGACATTTTCAATAGAAGGTCCACCTGAACCCATAACAATTCCTGTTTTGAAATTACTTACTTCACTTTCTTCCAAGCCTGAGTCTTCAATCGCCTCTTTCATTGCAATATAATTGTAGGCAGATCCTGAACCCATAAATCTAATTATTTTTCTATCTATATGATCCGTAAGTTTTATATTAGGCTTTCCATGAATGTGACTTTTAAGTTTGTGTTCTTTATATTCTTCTGAAAAAGAAATTCCTGATTTAGTATTTAATAAAGATTGATGAACTTCTTCCTGATTATTTCCAAGACATGAAACAATTCCCAAACCTGTAATTACTACTCTTCGCATTATCTAAATAATCCTACTTTGAGACTATCCGCAGAGTATATTTTTTTGCCATCAGCAAGAAGAATACCATTAGCTAGTCCAACTGTTGTTTCACCTTTAATCAATATTCTTTTCATATCTATAATATATGTCGCCATTTTGACATTTTTTAAAACCTCTCCTGTAAACTTCACCGTGCTTACTCCCAAAGCTCTTCCTCTTCCAGGATTTCCAAGCCAACCTAGGTAAAAACCAACTAGTTGCCACATCGCATCTAAACCTAAACATCCTGGCATCACTGGATCTTCTTTAAAGTGACAATCAAAAAACCACATATCATCTTTTATATCAAGTTCAGCCTTCATCAACCCTTTGTCAAAAGCTCCATTTTTTTCACTAATTTCAGTAATTCTATCAAACATTAGCATTGGTGGAGAAGGTAATTTTGCATTTCCAGGGCCAAAAAGTTCCCCATTTGCGCAGCTTATTAATTCATCATAATTAAAGGAAGTTTTTTTCATAATTTTTTTAATCTTATTACTTGATTTACAAACATTATAATATAGATATTCTTTAGAATAATTATAATTAGTAATGATCTACGCTCAGCAATATATAGACAAATTAAGAAAATCAGGTCTAAGACCTACAAAACAAAGAATTAAAATTTGTGAAGTGTTGTTTGATGCTGAAAAGACTTTTCACTTCACGATTAAGGAACTGGTCAAAATCATTGAAAATCAAGCAAATATAAAGGTTTCTTTAGCAACTGTTTACAATACTGTTCATGCATTTATTAAGAAGGGTTACTTAAAAGAAATACCGCTAAATGCTTCTCAAAATTATTATGATACGAATGTAACTCACCACCACCATTTCTTTGACGAAGAGGAAAATAGATTGATTGATATTCATCAAGATGATGTTGACGAAGTTAATATCAAGAGAACTATTCCAGGAAAAAAAATAACATCAGTAGAAGTTATCGCTAAAATTGTGAGTGATAATCAATCTCAAAAATAATTCAATAATATCAATAGTTTAAATAATAAATTATATTTATTCTAAACTGTTGACTTATTATAAATCCCTTATATATAAACCATTTTAGAATCATTATTAAAAGAAGGAGTAAAAATGTCATTAAAAGGTAGTAAAACAGAGGAAAATTTAAAGGAAGCATTTTCTGGTGAAAGTCAAGCAAACAGAAGATATCTTTATTTTGCACAAAAAGCCGATGTTGAAGGTTTTAACGATGTAGCAGCTGTATTTAGATCAACTGCTGAAGGTGAAACTGGACACGCGCACGGTCACTTAGAATATTTGGAAGAAGTTGGTGATCCAGCAACTGGTAAACCAATTGGTGAAACTAAAGCAAATCTTGAGTCTGCAATCCAAGGTGAAACACATGAATACACAGATATGTATCCTGGAATGGCTAAGACAGCTAGAGATGAAGGTTTTGATGAAATAGCTGACTGGTTTGAGACTTTAGCAAAAGCTGAAAAATCACACGCTGGTAAATTTCAAAAGACTTTAGAAAGCATCGCTTAAATAAAATTTGTGGACGACCCCCTCCCGTCCACAAAAACCACATTTATAAAAAAATCTATGAGCAAAGAAGGCGGTACACAAGCACCTAAACGTCACCCATTAAAATTTAAGGATCCAGATTTTACGAATCCCGAAAAAATTGATCAGGAGATGAGAAGAGTATTTGATATATGTCATGGATGCAGAAGATGTTTTAATTTGTGTGATAGTTTTCCAAAATTATTTGACTTTATAGATGAAACCGAGGGTGGTGAGGTATCAGATCTTTCAAGTAATAAGTTTAAACCAGTTGTAGATGCCTGCACTTTATGTGATATGTGCTTCATGACCAAGTGCCCTTATGTTCCTCCACACGAATTTGATTTAGATTTTCCTCATTTAATGTTGAGATATAGAACGGCTCAAAGAAAAAATGGTGATATTTCGAAAACTGCCAACCAATTAACTCAAATAGATAGAAATTCAAAAATAGGAATATTTTTTAGCTTTTTTATAAATTGGATTACCAATGTAAAAAATAAATTTGCTAGAAAAGTTTTAGAATTTTTTACTGGAATAGACAAAAGAGCTATTTTACCAAAATATAATAAAGAAACATTCGCAAATTATTTTCAAAAATTTAAAAAAAAAATTTTACCAAAATACAAAGAAAGAAAAGTTGTAATTTATTCCACATGTTTTGTTAATTTTAATAAGAAAAAAACTGGAGAAGCAGCTTTAAAAGTACTTCATCACAATAATGTAGAAGTAGAGCACTCTTATGCAGGCTGTTGTGGTATGCCTTATCTTGAACAAGCAGACCTAGATCAAGTTACAAAACAAGCAGAGTTAGTCTCTAGAGAATTAATCAAATATGTAGAAAAGGGTTATAAAGTAGTAACCTTAACAGCAAGTTGTGGTCTTATGCTAAAGTTTGAATGGCCTTTATTGATGCCAAATGATGGAATAATTAAAAAACTCTCTCAAAATACTCTCGATATTGATGAATATGTCATGGATATTGCTAATAAAGAGGGTTTAGTTGATGGTTTAAATGAAATTGATGGAGGAGTGACAGTACATAATGCTTGTCATGCTAGAGCACAAAATATGGGGAACAAGGCAAGAGATATGCTTAAATTAATTCCAAACATAAAATTAGATGTTGTTGAAAGATGTGCAGGTCATGGAGGAACCTTTGGCATTATGAAAGAAACTCATGATATAGCAAATAAGGTGGGCAAAACTACCGCAAGTACTGTTAAAAGAAAAAATAATAAGTATATGGCTTCTGATTGTCCATTGGCTGGCAAACATATAAAACAGTTAGCTGATGATACAAATATTAATAATGATGAAGCTGTGCACCCAATTGAGATAGTTTCAAAAAGTTATGGACTATAGAATGTCAAAAGAACAAAAAATTATTACAAAAGAAGATCTCCTGCCTTTGGACGCGTATACAAAGGTTAGAAGACAAATGAGAAAAGAATTAGTTGAGTTTAAAAAGAATAGAAGAATTTTTTTAGGGCCTTATGCAACATTTTATTTTGAGTGTTATGAAACAATGATAGCACAAGTACAAGAAATGCTTTACATCGAAAAAGGTGGAGATGAACAAGTTGCAGATGAACTTGCTGCATACAATCCTTTAATCCCTAATGGAAAGGAATTAGTTGCCACTTTAATGTTTGAGATAGACAATCCTATAGTTAGAGCAGACTTTCTAGGGAAGTTAGGTGGAGTGGAAAATAATATATTTATTAAAGTTGGAGATAAAAAAATTTATGCAGTTCCAGAGATGGATGTTGATAGAACTTCAGATGATGGAAAAGCATCTTCAGTTCAGTTTATACATTTTAAATTTTCAGATGATCAGGTTAATAATTTTAACAACCACAACAACCTAATCGAAATTGGAATTGATCATAAGGAGTATTCACACACAACTAAATTTTCAGAAGATAATATTAAAGCCCTTTCTGCAGACTTTAATTAACGATACCCCATATATTATCATCTTTCATAATCCAACCTGAGTAATCGCCTGCCTTAATATTACACCATTTTTCTTCGCATTTAATAACCTTTAAAAGACGACCCTCGCCCAACTTTGCTAATGGTTTTGAGTATTTTGTTGGTTTTTTAAATAGAATTTTTTCAGATTTGGTTATTATAGAGCGTGAATTCCTCAATTGTGAAATATGAATCCAACCACTATTTTTTTTATGATCAATAACTCTTCTGAAATTTTCTTTTTTATCGATTACTTTCAGAGGTAATTCAATCTTTCTATATATATATTTAATTGGATAATCAAAGCTTGGGCCGTATCTGACATTTACTTTTTTATTTTTTAACATTAGAAAATAATTATTTTCTTGAGCGAACGATGAAAATGATAAAAGAAAAAGAAATGAAAGAATTAAATATTTTCGCATATACATCCTTTTCTTTTTCTAAATAATACTTTTCTAAACTTCAGATTTAATAAATCTATTATTAAAATATGGGAATTTAAATTCTTACCAACATTTAAAATTGCCTTCATAACCTCATTGGCCTGTAGACTACCTGTAATAACTGCAGTTGATCCTAATATACCATCTGTTTCACAATCAAGAACCCCTTCTGCTGGTTCTCCCTGATAGAAACACTTCAAACAGGGACTTTTCTTGAAATTAAAATCAAATGTAAAAATATGTCCTTCAAATTTACTTATAGCTCCAGTAATAAGTTTTTTTTTATATTTTAACGAAAATTTATTTAAAATAAATTTTGCTTTAAAATTATCTGTACCGTCAATAATAACATCATACTGTTTCAGAATTTTTCCTAAATTTTTATCTTCTGCTTTAACTCTATATGTTTTTACTTTTACCTTTTTATTAATTTTATAAATTTTTTTTTTTAAGATATTAATTTTATATTTTCCAACATCATCAGTAGTGAACATAACTTGTCGATGTAAATTTGATATACTCACTTTATCATGGTCCATCATACCAATTTCACCAATACCTGCTCGACAAAGTAAATCAATAACTGGTGTCCCCAAGCCACCACACCCAACAATTAAAACTTTAGCATTTTGAATTTTCTTTTGACCTAAAACTCCAACTTTTTTTAAAATAATCTGTCTTGAATATCGCTCTAGGTCTTTGTTACTAAACATTTACTATTTACCAGTAGATCCAAATCCTCCAGACCCTCTTATTGTCTCTGGTAATTCATTTGTTTCTTCAATTTCTACTTTTAAAATAGGTGTTAAAACCATTTGAGCAACTCTATCTTCATCATTTACAGTAAATTCATCTTTACCATGGTTAAATAAAATAATTTTTAGCTCTCCTCTATAATCACTATCAATTGTACCCGGTGTATTTAGTACACTAATACTTGATTTTGCTGCAAGACCTGATCTTGGTCTAATTTGAACCTCTGTATCTTCAGGAATTGCAATTGCAATACCTGTTGGGATCAACTTCGACTCATTTGGCTTGATTGTTACTGGTTCATTTACACATGCCATCAGATCCATACCCGAAGATCCACTAGTTTTATAACTTGGAAGTTTTGATTTTTGGTTAAGTCTCTTAAATAAAACCTTTACCATTGATTAATTAAGCTCAGAGATAACTCTATCCACTATCTCAGATGCTATTAAAGATTTGTTTTTCTTTAATAACTTTTCACTTTCTTTATTTTTATAAAATATAGAAACTTCATTATCATCAGAGTCAAAACCTATTGTTTTTTCAGAAATATCATTTGCAATAATCCAATCACAATTTTTTTGGTCTAATTTCCTCTTTGAATTTATCTCAAGATTTTGTGATTCTGCTGCAAATCCGATTGTAATTTTTGGTCTAAGAGAATTATGATTTGATATATTGGACAAAATATCAATATTTTTTTCTAACTTAAGATTCATAATTTCACTCTTTTTAATTTTTTCACTATTAATCTCTTTAACTTTAAAATCAGCTACCGCTGCATTAAAAATAGCAACATCAGTTGGTAGGTTATTGAGAGTCTCGTTAAACATTTCTTCTGCAGTTTTAACTGAAATAAATTTTACTCCTTCAACTGGGTCTAAATTTGTTTCCCCAGAAATAAGTGTTGTTTCAAAACCATTATCTCTCAATGATTTAGCTATTTCATAACCTTGTTTTCCACTTGATTTATTAGTTATAAATCTTACTGGATCTATAAATTCTTTAGTAGGTCCAGCTGTAACTAATGCCTTATATTTATTATTTTTTTCAATATTTTTAAAATAATTTTCTATAGTCTCTAATATATATGAAGGCTCTGACATTTTTCCTTTTCCATACTCTCCACAAGCCATATCCCCTTTTTCAGGGCCAATTATCTTATAACCGTAACTTTTTAATTTTGATAAATTATCTTTAGTTGATTTGTGTTCCCACATCCTAACATTCATGGCTGGGACCAAAAACACCTGTTTATCAGATGCTAAAACTACAGTGCTAGCAAGATCGTCGGATAAACCATAACTTAATTTTGAGATTGTATTTGCTGTTGCAGGCACAATTAAAATTAAATCTGCCCATCTTGAAAGTGAAATATGATCCATTTCAGCTTCATTTTCTGCACTGAATATGTCTTCATATACTTTTTCCTGAGAAAGTGATGAAATGGATAGAGGTGTTACAAAGTTTTTACCACTCTTTGTAAGTATTGTTTTAATACTTAAATCCCTTTTTTTTAAACCTCTTATCACTTCTAAGCTTTTGTAAGCAGATATTCCGCCACATATGATTAGAAGTATTTTTTTATTTTTCATGAAGAGAATTAAAATACCAATAGGGTTAAAATTACAAGAGATAATAATCCAATAATAGATTGGTTTCTAAATGACTTCATTTCTTCTTTTTTAGTATTTAATTCATTATAAGAGTTAGAATTTTGAGGTATTTGACCACTTGCAAGGTAATTTAGGGCTTGATTTGCTTTATCCATTACCTCAGGTAAATTTGGAAGACGTTTTAATACTTCCACAGAGTCTTTTAATGTTTCATTTATTGAATTTATAGGATCTTTAGTTTCTTTTAGCCATTTTTCTAGAACAGGTTTAGATGTTTCCCAAATGTTTGTTTCAGGGTTTAATCTTCTTGCAACTCCTTCAACTACTACCATTGTTTTTTGTAACATAAGTAACTGAGGTTGAGTCTGCATATTGAATTTTTCGGTAACGTCAAAAAGTTGTTTTAAAAGCTTACCACCTGAAATATTTTTTATAGAGTGTCCAAAAATTGGTTCACCAATTGATCTTAATGCTTGAGCAAGATCATTGACAGGTACATTGTTCGGTACTAGTCCTGCTGCAAGATGTACCTCAGCAACTTTTTTATAATCTCTTTGTATAAAACCAAATAAAATTTCAGCTAAAAATCTTTTACTGACATTATCTAGTCTTCCCATAATTCCAAAATCTATAGGAACAATTTGACCACTTTCATTTACAAAAATATTTCCTTGATGCATATCTGCGTGAAAAAAGCCATCTCTTACTGCATGTCTTAAGAAATGTTGAATTATATCAGTGGCAATTTTTTTAGTATCAATTGATCTTTTCTCTAGCTCTTCTGCTTCTCTAATAGATACACCGTCAATCCAATCAAGGGTCATTATATTTTCGCTTGTATAATCCCAATAGATCTTAGGAACTTCAAAACCCACGTCATTTTTGGTATTTTCTGCATATTCGTTAGCTGCAGCGGCTTCAAATCTTAAATCCATCTCAAGGCTGGTAATTTCTTTCAATAAAAAAACTACTTCAACTAGCTTTAATCTTTTGGTTTTCTTGATTAATGTCTCAATAATATAGGCAAAAAGCATCAAAGCATCTACCTCTTCGTTAAAGATCTTTTTAATATTCGGTCTTAGTATTTTTATTGCTACATTTTTAATAACTCCATTATCGTTAATTTGAGCTTTATGTACTTGAGCAATTGAGGCAGCTGCAACTGGTTCACTTATATTAATTATTGAATTATATAGTTCATCACCCAAATCTTTTTTAATCATTTCTTTAGCTTTTGATTGTGAAAAAGGTGGAAGTTTGTCTTGTAAATTTTCTAGTTCCCTAGACAATTTATCTCCTATTATATCAGGCCTCGTGGCTAAAAATTGGCCGAGTTTAATAAATGTTGTACCCATAGATGCTAATGAATTAGATAATTTTTCGCCTTCACTTAAATTATCAAATGACTCATCTTTTTTAGTAAAGGAAAGGGAAAGTAATTTAAATATTACACTTATAAATAAAGGTGGTTTATTAAATTTTGATAAAATACTTAAAACATCAGATTTAGCGAGTTTTCTACCGAGTTTAAATAATGTAATTAATTTTTTGAACATTATATTTTCCAACCAGAATGAATAGCTACTATCCCGCCAGATAAATTTCTATATGAACAATTTTTAAAATTATTTCCTTTCATTAAATCTATCAATTCTTCCTGATTAACAAATTCTTCTATACTTTTAGTCAAATATTCATAAGGGTCTTTATCACCAACAACTGCTTTTCCTATGTGAGGAATTAATTTCGAGTAATTTTTGTATAAAAAATCTAAATTAGAATTTTGAATTTTTGAAAACTCTAAACACATATATCTTCCACCAGGTTTAAGAACTCTATAGGCTTCTGATAAAGATTTACCTAAATTTTTTGTATTTCTTAAACCAAAACTAATTGTATAAAAATCAAAAGTGTCATCTTCGAATGGCAGTTTTTCTGCCTCCGCAACAACCCATTTTATATTTTTATACCTACTTAGTCTTTTTTTGCCTTTTTCAATCATTTTGCTGTTAGAGTCTGAAGAGGTAATTTCTCCATTCTTATCAGTATAATCTAAAAATAATTTTCCTAAATCACCAGTTCCACAAGCAACATCCAAATACTTCCTGCCTTTGGTTGGACTCATCCAATTCATAAGGTTTTTTTTCCAAAGTCTATGAATTCCAAATGACATAAAATCGTTCATCAAATCATATTTATCATAGACTTTATTAAATACTCCTTCGACAAGTCCTGCTTTATTTTGAAGATTTTGTTGCATATAAATTATATTAAAACCCTAATATAGTATGAAATGCCTGAATTACCAGAAGTAGAAATTGTCAAACAATCTCTCAATAAGAGTATTACAGGAAAGATTATTAGAGACATATTAATAAAAAATAGAAATTTAAGGTTTAAGATCCCAAAAAATTTTGAAAAAAATATAATAAAAAAAAAAATTATTAAAGTAGATAGGTTTTCAAAACATTTAATTCTCAAATTTGAGGATAGCTCTAATTTAATGATACACCTTGGAATGTCGGGAACTATTCATTTAATTAGTAAATCTAGTAAAAATAATCCCATAACAAATACCAGTTTTTATCATTCTCCTTTGTTACCCAAAAAGCATAACCATGTAGAAATCAAAATTGATAACTTTAAACTAATTTATAATGATCCTAGAAGATTTGGCTATTTTTCCTATTTTAAAAACGATGAACAAATAAATAATAATTTTAAAAAGTATGGACCAGAACCTTTTGATCCTTTATTTGATAAGAATTATATTTTTAATTATTTTAAAAATAAAAAAAAAAATATTAAGAATTTTTTAATTGATCAAAATTTTGTTTCAGGAATTGGTAACATTTATGCAAGTGAAATATTGTTTTTATGTAAGATTTTACCGTCTAAGGGGGTAAGTTTACTAAGTTTAAGTGACTGTCAAAAAATCTCTCATTTTTCAAAAGTAGTTTTAAGAAAAGCAATTGAAAAAGGAGGATCAAGTATCAGAGACTTTATTAATACAAGTGGAGACCAAGGTTCTTTTCAAAAAAATTTTAATGTTTATCAAAGAGAAAATAAAAAATGTTTAAAATATAATTGCAAAGGAACAATACATAAAAAATTTATTTCAAATAGGTCTAGTTTTTTTTGTAATTTATGTCAAAAATAAGCAATTATTGTATTGACCCAATCATTATCTGAAGATATACACTCACGCTTATGGCGAATACGAAATCAGCAATTAAACGAACTAGAAAAATTAAAAGACAAACAGCCGTTAATAGGTCTAGAAAGAGTCGTTTTAGAAGTGCGTTAAAGAAAATGAACTCTATAATTGAAAAAAAAGATAAAAAAGAAGCTTTAGCATTTCTACCGAAGTTAAATTCTGAATTAATGTCAATTGCAAAAACAGGAATCATTAAAAGACAAAACGCCTCAAGAAACGTATCGAGAATTACAAAAAAAATTAATTCTTTGTAACAACCTCCAATAAGTAAATTTTTTTTTGTATACAACTTAAGCGTACAATTTATTAATAATTTACTATATCTGAAAGTTTAATTTCAAAAATCACTAGATATAGATTTAGTAAAATTTTAAATTTAAAATCTCGTACCCGACTAGGTTGAAAAAAAAGTTTTTAAAAAATTCAATCACAAATTTATTCAATCATAAATTTTATTTATTTTTGTTTTTATAAATAAACTTATTGCATTAAATTTTTATAAGTCTTAAGTGGAATTTCCTCATGAAAAATAATTTACAAAACAATAAAGCACTCGAAAAGAAGATTGATTGGCAAAATGTCAAAAATGAAATGCGCGAAAAATTTGGTAACGAGATTTTTGAGAGTTGGATAAAAAAAATTGAGTTAGTTGAAGAATTCCATAATTATATTTTATTTTCAGTTTCAACGAGATTTATTAGAGACTGGATAGTATCAAGATATTTAGACCAAATATTACAGATAATAAAAGAATACAAAAAAGACTTAGTTAGGATTGAATTCACTATAAAAGATAACAAAAATATCGAAATAAAAGAGTCAAATGTATCATCTCAAAATTCTATTGATACTAATAATGATAATGTTTCATTTATAAAAGACTCTTACCTTCAATATAACAGAATTGATCCAAATAAAAATTTTGAAAATTTTATAACTGGGGGAAGTAATAAACTAGCATTTGAAGCATCAAAAAAAGTTTCAAAAGATATAGCGCATTATAATCCGTTATACTTATATGGTGGAGTAGGAATGGGAAAAACTCATTTATTAAATGCAATTGGTTTAGAATTGAAAGAAAAGAATAAAGTAATGTTTATATCTGCAGAAAGATTCATGTACCAATTTGTTAAGTCCATAAAATCAAATGAGATGGTTAAGTTTAAAGAGTATTTTAGAAATACAGATATTTTACTAATCGATGATATTCAGTTTATGAATGGCAAAGAAGCAATGCAAGAAGAATTCTTTCATACATTTAATGCTTTATTAGATAAAAATTCACAGATAATAATCTCTGCAGATCGACCACCTAATAAATTGTCAAGAATTCAAGAAAGAATAAAATCTAGATTTTCTGGAGGCTTAGTTGTTGATATTCAAAATCCTGATTATGAGCTTAGATATAAAATTATTAAATCTAAAACCGAAGAGTTAAAATTATCATACTCAAATCAAGTTATTATTTCTGAGGAAATACAAAAATTTATTAGCACAGAAATTAAAACCAGTATTAGAGAATTAGTTGGCGCACTAAATAGGATTGTGTCTTTTACTAGGATTTATAATAAAGTCCCAAGCTTATCCGAAGTTAAAATTGTTTTAAAAGATTTACTTAACCTCAATGAAAATAAGGTAGATATTGATACAATCCAAACAATAGTCTGTAAATTTTATAAAATTAGCAAAAATGAAATGCTTTCTCCAAGAAGATCAAGATATCTTGTTAGACCTAGGCAAACTGCAATTTATCTCGCTAAAATGTTAACATCCAAATCTTTACCTGAAATAGGTAGATCCTTTTCCAATAGAGATCATACAACTGTAATTCACTCCGTTAAAACCATAGAGAGATTAAGGAAAGAGGATAGCGAATTAAATATCAATATTGATAGTTTAAAAAATAAGATTTTGTATAATAAAGAAAATGAAGTTTAGCCTAAATCAACAAGATCTTCAAAAATCCTTAAATTATTGTCAAGGTGTAATTGAAAAAAGAAGTACATTACCGATACTTTCAAATGTATTATTGGATGTAAGTAATGGAAAACTAACAATTACAGCTACCGATCTTGATTTGATTTTTATTCATCAAATTCCAAATGTCGAAATAATAGAAGAGGGTAAAACTACATCATCTTCATCAATAATGTATGATATTGTTAGAAAGTTTTCATCTGGGAGTAAAATTAACTTTTCTAATCCTAGTGAAAATAAATTGCACTTAGAGTCTGATAAATCTGTTTTCAATTTAAATTGTATAAGTGCTTCAGAATTTCCATTAACAGATGAAAATTTTAATGAAAATGAGTTTTCGATTAAATCAAAAGAGCTACTAAAACTTTTAAATAAATGTAAATTTTCAGTATCTAACGATGAAACAAGACATTATTTAAGTGGAATTTTTTTACATCAGACAGAAGTTGAAGATAAAAATTTCTTAACAGCTGCAGCTACTGACAGTCATAGAATGTCTATTTCTAAGATTAGATTACAAAATAAAGTTCAATTTGATCAGATAATTTTACCAAAAAAGACTATTTTTCAACTTTGCTCATTACTAGAGGACTATGAGGGCGAAGTTAAAATATCAAATATAAAATCAAAAATTAAATTTCAAATTAACAATAGTATATTGATATCCAAGCTTATTGATGGAAAATTTCCAAATTACGTACAGGTAATACCAAAAGAAAACCAAAAAAAATTAGAAGTAGGTTTAAAATCATTTTTGAATTCGGTAGATAGAGTTGCTTCAGTTTCTTTAGATAAAAAAGATGGTGTAAAATTTAATCTATCAAAAGATAATCTTGATCTTTCAGTTAACAATACAAATAGTGGTGATGGTAAAGAAAGTTTAAGTGTAAAGTTTGATCATGAGCTTGATATAAGCTTTAATTCTAGATATTTAATTGATGTTGCTTCTCAACTGGATGGAGATCATATAGAGATTTATCTAAAGGATACAGGCTCGCCAGCGTTAATAAGAGATCCAGCTGATTATGATAGTATTTATGTTGTAATGCCCATGAAGGGTTAATTCATAGAATTCAATTCATTATAGATTCTATCTTCTATGTAACTTGTAAATTCTGCTGATCTCATTCCAGGTTTTATACCTGTAAGAATTGATATCGTTATTGTTTTATTCGTGATTAGGCTACCATTTTTTGGCCAAACATTTCCAGAATTTATGGCCACAGGTTGGCAATTTATTTTTAATTCATCATAAATTCTTCCAACCCCTTTTTTGAAAGGGACCTTTTCACCTGGTAAAACTCTTGTTCCTTGTGGAAATATAATTAAAGGTCTGTCAGAAATTTTTGCAGAATTCTTTATTTTATCAATTAGACCTAAATTATTCTTACTAATTTTATTTCTATTAATTGAAACTGAGCCTATCTTTTTTAAATACCAACCAAAAATAGGTATTTTCATTAACTCATGCTTTAAAATAAATATTGGTGAATTGAAAATTGTTTGTAAATAAAAAGTCTCAAACATCGATTGATGAGAGCAAGCAATAAAAAATTTTTCGTTTTTAATTATATTATCTTTCCCTTTCACAATAATTTTTGTTTGTAAAAAAATTTGAAGGCATAGTGCAGCCCATTTTCCCATCATTTTTCCACCAAACAAAACTATTTTAATAGGCATTATAAGCGATGGAAGGAATACTATTGAAATTATAGATATGCCTAGAAAGAAAAAAAATAAAAATAGCAGTTTTCTTATCATCTTTGTAAAAAAACTAAATTATATCTTTTAGTTTTTGTCTTTTTTTAATTATATTTATTTTTGACCCTTTAATTAATATTTCAGCAGGTTTAGGTCTAATATTATAATTTGAAGATAATGATGAACCATATGCTCCTACATCACAAATAATAATATAATCTTTCTCATTTAATTTTTGAAATTTATTTGTCGTCAAGAATTTATCTGTAGTTTCACAAATCGGGCCAACAAAATCATAGCTTTTTTTAATAATTTTATTAGTTCTTTTTAATGGAATAATTTTATGCTTTGCACCATACAATGCAGGTCTCATAAAATCATTCATTGCGGCATCTACAATGATAAAATCTTTCTTAGGATTTTCTTTTATATAGATAATTTTAGAAATTAATATAGCTGTATCGCCTATGATAGATCTACCAGGTTCAAATATAATTTTTGTTTTATGTTTTTTCAAAAATTTTTTTATTATTTGATTATATTTTTTATAATTAAATTTTTTATTGTCTTTGTTATAATCAATACCCATTCCACCACCAAGATCTATGTATTCAAAATTAAAGTCTATTTTTCTTATTAATTTATCTAATACGTTAATCATTTTTTGGTAGGGTCTATAATCTAGAATTTGACTTCCAATATGAACACTTAAACATTTTAAATTTAAAAATTTTGAACCTTTAATATATTTTAAAACCTCAATTAATGTTTTTTCATTAATACCAAATTTATTTTCTTTTTTACCAGTCGAAATTTGTTTAAGCGTTTTTGCATCTGTATTTGGATTTAGTCTAATTCCTATATCTACTTTTTTATTTTTCGATTTTGCTATATTTTCAATTTCTAATATTTCGCTTTTCGATTCAGTATTAATCAACAAAATATTTTTATCTATTGCATATGTTAATTCTGACCTAGTTTTACCTACTCCAGAAAAAACAATTTTTTTTGGTTTAATTCCAGCTTTAAGAGCAATCATTAATTCACCTTTAGAGACAACATCGGCTCCCAATCCATTTCGTTTTATCAATTTAAGTATTTCTAAATTACTGTTTGACTTTGTTGAAAAACATATAATTGGAGAAAATGATCTAAAACTATTTTTAAGATTATTTATATTGTCATTTATTTTTTTCTCAGAGTAGCAAAAAATTGGTGTTTCAAATTTGTTGATTACCTTTGTGAGTTTAGATTTTTCAACTGTAAAAATATTATTAATATATTTCATCTTTTTTTTGGCGTTTAAAATACGTTATTTATATTATTATAACCCGTAACATTGTTATTTAATGAAGCCTCATATTTCGGTTCATTTTTTCTTCCACAAGAAGTTAATAAAATTATACACATAGTAATTAGAATTACTTTTTTAATCATAGTTATCTCTTTTTATAACTTATTATCATCTTCTTAATGTTGTCGAAAGAAGTTCCTCCGTAAGAAACTTTCGAATTAACAGATTTTTTTAATTCAAAAACTTTTAGAACATCAGATGTTAAACTTTTTTCAATTTTATTTATCTCTTGTATTGTAAGTTCTGACAATTTTTTTTTATTTTTTTCAGCAAGATTTATAATTTTAGCTGTTTGTAAATAGGCCTTTCTAAATGGATAATTTAATTCTCTGACCATATAATCTGCTAAATCAGTAGCTGTAATGAAGCCATTTTCAGCAAGTTCAATCATTCTTTTTTTGTCTGGCGAAAAATTTTTAAGAACATCGTTTAATATAATCAAAGAATTTTTCAATTGATCAAATGACTTAAAAACAATTTCTTTATCATCTTGCAAATCTTTAAAATAAGACAGAGGCAAACCTTTCAATGTTGTAAGCATAGAAAAAAGATTTCCAAACATAAAGCCTGTTTTGCCTCTTAAATATTCTAGAGGATCAGGATTTTTTTTCTGAGGCATAATAGATGATCCTGTTACAATCTTATCGTTTAAATTAATAAGTTTAAAAGCATCTGAATTCCAGATTATAAATTCCTCTGCAATTCTAGAAATATGAACAGCACATGCAGAACAAGAATAAAGAAAATCAATAACAAAATCTCTATCAGAGACTGTGTCAATTGAGTTTTTAGTTGGTCTTTGAAAACCTAATTTTTTTGAAGTATAAAATCTGTCAATTTTAAAAGAAGTACCTGTTAATGCAGCTACACCAAGAGGATTTTCATTAAGACCTTCTAAATTATTTTTAAATCTGTTTTTATCTCTGTTGAACATTTCTAAGTAGGCCATTAAGTAATGAGCAAAAGAAACTGGTTGAGCATTTTTTAGGTGAGTGAAACCAGGCATAATTGTCTCAACATTTTTTTCTGCTTTTTTTAAAATATTTTTAATTGTTACGTCAATATTTTTTACAATTTCTCTGTTAGCTTTTCTTAACCAAATTTTAAAATCTGTGACTACTTGGTCATTTCTTGATCTTGCAGTATGAATATATCCAGCATCTTCTCCAATTAACTCGAAGAGTCTGTTTTCTATATTCATATGAATATCCTCAAGTTTATCATCAAAAATAAATTTCTTTTTTATAATTTCGTTTTTAATTCTATTCAAACCCCATACTATTTTATTTTTAATTTTAAAATTTATAATTTTTTGTCTAAACAGCATCTCAACATGTACAATTGAAGCTTCAATATCTTCTCTGAATAATCTTTTATCGATTTCTATTGATCCACCAACCTTTTTAAAAAGGTTTGTTTTTTCCTTTTTAATTCTAGTATTCCAAATTGGCTGATTGTTTTTATTTTTACCCATGATATTTAATTGTTCTAAATTTTATGAAAATCATTTTTTTTAATTATCTTATAATAATAATTTACTTAATATCATCTAGCGTCTCATATTCAATAGAGCGTCCAGAAATTAAGAATCTTATAGTGCATAAAGACAAGAAAAAAATTGAAAATATAGAATTTATTAAATCTGATGGCCAAAAAGTAAGTTTAAATAATTATAAATCAAATCCCTTGATAATAAATTTCTGGGCCACTTGGTGTGCTCCTTGCAAAAAAGAAATGCCATCTTTGGATAAACTTAAAACCTTAAAAGAATTCAAAAATATAAATATAATTCCAATAAATATTGGTGGCGAAAGTTATAAAAAATCTAAACAGTTTTTTGATGAAATCAAAATTAAGAATTTAGATATATTTACAGGATCTGGACCAGAATTTTCGCAGCTTTTTAAACTACGAGGATTACCCACAACAATTCTAATAGACAGAAATGGTTTTGAGGTTGGAAGAATTGTTGGTTACATTGACTTTAATGATCAATCTTTACTTGATTGGTTACCAAAAAATTTATGAAATTTTCATTAAATACAACAATAATAAAACCAGAAAATAACGAGGAAGTTAAAAGTGCTATAATTTTACTTCATGGATATGGAGGTGACGGTAAGGATATCAGCATGTTAACTTTAAACTGGAAAAGATTTTTTAAAAATACAGTTTTTTTATGTCCTGATGCACATGAAGTATGCAGTATAAATCCTACAGGGTTTCAATGGTTTGATTTAAATAATGAAGATCCAGAATATACTCTTGAAGAGTCAAAAAAAGCAGAAAATATTCTAAACAGTTATATTTCAGAAGTAAGTAATTATTTTAATTTAGAATACTCACAAATTTGTATTTCTGGTTTCAGCCAAGGGTGTATGATGTCATTAAATGTTGGTCTAACATCAGAAAAAGAATTTAGTTGTATTGTTGGGTTTTCTGGAAGAATCATAAATATGAAAGATCTTTCTCCAAGAATTAAAAATAAAACTAATATTTTAATGATACATGGTGAAAACGATCCAATCGTCCCTCCAAACAATTTACTTGAAGCTAAAGATTTTTTTATCAGAAATAAAATTAAAATTGAAACTTTAATGATTAAAAACTGTGATCATCATATACCAATGGAAGCATCAAGTGCGGCATTAAACTTTATTAAAAAAAAATTTATTAGTTAATAAATATTTAATATGAAATTAGATGTGTTGATAAAAAATATATTTAATGTATGTTTTAAGTATGATTGAATTGTCTGATCAAAATATTTCATTAGAGAAATGCCCTGCATTAGTTTTAAATGCAGACTATAGGCCTTTAAGTTATTATCCACTTTCATTATGGAGTTGGCAAGATTCAATTAAATCTGTTTTCTTAGATAGAGTTTCTATTGTTAGTTATTATGACAGACAAATCAGAAGTCCTTCATTTAGTATGAAACTTCCAAGTGTAATTGCTCTTAAATCATACATTAGACCTCAATCAAATCCTAACTTTACAAGGTTTAACGTATTTTTAAGAGATAAGTTTAGCTGCCAATATTGTGGAAGTAAAAATGAATTAACCTTTGATCACTTACTGCCAAGATCAAAAGGTGGAAAAACTAATTGGGATAATGTTGTAACAGCTTGTTCTTCCTGTAATGTTAAAAAGGGAGGAAGACTAATAAAGAACTCAGGTATGACATTAAATCAATTGCCTTTTCAACCTACCACAGAAGATCTTCATAAAAATGGAAAGAATTTTCCACCTAACTTTTTACATAAAAGTTGGATGGACTATTTGTATTGGGATGTCGAACTTGAACCGTAACTAAATTTTTTCAGAGATTTTTATAGCAACCTTAGAACCAGTTTTAATTACTTTATCCATAATTGAATAAACACCTTTTTTTGTAGCACCCTTCTCGTAGGCTATATCTTTATGGTCTAATTCGTCTTGTCTAAATTTTATTATTTTTTTCTTTAAATCCTTTTCATCTCCTTCTATTTGGTCAATTTGGCTTTTATAATGTTCGTCAATCACCTCTTCAACAGAAGCTGTACACAGCATTGCAGCTTTTTTTCCGAGTATTGTAGAACCAAATCCAAGACCTAATCCAAGCAAATCCCATAATGGTAGTAATTTTGTTGGTTTTATATTTCTTTTTTCTATTTCATCCTCAAAAAAATTTGAATGTTCCTCCTCATGCTTCTTCATTTCTCCAATAATTTTTTTCAAATCATCATTTTTTACAATAGTATTTAAAGCAAGCAATTGACCTTCATAAATTTTAATTGCACCTCTTTCTCCTGCGTGATCTACTCTTATAAATTCTTCTAATTTTTTTTTATTAGTTTTTTTCATAGACCAATGTTCTAATAGAAAAAATAATAATTAAAATTGATAAAATTGTATTTATTGCCGCTAGTGAAATTCCAAGAATTTTAAAAGTAGCATCTTTACAGTTAACAGGCATAGTTTTGTTAAGAGACTCTAGTAATTTCGATTTATTTAAAATATCTGATGATCCATTTGTACAGGCTGATAGCTCATCAAATATATTATTCTCAATTCCAAAATGATACCCAGATAGTATAGCGCTCAAAGCAAATATCATAATTGTAACTATTAAAATTTGATCATTATTCGAATAATTAAACCCGATAAAGCTTACAAATACTGCAGCTAGGTAAGGTAACCTTTGATAAATACACAACTTACAGGGTTGATACTGCAATATATACTCAATGTATAAAGCTGAAATTATTGAAATTAATGAGATAGATAAAATAATTAAATAAAAATTTTTTGTATTAGGAAATAGGATCATATTTAATTAATAAAATTATTTAAAAATTTATATATAAAATAAGCAAAAATAATTAGAATAACTGACAGCAAAATAGAGAATTTTAAAAGTTTTTTTTCAATAATTTTTTTCATTGCAGGTCCAAAGTTTCCAACTAAAAATGCTATTAAAAAAAAGCGCGAACCTCTTGTTAGAAGAGAAATGATAATAAAATAGAAAATATTAAAGTTTATAAAACCACTAGTAATTGTAAGTAACTTAAAAGGTACTGGTGAAAAACCAGCAATTGCTAAAAGAGTTATCCAGGCTATAACCCCACCTTCTGATGATACTTTATCTTTTAAAAATGAAGCATCATCCACACCATAAATCTCAAAAATTTTAAGGCCAATTTCGTTAAAAAAAACATATCCAATTAGATAGCCAAGGCAAGCTCCTAAAACAGATCCTATAGTTGCAATTAATGCAATTCTAACCCATTCATGTTTTCGAGCTATTGTCATAGGAATTATCAAAACATCTGGTGGTATTGGGAATATAAAACTTTCAATAAAAGAGATAAATCCTAAAAAAGATTTGGATCTTTTATGACCTGCTAGTTTAATCGTTTTATTGTACAGCTCTTTAAACATATTTTCTTTTAATATAATAAATGATTTAATACTATTAGTTAAAATATGCAAAATTTTGGGCGAATGGCGGAACTGGTAGACGCGTTGGACTCAAAATCCAATAGTAGTAATACTGTGAGAGTTCGATTCTCTCTTTGCCCACCAAGAATTTATGAGTACACAAAATATTAATAATTTAGTCGAGCTGTTTTTTATTAACTATCAAAAACAAAAAAAAGATAATATTTTTTTAACATCTTTAAAAGACATCAATAATTCTTTTACATGGGAAAAAACATTCCATTCAATTAAAAAACTTTCATTAGAAATTAAAAAATATGCAAATAAAGGTGATAGATGTTTATTAATATCTGAAAATAGACCAGAGTGGTTTATAACTGATCTTTCAGTAATGTTGTCAGAAGCTATTACTGTACCAGCTTATACAACTTACGCTGAGAAAGATTATGAATATATAATTGATAATTGTAATCCGAAATTAATCTTTGTTTCTAATCAAGAACAATTTAATAAAATCAAAGAAATTATAAAAAAAAAGAGTTTTTTTGTAAAATTATTTTCTTTTGAAGAATTAAATATAAATCCTGAAACCTATATTAATGTTAATAAATTATTTTCTAGTTTAGATTATCAGGATTTAAATGTTCCAGAATTACCAATTAAAAGAAATGATCCAGCTTGTATAATTTATACTTCAGGAACACAAGGTAACCCAAAAGGTGTAATCTTAAGTCATGGTGGTATTTTAAATAATTGCGATGGCTCAAATGATATATTAAAACCTTTACTAACAGATCAAACTAGATTTTTAACCTGGTTGCCTCTCTCGCATTCGTATGAGCACACTGTTCAATTTGTTCAAATAAGTGTTGGAGCAAAAATATTCTATGCAGAAAGTATTGAAAAATTAATTAAAAATATGAATGATTGTAAACCTCAAGTAATGACCGCAGTGCCTAGATTTTACCAAAATTTATTTCAGAAAATTAATGCAAATTTTAGCAAAGCAACAGGATTAAAGAAAAGTTTAGTATTAAAAATGTTAGAATTAGGAACTAAAAAGATTAACAAACAATCATTAACAATTTTAGAAAAATTAATTGACAGTATTTTAGAAAAAATTGTACGAAAAAAAATCAAAAGTCAATTCGGAGGTGAGCTTAAAACCTTTGTTTCAGGCGGTGGAGCACTTGATAAAGAAGTTGGTACTTTTTTAAATGCTATAGGCCTTCCTACCTTGCAAGGTTATGGGTTAACCGAGACCTCTCCAGTCGTAAGTTGTAACCCAATTGATGATATTAGGGTTGAGACTGTAGGACCACCCTTTAAAGGTAATGAGGTAAAAATAGCCTCAGATGGAGAAATTTTAGTTAAAGGTGAAAATGTGATGCTAGGTTATTGGAATAATGAAGAAGAAACGAGTAAAGTTTTAAAAGATGGTTGGTTACATACAGGAGATATCGGAATTTTTGATAATGGTTATTTAAAAATTACTGATAGAAAAAAAGATATTTTGATTACGCCTGGAGGAGATAATATTTCTCC
>CACJLY010000011.1 GCA_902594335.1 uncultured Pelagibacteraceae bacterium | reverse complement strand
TTTTATCCATTATTCAACTAACACAATTTCTAATTCTAATTTTATACCTGTCTCGTCTTTAACTTTCTTTTTTACAAAATTGATTAAAGATTTCATATCTGCAGCTTTTGCATTTTTTTTATTCACAAAAAAATTTGCATGTTTCTTAGAAATAACTGCATCCCCATAATTTATTTCATGAGAAACACTTGATTTAATTAATTCCCATACCTTTTTATCTGTTTGACTAATAGGGTTTTTAAAAGTACTACCGCTAGTTTTAATTTTAGTTGGTTGAGCCATATTTTTAATTGTATTAAGCTCAGTCATATAATTATTTATTTCCTCGCTATTTTTTTGTTTCCCCTTGAAAGTTGCACTTAAAAATATTAAATCTTTAGGCAATTCTATCGACCTATAATTAAAGCTTATTTTATTCGCTGGAATACTTCTTACTAAACCTTTAAAATCAACTACTTGAATAGATATAAGAAAATCTTTAAATTCTTTTTTGAAACATCCAGAGTTCATCCTAATACCACCTCCTATTGAACCTGGAATACATGACATAAACTCTAATCCAGAAATGTTATTATCCTTTGCAAATTCTGAGACTTTTTTTTGTGAAGCAGCTGCTCCAGCAATGATTGTTTCATTGTCTAGCAAAGTGATATTTGAGAAATTTTTGCCTAACTTTATTACTGTGCCTTGGTATGTTTCGTCATCAAATAATACATTTGATCCATTACCTAAAATAAATATTTTGCCTCTTAAAGCATAAAGTTTTAAATATTCTATTAAACCTTTTAGAGATTTTGGTTTAAAAAAAATTTTAGTTTTTCCTCCAATATTAAACCAATTTAGATTTTTAATACTCTGATCAAAAAAAATATCACCGTCTATTAATAATACTGATTTTTTTATATCCTCAATTTTCATTAAAAAATATTTTTCAAATTTTTCATCCAATTTGATATCGATCCTGCACCCATACCTATATAAATTTTTTCACCAAATGTATTCTGTCTTATAAAATTTCGTAATTGTATTTCATTATCAACCTGTATCAACTTAACACTAGAATTTTTAATAATTAACTTTGCAAAAGAATGATATGTAAAATTAAGTTTTTGTTTTTCATTTGCTGTGTAAATGGGACACAACAAAACTGTATCTGCCATTTTAAAACATTTTGAAAACTCTTTTTTCAAATTAATCACTCTTGAAATTCTATGAGGTTGAAAAACACAAACAATTTCTTTATTTTTATGTACATTTTTAACACCACTTAAAACTGAACTTATTTCTGTTGGGTGATGGGCATAATCATCATAAAAACTCACGTTGTTATGATTGAATAAATGAGAAAACCTTCTCTGAACTCCTTTAAAATTACTCAGGCCAAGTTTAATATATTTTTCTGGCAATCCAATTGTAAAAGCTAAAGAAGCTGCAGCAGTTGCATTTTGAATATTGTGTGATCCAATCATTGGGAGCTTAATTCCTTTAATTATTTTTTTTTTACTTGGTATATTGATTTTAATGTCAAAACTAGAAAAGCTAATTGTTTGCTTAATATTTATTATTTGGAAATTTGAATTTTTTTTTTTACCATATGTATAAAAATTTTTGTTTATTGTTTTTTTAAAAACTTCTTTAAGATTTTGATCGTCATTACATACAAAGCCTTTGCCTACAGACGGTATTTTTTCTATAAATTTTTGAAAACTTTTTTTAAGGTTGTTTATATTTTTATAAAAATCTAAGTGCTCAGAATCCAAATTAGTAGCTATAGAATATGTAAAAGGAATTTTTAAAAAACTTCCATCAGACTCGTCTGACTCGGTAATACACCAGTTACTTTTACCCAATTTTGCTGAATTACCAAATGAATTTAGAACACCACCATTAATTATAGTTGGATCTAAATTACCTGCTGTAAAAATACTAGATACTAAAGACGTTGTAGTTGTTTTTCCATGTGAACCAGTTATTACAATATTTCTCATGAAAGATACTATATGTCCCAACATATCTCCTCTTGTATAAACTGGTAAATTTTTTTTGATAGCTTCAACTAATTCTGGGTTATTTTTTTTAATTGCTGAAGAAATCACTATAACTGTAGTTTTTTTTACATTCTCTTTTTTATGATTTAAAAATATTCTTATTTTTTTTTTTTGTAATCTCTCAATATTTCGATTATTAGCTATATCACTACCTTGCACTTTGTAACCTAATCCATTCATAATCAATGCTAGGCCACTCATTCCTATTCCACCAATTCCAACAAAATGAATAAGTTCATTTTTTCCTAAATCAATTTTCATTTATAAGCTCAATTAGTTTAGATTTATTTTTTTCCCACATATTTTCTTTATTTAATAGACTTAAATTATTTTTTTTAGAAAAATATTCATTTTGATCTTCAAAAATTTTTATAATTAAATCTTTTAAGCTATTTTCATCGTTATCTTTTTGTATCATTAGCCAACAAGATTTATTTTTTTCATAAAATTCTGCATTGTAATATTGATGATTATCTTTAGCATATGGAAATGGAATTGCCACAAATGGAATATTTAAATAACCTAATTCTGAAATTGTAGACGCGCCAGCCCGTGTAATAGCTAGGTCATAATTAACAGCTTTAATTAATAATTTATCATCAAAGTTGAATAATTCGTGTTCGATAAGATTTTTTTGATAGGATTCTTTAATATTTTCTTTTGAATTGATATTAATTACTTGTTGTAAAACTTGGATTTTCTGCGTTTTTGAGAGCATTATTATAGTTTTAGTAATAGTTTCGTCGAAGAACTTTGCTCCCTGACTTCCTCCGATAATTAATATTTTTTTTTTTTCTGAAATAGTAGTTTTTTTATTTTTTTGGTATTTATATATTTCTTTTCTAAGTAATGGTTTAATTAAATAAACCTTATTTATGAATTTCTTAGAAATACCTTTTAAGTTTTTATCATAACAAATAACTTTTTCAGCAAAACTAAGTATTAATTTATTTGCTCTTCCTAAAACAGAATTTGGTTCAAAAACATAAATTTTTATATTCAACAACGTAGAGGCTAAGCATAAGGGCAAGGACATATATCCACCAGTACTAATTAGAATATTAAAATTATTTAATTTTAAGTATTTATAAGATTTTATTATTGAAATACAAAATTTAATTAAATTATAAGGAAGTAATAACAAGTTTGAGAATAAATTTGGAACATCAATTAATGAATAATTATAATTCGCATTATTAATATACTTTGATCCTCTTGAATCTGTAGAAATTTCCACTTCAAAATCATCTTTTAAAGCATCATATATACTTAACGATGGAATTACATGCCCACCTGAACCACCTGTTGTAATAATTATTTTTTTCATCAGTTCAATCTAATTTTCTTTTTGTTAAATTCAAAATTAATCCTGATAAAAATGCTGTACTGACTATGGATGACCCGCCATAACTTAAAAAGGGTAAAGTCATTCCTGTAGTTGGCAATATTCTTATGTTAACACCTACATGTATAAAAGTTTGTAACAAAATTAAAGAGATACACCCACTTAAAATAAGTTTTGGCAAATCTTCATTTATGAAATTAATTTTTTGGATTACCCTGTAAGAAAAGATTAGATATAGAAACAATATTCCAATAACTATTATTGCACCGAACTCTTCTGATATAACCGAGACTATATAATCTGTATGTGCCTCAGGGACTCTTGAGTTCAAAGTACCTTCTCCAATACCTTTTCCAAAAAAACCCCCATTTATAATCGCATCACTTGCTTTTTCTGCTTGATAATTATTGCCTGAACTTGAATCTAAAAAAGCGAAAAGTCTGATTTTTATATATTCAAATTTTGTCACAAATAAAACTAAATAGCTTACAGTTGAACCAACAAAGAGAAAAAATATAAAAAAAACAAAAATATTAATGCCAGAGATAAATATTAAAGCTAACCAAACCATTGAAATCAAAAGGGTTTGTCCAATATCAGGTTGATAAACAAGTAACATTAATATTGGCAGTGTGAATAAAGTGCTTAAGAAGTATTTAAAATATAATCTTCTATTTTGCATAGTTAACATGAATGATAATGTTACTATAAAAAATGGTTTAATAATCTCAACAGGCTGAAATCTAGGCAAAAATATCAAATCTAACCATCTTTTTGAACCCTTCACCTCAGTCCCTAAAAAAGGAACTAACAGCAGACTTAGAAATGCTATTAAGAATAAAATCAATGAAAATTTTGCTAAAATTTTTTGATTTAGAAACGAAAATGTAATTAAAATAGCTATGGCTAAGGCTATATAAGCAAAATGTTTAAAAAAAAAAAAATATGATTTTGTATTTAATTTGTCTGATGCAATTAGAGAAGTAGAGACTAATGAAAAGAAAAGGCCTAATAAAAATAAACCTAAAATTAAGAATAATAAAAATTTATCTATATTTTTCCACCAATCATAGAAAGTATCTAAATATTTATTCATTTTTTAATTTTTTTAAGCATAACTTTTACAATCTTGTTAAAAAAATTTCCCCTTTGCTCAAAGTTTTTGAACTGATCAAAAGAAGCTGCACACGGGCTAAAAAGAATTACTTTTTTAGAATTGTCATTTTTAATATTATTATTTAAATTTTTCATAACTTCTTTGAGCGTTGCAGAAGACGTACAAGAAATTTTAATAGGAAGTGAATTGATCAAAAAATTTCTATCTTTTCCATAAACATAAGCTCTTATATTTGAAACATATTTTTTTTTAAGTTTGAGTTTATCTCCCTTTTTAGCAAGTCCTCCCAATATCCAATATATATTTTCATAACTTTCAAGTAATGGGGCTGTCGATGAAAAACTAGTAGATTTTGAGTCGTTTATAATTAATAATTTTTTCGATTTATAGATTACTTGTTGTCTATAATCTAACCCTTTAAATTTATTTGCGGTATTTATAACTGTTTTTAGATTGAGTTTTAATACCTTGGCAATACTGAGAACGAAGCTAAGATTTTTTTCATTACTGGAATTATTAAAGTAGATATTATCTACTTGTTTACAATATTTTTTATTTTCAAAATGATCAATTTTAATTATTTTTGATTTAATTTTGTTTTTTTTAACTAATTCTTTTAAAGATTTATTTTCGTTATCTATAAAAGTAATGTCATTGTTGCTTTGTGATTTTATAATTTTAAATTTTGCTTCAACATAATTTTTGAATGACCCATGTCTTTCTAAATGATCTGGGCTCAAATTAAGTATAATTGAGTATTTAGATCTATAGTATTTGCTATAATCAAGTTGATAAGAGGATGCCTCAATTACAAAAATTGTATTATTTTTAATTTTTCTCTCCATTAATATGGGATATCCAATATTACCAGTTAATCTTACGTCCTTCTTATTATTTTTAAGAACCTCATAGAGTAGTTTCGAAGTAGTCGATTTACCATTTGTTCCAGTAATTGTAATTTTATTTATATTTGGATAGCTTAAGGCAAATATATCAAGCTCTGTAATAATTTTAGAACTATTTTTTTTCAAATAATTACAAATTTTACATTTCTTAATGTCTATACCTGGGCTTAAAACAATAAAATCAAAATTTAAAGAAGATAATTTATGAATATTTATTAATTTTTTTTTATACTTTGCTGAAATATTATTTTTATTATCATCAAAAATTTTACAGATATTATTTTTTTTTAAAAAATTAAAACAAGCAGTACCAGACTTTCCAAAACCATAAATTAAAATTTTTTTATTTTTAAAATAAATTTTTTTTTCATTCATTATCTTAGTTTTAATGTTGCTAAACCTATCATTGCTAAGATAATTGATATGATCCAAAATCTAATAACGACAGTAGACTCTGGCCAGCCCTTTTTTTCAAAATGATGGTGTATAGGTGCCATTTTAAAAATCCTTTTTCCGGTAAGTTTAAATGATATCACTTGAGCAATCACAGAAATAGCTTCTAACACAAACAATCCACCCGTAATTGCTAGAACGATTTCATGTTTTGTAATAATACCTACTGCCCCCAAAGATCCTCCTAAAGCTAATGAACCTGTATCACCCATAAATATCTTGGCGGGTGGTGCATTAAACCACAAAAAACCTAAACAAGATCCGATAATTGCCCCACAAAAAATTGATGCTTCTCCTACTCCTTCAATGTATGTTATTTGTAAATATCCTGAAAATACTATATTTCCTGTTACATAACTAATAAAAGCAAAACATGCTGCAACTAATATTACTGGCACTGTAGCTAAACCATCTAGTCCATCAGTCAAGTTAACTGCATTTGATGATCCTACAATAACAAATAAATAAAATGGAATGAAAAACCATCCTAAATTAATTATTAAGTTTTTAAAAAATGGAAAATATAGGTTTTGTAGTTCATTTGACCCGCTATAAAAATACAATATAAATATTCCACATAATGCTAAAATAATTTGAATTATAATCTTTGTTTTTGAGCTTATACCATTTGAATTATTTTTTTTTATTTTTTGATAGTCATCATAAGCTCCAAGCAACCCAAAAGATCCAACTATATAAAGTAAGAACCAGTTATAGGTATTCGTAAAATCACCCCATAAAATAACTCCTGAGAAAATACCTAGTAATATCATAAGACCTCCCATGGTAGGAGTTCCAATTTTTTTAACTATATGCTCACTAGGCCCATCTTCTCTAATTGGGTCATGAATTTGATGTGTAGAAAAATAATTTATAAGTGGTCCGCCAACTAAAAAAACTACTACCATCGATGTAAACATTGATAGACCAGTTCTGACAGTTAAATATTTAAAAACATTAAGAAAACTAAAAATTTCAACTAGGTTAGAAAATAGACTAAAAAGCATTTATTTTGCCTACTTTTAAACTTTGACTTATTTTATTTAAACCTGTGGAGTTGGAACCCTTTATCATTAAATATTCGTCATTCTTAATATCATTTATCATAAAATTTAAGATATCTTTTTTTGAATTTAATATTTTTCCGCTTTTTTGTGGTTTAATTTTGTTAAATGTCTCAATAATGTCCTCGCCATATACATAAACTTTATCAATTTTGGAGTCATTAATGCGCTTGGCGGCTTCTATGTGAAGCTTTTTAGAATATTTACCAAGCTCCAGCATATCCCCCAATAAAATTAATTTTCTTTTAGATTTAGTATTTAAGCTATTTAATTTATTTAATGCGAATTGAAGAGACAAGGGGTTAGAATTATAACTTTCATCTATTAGATTAATTCTTTTTTTTTGTAACTTAATTATACTTAGATCTCCCCTACCTACTGGAAACTGATAGTCATTAAAAAAAAACTTATCTAATTTTTCTAAATTAAAGTAAAGAGAGATTACTGCTAAAGTTGACAAAATATTATAAATATAATTTTCTAAATTTTTTTTAATAGTAAATTTTAATATTTTTTCATTATTTTTTATATAAATAACAGAACTAAATTTTCCTTTTTTTATTTTAGTCAAACTTACATCTGATTTATTTTTTATACCAAATGAAATTATTCGTAATTTTCTTTTTATCGATTTAGATTTAAAAAATTTAAAAAATCTATCATCAGCATTTAATATAATCGATCCATGTTCAACGATGTTGTTAATTATTTCTGATTTAGCATTAGCTATACCTTTTAAATTTTTAAAGTTTTTAATATGTGCATATGAAATATTAGTAATAACTCCAACATTGGGCATTATTATTTTAGTTAAAAAATCTATCTCTCCTTTCTTATCCATCCCAACTTCAAAGATACCAATTTTATCTTTATAATTTATGTTGAATAAAGAAATTGGTACTCCATACTTGTTATTAAAAGATTTTTTTGAATAGGATGTTTGGCATATTTTATTCATCATTTGCCCCAACATCTCCTTTAAAGATGTTTTACCTGATGATCCTGTAATTGCTATAGAGGAAATATTAGATGATACTCTTACCATGTTGGCAACTTCTGAAAGTGTTTTTAATGAGTTTTTTACATATAAATCATTTCTTAATTTATTTTTTTTTTTATTTTCATTAATTGAAATAGAGGCTCCATTTTTAAAAGCTTGATTAACAAATTTGTTTCCATCAAAGTTTTTTCCCTTAATACCAAAGAAAATATTATTTTTTTTTGTTTTTCTTGAATCAATTGAAGCTTCATTAATAATAATATTTTTTTCTATTTTCTTTTTAGTTATCTCTGAAACAATATTTGATTTCCAATTTTTATTTAAAGATTTATTTTTAATCTTAATAAATTTTTCAATACATTTTTTATCTGAAAAGAACTTTTTATACTCATATTCTTGATAGACTTCATGACCTTTTCCAGCAACAATAACTACCTCGTTTGACTTAATATCCAAAATTGCAGATTTTATTGCTCTCTCTCTTGATGGTATTTCTATTACTTTACTCTTTGCAATATTAGATTTGACATCTCTTCTTATTTTATTTGGATCTTCACTTCTTGGGTTATCGTCTGTTAAAAATATTTTATCACAGTATCTATTCGCAATATTTCCCATTATCTTTCTTTTGGGTTTATCTCTCTCACCTCCACATCCAAATACTAGATTAATTTTACGTAATTTAAATTGTTCCTTCACATTTTTAATACAGCTCCTTAAAGCATCTGGTGTGTGAGCATAATCAAGGATAACAATTCCATTATTATGAAGGTTTCCTACCTTTTCTAATCTTCCATTTACTGGCTTTATTTTTTGTACAATTTTTAAAATTTTTTCTAATAAAATTTTACTTTTCATTGCTGCCATGATTGCCATAAGTAAATTTTTAATTTGAATACTTCCAATTAAATTAGTTGAAAAAGAGTATTTTCGTTTATCAAATGTAAATGTTATTTTCTGTTCATCTTTTAAAAATTGATGATTGATTATTGTAAAACTTGATTTGGAGTTTCCTAATGTAAATCTTTTTATTTTATTATATTTAGTAATTTTATTTAAGTTTGATGAAATTTTTAATTCATCATCATAAATAGCATTAGACTTTTTTTTCAATAATTTTTTAAATAATATTAATTTTGAATTCAAATAATTTTTAAAGGTTTTGTGATAATCCAAATGATCTCTTGTTAAATTCGTAAATATACCAGTATCGAATTCTAATCCATCTAATCTATTTTGATATAACCCATGACTTGATGCTTCTAAAATAACGTTTTCAATTTTTTTTTTTTTTAATTTCTCCAAAATTTTATTTAATTGGATGGTATCAAAAGTGGTATTTGAAAAATTTTTTTTTATATTTAAACCTTTGACACCCAATGTTCCAATTGAGGCTGCTTTAATTCCATTAAGAGTTAAAATTTGAAAATAAAAATTTGCTATAGATGATTTACCATTTGTCCCCGTTACAGCTATTAAATTTTTTGGTTTTTTACTAAATATTTTAGAGCTAAATGTAGCTAATAAATTTCTAGGGTTTTTATCTTTTAAAAATAAAATATTATTTTTCCGAATACTCGTCTTTAATTTGTCAGTGATTATTATTTTTGATCCATTTTTAATCGCTTCATTTATAAACAAGTTTCCATCAGTATTGTTCCCTTTAAATGCAAAAAAAATATACCCTTCTTTAACTTTTTTAGAATTAAAAGCTATCCCTTTAAAACTTAATTTATGATATTTTTTATCTAAATTTGGAAAGTAGTCTTTAAGTAACATGGTTTACGCTCTTAATATTTTGTGGCTAAAATTGGCCCGATTTTATCCATTATCTGACCTGTCACCCACACAGTAGTCCAACCAGCTGTATTCCTCCAATTGCCTTTGTAAGGATATCTTTCGTCTCTGTAATGATAGACAAATTCTCTATTTGCTTTAGGTTCATCCAACATTACTGCTAATACAAATTTTGGATTTGAGGTTGGAAAAACTGAGGCAAAGGTATTAATTTTTTTTTTAGAATATCCACCCTTTGAGGGTTGATCAGCAGTTCCAGTTTTCCCTCCTATTTCGTAACCTTTCACATTGGCAAAACCTGCTGTTCCTTCTTTAGTGGATACAATTTTTCTAAGAATAGGATTTATTATGTCTGATAAGTTTTCATTAAGTATTCTTTGTCTTTGTAATTTTTTCTTCTCTAACAATGTAGGTGTTATTTCATACCCTCCATTACTTATAATTGAATAGCCTTTTGAAAGTTGTAGTAAAGTTGTTGCTATCCCATGACCAAATGCAACTGTTGCAAGTTTACATTTACCCCATCTGCCTAATTGGGTCGTTCCTACTTCTTGTATATCGAATTCTAGATTTGATATAATTCCAATAGTTTGAAGAAACTCATTGTAATTTTCAATACCAACTTTTTCAGCTATTCTAACTGATCCAATATTTCCTGATCTAATAAGAATCTCTTCTGCAGTTAAATCTGATGGTATTTTATCATCATATTCAGATATAGAATTTCCTGCACACGTAATTCTTTTTTTTAGGTTTTCAAATTTTGTTTCTGGTTCAACAACATTGTATTGTAAACCCGCAGCCAAAGTAAATGTTTTAAAAACAGATCCAAATTCATAAACACCTTTTGTTGCTCTATTAATATATTTTACGTCATTTATTTTTTCTCTTTTATTAAGATCAAAGTCTGGAAGAGACACCATAGATAAGATATTTCCATTATTAATATCCATTAAAATTGCAGCACTTCCAATATTTCGAAATATATCTTTAGATTTTGATAACTCTTCTTTAATCAAATATTGTAGATCTTTATCAAGAGTTAATGCTAAAGGTTCCTTTCTGCTAGTGAGCTCATAATCAAAAGTTTTTTCAATCCCTGATATACCATTATTATCATTATCAATTTGACCAATTACATGACTGAATAAATTTTCATTAGGATAAACCCTTGCTATGCCATCCTCTTGAATAAAGGATTTATCACCCAAAAGTAAAACTTGTTCTAGTTTTCTAGGACTTATTTTTTTTTTTACATAAAAGAATTTTTTTCCATACATTTCCTTATCAAAACTTTTATTAGGAAAAATTAACTTAAGGGAGATTAATAATTTTTCTTTATTAATTACTAAATTAGGATTAATCCCTATATTAACTACTGGAACACTTTTGGCCAAAATATTTCCCTCATTATCTAAAATACTAGATCTGAAATTATCTTTTTTAACTATTTTTTGAATTTCTGGAATTTTTTTTATGCTCAATAATATTATTTTAGATGAAAAAACAATTGCTAAAATAAAAAATACAAAAAAAATAAATGCAATTCTCTCAAAAGAAATTTTTAGATATGACTTATTTTCTTTAAATGAAAAGCTATCATCGAATTTATCAGAACTTTGAGAGTGATTATTTGATTCACTCATCAATTTTTACCAATTTATTAATTTTTAATTTATCATTTAAAAATTCAATTTTATTTAGATTTTCTATTTTCTTTTGAACCAATTTATCTTCAAAATAAAATTGTTGATACTCCATTAATTTTTTTGGTGAAGTTAAAATACTATAATCAAGTAAACTCAGTTCATATTGATTTTCTAATATTCTAATATTTTCTTTTAATTGAAAAATTTCATTATCAAGTTTTTTTGTTGAATTTTTAGTTAAAGTTGTTGCTAATATTAAAAATATTATAGGTGTAAAAAAAAATAATTTTTTCATTTAATTATCTTAGATCCTCAACATTAATTAAATTATTAAATTTTTCTCTAAATTCGTTAAAATCACATTTATCATTAGTTTTAATTCCATACCGTAATTTAGCTGATCTAGAAGGTGGGTTTTGCTTTATCTCACTCGGACTTGGTAAAATAGGTTTTTTATTTATTAACTTAAAGCATCTTTCTGAAACCTCTGAATCAGGTAAATACCTTGAAGTATTTCTTTGCTCAGAATAGTGTTTAAAAAAAAATTTGACGATTCTATCCTCTATTGAGTGAAAACTAACTACAGCTATTATGCCACCTATAGGAATTATATTAAATGAATTAATTAAACCATTTATTAACTCACTAATTTCTTTATTCACTAAAATTCTTAAAGCCTGAAAAACTTTAGTCGAATTGTGAATTTTTGTTTTTTGATATTTTTTAACATTATCAATAATTTGAACTAAATCCTCAGTTTTTATAGTTTTATCTTTTCTTTTTTTTACAATTTCTCTTGCTATTTTTTTTGAATATTTTTCATCACCAAATACTTTAAATACTTTAGTAAGGTTATTTTCATTCATATTGGATATAATCTCATTAGCTGAAAAATCATTTATCCCCATTTTCATATTAAGCTTTCCTTTATCAGAAAATGATAATCCTCTTTGAGAATTTTTAATTTGATTAAGTGAATATCCTAAATCAAAAATTATCCCTTTTATTTTATGATCTTTTAATTTGATTTGATCTAATTGAGAAAATTTAAGATTATAAAATTTAAATCTTTTATTGTATTTTTTTTGGAGTTTTGATGCGCTACTTAAGACATCTTCGTCCCTATCTAATGCAATAATATTATTTTTTTTAATCTCAAGAATTTTTTCTGAATATCCACCTTGACCAAAGGTACAGTCAATAAATGTGCCACCATAAAGAGGGGAAATAATGCTAATTAATTCATTTAGCAGAACTGGAAAATGTTTCTTTTCCAGATTTATGGTGGCATTCATTTATTTTATTGAAGACCATTAATTTTTTTGTCTTCTCAAAAATGCTGGAATTTCTAAATCGTCTTCTTCTCTTGTTTCCGTTGTTAAAGAAATATCTTCCTCTGTTTCATTAGCCGATCCATCAGAATTAAACAGCTCTGGTGTTTCTTCATCAAAATTAAAGTTATCTAATCCGTTTGATGGAGAGGTGTTGCTGTGATCTGTTTGAATTGATTTATCAGAAACTGTAGATAACTCATTTTCAACTGATTTCGTTTCTTCTTCAACAGCTGTGGTGCTTGCTAGTTCTTCTGAACCACTAATATCAGATGATACTTCGCTCTCAGTCTCATCTTTTACTTCTTCCTCGATTTTGAGGGCATTTGCCCCATTAGTTATGATTGAGCTGTTTTGGTTAGAGAATGTAAAGGCTTGAGAAGAGCCTGTATTCGAAAAATCAGAATATCCAGGATTTCTATTTTGTATTCTATGAACCATATTAATCACTGATTTCGGCTCTGGTTGTTGTCCATCCAGAGAAGTCGCTACGATTGAAACTCTCATTAATCCGTCAAGATCCTCATCTGTAATTGCTCCAATTATTAGTTCTGCTTCTGGATCTACTTCAGCTCTAACTTTATTTACAGCTTCATCTACTTCAAAAAGTTTAAGATCCTTTCCACCAGTGATATTGACTAGTAATCCTTTAGCACCTTTTAAAGTATAATCATCTATAAGAGGATTGCTTATAGCCATTTCTGCAGCCTTAACTGCTCTACCTTCACCTTCAGCCTGACCAGTACCCATCATGGCCTTACCCATCGAACTCATTACTGTTTCAACATCAGCAAAATCTAAATTTATTAAACCAGGTCTTACCATAAGATCAGTAATGCTTTGAACTCCATGCTTTAATACATCATTAGATAACAAGAAAGATTCCTCAAATGTTGTTTGCTCACTTGCAATTTTGAATAAATTTTGATTTGGAACTACAATTATAGTATCTACATGTTTTCTTAATTCCTCAAGACCTTGATTTGCTTTTCTCATTCTTGAAGGACCTTCATATAAGAAAGGTAAGGTAACAACTCCAATTGTTAGAATATTTAATTCTTTTGCAGCACGAGCAATAACATGAGCAGCACCAGTTCCTGTTCCACCTCCCATTCCTGCAGTTATGAAAACCATGTTAGAACCTTGAAGAACATTAACTATTTCATTTAAGGACTCATCGGCAGCAGCTTCACCTATATCTAATTTTGCTCCAGCACCTAATCCTTTTGTTAAATTTAATCCCATTTGTATTTTGGTTTGTGCATGGCTTAGTCTTAAATCTTGTGCATCAGTATTTACAGCAATAAACTCTACTCCTTGTAAACCTGACTCTATCATTCCATTAATTGCATTACCTCCTGCTCCTCCAATTCCAAGAACTAGTATTCTTGGCTTCAACTCTTTTATGTCTGGTGCTTTAAAATTAATTGTCATTTTTCCCCCGTTTTAGTTATTAAGTTTTTGCTCCCATTTAAGGTTAGCCCTGTTAATGTTAGATTTTTTTCTAGCAGTGACCCTAAATTTTTCGAAACTTGTTGGTTCCCATATTTGGAAGGTTTTTCCCTGACCAACAAACAACATGCTACTTTTAATTTTTGCATGTCTTAATAATTTTTCTGTAATGAGAATTCTTCCCTCGCTATCAAATTGTAAGTTAATACTTTCTGATAGTATTGAGGTTGCAAAATAATCTTTCTTATCCTCAAATGGATTTAAAGTGTTTATTGCATTTGAAATTTTTTCAATTCTATCTTGAGGCCAAGCCTCAATCGATTGATTATTAAATGATGGAAAACATACAATTCCGTTGTATCCTATATTAGAGAGATAGCTCCTAAAACTAGCAGGCACGGACACTCTTCCCTTTTTGTCTAATTTGTTTTCGTAAGTAGATAAAAACATAATCCATAAATTCCTTATTTGGGATTTTATGGGATATTATGGGTTTTAAATTTAATCGTCAACACCTAATATTATATTTAAGTATTCTTGATTTGTTCTAAACTTCCACAATGAGACAAAATAGAAAAAATGATTTTATTTGGTACATTGTAAGAATTAAAAAGTTATGATTTTGCCAGATAAAATATAAGCCGGGTTCTGTCATTTAAACTTATCATTTCTCTAGGCCTTAAATCACTTTAAGGCTCAAGCAACTAACCCAGATGACTAGCCAAAGACAGCTTTTTGTTATTTCTAACTTTGTCATCTCTACTCAGTCTTGCTCCCAGTGGGGTTTTCCATGCACTAGCTGTTACCAACTTAGCCGGTGTGCTCTTACCACACCTTTTCACCCTTGCCTTGATAAGGCGGTTTATTTTCTGTGGCACTATCCCTAGGGTCGCCCCCGCCAGCCATTAACTGGCACTGTGTCCTTGTAGAGCCCGGACTTTCCTCTTTAATAAATTAAAGCGATAAGTCTTTTATCTGGCAAAAGGACAATATAAAATTTTTCATAAAGATCAATTATTTTATTATTCAAGCTTATAAAGAGATTTAGCTATGTAAAAACATTCTAAATCTAATTTTCCATCAATCAACTCAGGTCTAAATCTCATTTGAAAAATTTTTATAATTTTACTTAATTCACCAGAGTTAGAATATTCCATATTATAACCTAACTTCTTTAAATACATAGTAAATTTATGCAAATTAAGTTCTGAATTTTTTCTCCTATTTGATTTAAGTATTTTTGAATTTATATTATGCCATATTCCAATTTTATTTTCACTTAAAAATTTCCAAGGAAATTTTTCTCCTGGATCTATCTTTCTTAATGGAGCTATGTCCGAATGACCTAAAATTTTATTTTTCTTAATATTGTATTTTTTAATTAAAAATTTTGAAATTTTAATTAAACACTTTATTTGCTGGTCACTAAATTTTCTGTAACCATATTCATGACCTGGGTTAGAAATTTCAATTCCTATAGAACTTTTATTAAGAGATTTTTCATTTTTCCAATTTGATATACCAGAATGCCAAGCAATATATAAATCAGGCACCATTTGAATAATTTCTCCACTTGAGGTTATATAATAATGACAACTTACGTTAGAATTAAAACTCATTAACTTTTTTATAGCCAATTTATCATTTTTCATTCCTGTATAATGATAGACTAAGTGCTTTATTTTTTTTTTATCCCTTTTTTTTGAATTAAAATTTGGAGAGTAATTAATCGTCATTTTTCCAACATTTTTCTGCATTATTTCAAACAATTTAATCTTTAAATATATAGAGGATATAATATAAACGAATTTAATGAAAAAGATTTTAATTATATTTGTAATCTCAATTTTCTCTCAAGTTCTAACTCAAAATGTATTTGCTGGATCAGACGGTACTATAAAAATTGGGAAAAAATCTAAAGAGCAAAATAGTGAAGTTAAGGACTGTTTTGAGACAGTTAATAGAGGTATATTTGCGTTTAATCAAGGTTTAGACAAAATTTTTTTTAAACCTGTAGCAATAGGCTACAGATACTTACCTAAGCCTATTAGATCCGGAACTAGTAATGCTCTAAGTAATTTATCAAATGTTGTTACTATACCGAATAATATTTTACAGGGGCAATTTAAAGAAGCTGGAATTAATACTCTAAGATTTTCTATAAATACAACATTAGGAATTGCTGGAATTTTTGATGTTGCCTCTTACTATGGACTAAATAAACTTGACAAAGAAGATTATGGACAAACACTAGGAACTTGGGGTGTAAATGAAGGGTGTTACTTTGTTTTACCAGTTCTCGGACCAACAACTGTTAGAGATGCTGTGGGTTCAATGGTTAATTTTTCTGGTGGTGACGCCTGGTACAATGTAACAGTTGCGAATAATACAAAATACTTTGAAAATTCAGATTATTATTATTCTAGATTAACAACTGGAGTAGATTTTAGAGCAAAAAACTTGGAGGCATTTGAAAGCCTTGAGAAAAATTCGCTCGATCTATACGCGTCTGTTAGAAGTCTTTATTTACAAGATAGAAATAGAAAAATTCAAAATCTTGACGAAACTACTGAAACAATGAATGATGATGATTGGGAAGAAATAGACACCCAATAATTAATGCTAAAAATTAAAATTTTTTCGTTTTTATTTTTAATTTCTTTATTGATAAATCCCTTATTAGCTAAAGAGCCAAGCGTATTAATAACCGAAATCGTTAATGAAGCATCAATCATTCTTTCAAGTTCTGACCCCGTTGAATCTAAAATAATTAAATTAAATAATATTGCGGATACAAATGTAGATATTGATGGTATTGGTATGTATACTTTAGGTAATTACCGAAAAATCTTAAACGAAGATCAAAAAATAAAATATAAAAAATTATTTAAAAGCTATTTTTTAAAAAGTTTTTCTAGTCGATTGGTAGACTACTCTAATCCTAAAATCAGTGTAATCTCTGAAAAAAAATTAAATGATAAGTATACGATTGTAAATACTCTTTTAGAAGCTACCAGTAAAAATCCTGAGATTGAAATAGATTGGAGAATTTATACAAAAAATCCTGATAGACCTTTAATTAGAGATCTTATCGTAGAGGGTTTGAGCTTAGCAAGGACTCAAAAAGAAGAGTTTAAATCTATAATTCAAAATAATGATGGTGACATAAACTATCTATTTAAATCTTTAGAAGAGTTTATAATCAAATAAATGGTGGGCCCGCCAGGACTCGAACCTGGGACCAATACATTATGAGTGTACTGCTCTAACCAACTGAGCTACAGGCCCAAAACTATCTTTAACTATAACATTTTTTTAAAGTTATCAATTATAGATATTTTAATAGATGGTGGGCCGTGTTGGTTACGCTCCAACTACCCCTGCAATGTCAATGCAGTACTCTACTATTGAGCTAACGGCCCCTTTAACTTTCTAAAAAACTTTTTAATTGCTTTGATCTGCTAGGATGCTTTAGTTTTCTGAGAGCTTTTGCTTCAATTTGACGTATACGCTCTCTTGTTACAGAGAACTGCAACCCGACTTCCTCTAGAGTATGATCTGTGTTCATTCCTACACCAAACCTCATTCTTAATACTCTTTCTTCCCTTGGAGTTAAAGTCGACAAAATCTTTGTAGTTGCCTCACTTAAGTTTGATTTAATTGCTTGTTCCAAAGGTGCTAATGCTTTTGTATCTTCAATAAAATCACCCAAGCTACTATCTTCTTCATCTCCAACTGGCTTTTCAAGTGAAACTGGTTCTTTTGAAATTTTTAAAACTTTTCTTACCTTTTCTAAAGGCATCCTTAATTTTTTTGCAAGTTCCTCGGGTGTCGCCTCTCTTCCAAATTCACTTAATATTAGTCTTTGAGTTCTAACTATTTTATTTATTGTCTCAATCATGTGTACTGGTATTCTTATTGTTCTAGCTTGATCAGCAATTGATCTAGTAATTGCTTGTCTTATCCACCAGGTTGCATATGTAGAAAATTTATAACCACGTCTGTATTCAAATTTATCAACGGCTTTCATTAAACCAATATTGCCTTCTTGAATTAAATCTAAAAATTGTAATCCTCTATTTGTATATTTTTTTGCTATCGATATTACTAACCTTAAATTTGCCTCTACCATCTCTTTTTTGGCAATTCTTGACTCCTTTTCACCTTTTTGAATTCTGCTAACCATTAATTTATATTCAGTTACAGAAATACCAAGTCTATTGCTTATCTCAATTAATCTATCTCTGATATTTTTGAATTCTATTTTATGTTTTTGAAAAAATTTTTTCCAAACTTCATTAGTGTCTAAAAATTGTTTTAAGTTAGGATTTATCTCGTTGCCTACATAAAATTTTATAAACTCATCTCTTGAAATTTTTTCATTAAGAGCAAATCTTAGTAAATTTCCCTCTAATGATATTATTTTACGATTTTCAACGTAATGCTTTTGAACTAGATCTTCTAAAACTGAAGGAGACAATTGAAGTGTTTTTATATTTTCTAGAATGTCGTCTACAATTTTCTTATAATTTTTTTCTTTCGAAGTTGAGAACTGTTTTAAGCTTAAAGTACAATCTAGTTTCTCTTTTTGATACTTAATGAGTTTATTATATTCTTTGGTTAATTTATATACTGTTTGTAGAACTTTAGGTTTAATTTCCGATTCCATGGCAGCGAGAGTTGGATTAAATTCATCATCTTCTGAATTGCTAGCTGACTCATCGTTATTTTGATTGTCACTCCCATCATCCGATTTTTTTTGTTTTGCACTTTGTCCAGTATCTTCATCTTCCATGTAATTTGTGTCTATATCTATAATTTCTCTTACTAAAATTTCATCGTTTTGAAGTTTTGCATTCCATTCAAAAAACTGTTGTGCTGTTATAGGACTTTGCGAGAGGGCATTTAACATCACGTCTTTACCTGCTTCGATCCTTTTCGCAATAGCTATTTCTCCTTCTCTAGACAAAAGCTCAACGCCACCCATCTCTCTCAAATACATTCTTATTGGATCATCACTTTTTTCAATCGATTTTCCCTCTTCCTTTGATCCATTATCTTTTTTCCTTAAGATTTTAAAATCTGCTTTTTTTTCAACTAATGCTATTTTTTCATCGAGAATATGAATGAATGCTTGTTCCAAATTTTCATCAGATAAATTCCTTTTACCTAAAGATTTATTTAACTCTTCATGAGTTATAAAACCCCTATGGACACCTCTGCCCATAAGTCTTGCAAATGATTTAGTAATTATACGTTCCACAATAAAAAAGTTCAGAATGTATATAATGCTAAAATAGAAAAAATCTATGGGATTCTGATTATAATTTAATTGATTTTCTGCTGTTTTTTAAGCTCTTTTAGCTCATTAAATGTTGCTTCACTTAAATCCTTTGAAAATCTTGATTCTAAATCTGTAATTCTTAATTCAAGCTCATAATTTTTTAAGTCTCTTACTAATTCAGATAAGATTTCAAGAATTTTTTGGTCATCTTTTAAGTTTTTAACTAATATATGCTTGATAGATGCATATTTATAAACCCTATCAATCAAATTCATATCAACATTTAAATTTTCAAAATCATAGTTTTCAAAATTGTTAGTTTGATTTATTATTTCTTCAAATAATAATTTATTTTCACTTGTAAATAGTTTTACATTTTCAATTAGGTTAATATTATCTCTTATAAGATCAGGTCTTTTTAATAACACATATAAAAAAGAAAATTCCTTAATATCAATTGCTTTTAAAGACTTTGTTTCGTTATAATAGTTTTGGGTTGATTTAAGTGACCTTGTTGGTTTCAAGTAATTTTTTTTATATTTAAGGTTTGTATTAGGAGTTAATTCAGAAACTTTTTCTAGAAAATATTCAAGTACATACTTTTTAATGAATTCATCTTTAATGGTTGATGAAATTAATCGTAATTTTTTTTCAAAAATAGCTCGTGATGAAGGGCTTTTATCTAAATCTTTAGAATAATGATTAAATAAAAATTTGTGTATGGGAACTGAATTACTTTTTGAAAAAACTTCAAAAAACTCTTTTCCCTTTTCATTTACAAAACTATCTGGATCATGATTATCAGGTAAGAATAAAAAAGAAATTTCTTTTTCAGGTTTTAATTCAATAATAGAGTTTTCTGCTGCTCTTAAAGCTGCTTTATATCCGCTATCATCTCCATCAAAACAAACAATAATATGTTGAAAAAATTGATTAAGAGTAAATATTTGTCTTGTAGTTAAAGAAGTACCTAGATTTGCAACAACATTATCTACTTTATTTTTACTAAGACCCACAACATCCATATAGCCTTCAACAAGATAAATATTATTAATAGTGTTTGAAAGTTTTCTTGTTAAATCTAAATTGTAAAGATTAGATCCCTTTTTAAAAAATGGAGTTTCTGGTGAGTTAATGTATTTAGCAAGATATTTATTATCGTTTAAAATCCTACCTCCAAGAGCTATTGGATCACCTGAAATATTATTAATTGGAAAAATAACTCTATCTCTAAATCTGTCCACATATTTTTTTTTGTTCTCATCAAAATAAAATAATCCTGTATCTTTGATCTCACTTTCAGAAAATTCTTTGAATATATCTTCTTTAAAATTTTCTTCATTTGAAACATATCCAATTTTAAATTTCTTTACTTCATCAATTGTTAAACCTCTATTTTTTAAATAATCTTTTGCATTTTTTGCTACTGGATTTTTAAAAAGATCTTTATGATAAAATTCAACGTATTTTGCATATATCAATTTATACTTTGACCACTTTTCTTCTCTGATCTGATCCTCCTTTGAAAATGTATAAGGTCTCATTCCTGCTAAATTTGCTAGATACTTAACTGACTCACCAAATTTAAAGTTTTGAGTTTTCATTACAAAGTCAAATATATTTCCGTGTTCAGCAGTACTAAAACAGTGATAAAATTCTTTTTCGTCATTTACTGTAAAAGAAGGTGTTTTTTCTGTTTTAAACGGCGAAAGACCAACATATTCTTTTCCTCTTTTTTTTAAACTAACAGTTTTGGAAACTACAGTTGAAATTTTTAACCTAGTTTTAATTTCTTGTAAGTACTCTTTAGGGTATTTCATTTTTGATTTAATAATTGTTTTATAATGGCTCCTGCTTTGGAAAAATCAATACTGTCCGCATTATTTTTCTTTAGCTCACCCATAACTTTTCCCATGTCTTTTATTGAGTTTGCGCCTGTTGATTTAATTACCTCTTCACAAATTTTCTTAGTATCCTCTTCACTAATTTGTTTAGGTAAATATTGACTAATTACTCCCACTTCTTGTTCTTCTATATCCTGAAGATCCTTTCGATTATTTTTTTTGTACAATTCAATTGATTCGCTTCGTTGTTTAATCATTTTTTTTAGTAACTTCTTAATATCTTCATCATCCGTTTCTTTTTTTTCCGTCCCAGATCTATTGTTAATATCCAAATCCTTGATGCCAGATAATATTAACCTGTAAGTTGATATTTTATTTTTATCTTTAGCTTTTAAAGCTGTTTTGTAGTCCGACTCTATACTTTCTCTCAATGACATATTTAATTTTAGCGTATTAAGAATATTCTTCAAAAAGAAAAATATTTTTTTTACAAAATATACATTAGATGTGTTGCGCAAAAAAAGGTTTTATTGTATAGACCTTTAACTCATGAGTTGTAATTGAACAAAAAACAAAAAAATAAAATTGCAATTAAACATCAATTTCCAACAGGTATTTTAGTTTTAGATAGTAAGCTTGTTTTCAAAGGTATTGGTCTTGGATATCAAGGTACAGCAACTGGAGAGGTTTGTTTTAACACTTCTTTAACTGGATACCAAGAGATTATATCGGATCCTTCGTATGCTGGTCAAATTATTAATTTTACATTTCCTCATATTGGAAATGTTGGAACTAACAATGAAGATTTAGAGTCTGATAAAATTTGGACAAGAGGTGCAATATTTAATTCGGAGATTACTTCTCCCTCAAATTACAGAGCTTTAAAAACCTTAGATGAATGGCTTAAAAAAAACAAAATAGTTGGACTGACTGGATTAGATACAAGGGGCTTAACAAATTTTATTCGTGATAAAGGTGCTCCAAAAGGAACGATATCAAATAATAAAAAAGGTAAATTTAATATAAAAAAATTAATTAATAATTCAATTAAATGGCCTGGACTAGATGGTCTTGATCTTGCAAAAGCAGTTTCAACAAAAAAAACTTATTCATGGAAAGGTTTTAAAACTTGGAGAAAAAAGACTGGGTATAAAAAAAATATCAAAAAAATATTTAAGATAGTTGCAATTGATTATGGAATAAAAAAAAATATTTTAAGATATTTTTCTGATTATAATTGTGATGTAAAAGTGGTTTCTTGCAAGACAACCGCTGAGGAAATTTCAAAATTAAAACCAGATGGAATTTTTTTGTCGAATGGGCCAGGTGATCCAGCAGCAACTGGTAAATATGCAATTAAAATTATACAAAAATTAATTAAAAAGAATTATCCAATATTTGGTATCTGCTTAGGCCATCAAATTTTAGCTTTGGCATTAAATGCTAAAACAAAAAAAATGAAATTAGGTCACAGAGGAGCAAATCATCCAGTAAAAAATTTACTCAACAATAAAGTAGAGATCACAAGCCAGAATCATGGTTTTGAAGTAATAGAAAAAAGCCTACCAAAAAACGTACAAATAACGCACAAATCACTTTTTGATAAAAGTATTGAGGGAATAAGATTAAAAAAGAGACCAGTTTTTTCAGTTCAATACCATCCTGAAGCAAATCCAGGACCACAGGATAGTCAATATTTATTCAAAAGTTTTATTCAAGATGTAAAAAAATATGCCAAAAAGAAAAGACATTAAAAAAATATTAGTCATTGGTGCAGGCCCAATAATAATTGGACAAGCATGCGAATTTGATTATTCTGGTACTCAAGCTTGTAAGGCACTTAAAGATGAAGGTTTTGAGGTAGTATTAATAAATTCAAATCCTGCAACTATTATGACAGATCCAGGAGTTTCTGATAAAACTTACATTGAGCCTATTACAATTCCAGTTCTTGAAGAAGTGATTAAAAAAGAAAAGCCTAATGCAATTCTTCCTACTATGGGTGGCCAGACAGCTTTAAATTTAGCAATAAGTGCAGAAAAAGCTGGTCTACTTAAAAAATATAAAATTGAACTAATTGGAGCTAAATCAAAAGCAATTGAAAATGCTGAGGACCGGAAAAAATTCAGAAAAAATATGTCTAACATTGGTTTAGATTTACCGAAGTCAAGGATAATAAATAATTTTAAAGATGCATCAAAATGTTTAAGAGAAATTGGTTTGCCCGCAATTATAAGACCTTCATTCACATTGGGTGGATTAGGTGGAGGAATTGCAAAAAGTAAAACAGAATTCTTTAAACTTGTTAGAAATGGAATGAATGAGTCACCTCAAAATCAAGTTTTAATTGAGGAGTCTTTAGAGGGATGGAAAGAATTTGAGATGGAAGTTGTTAGAGACAGAAATGACAACTGCATAATTATTTGTTCTATAGAAAATGTAGATCCAATGGGAATACATACTGGTGACTCAATTACAGTAGCACCAGCATTAACACTCACAGATAAAGAGTATCAAGTAATGAGAAATGCATCGATAGCTTGTCTTCGAAAAATAGGTGTAGAGACTGGAGGATCGAATGTTCAATTTGCAATTAACCCTAAAAATGGAAGAATGGTAATAATTGAGATGAACCCAAGAGTGTCAAGATCCTCGGCATTAGCATCTAAAGCTACTGGTTTTCCAATTGCAAAAGTAGCTGCTAAACTTGCAGTTGGTTATACTCTTGATGAATTAAAAAATGAAATAACAAAGGTAACTCCAGCTTCATTTGAACCAACAATTGATTATGTGGTAACAAAAATACCTAGATTTACATTTGAAAAATTTTCTGACACTAAAGCTGTGCTTGGGACTTCTATGAGATCTGTGGGTGAAGCAATGGCAATTGGTAGAAACTTTAAAGAATCTTTACAAAAAGCTCTAGTTTCTTTAGAAACTGGATTTTCTGGATTAGAAAATATTTTCAACTACTCTAAAAAAGAAATTTTAAAAAATTTAAGAGTTAGTATTCCAAATAGACTAGTATTAATTGCTGAAGCTTTTAGGAATAATATTCCCCTAAAGACAATATATAAATTGTCTAAGGTTGATCCATGGTTCTTAAATCAAATTAAGGATCTAATTGATGAAGAAAAAAATATAATTAAAAAAGGAATTCCTAAAACTTATAATGAATTTAATAGAATAAAATCTATTGGATTTTCCGACAAAAAATTATCAAAATTAACTGGAATTAAAGAGAAAATTGTAAGATCAAAAAGAGTTGCCCTTAAAGTTTTACCTGTTTTCAAAAAAGTAGATACTTGTGCAGCTGAATTTAAATCCTTTACTCCATATATGTATTCAACATATCAGAGAAATTTTTCTATAAATACTGAGTGTGAAGCTAATCCTACTAATAAAAAAAAAATAATTATACTTGGAGGAGGTCCAAATAGAATTGGTCAAGGAATAGAGTTTGATTATTGCTGTTGTCAGGCAAGTTTTTCATTAAAAGATGCTGGATTTGAAACAATTATGGTTAATTGTAACCCTGAAACTGTTTCAACAGATTATGACACGAGTGATAGGCTATACTTTGAGCCTCTTATAGAGGAATACGTTCAAAATATTATTCTAAAAGAAAAATCTAAAGGAAATCTTATTGGAGTTATCGCTCAATTTGGAGGTCAAACTCCAATTAAGTTGGCAAAATTTTTACATGAAAATAATTTACCAATACTTGGTACTCAATACAGTTCAATTGATTTAGCAGAGGATAGAGATAGATTTAGAGATCTTTTAATCAAATTAAATCTAAAACAAGCAGAAAGTGGAATTGCTAACAAATTTGATCAAGCAATTAAAATAAGTGAAAAAATTGGACTACCTGTTGTTGTTAGACCTTCATATGTTTTAGGTGGAAGAGCAATGGAAATTGTTCATGATAAAAGCCAACTTAAAAAGTTTATTAATGAAGCTTTTAAAGCTTCAGAACAAAATCCTATTTTAATTGATAAATTTATAGATCAAGCAATGGAAGTTGATGTGGATGCTATTTCTGATGGTAAAGATGTTTATGTTGCGGGTATCATGCAACACATTGAAGAGGCGGGAGTACATTCTGGAGACTCTGCTTGTTGTCTGCCCCCAGTTTCTATCAAAGATAATCTTTTAAAAGAAATTAAAATCCAAACTAGAAAATTAGCATTAGCACTAAAGGTAAAGGGGCTTTTAAACATTCAATTTGCAATAAAAAAAGATGAAATATTTGTAATAGAGGTAAATCCCAGAGCAAGTAGGACAGTGCCATTTGTGTCAAAGGCTAATGGGGTTCCGCTTGCTAAAATTGCATCCAGAATAATGGCAGGAGAAAAACTTTCAAAGTACAAATTAAAATATAAAACTAATAAAAAATATGCAGTAAAAGAAGCAGTATTTCCATTCAATAAATTTCCAGATAGTGATCTATTGCTTGGACCAGAAATGAAATCTACTGGAGAAGTAATGGGCTTTGATGATGACTTTGGTATGGCAATAGCCAAAAGTCAAATAGCTGCAGCAAATTCATTACCAACAAAAGGTTTAGCATTTTTATCAGTCAAAGACTCTCATAAACAAGAAATTGTTGGAGTTGCACAGAGATTATTAAAACTTGGATTTACACTATGCGCAACTAAGGGAACTGCAAATATTTTAATTAAGAATGGTATGAGATGCAGAAAAATTAACAAAGTAAGTAGCGGTAAACCTCATATTGTAGATATCCTAAATTCAAAAAAAATATCATTGGTAATTAATACTGGTGGAGGAAATAGTGAAAATAGAATTAGTGATGCAAGAGCACTTAGAAGAGGAACTTTAGCTAATAAAATTCCTTATTGCACTAACATGTCTACAGCATATTCATTTTTGGAAGCAATAAATGCATTAAAAACAAAAAAACTTAAAGTAAAAGCTCTCCAAGAAAATTAATCAACTTTCCAATCTGTTTTAAATGTTACATAATTTACTTGGAGGCATCTTCTCTCTTTAATTATTTCTTTCTTTTCCATACCGTGCCAAGTATTGGGTCCACTGGAAAAAAAATATCCATAATTATCTTTATAAGGTAATGTTTTAATTAACTTCAAATCACTATCATAAAAATCTGTTCCAAGCTCTTCACTTTCATCATGTTTATTCACAAACAATAAGCATGACATTAGTTTTTCTTTAATATCACAGTGTGGTTTTAGCCAAAAACCCTCTCGATCACATATTACCTCAACTCTCACAAAAGAATTTGATAAATCTTTATTTATCAATTTAGAGATTTTGTGATGGGTTTCTTTGCTCTGAAGTTCTTTAATAAGACCAATTAATCCTGGAAATTCTTTAGTATTTTCATGTGTTATAAAACATCTAAATTTTAAAGCTTTTCCACCATTTGAAATTCCTTCTCTAAATTTTCCTTCTCCACCATCGATAGCTCTGGTGCCATCATAATTAAGATTATGTTTTGCTGGGTCAGATATATCTGCACTTATTATCTCATTTATTTGATCATCGGTAAGGGGTTTATTTAATTCCCAATGTTCAAATGGTTTATCAAATTTTTTTGAGTCGTTAAGTATTGAATTTAAAAATGACATTAATTATTTATTTTTTCTTTTATAATTTTTGCAACTCTATTAGTTTCATCAAGACTTTGGTAGTTCCAATTTTCTATATCTTCTCCAAGATTTCTTGTGATATTTAATTCTCTAAATAAATTTCTAAATTTCTGAAACCTAATATCATTTTTTTTAGGTAAAATATTTGCAATATAAATAGGCTTTCCTGTTAAAGCAGCCTCAGAAATCATTGAACTGGAATCACAAGTAACTGTAATTTTTTCTGAAATAGCTAAAGCAGATAAGTAAGCCTTTTTATCAACGTCCATGATGACTGTATGATTTTCACCAAAAAATTCTTTTGCATAATGAATAGTATTTAATGGGGTTCTCATTGACGGGATTATAACAAGTTGAAAATCATGTTTCTTTAAAAGCTTGTAGAAAATTGAGAAAATATGTTTCATATTTTTTGTTGAATAATCGTAGTATTTTGTGGGTCCGCCTATAATTAAGCACCAAATTTTTCTGTCATCTTTTTTTATAAATGAGTTTAGATAATTCTTATTCTCCTCTATGTCAGCTTTTGTAAGATAATGAATTGCTCCTTTAGTATTTATTACATTTTGACCATTAATTCCGTCATGTTCTGGCGCTACAATAAAATCAAAATAATCAAAGTTAATTTTGGGATCTTGTATATGAATATTAAAAACTTTTTTATTTGAAATACTTTTTAAATGGATTGATGGAATTATACTTTTTCTTCCACAAGAAATTATTATATCAAAATCTAAATAATTTATTTTTTTGTAAACATTTTGAGAAATTGGAGTAAATTTTGGCGGAATCAAACTCCATAAACTTTTTAGTTCAACCATGTGGTGAGTAAAATCAATATCAAGAGCTTTAGCTAAGCCCTCTACTTGGCTAAGCATGCCATGCATGCCCTCAGTCAATAATATACCTTTTAATTTGCTCATTATTTACTATATAGACCTGTATGAGTGAAAAACCAACTAAACATACAAAAGTGTTAATAATTGGATCAGGGCCAGCAGGTTATACTGCTGCAGTTTATGCTGCGAGAGCTATGCTTAAACCAATGTTAGTTGCTGGTATGCAACCGGGTGGCCAATTAACTATTACAACTGATGTTGAAAACTATCCGGGCTTTGCTGATGTAATACAAGGACCATGGTTAATGGAACAAATGAGGGAACAGGCAAAGGCAGTTGGAACCGATTTAGTTGAGGATCATATCCAATCAGTAAATTTAAAATCTAAACCGTTTGAGGCAATTGGTGATGGAGGACAAAAGTATACTGCTGACTCAGTTATAATTTCAACTGGTGCTCAAGCAAGATGGTTAAACATTGAGTCTGAAGAAAAATTTAAAGGATTTGGAGTTTCGGCATGTGCAACATGCGATGGTTTCTTTTTCAAAGATAAAACAGTTGCAGTAGTTGGTGGGGGAAATGCAGCAGTAGAAGAAGCTATGTTTCTTACAAAATTTGCATCAAAGGTACAATTAATTCATAGACGAGATGAACTTAGAGCTGAAAAACTATTGCAAAAAAAATTAATGGAAAATAAAAAAATTGAGATTATTTGGGACTCTGTTGTTGAAGAAGTAATAGGTGATGATGAGCCAAAAAATGTAAAAGGATTAAAAATTAAAAATGTTAATACTAATGAAATGTCAGAGCTAAAAATTGATGGTTTATTTATAGCTATTGGTCATGACCCTGCTACTTCACTATTTAAAGATCAATTAGAAATGGACAATACAGGTTATCTGATTACAAAAAGTGATTCTACTGAAACAAATGTTCCAGGTGTTTATGCTGCTGGTGATGTCAAAGACAAAATTTTTAGACAAGCAGTTACAGCAGCAGGAATGGGCTGTATGGCAGCTCTAGAAGCAGAAAAATATTTAGCTTCAAATTAATTTAAGATCATTTATAAGTTATCCATGGAAAATATAGTAAAACAAATCCAATTAATAGCTTTGGTAATTATACTTGCTGCTACAATTATAGCATTTGGTATTGAGATATATCAAATGATAGTTGTTCAAAAAGTTACTTTGGCTGATTTGCTTTTACTTTTTCTTTACCTAGAAGTTTTAGCAATGGTAAGAGTATTTTGGGAAAGTCAGTCAATTCAAATAACTCTCCCATTATTTATTGCTATTACTGCTCTATCTAGATTTATAATTTTACAAGGAAAATCAATTAATCCAGAAGTATTATTATATGAAGCAGGTGCCATTGTTTTAATCGCTATAGCAATACTTGTTTTAAGATTTAGAAACTCTCCAGTATTTGGTTTAGAGAAAAAGAAAAAAACTAAATAATTTTCAAATAAATGCCAGATAAAGTTTTATTAACTGGAGTAAGTGGTTTTGTAGCAAAACATGTAGCAATTGAATTATTAAATTCAGGCTTTGAAGTTTTAGGAACAGTGAGGAATAAAAATTCAATTGAACAAACTAAAAAAACATTAGAAGAGAATAATGTTTCAACAGAGAAATTATCGTTTGTAGAGTTAGATTTACTAAAAGATGAAGGTTGGAATGAGGCTGCAAAGGGTTGCAAATATATTATTCATGTTGCGTCTCCTTTTCCATTTAAAGTATCGAATGATAGAGAGTCACTTACACCAGCTGCAAAAGATGGGACTTTGAGAGTTTTAAACGCAGGGATAAATGCAGGAGTTGAACACTTTGTAAAGACATCATCCATTGTATGTATGTTTAGAAAACCAAATAGAACAAATCCTTACACTTTTGGTGAAGATGATTGGACTGATGTAGAATGGAACAAAACTACTGATTATTTTGTATCTAAAACAAGAGCTGAAAAGGCTGCATGGGATCTTATGGAAAGTAAAGGTTTAAAAAATAATCTTACCTGTATCAATCCTGGCTTTGTTTTAGGAGATTTTTTAAATGAAAAAAGCTGTACATCCATGGAATATATAAAACAATTACTTCAAGGAAAATTTCCAGCTGCACCAAAGTTTTCAGTAATGATATCCCATGTAAAAGATATTGCTAGAGCACATGTTTTATCTTTAGCAAATAAAAGAGCTGGTGGTAGAAGATTAATTGTTGGATCTGAAGTAAGAAGTATTCTTGAGTTATCAAAAATAATGGCTGAAAATCTTCCAAGCCATGCAAAAAAACTTCCCAAAAAAGAATTACCAAATTTTATGGTTAAACTTCTTAGTTACATAGACACAAGTGCAAAAAATTTGGTTCCAGATTTAGGGCTTACAATGCAAACAGATCAAACATACGCAGAGGAAATTCTTCAGATGAAATTTTTACCATCAGAAACTGCTGTTATTGATGCTGCAAAGTCAGTAGTAAGACTAAAATTAGCCTAAACTCTCACAAAAAAGCTTGATCCTTGCCATTGCAACTTTTAATTTTTGCATTGAAGTTGCGTAAGATATTCTAAAATAACCGTCTAGACCAAATGCAGAGCCTTGTACCACAGCTACATTTTGTTTTTCAAGGAGCTTTTGAACAAAATCTGTATCATCTTTGATTTTTGTTTTTTTTCCAATCAATCCTTTGCAACTAGGAAAAACATAAAAAGCACCTTTTGGTAATAAACAAGTTATTCCTGGGATACTGTTCAAATAATTAACAACAAAGTTTCTTCTGTTGCTAAAAGATTTTGCTCTTTTTTTTATAAAACTTTGTGATCCGTTTAAAGCTTCTACGGCTGCTGCTTGACTTATTGATGATGGATTTGATGTTGATTGAGATTGAATCTTTCTTATTGCCGCAATTATATTTTTTGGTCCAGCTGCATAACCAATTCTCCACCCCGTCATAGCATAAGCTTTACTTACACCATTCATAGTTAATGTTCTATCTTTAAGTTTTTTGATTTGTGCAATTGTAAAAAATTTAAAATTATCAAATTTTACATGTTCATAAATATCATCGCTCAAAATAAAAATATTTTTATTTTTAATTAATACCTTTCCTAAGCTAATAATTTCTTTTTTTGTATAAGCTGCGCCTGTAGGATTAGATGGAGAATTTAAGATTATCCATTTTGTTTTTTTTGTGATTGCTTTTTTCAATTTGGCAGGAGTTAATTTAAAACCATCTTCCTCTCCACATTTTATAAATTTTGGTTTACCACCAGCAAGCAAAACCATATCTGGATAAGATACCCAAAATGGAGCTGGTATAAGAACTTCATCTCCTTTATTTAAAGTAGCTACAAAAGCATTGTATAAAACTTGTTTACCTCCTGTACCTACAGTTATCTGTTCTGAAGTATAATTAAGTTTATTTTCTCTTTTAAACTTTTTAATAACTGCATTTTTAATTGCAGGTGTTCCGTCGACTGGGGTGTATTTGGTTTCACCTTTTCTTATAGCTTTAACGGCAGCTTTTTTAATATTATCTGGTGTGTCGAAATCAGGTTCACCCGCACCTAAAGCTATTACATCCTTACCAGCAGCTTTTAATTCTCTCGCTTTTTGGGTAACAGCTATTGTTGGAGAAGGTTTAATTCTTTTTAAACTGTTTGATATTATGCTCATTGAAAATTGTTTATATTCTATTACTTTATTTAATATATGGAAAATACATATCAAGATTTAATTACAGATATTCAAAGCAAAAATCCAAAAATAAGTGGAAAACTTGAAGGTGGTAGAAAATTTAAAATTAAATCTGATTTTAAACCAGCAGGAGATCAGCCAGAAGCAATTAAAAATTTGGTTAATGGTGCTAAAAAAAACCAATTTAATCAAGTTTTATTGGGAGTAACTGGGTCAGGTAAAACCTTTACTATGGCTAAAGTAATTGAAGAAACTAACAGACCAGCTTTAATACTTGCACCAAATAAAACACTTGCTGCTCAGCTATATGGTGAGATGAAAGGTTTTTTTCCAGACAATGCTGTGGAGTATTTTGTGTCCTACTACGATTATTACACTCCAGAGGCATATGTTCCAAGATCAGACACTTATATAGAAAAAGAGGCATCAATTAACGAGCAAATTGATCGAATGAGACACTCTGCTACTCGTTCTCTTCTTGAAAGAGATGATGTTCTTATAGTTGCAAGTGTATCGTGCATCTATGGATTAGGATCTGTTGAAGCTTACAGTAAAATGACACTTACTCTGCAAAAAAACTATGATTATAATAGAGAGCATATAATAAAATCTTTAGTTGCACTTCAATATAAAAGAAATGACCAAAATTTTTATAGAGGTACATTTAGAGCTAGAGGTGAATATTTAGAAATTTTTCCTTCTCATTTGGAAGATAGAGCTTGGAGGCTAAGTTTGTTTGGGGACAAACTTGAGAAAATTGAGGAGTTTGATCCATTAACAGGTGATCAAGTAAGAGAACTAAATTTAATTAAAGTTTATGCTAACAGCCACTACATAACTCCAAAACCTACAATAGAACAGGCAGTAATAAATATTAAAAAAGAATTAGAGATAACTCTTAAAAAACATAAAGAACAAAATAAATTACTCGAAGCACAAAGATTGGAAGAGCGAACAAAATTCGATCTTGAAATGATTGAAGCTACAGGGTCATGTGCAGGAATTGAGAATTATTCAAGATTTTTATCAGGTAGAAAACCTGGTGAACCTCCACCTACTCTATTCGAATATTTTCCAGATAACACTTTAATATTTGTTGATGAGTGTCACGTTACAGTTCCTCAGCTAAATGGAATGTTTAAAGGAGATAGATCTAGGAAAAGTACATTGGCAGAATATGGATTTAGACTTCCATCATGTATGGATAATAGACCATTAAAATTTGAGGAGTGGGATATGATGAGAACACAAACTGTTTTTGTATCAGCAACTCCAGGTCCATGGGAATTAGAACAAACCAAAGGTAAATTTATTGATCAAGTTATTCGACCAACTGGATTGATTGATCCCCCAGTTGAAATAAAACCTGCAAAAAATCAGGTTGATGACCTAATGCATGAATGTCTAAAAACAATTGAAAAAAATTACAGAGTTCTTGTTACTACTTTGACAAAAAAAATGGCCGAAGATCTAACTGAATACTTACATGAAAATGGTATCAAAGTAAGATATTTGCATTCTGACATTGATACTCTAGAGAGAATTGAAATAATGAGGGATTTGAGACTAGGTGTTTTTGATGTTTTGGTTGGAATAAATTTATTAAGAGAAGGCTTAGATATACCAGAATGTGCATTAGTTGGGATATTAGATGCCGATAAAGAGGGTTTTTTAAGATCAGAGACTTCATTGATTCAAACCATCGGAAGAGCAGCAAGAAATTTAGATGGTAAGGTTATTTTGTATGCGGACAAAGAAACTAAAAGTATAAAAAAAGCTATTAAAGAGACTGAGAGAAGAAGAAATATTCAACTTGATTATAATAAAAAAAATAAAATCAGTGCAACTACTGTAAAAAAAGAAATAAGCGATGTTCTAGAAAGTGTATATGAAAAAGATTATGTTAAAATTGGTACTGGAGCAAACGTAGGGGGCAATCTTAAGAAACATATAAAAGCTTTAAACAAAAAAATGAAAGAATCTGCAACAAATTTAGAGTTTGAGGAAGCGGCTAAAATAAGGGATGAAATTAGAAAACTTGAAAGTACAGAATTGGAAGTTACACTTAACCCTAAGGTTAAACAATATAGCCTCAACAATAAAATATATCCAAAGGGAAGATCAACTATGGGAATGCCAGGAACAAGAGCTCAAAAAGGTAAAAAAAAATGGAAGCAAATAAAATCATAATTACTGGTGGAGCCACTAGAATTGGTGCTGCCATAGCTAGAAAACTTTCAGGCAGGGGAGTAGAAATCGTAATTCATTATAACAAATCAAAAGTAAAGGCTGAAAAACTTAAAAAAGAATTATCTATAAATGGTACGAAAGTTTATTTGATTAAAGGAGATCTAAGTGTTGAAAATGATGTAAATAAGATTGTTAAATTTGCAAAATCCAAATTAAAATATTTTGATTGTTTGATAAATAATGCTTCTCTGTTTGAAAACGATAAATTAGAAAACTTTAACACAGATAGTTGGGGACAACATTTAAGAACAAATCTAAGAACACCTGCGCTTTTGTCAAAAGAATTTGCTAAAAATATTAAGAGTAAAAACAATAATATTATAAATATAATTGATCAAAGAGTTTTTAAACTTACTCCCTATTTTTTTTCATATACCATAAGTAAAACTGGACTTTATACCCTTACAAAAACTAGTGCCATGAGTTTGGCACCAAAAATAAGAGTTAATGGAATTGCCCCTGGTCCAACAATTAAAAACAAGAGACAAAGTGAAAAACATTTTAAAAAACAATACATGGCAACACCTCTCAAAAGACAAGTAGATGTTCAACAAATATGCAACGCAGTAGACTTTTTTATTAAAAATATATCTATTACTGGACAAGTATTGGCAATAGATAGTGGTCAAAACCTAAATTGGCAAACTCCAGACATAATGGGTGGAAAAGAATGAAAAATTTATACTTATTTTTATCAATATTTATTCTGACAATATCAACATCTTTTGCTGATGGTCACAATATTAAAAAAGATGGATTTTTATCAAAGAAATTTAAAGTAACTAAATTATCAACAATTGAGGATCCGACTAATAAAATAATTTTAATCAATAACCATGGTCAAAGTAATTTTGATGGGAAACAAAATTTTTGTACATCTATTGACCAAATTAGAAACCGTGTTTCATTAATAGATGAAGAAGTAAATGGAAAAAAAATTATGCTCTACAATTTATGTGCACATAAAATAGTAGGTGATATGGGAAAAAAATGGTGGTTTTCAAAAAAACCATACGAAGGCAAATCAAAATTAGACAAAAGAGTAGAACAAAATTTAGAGTTAGTAGAAAAACTCGTTTCTCTAGGCGTTCCTAGAAAACAGATATTTGTCACTGGACATTCTTGTGGTGGGTTAACAACTCTACTATTCTTTTCAAGACATCCTGACAAAGCTGGGGGAGGAATAGCTTATATGCAAGCGTGCTTTGATAGACTAAGCAAGAAGTATAAGGTATCAAAATTAGGATTAGAAGAAGGTTTAGCTAAATTTAAAGAGAAAAAACCTGCACAATACGATTTAAGGTCCCAATATAATGATGAAATATTAAAAAATCTTAAAGTTCCACTATTGGCTTTTACTCATCCAAAAGATCCTTTTGAAGGATTGACTTCTGATTGGTTGGATCAAATTGATGGAATGAAAAGAGTTGTTATATCTAAAGATTATACAATTGATGGAAAAAAATGTTTTAAATTAGGGAAAAATAAATCAGATAAATTTAAAGTTAAAGATGGACACAGCATGGATCAGGCAACCTGTTTTCAATATTACA
>CACJLY010000010.1 GCA_902594335.1 uncultured Pelagibacteraceae bacterium | reverse complement strand
CTGTATTTATTGGAGATACATCTGTTAATGAATATCCTTCATCTGAAGAATTAGCCGATATAGCAATGTCATCTGCAAGGGTTGCTAGATTATTTGGATTTGATCCTAAAGTTGCGTTTTTATCCCATTCAACTTTTGGTCAACCAATAACTAGTAGAACAAAACATATAAGAGATGCTGTGAAAATTTTAAAAGAAAGAAAAGTAGATTTTAAATTTGATGGTGATATGCAGCCTGATGTTGCTCTTAACGATGAGTACACTGACCTTTATCCGTTTTCAGAGATAGTTGGTAATGCTAATATTTTAATAATGCCAGGTCAACATAGTGCAGCTATTTCTAATAAAATTATGAAAACACTTGGGGGAGCTAAAGTTGTTGGCCCATTATTAATAGGGCTTGCTCAGCCAATAGAAATTGCTCCACTAAGATCTTCAACATCTGAAATATTAGATTTAGCATCTGTTGCCGCTTATTCTGCTGGTGTGATTAAATATAAATAGTGCCTATTATTTTTTAACAACTCTTAAATCATCAACTAAAAAAATACTAGTAATTACATCTTCAACATCTAAAATTTGTTTAGCTTCCTTAGTAACCTCGTCTCTCTCTGTTACATTTTGAGCAATTCCATAAATATAAATTTTTTTTTTGTAAGTATCAATATTGTAATTCACTGCTTTTATTTTTTTACTTCCAATTAAAGCTGCTCTAAGTTGTGAGGTTATGAGAAGATCTTTTGCAGATCTTTTAAAATTAAATTTCTCTTTGATTTGTAAATCATTATTTACTGATCTTGCACCCTTTATTTCCCACGCTAATTTAGTAATTTTAAGTTTATCCTCAACTGCGTTTACTTTTCCTGTAAGAAAAATTCTTCCATCAAGAATTTTTGTTTTAACAGAAATTATATAACTTTTATCTGCAGATAATAGCCTTGCTCTCAAATTTTGCTGCATAATCGAGTCATCAATTTGAGTGCCTAGACTCCTTGGGTCTAGAGCAACAGAAACTCCAGTTCCTAAAACTCCTGTCGATGAATATCCAACACACCCTGAAATTATTACAAATATAAATAATAAAAAAATCTTTTTAATTTTCATTTTTTTTTTCAAGACAATAATTATAAATAAGCTTTTTGGAAACTTCTTTATTATTAGAAATTTTTTTTACTATATCTTTTATTGACATTTTTTTAATTAATTGATTTATTTCTCTCTTATCTGATTCTTTAAGCTCGTTAAAACTTAATTTTTCTTTTCTTGGTTCAGAAATAAGAACTGTTATTTCACCTTTCCTTGAAAAATTAACATTTGATAACTCTCCTACTGAAGTTCTAATATATTCTTCATGATATTTTGAAATTTCTCTACAAATAATAATATCTCTGTTAAAAAAAAATTCTTTTATATCATCGATTCTTTTAAAGAGTTTATTTGGTGATATGAAAAATATAATCGAACTCTCAAGTAATAATAAATTTTTAAATAATTTTTTAATTTGACTTTGTTTTTCAGGAAGAAATCCACAAAAATAAAAGTTATCAGAAAACCCACTTATTGATATTGCAGCACTAACTGCAGACGCTCCTGGAAGTGGAAAAATATCAATTCCATTTTTTATACACTCTTTAACTAGTATTCTTCCAGGATCGGAAACAGCAGGCGTTCCAGCATCTGAAACTAGGGACACTATTTTATTATTTTTTAGAATTTCCACTACTTTCTCTAAATTTTTTTTTTCATTAAATTTATGATTTGAAATAAGTTTTTTATTTATTTCGAACTTCTGAAGTATTTTTTTTGTAACTCTAGTATCTTCACATAAGATTAAATCAGACTCTTGAAGGATTTTGATGGCTCTAAATGTAATATCACCCATATTTCCAATTGGTGTGGCAACACAATATAGCCCAGGTTTAAATTTATTGTTGTTCAAATTCATATGAATTATTTAATTAAATATATTATTAGAACTTAAATGAAAACTTTAATTAAATTATTATTATTTTTACTATTAAGTTTCTCAATATTTAATCAAAATATATTTGCATCTGAAAAAATTAGAATTGGATTAATTGTTCCTCTAAGTGGAGACAATTCTTTAATTGGTGAAAAAATTATTAAATCAATAAGAATGGCTATAAACAAAATAAATGACGACAGAATTGAAATAATTCCAAAAGATACAAAATCAAATCCAATTGATGCCTTAAAAGTATCAAAAGAATTGTATAAAGAAGGTATTAAAATAGTTATTGGACCTGTATTTAATGAAAGTACTAGATATCTAGATGACCTAAAAGATATAACTTTTATATCTTTTACTAACAAATTAATCGACAACCCAAAAAATGTTATTAGCGCAGGTGTAAATGCTATATCTCAATTACAAACAATAAAAAAATTTAATGATAAAAATAATTTATCAAAAAGTATTCTTTTAATTCCAAAATCACAGTTTAAAAAAGAAATAGAAGAAGCAATTAATAAAACAAAAATTAAACACAAAAAAGTATTTTATTATGACAGAGAACCAACAAAACTTACTAAACAAATTGAGGATTTGACGAAATATCAAATAAGAAAAAATAATCTTAAATATGAAATAAAAAGAATAGAAGGTTTGTCATTTAAAGATAAAGAAAGAAGGATACAAAATTTAAAAAAGAAAGATACATTAGGAAATATAGATTTTGACTCAGTTATAATTGCTGATTTTGATGAAAATTTGAAAAGTGTAGCTACATCTCTTTTATATACAGATGTCTCATCAAAAAGAATTTCATATATTACTTTAAATCAATGGTTTGATGAAAGCTTGTTAAAGGAAAATTCTCTTCATCCAATATATTTTCCATCAATAAATAAAGTTAATTATGAACTTTTTATGAATGAATTCAAAAATGTTTATGATTTAGATGGAGATCAACTTTCATTTTTAAGTTACGATTTAATAGGATTGGTATATTTTTTAATTTATGAAAATAATTTCAAAATTTCAAAAAAAATATTTTATAAAAATAATAAATTTAAGGGAAAAATTGGAATTTTTGAGATAAGTAAAAACACAATTACTCATCAACTAAACTTCTACAGTATCGAAGATAATAAATTTAAAAAAATTTTTTAATTTTTTTAAATGCATTAGAACGATGATCTATACTATATTTTTTATGGGGATCCATCTCACCAAAAGTTAATCTTTTTCCTTTAGGAATGAAAATTGGATCATATCCAAAACCATTTTTTCCTCTCTTTAAATTAGATATTCGTCCCTCAATTTTACCTATTTTACTTATAAATTTACCATTTGGCCAAAAGATAGTGAGTACACAAATAAATCTTGCAATTAATTTCTTTTTTTTCCAATTTTTATCTTTTTTTGAGATTTCACTATAGACTCTTCTAATAGCTAAATTGAAATTTCTTTTTTTTCCTGACCAATCAGCTGAGTATATCCCAGGGGCTTTATCTAAAATATCAATCTCAATTCCTGAGTCGTCTGACATACAAATTTTATTAGTTTTTTTTGAAAAATATTTTGCTTTTAAAAGAGAGTTTTGTTCAAATGAGGTGCCTGTCTCTTTTGGGCTAGGTATTTTAAAGTCCAAATTTGAATAAATTTTTAGACTTTTGGGTAACATATCTACTATTTCCTTTAGTTTTCCTATATTATTTGAGCCAATGAATATCTCTTTAATTTTTTTTTTAGACATCTAGAAATTATACTTTTTCTTACCATATAAACAATATGGACAAAGAAGAATTAAAAGAAAATATGGACGATAATACTTCTGAGGAGGAGTTAAACATCCAATCCACAGAAAATGATAATGCAGATCAAGAAAATGAGGAAAAAAATTTAGAAACTGAAAAAAAAGAAGTTGAAAAACTGACCCCCGAAGAAGAGTTAGAAACTTTTAAAGATAAATTAGCAAGAACACTTGCGGAAATGGAGAATCAGAGACGAAGGTTTGAAAAAGAAAGAGAGGACGCCTACGAATATGGTGGTTATTCTTTTGCTAAAGAAGCACTAAACTTATTAGATAATCTTGAAAGATCAAAAGCTGCGTTAGAAAATGACGAAAAATTAAAAAATTCGGATGCACTTAAAAAAATCGTGGAACATTTAGATATTATAAACAATGATATGCTTTCAATATTTAAGAAAAATAATATTGAGCCTATAAAGTCAATTAATGAAAAACTTGACCCAAATCTTCACCAGGCAATGATGGAAGTTGAGGATGATACAAAAGAACCTGGAACAATCGTTCAAGAGATCCAAAAAGGATTTATGTTGAAAGAAAGATTATTGAGACCTTCTTTAGTTGGTGTTTCAAAGAAAACAGCAAAAGAAGGGCAAGAAGAAGGGTTAAAAGATGAAAAAAACCAATAAAAACAGGCAAAATTTTAATTCTGTAGACGGTTGTAGTCTAACAATTAGCACTTATATGTCGGAAAGGTATTAAATTATGAGCAAAGTAATAGGAATAGATTTAGGTACAACAAACTCTTGTGTATCAGTTATGGAAGGTACGCAGGCTAAGGTTTTAGAAAATGCTGAAGGCGCAAGAACAACACCTTCTGTAGTTGCATTTTCTGATAACGATGAAAAATTAATTGGTCAACCTGCAAAAAGACAAGCAGTAACCAATCCAGAAAATACAATATTTGCTGTTAAAAGATTAATTGGAAGAAATTTTGATGATCCTTCTGTCAAAAAAGATGTTGAGACTGCACCATTTAAGATTGTTAATTCTGATAAGGGAGATGCATGGATAGAAGCAAAAGGTAACAAATATTCTCCTTCTCAAATTTCTGCTTTTACACTTCAAAAAATGAAAGAGACTGCTGAAAAATATTTAGGCCAGGAGGTTTCTCAAGCTGTAATTACTGTTCCAGCTTATTTCAACGATGCTCAAAGACAAGCAACTAAAGATGCAGGTAAAATTGCAGGATTAGAAGTTTTAAGAATTATTAATGAACCTACAGCAGCAGCTCTTGCTTATGGACTAGATAAAAAAACAAGTAATAAAATTGCAGTTTATGATTTAGGTGGAGGTACTTTTGATGTTTCAATACTTGAGCTGGGAGATGGGGTATTTGAAGTTAAGTCTACAAATGGCGATACTTTTTTAGGTGGAGAAGATTTTGACAATACAGTTGTTGATTACTTATTAACTGAATTTAAAAAAGAAAATGGTATCGATTTAAAATCTGATAAATTAGCATTACAAAGACTTAAAGAAGCTGCAGAGAAAGCAAAAATTGAATTATCATCAGCTGCTCAAACTGAGATTAATCTACCTTTTATTACTGCAGATAAAACTGGTCCAAAACACATTAATATAAAAATGACTAGAGCAAAACTTGAGGCCCTTGTTGAAGAACTTATTTCAAGAACAATTCCTCCTTGTGAGACAGCTCTTAAAGATGCCGGCTTAAGCGCAAGTGAAATTGATGAAATAATTCTTGTTGGAGGAATGACGAGAATGCCTAAAGTAATAGAGGAAGTTAAAAATTTTTTTGGTAAGGAACCAAACAAATCTGTAAATCCGGACGAAGTTGTTGCAATGGGTGCAGCTATTCAAGCAGGGGTATTACAAGGAGATGTTAAAGACGTACTTTTGTTAGATGTTACACCACTTTCACTCGGGATAGAGACTCTAGGTGGAGTTTCTACTAAATTGATAGAAAAAAATACAACAATACCAACCAAAAAAAGCCAAGTTTTCTCAACAGCTGAAGATAGTCAACCTGCAGTTTCAATTAGAGTTTTGCAAGGTGAAAGAGACATGGCTTCAGACAATAAAGTTTTAGGAAATTTCGAGCTTGTGGGTATAGCTCCAGCTCCAAGAGGAGTTCCTCAAATTGAAGTTACATTTGATATTGACGCAAATGGAATTGTAAATGTTTCTGCAAAAGATAAGGGAACTGGTAAGGAACAAAAAATTCAAATTCAAGCATCTGGTGGTTTAAGTGATGAAGAAATAAATCAAATGGTTAAAGATGCTGAAACAAATAAAGAAGCTGACAAAAAGAAAAGAGAAGCTGTAGATGCAAGAAATCAGGCTGATACTCTTCTTCATTCTACTGAAAAGAATTTAAAAGAGCATGGTAGTAAAGTTTCTGATGCAGATAAAAAAGCTATCGAAGATGCATCCGCTAATGTAAGAAATGCATTAAAAGGAACTGATATAGAAGAAATCAAAAAGAAAACTCAAGATTTGGTTCAAGCTTCTATGAAACTGGGAGAAGCTATTTACAAATCACAACAAAGTACAAAACCTGGTGATGCACCTAAAGATGCAAAAGATGAAGGGAAAAAAGACGATAATGTTGTTGATGCAGACTTTGAAGAAGTAAAAGACGATAAAGAAAAAAGCGCCTAAAATATCAACCATTTGTCTATAACTAGTTATGGCAAAAAGAGATTACTACGATGTCTTGGGTGTTGAAAAAAGTGCAAGTCCAGACCAAATAAAAGCAGCTTATAGAAAACAAGCAGTAAAACATCATCCAGATAAAAATAAAGGCGATAAGGGTGCTGAGGAAAAATTTAAAGAAGCATCTGAAGCCTATCACGTTCTATCAAATTCTGAGAGAAAACAAAATTATGATAATTTTGGACATGCCGCATTTGAAAATGGTGGTGGAGGTGGAAAAGGCGGTTTTGGAAACTTTGACTTTTCTGGCTCGTTTTCGGATATCTTTGAGGACTTTTTTGGCGAAGGTTTTGGTGGAGGAGGAAGAAGATCAAGAAGATCTAACAACCGTGGCTCTGATTTAAGATATGATCTCTCCATAAGCCTTGAGGAAGCTTATGCTGGAAAAAAACAAGATATTAAATTCTCGACATCTGATAGATGTGATATATGTAGCGGTTCTGGCTCAAAACCTGGTCAAAGTGCAAGCACGTGTTCTATGTGTGGTGGACACGGTCAAGTACGTTCTAGCCAAGGTTTTTTCACAGTTCAACAAACATGCCCTCAATGTGCTGGTTCAGGTGAACAAATTACTGATCCTTGCACAAGTTGTGGTGGTCAAGGTAAAAAACAAGCAAGTAAGCGACTTTCTGTAACTATTCCTAAAGGAGTAGACGATGGAACTAGAATTAGATTATCTGGTAAAGGGGAAGCAGGTTCAAGGGGGGCTAGTAATGGTGATCTTTACTTATTTATAAATGTAAATTCTCATGAACTTTTCAAAAGATCTGAGGAAAATTTATTTTTTGAATGTCCGATTTCGATAGCAGATGCAGCACTTGGAACAGAAATAAAAATACCAACGATTGATGGAGGAAAAGCAAAAATAAAAATTCCAGCTGGAACACAAAGTGGAAAGCAGTTTAGGTTGAGAGAGAAAGGAATGCCTTTAATGAGAGAAAATGATTATGGAGACTTATATGTACAAGTTAATACTGAAGTTCCAGTATCACTAAATAAAGAACAAAAAGAACTTCTTGAGAAATTCAGAGAAATCGAAAATGAAAAATCAAATCCAAGCATTAAAAAATTTTTCAAAAAAGCAAGAAGCTTTTGGAAAAATTAAATGAAAAAAAAACTAAAATATACAATCTTTGGCATAATTTATATAATAGCTATACTATTATTAGGCGCTTATTTTTATAAAGAGGGAATAGGAATAATTTAATTATCTTGGAAGATATAAAAAAACTAATTGAGCAAGGTTTTGAACTACATCGACAAGGAAAAGTTCATAGAGCGTTAGAATTATATTTAAAAGCAATTTCGAGTAATAGTAAAAATCCAAATTTATTTTTTCTGATAGGCACTGCTTACCTACAAATAAAGGATTTTGAAAATTCTGTCATTTATTTAAATAAATGTACTGTATTAGATCCCGAAAATATTGGTGCTCAAAATAATCTTGGAGGTGCTTACCAAAATTTAAAAAAATATAATAAGTCGATAGAGGTATTCAAAAAATTATTAACCATAAATCCAAAATTTACTGAAGCTTACAACAATATTGGAAATTGCTATTTTCAACTAAATAAACATCAAGATGCAATTGAAAATTTTAAAAAATCAATAGAAATTGACCCTAAAAATTTTGTAGCCTATTCAAATATTGCTAACGTTTATAGAGAGTTAAAGCTTTTTGAAAAATCAATTTTGAATTATGAAAAATCAATTGAACTGAATAATAAATATTTTTTGGCATTTAATAACTTAGCCAATGTTTATAAGGATATAAGTAAATTTGATGAAGCAATCATTAATTACAGAAAAGCAATTAATATAAATGATAAATACGTATCAGCTTACGAGAATTTAGGAAATGTTTTTCATGAGACAGCAAAATTTAATGAGGCAGCAAATAACTATAAAAAAGCATATGATATTAATCAAGATCATCACTATGTACTTGGGAGACTAATTCATAATAAAATGTATATTTGTGAATGGGCAGACGTTGAAAGTTATCGGAAAGCATTAATATCTAAACTAAAAGATAATAAAAAAGTATCTACACCATTTGAACTGTTAAGTATTATAGATAATCCAGAAATTCACCTATTGGCCTCTAAAATGTATTTTGATGAAAAATATTTAACAAATAATTTTGAAATATCTAAGATGAAGAAAAATAAATCAGATAAAATAAAAATTGGATATTTTTCTCCAGATTTTAGAAATCATCCAGTTCTTCATTTAATAAAAGATGTATTTAAGCATCATGACAAATCAAAATTCGAGGTATATGCCTTCTCATTCGAGAAACATAAAAATGATGAATTTACTGCAGAAATAAAAGATTATTTTAACAAATTTATTGAGATTAAAGATTTATCTGACAAAGAAGTTTATGAATTGACAAGAGAAATTGACATTGACATTGCTATTGACCTTTGTGGATACACTGCGTTTAATAGAGTTAAACTTTTTTCAAATCGAGTTGCACCCATACAAATAAATTATTTAGGTTATCCAGGTTCAATTGGTACAAATTTTATGGATTACATAATTGCAGATCAAATAGTTATACCAAAAGATGAGATAAAAAATTATTCAGAGAAAGTAGTTTATTTACCTAACTGTTACCAACCAAACTCGAATTATGAAAAATTAAAAATTAAAGATTTAAGAAAGAAAGATTTTAGCCTTCCGGAAGATAAAGTAATATTTTGCAATTTTGGATCAAATTTTAAAATTAATCCTAAAATTTTTGATTCATGGATGAACATTTTAGAAAAAGCTCCAAACAGTATTTTATGGTTACTAAAATCAAATGATGAATCTGTTGAAAATCTAAAGAGTGAGGCACAAAAAAGAAATATTAAAAAGGAAAGAATTATCTTCGCTAGTAAAATTTCTCAAAAAGAACATTTAGAACGTTTAACTTTAGCAGATATTTATTTGGATACTTTTCCCTATAGTTCACATACAACTGCAAGTGATGCTATAAGAATGGGAATTCCAATAATTACTTTAATTGGCAGATCTTTTCACTCAAGAGTATGCGCAAGTATATTGGAGCAGGTAAATTTGAGTAAGTTAGTAGCTAAAACAAACGAACAATTTGAGGAAAAAGCGACTTATTTTGGAAATAATAGAAATAAACTTTTAGAGTTAAAAGAAGAACTTGTAAATAGTTGCCAGACCTCTTCCTTATTTAAAATAGAAAATTTTACAAAACAACTGGAAACTATTTATATAAATTTAGTACAGAAAAATTAGTCTAAATCAATGAATTTTAATCTCTAGCTAGTTTAATAAAAATATCTCCCATACCACCTTGAATTTCTTCTAGTGGAGCATTATTCCTTATTTCACAATACTGTCCAGTTATTTGGTGATTATCAATTGCAGCTATACTTTGTAAATTACATTTTGTAGCGTTATGAAATAAACCAATAACTAGCCTATCATCTAATACAAATACTTGATTATCATCAAGTTTATCTTGATTGCAGAAATAATTCTTGTTTACTTCCCTTGGAAAATCTTTTTTAGCACAAGGGTTTTTTATTGTGAGAACAAAAAATTCTTTTTCACCGTCTGTAAAAATGTATTTCATTTTTATTACTTTAGAGTATTTCATTAAATCACATGAACAAGGATAACAACATTTATAATAGAAACCGCACATTTTTTCATCATTTTGAGCATTTTTTAGATAAACAAATTCTGGTTTACTGTTTGGATCAATCAACGACCCAGAGACAGCACAAAATAGCTTATTATATTCTATAAAATCTTGGTATGTGATTTTTTTTGATAATATGTGTTTGAAGAATTTTGGACCTGCTGCATTTCTATTTTGATCTGGGAAAATTTTTGGCCAATCTTTCACTAAATCAGCATAATAATTAAATTGATTTGAATATGTCGGTTTTATTAAACTAAACGATATTAGTAGAAAAAAAATTATTAAATATTTTAATTTATTCATGATTTTTATATAGAATACTTTAATTAGTTAGCCTGTTAAATTGAGTGTTATTGTCCTATTTTTTTTGATTTACTTCTATTGTTTTATTAAATTCATTTATTTTTATTGTCTGAGAAGAACCGTCGGTCCAAACTATTTTTGCTGAAAAATTTTTTTCACTATCTCTGATGCCATAATGCGCCACAGGTTCCATCTGACATAAATATCCAGAACCAGCATCTATGGTTTTAGCGTGATTTCTTAGGTTTGATTTCAGTATAACTGTTGCGCCTCTTGCAGGTGCACCATATTTATTTAATGGTTTTATTCTTATATAACTGAAGTCATCTTTAATATCTGCTTTATACATAGTCAATGGTTGCATACCAGATTCTCCATGGGCAATTATTAATTCTAAAATTCCATCTTCATCTATATCTGCAACTGCTGCTCCTGTTCCTAAACCATTTGACTCGTAAGCATTTTGAATTTTTACCTCTTCAAAAAAACCATTTTCTTTTATTTTGAATAATTTATTTGGTTCGCCAATATTATTCATAAATATTTCATCATAGCCATCATTATCAAAGTCTGCTGATATCACTGTTCTGATTCTAGTAGGAATATTATAGGTTGGAGTAGCGATATCTTTAAATTTGTTATCTTCTAATACAAAAGCCCTATGATAACCATTCCAATTGGATGTGATTATATCTAATCTACCTCTATAGAGTATGTCTGATAAAGTTGTACCTCTTCCATTTTCAAATTGATCATCAACTTTATAATCCTTAGCTATATCCTGAAATAAACCATCAGAATTATAATATAAAAAATTTTTACCTCTTTCGTTTGCAGCAAATATGTCAGTTTTTCCTGATAAAATATTTCCTGCAACTACAGCTCTTCCACCTGTTATTCTATCAATTTGCAGTTGCTCTGCTAAATCTAGTATTTGTCCGGAATTTTGTTCATAAAACCTAGTCGGACCCCCGTAATTGGCAACATATATGCCATAATTTCCATCACCATTTCTATCAACACAAACAACAGACCTGCCAGCAGTTAAGTTTAAATTTTTTTTGTTAATATCTTTTTCAAATAAATCAATTAAACCATTATTACTATTATCAATCAATCGGTCTGAATATTTTTTTTCTCCACTATAGGTATCAGTATTTAAAAAATAAATTTCTTCAAATCCATCTTGGTCAATATCGCAAGCAGCAACCCCAATAGTTTTTCTTTTAGCATCATCAAAGATTTCGTTTTTATTTATATTTATAAGTTTCCCATTTTGGTAAGACAACGCTAAATTTGAAAACCCAAACCCAGTAACAACAAATTCATATTTATTATCTTGATTTATATCAGTTACAGACACACCATAACTTAGTCTAAAATCGTTATTATCAATGAGAGATGTTATATCTTTAAAAAAGTCAGCTTTAGATTGATTGATAGACACAAAAAAAATTAGAACCAAAAATAATTTTAAAAGGTATTTAATAACCATAATTGTTGTATATTGTTGAAAAAATATATTAAAAAAATTTAATGAGCAAAGTAAATTTAGCGATATCTGGTTGCATGGGACGAATGGGCCAACAACTGGTAAAATCCTCTAGAGTTGATAAAAATTTAAAACTAACAACTCTTACAGAAAATAGATTAATAAAAAAAAAAATTTCTGGAATTAAACCTAGTTTAAATAATGAAGATTCCTTTAAAAATGTTGATTTAATTATCGATTTTACTGTCCCTAATTGTACTTTTGAAATTCTCAAAATTGCATCAAAGCTTAAAAAAAGAGTTGTTATTGGTACAACCGGATTTACCAAAAAAGAAGAAAGTCTTATAAAAAAATTTTCAAAGAAAATTCCAATACTGAAAGCTGGAAATATGAGCTTAGGCATAAATTTGTTAATGTATTTAACCGAAATAGCATCTAAATCATTAGGGAATAATTTTTTAAGTAAAGTATATGAGGTTCATCATAAACATAAAATAGACTATCCATCTGGAACAGCGTTAATGTTGGGTAAAGGAATTGCTGTTGGCAAAAATAAAGATTTTTATAATTTATTTGGAAAAAGATATCTTAATAAAAAAAGTTTTCCTTATGGAAAAAAAATAAATTTTAACTCAATACGAAAAGGTAAAACAGTTGGTGAACACGAAGTTAAATTTTCAAGTGGAAAAGAAATTATTACATTAAATCACGAAGCTTTTGATAGGGCTTTATACAGCGAAGGAGCTTTGACAGCTGGAAAATGGCTAATGAAAAAAAAACCAGGTTTATATTCAATGCGTGATGTTTTAAATTTTAAATGAGCAAGGAGCAAAGGGCAAAAATTGTTCTTCGGACTTTAAACAAAATATATCCAAAAACGCCAATACCTCTCAAACACAGAAATATTTTTACTTTATTAGTATCTGTTCTTTTATCTGCACAGTGTACAGATGTTAATGTTAACAATGTCACTAAAAATATATATCCAAAATATAATAAGCCTGAACACTTTGTTAAATTAGGAAGAAAAAAAATCGAAAAACTAATACGAAGTATTGGTATTTTTAGAATTAAAGCAAAAAGTGTTTATAATTTATCAAAAACTTTAGTTGAAAAATACAACGGGAAAGTTCCAAAAACCTTCGAACAACTTGAAGAATTACCAGGTGTTGGGCATAAAACAGCTAGTGTAGTGATGTCTCAAGGGTTTGGATATGCTGCTTTTCCGATAGATACCCATATTCATCGGCTAGCACAAAGATGGGGTTTAACCAGTGGAAAGAATGTAGTTCAGACAGAAGAAGATCTTAAAAGACTTTTTCCTAAAAAATATTGGAATAAGTTACATCTTCAAATTATTTATTATGGAAGAGAATATTGTAAAGCAAGAGATTGCTATGGTTTATCTTGTAAAATCTGTACTACTTGTTATCCTAAGAGAAAAAAACCACTTATAACCAAGAAAGCATAAATATGAAGATATTAGGAATTGGAAATGCAATTGTAGACGTAATTTGCAAAGTAGAAGATGATTTTATTACTAAAAATAATTTAACTAAAAGTACCATGAAGTTGATTTTTGATGATAAAGAGTTTAAAGATTTGCTATCAAATCTTAAAATTGAAAAAACAGTTTCAGGTGGATCAGTTGCTAACTCAATTGTAGGATTATCTCAACTTGGAAATGAAGTAGGATTTATAGGTAAAGTAAATGACGACGATCTTGGTGGAAAATACGAAGATGGTTTGAAACAAGAGAACGTTAAATATATTTATTCAAAAAAAAAAGAAGATTTACCAACTGGGACTTGTTTAATACTAGTTACGCCCGACTCTGAGAGAACAATGTGTACTTTTTTGGGAACTGCAGGTAAGATTAATGAAAATGATGTAAGTGTGGATGCAATTAAACAAAGTGAAACAATACTTTTAGAGGGTTATCTTTGGGACGAGGGAGAACCCAAAAAAGCTTTTGAAAAAGCAATTCAAAGTGCAAAAAAAGTTGCAATGTCACTATCAGATCAATTTTGTGTTGATAGACATAAGCCTCACTTTTTAGATTTAGTTAAAAACAAATTAGATATAACTTTTGCCAACGAGCAAGAGATAATGTCTCTGATTGACGCAAAATCTTTTGATGAAGTAATTAGTTTCTCTAAGTCGCTTGGAAAAATTATTGTTTTAACTAGAGGTGAAAAAGGCGCAGTTGCCTTAAATGGTGATGAAGTTGTTGAATGCGGAGTCAAACAAGACCTAAAAATTGTTGACTTAACGGGTGCTGGTGATCTTTTTGCTGCAGGGTTTCTACATGGACATGTAAATAATATGACATTGAAAGAAAGTTTAGATAAAGGGACTGAAATGTCATCTAAAGTTATTCAACAAATTGGGGCTAGACTCTAAAAAATCATTTTTTTTTTCTTTTAAAACTACCTTTGCCTTTTTTTGGTTTTATAACTCTTGGCTTGTATTTCTTTGTAAATAAATCTTTTGCAATATAATTTTTTTTAATCATTATTTTTTCTTTTTACCCAAAATTGATACATTGCTCTAAATGAATCGGGATTTTCATTTTCAAATTTATGCCAATTTTCTAAGGAAATATTTTTCTTATCGTCAAGAAAACTTCGTGAGTATTTTTTTTTTATTTCTGGAGAAGTAAAACCAAGAAATTCTAAGTTATTATCTTGCAAAATTTGAGAAATTTGGGGGATTGTAAATCTATGTTCTTGAACATGAAAAATTAAGTCTCTCACGTTTGAGGTGGAATAAAAATCATTACTGTTAAGTACTTTTCTTAGTATTTTGTTTTCATGATTTTTAATATTTTCCCTAAAATTTCTAATATCAATTATATTGTTTTTAAAGTTTCTATCTTTTGTAAATTGTCTAAGTTCGATTATGTGTTTCCTTGCTATTTCACTATACAAACCTAATTTTAGAACACCGTCAGGTTCTAATAGATTTTTTAAGATATTTAGTCCTTTAACTGGATTCTCCATATGATGCAATACACCCATGCATTCAATGATATCAAATTTCCTGTTCAACTTGTTTAGTTGTAAAATATCTCCATGTAGAAATTCTATTTTTTTTGAGCCAACTTCATCAATTTTTCTCTTTGCATAAGCCAAACTAGATAAGCTTAAATCAAATGCAACCACGTTTGAGTTTTCACGTGCAAGAATATTATTTAATTGTTTCCCAGTGCCACATCCTGCGATTAGGGTTTTTGGATTATTGAATTTATTAGCTGAAATAAATTTATTTGGACGTATATCGTAATTAAGCAATGATAAAAAGTTTGTAGTTGGTATTCGCGTTGAGTATCGCCATCTTGGATAGGGATTTTCCTCGTACTGCTCCTTTACTTTTTTAGATATATCGTCAGATATTTTCCCTATAGATTTTATAGATTTTTTTATTTCTTCCTCTTTCAAAGGCTCTTTAATTTGCATTTTAATTAGATCATTAAACAAATTGTTATTTGATTTATAGTTTTTTAACTTTTCAATAATTTTGAATGATTTATATAATGGGTTATAACAAGCTAAAATAGAAATTTCTAGTTCATTTATTTTTTTTGATTTAATTATTACGTTCTCTAATTTTTTAACAATACTTAATTCTTCCTTTGATTGAAATAATATATATTCATTTAAAAAAGATTGCTCAGCTAAAGAAATTATAAAATTTAAAAAATTACCAAGTTTATTTTTTTTTGACTTTTCAATGAAAAAAAGTATTTCTTTTCTTATTTTGTAAATAAATTTCTCAAAAAATGCATCCCTAAAAATAGATTTTTGTAACATTAATAGGAAAAGTTCGCTCGAAATTATTTTATTTACTAAACTATTTTCAATCAATTTTAGATCTTGATTTAATAAATTTTGAAGATTGTTATTCTTATCTTGAACAGGTAGTAAAATTTTTGCATTATTAAAAAGGTCGTCATGATTTATTAAATTTTTTTTATACAAAAAGAGAAATAGCTTTGTAAGTTCCTCAATATTCTTTTTTGATATATTTGATAATTGTGTAGTTTTAAAAATTTTAACCAAGCTATTAATTGCATTTAGGTTTTTTGAATTTATATTTAATGATTTACGTAAATTTATGATTGCTTTTTTTAAGTCTCCAAGCTCAATATAAGTTGAACCAATAATATTATAAAAATATGAATTATTTGGCTCTAATTCAATTGTTTTTTCAAAAATACGAGCAGCTTCACTAAATTTTCCGATATTATTTAAAATAATACCTTTATTTAAGTATGCCTGTGCAAATTTAGGTTTTAATTTAATTACTTTGTCTAAATAACTAATGGATTTATTAATATCTCCAGTTTCAAAATATAAATTTGCTAAATTAGTATTTATTTTTGGATCATTATGAGACAAATCAGATGCTTTAAGAAGGTATTTTTTAGCTAGATCAAACTTTTTTTGTTGCGCTAAAAGTGTCCCAAGGTTGAAATTTATTTGAGGATTGTTAGGTTTTAAATTTAATAATTTATAATAAGTTTCTTCTGCAGCATCAAATCTCTTGTTATTATGATTTTCAATAGCTATTTTAAAAGTTTCATTAAATTTTATGTCTTCTGAATTCACTTGATTGTGTAACCTAATTTAGAACTTACTATGAAGGAATTGTCGTTAAATGTTTCAAGCACTTTTTTTCTTAACCTATATATATGAGTTTCAACAGTGTGAGTTTCTAATTTTGAATTATGTCCCCAAACTACAGATTGTAATTTATCTATATTTATTGGATTTTTTGAACTATTGAGAAAAGAAATTATATTTGCCTCCCTTTCTGTTAAATTCAAAGAATTATTATTTTTATAAATTACTCTTGAATTTAAATTTAATTTATATTCACCAATGATTATTTCAGATTGTTGATTATATTTTTTTTTTAAGAAATTAATATTAATATTTTCTATTAACTTTTTAATACTTATTGGAAATTTATCTATTATGATTTGATTTTCAAATTTGCTTAATTTTTTTTTAGATATTATTATATAGTTTATTTCTTTATTGTTGATTTTCGAAATTTCATTATTTTTACAAGTAACTAAAGTAAAGTTTAGATAATTTTCTAATTCTTTTAAAATTTCATACAAAATATTAAATTCATAAATTACTAATGTTTGATTATTCATATATAATAAAACAATATGACAATTATAATAAAAAATAAAGTAACTCTTCTTTTCGACGATTTTATTTTTAGATGTTCAATTGGTAAAAAAGGACTTGCTAAAAACAAAATTGAGGGAGACAAAAAAACGCCTGTTGGAATATTTAGTTTGGGTAATCTTTTTTATCGAAAAGATCGTAATGCAAAACCTTTAACTAAATTAAAATGCGTTCCTATAGAAAAGGATATGGGTTGGTGTGATGATGTTAAAAGCAAAAAGTATTACAACAAATTAACAAAATCTAGCAAGAATATAAGGCACGAAAAATTATTTAGGAGAGATTATAAATATGATTTTTTAATTCCAATCAATTATAATACGAAAAAAACTGTGATTGGTAAAGGAAGTGCAATTTTTATTCATTTAACGAAAAAATTTAAACCAACTTCTGGATGTATAGCAATAAATAAAAAAGACTTTTTGATTTTGTTAAAACTTATTAATAAGAATACAAAAATAAAGATTAATTAGCTTCTTTGACCAAATATATTTGATCCAATTCTTAAATATGTTGATTTATATTCAACTGCTCTTAGATAATCTGAGGACATTCCCATACTTAACTCCTCTGTATTAGTTATTTTCTGAAGTTCACTCATTTTTGAAAAAAATTTTGTAGAATCCTCATTAAATGGTGGAATACACATAATACCAATTATGTTTAGTCCTAAATCTTTTGAGAATTTGTAAAAATCTAATAAGTTTTCCTTAATTATTCCAGACTTTTGACTTTCATTACCAAGATTTATTTGAATAAAAATTTTTGGTTTTACGTTTTGTTTAACTTGTTCTTCTGCTATTTTTTTTGCTAACTTTTCATTATCCATTGAGTGAATATAATCAAATATTTTAACAGCAAATTTAACTTTGTTTGTTTGAAGTTTTCCAATCAAATGTAGTTTGATTTTTTTATTCTTAAGTTTTATATCTGTCCATTTTTCAATTGCTTCTTGAACTTTATTTTCACCAAAATCTAAGTGACCGTACTGTATAAGTGGTAAAATGTGATCTATTTTAAAAGTTTTAGACACTGCAATTATTTTAGGTATTCTGATCTTTTCTTCTAATTCTAACAATTTTGAATTGATTAAGCTTTGAATTGATATTAAATTTTTAACTGTTTCATGCATAAAAAGTTTCTTAAACTATATTACTTTATAGATGAATTTAAAAAAGGTATCATTGATAAACAAAGCATAAATACTAGTATAATTTATAGAAATTACAAAAAAAAATACAAAACAACTGAAATTATTTATATAAGAGATTATTGTAGAAGGAAAAATATTAAGTTCTTCTTATCAAATAATATCAAATTATCTCTGAGTTTAAATTTGGATGGTGCCTATCTCCCTTCTTTTAACGAGAGTTTTACTCACTTAAATTATAACTTTAAAAAGAATTTTAAACTTATAGGATCAGCCCACAATTTAAGGGAGATAAGAATTAAAGAAAAACAAAAAGTAAAAGAGATTTTTTTGTCATCATTATTTAAAAATAATGCAAACTTTTTAGGGTTAAATAAATTTAACATTTTATCAAATAACACTTATAGGGGTATTATTGCTTTAGGTGGAATTTCTAAGGAAAATATTAAACTTATAAATCTTACGAAATCAGTTGGCTTCGCAGGTATTTCACATTTTAAACAAAAAAAAGGCCCCTGAAAAGAGGCCTTTTTTTATAAGAATTTAATTCTTTAATTAGAACGCAAATGCAAAGTTTACTTCGTAACCTTCGTTATCTGCTGATGAACTTCCAGCTACGTTATCAATTGTTGAATGCGTAGCAGAGACAGTCATTCCACCTGAAGTATAAGAGAAACTTATACCTACAGCATCCTGATTTTCACTTCCAGATGCTTCATAGTCAACTTCTGAAATGTTGTATGATACTGAAAGATCATCACTTACTGCATAAGATATTCCCATTGCAGTAAAGTCTCTGTCTGCTGTACCTGTACCAAAGTCAACTTCATTGTTTTGGTATCCAACTGTGATTGCACCCATTGCATATGTAACTGCAAAGTTCGATAAGTCAGCACTATTGGCAGCATCATTATTCTCACCCATTGCAGCATATACTGATAAACCATCGACACCTGTATACAATACACCAAACTCAGATGAGCTATCAATTGAAGCTGTTGTATTTGATGGTCTGTAAGACGCTTTAATCGCCAATCCATCCATTGCTGTGTAATCAAAGACGAAGAAATTTTCGTCAGCAGCATCAGAAGTTGCTCCAGTTGCAGTTCCAGAAACAGCTGTACCGTGTGCTTCTTCGTTTGCACTTGGAGTTACATCATCCCATGCACCAATTGGTCCTGAGCTTCCATCACCTGAGAAAGTGATTTTACCAAAGTCACCTGTGTCTATTGAAATGCTTCTGTCAGACTCACTAGCTGTGTGACCATCCATTTCGATTGAAGTAGATATAGTAAAACCGTTGTCCATTTCACCGCTCGCACTGAAAGTGATCGAGTCAGTCATTGACCAACCGTTTCCTTTGTCACTGTTATCTTCACCATTGAAGAAGATTGAAGTAGCACCTGATACTGACATGCTAGCTGCTTGCGCAGAACCAGCTGTTACTAAAACTGTACCTAATGCTGTCAATCCTATTTTCTTTAGATTGTCCATATTATTACCTTTCGTTTATAGTTTAATATTAAACACTGACTTATTTATCAGTTATTACTAATATTTATTGATAATATTAGAATTAAAGACTTATTTTAGCTAAGTGTTGTATTTTTACATCACTAAAAATTGTTGAAATAAATAGCATTTTGAGCATTTATAAAATAATTCTTTTAATTATTATGCTTTTTCATCTAATACTTATTTTTAAAGATTAAATTATGTCAAAATTGAAAAACTCATATTTATTAACGTTTTTAGGATTACTCTTGATCTTGTTAACTTCATGTGAAGGAATGCCAGGTGGTGACGCTAGAAAAAATCCTCCAGATCCAAAATTAAGAGTTAAAAAAAATCTCGAGGAAGGAAAAGGATTTAGATTAGATAATGCTTTAAAAGGTAGAAAAGGTAAAGGTGGGGACTTTATGTTTGCTAGTGCAAATGAACTTTGGAGAGCATCTTTGGATACATTAGACTTTATGCCTCTTGCATCGGTTAATTACAGCGGGGGGATTATAATAACTGATTGGTATTCCGATGGTAGTAATTTGGACGAGTCAGTAAAAATATCAATTCGTTTTTTAACTAATGAAGTAAGGTCTGATGCACTTGACATAAAAATTTTTTATAAAAAATGTAATCAGGTAGCAAGCTGTAAGATATCTCAAAAGACAGGACCTCTTTCTGCAGAATTAAAGAAAGAAATTTTAAATAAAGCTGCTGTATATAAAAAACAAAAAAAAGATAAAAACTTTAAAGAATATAAAGGCAAAGTTTCAGCTCAATAACTATTTTCTGGCTATAAATCATGACATCCATAGAAAGATATAACTTTAAAAAAGTAGAGTCTAAGTGGCAAGAAAAGTGGGAACAATCAGAGGTTTTTAAATCTTCTATAGATCATTCGAAAGAAAAATTTTATTGCCTTGAGATGTTTCCTTATCCATCAGGTAAAATACATATGGGTCATGTTAGAAACTACACTATAGGTGATGTATTATCTCGATATAAATCATTAAAAGGTTTTAATGTTATGCATCCAATGGGATGGGATGCATTTGGAATGCCAGCAGAAAATGCTGCAAGAGAAAATAATTTAGATCCAAAAGAATGGACAAATAAAAATATATTAGCAATGAAAGAACAATTAAAGCGACTTGGTCTTTCAATAGATTGGGAAAGAGAAATTTCAACATGTTCAGAGGAATATTATAAACACCAACAATTATTTTTTTTAGAACTTTATGAAAAAGGTTTAGTTTATAGAAAAGAAAACTATGTAAACTGGGATCCTGTAGACCAAACTGTACTTGCAAATGAGCAAGTAATTGACGGTAAAGGATGGAGATCTGGAGCTATTGTTGAACGTAAAAAATTAAATCAGTGGTTTTTTAAAATTTCTAAATTTTCTGATGAATTATTAAATGGTTTAGATAATTTAGAAGAGTGGCCAAATAAAGTAAAAGTCATGCAAAAAAATTGGATAGGTAAATCATTTGGTTGTGAAATTGCTTTTCAGGTTGAAGGAAATCTACCAATAAGAGAAATTAAATGTTTTACAACAAGACCAGATACTTTATTTGGATTTTCATTTTTAGCTCTTTCAGTAGATCATGAAATTTCTAAATACTATGAAACTGATAAAAAATTTCAGCAATTTAAAAATGAGTGTTCCAAAACAGGAACTACTGAGGAAGCAATTGCTATTGGAGAAAAAATAGGTTTCAAAACTAACTTAATGGCAATCAATCCTCTAAACGCCAACCAAAAGGTACCAGTTTTCTTTGCTAATTTTGTATTAATGGATTATGGATTTGGAGCAGTATTTGGATGCCCGGCTCATGACCAGAGAGATTACGATTTTGCAAAGAAATATAATTTAAAAATTAAAACCGTTGTAAAGCCTGATAATGAGGATGATAATTTTGAGGTAAAAGATGAAGCTTACCCTGGCTCAGGGACAATAATAAACTCTGAGTTTCTTAACAAACTAAAGGCTCCAGAGGAGTCAATTCTTAAAACTATTGATATTTTGGAAGAGAAAAAAATTGGAAAAAAACAAATTAATTTTAGATTAAAGGATTGGGGTGTTTCAAGGCAAAGATATTGGGGGTGTCCAATACCAATGGCTTATGATGAAGCAGGTAATGTGGTCACAATTCCAAAAAAAGATTTACCCGTAAAACTTCCAGAAAATGTTAATTTAAATTCAAAGGGAAACCCATTGGACTCAATTAACGATTGGAAAAATATTGTTATGAATGGCAAAAAATATATAAGGGAAACCGACACTTTAGACACTTTTGTGTGCTCATCCTGGTATTATCTTAGATTTTGCTCTCCAAGAGATAAAAAATATGGATATGAAAAAGAAGATATTGATTATTGGATGCCTGTAGATCAATATATTGGGGGTGTTGAACATGCAATTTTACATTTACTTTATTCACGTTTTTTTTTGAAAGCATTAGGATATCAAAATAAAGACTTTAAATTTGATGAACCATTCAAAGGTTTATTTACTCAAGGGATGGTATGTCATGAGACTTATAAAGATGAAAATAATAATTGGCTTAGCCCAGATGAAATAGAATATGTTGGAAATGAATACCAAAAAAGAGGTGGCCAAAAAGAAAAAGTAAAAGTAGGTCCATCCGAGTCAATGTCCAAATCAAAAAAAAATGTAATTGATCCTGAAAATATAATAAATAACTATGGAGCTGATGCAGTAAGATTATTTATATTATCTGATAGCCCGCCTGAAAAAGATGTTCAATGGTCTGAACAAGGAATGGTAGCATCTTATAAATTCTTGCAAAAACTTTGGACACTACATAAAAAAATAAGTGAAAAAATTAGAAATAATAGTTCAACTAATCAGAAAAATTTAAACTTTGAAAAATTTATTAATCAGATGATAAACAAATTTAATAATAATTTAGATGGATTTAATTATAATGTGATTATTGCAAATATATATGAAACATATAATTTTATTAACAGAGAAATTAAAAGTAATATTGATAGCGAGTCTCTAAGAGAAAATTATAAAAAGATATTAATATTATTTTCTCCAGCTATTCCCCACTTTTCATCAGAATGTTTAGAAGATCTAGGATATGATCAAGAACACTATTGGCCAGAAGTAAACGGAGATTTACTAGAAGACAATAAAATTGATTACGTAGTTCAGATTAATGGCAAAAAAAGAGCAATTTTAAATGAAAGTAGAGACATCGATGAAAATACCCTTATGAAAGTAATACAGTTAAATAAATTATCAGAAAAGTTTCTAAAAGGAAAATCTATTGATAAAATTATATTTGTAAAAAATAGATTAATTAACATTCTACTTAATGACTAAATTTTTGATTAAAATAAGTTTTCTTAGTTTAATATTAATAGTGACTTCATGTGGATATAATCCGATGTTTACACAAAAAAATTATAATTTTGAAGTTGGTGAGGTAATTTTTAATGGTGAAAAGGAAATAAATAAAATAATTGAAAATAAGTTGAATATAATTCAAAAAAATAAAAGCGTTGATAAAAAGAGATATAATTTAAATATTTTTTCAGAAAAAAAAAGAAACATAGTATCCAAAGATTCAAAAGGTGATCCATTAAAATATGAGATGATCATCGCAATTGAATATAAGATTTCAAACAATGAAGGAATTCTATTAGAAAGAGAAATTAAAAAAAGTAATATCTACAATAATGATAATGATTTATTTGAACTTGCTCAAAGTGAAAAAATTATCATGGATAATATTTCAGGGAGTTTGAGTGATAATATTATTTCCTCAATCATAAATCTATATGATAATTAAAAGTTTTGAATTGGAAAAACTTAAATCTACTAAATTAAATATTCATTTAATTTATGGAAATAACGAAGGCATAAAAGAGGATATTATAAATAATTTTTATTTAAAAAACTTTGATGGAGAGATATTAAAGTACGATGAACAAGAAATTTTGAAAAATAAAAACGAAATTATATCAAGTGTATTAAATAAATCTCTTTTTGAGATTAGAAAACTAATAATTATCTCAAGGGCAACAGATAAAATCTGCATTTTAATTAATGAAATTTTAGAGAGAGGAAATCTAGAGACTAAAGTTATAATTAAATCCTCTGCTTTAGAAAAAAAATCTAAATTACGAAGTTTATTTGAAAAGGAAAAAGCAGTAGTTTGTACACCTGTTTATGAAGATGACGCTCGATCATTAAATTTAATTATTAATGATTTTTTAAGGGAAAATAATTTTAATTTATCTCAAGAAATCAAAAATGTACTTGTTGAAAGATCTAAAGGAGACAGAATTAATTTAAACAATGAGCTTTCAAAATTGAAAAATTTATCTTTTACTAAAAAAAAAATTAGTAATGAGGAAGTATTTAAACTCTCTAACCTAGCTGAAAACTATAGTGTATTCGAATTATCGGATAATTATTTAGCTAAAAATACAAAAAAAGTTTCTAATATTCTCAACGAAAACAACTATTCACCGGAGGACTGTATATTAATCATAAGAACAATATTAAATAAATCTAAGCGACTATTTAAAATAAAAAATGAAATTGACAAAAATGTGAACATTGATCAAGTTTTAACTAATTTTAAACCTCCAATATTTTGGAAGGAAAAAGATATTGTGAAAAAACAAGCTAAATCGTGGTCAACAAACGAGGTAAAACAAATAATTTTTAAAATCAATGACTTGGAAACTTTAGTAAAAAAAAATACAACAAATTCAATGCTCTTCGTCTCTAATTTTGTGAGTAACTACTAATAGTTTTGCTTAATAATATCAACCAACCTGTCAAGTTGATCAGTTCCTTTATACTCTAAACTAATAGTTCCAGAGTTATTTCTTTTATTTTTAACAAAAACCCTCATTCCAATTTTATCTGTTAACTCTTCTTCAAGACTTACAATATTTGGATCTTTTTTTTTAGAATTAATATTAGAGCTAGACTTCAACATACGTACTATACTTTCAGCTTGTCTAACTGATAATTTTTTTAAAATAATTTTCTTTGCTAACAAAATCGAATTATCTAATCCAACTAAAATTTTTGCATGGCCTTGTGATAATTTCTCGTCAATAATTAATTGTATTATTTCTTGTGGAAGAGTAAGGAGTCTTAAACAATTAGATATATACGTTCTACTTTTGCCAATAAATTTTGATACTTTATCTTGGTCATAACTAAATTCATCTATTAATCTTTTATAACCCTCTGCTTCTTCAATAGGATTTAAATCTTTTCTTTGAACATTTTCGACAATTGCAAATTCTAGTGATTTAAGATTGTCTACATTAATTACTATTACTGGTACCTCGTGTAATCCTGCATATTGTGCAGCCTGCCATCTTCTCTCTCCAGCTATTATTTCGAATTTATCTTCTTCATCAGAAGATGGTCTTACGATGATAGGTTGGATAATGCCTCGCTCTCTTATAGAATTAGTTAATTCTTCCAAACTTACTTCATCAAATTTTTTTCTAGGTTGGTACTTGTTTCTAATTAATAAACTTATAGAAACATTTTTTTTATCATTAATTTTATCACTATCACCTATCAAGGAAGACAGGCCTCTTCCAAGTCCTTTTTTTGATTTAAACGGATTCATCATGCTGCGCTCTCCACTGGTTTTTCTTGGTTTAAAAATTCTTCAGTAAAACTAAAATATGCTCTACTTCCTGGACAAGTCTTATCATAAATAAGAACAGGGACACCGTGCGAAGGTGCCTCTGATAATCTGACATTTCTTGGTACATGTGTACTATAAACTTTGTCCTTAAAATAGTTCCTTGCCTCTGTTTCAACCTCGCCTGATAATTTATTTCTCTTGTCATACATTGTCAGAAGTATTCCTCTTATGTCTAAAGAAGGATTTAGGTTAGACTTAATCCTCTCAATTGTTTTCATTAGCTGTGTAAGACCCTCTAAAGCAAAGAATTCTGTCTGAAGTGGTACCACTAGCGCATCAGAGGCTACCAATGCCATGATTGTTAGGAGACTTAAGGATGGTGGGCAGTCAATTATGATATAATCGTAAGACGGCTCAGAATTGTTTAAAATTGTGGTTAATTCATCTTTCAATTTGAAGGCTCTACGACTATCACCTGCTGTCTCTACCTCTAGACCAGACAAATCAACATTAGATGATATCAAATCTAAATTTTCAAAACTTGTAGACTGGATTACATCTGAAATTTTTCTATTTCCATTTAATACATTGTAAATTGTTTGATTAGAACTTGTTGCATTGGATAATCCAAGGCCTGTTGTAGCATTCCCTTGTGGATCGAGATCAATTACAAGAATTCTTTTTCCTTTCATCGTTAAACCGGCTGCGAGATTGATGACTGTTGTAGTCTTACCCACTCCACCTTTTTGGTTAATGACCGATATAGTTTTTCTACTCATTTTTTTTTTTTAAATTTGAAATTTTAACTACTGATGACTCATCACTTGTTAGACTTTTCATTTCCTCCAAGTCAAATTTCCATTTTGTAGAAACATCTTTTAAAATTTTTTTTCTACTTTTTCCTAAATACATAATTATGTACTTAAAGTTTTTAAAATTCTTTGTTGCTATATCAAAAATAACTGGCAAAGGTTTGAATGCTCGACAAATTATTACATCTGTAACTAAATTTTTCTCTTCAAATATATTTTTTTGGTGAATATTTGCTTCCAATTTAAACTTTTCCACCATCTTTTTTAAAAAATTGCTCTTATGATAGCTCTTCTCATAAAAAATTAGCTTAAAACCTCGCTTTTTAGATTTCATCAAAATACCTAAAACTATACTAGGAAGCCCTGCGCCAGAGCCAAGATCTGTACATACCTTAATGTCATTTTTATCAATAAATTCAATAGTTTGTGCACTATCATAAATATGCCTTGTATTTATTGACTTTTCTGTGCTTGAACTTATTAAATTTATTTTCTTGTTTGTGCTCAATATTGACCGTGAATAGTCCACTAGCTCCTCAAGTGTTTCACGTGAAACATTTGGGATATAAATTTTATCAGTTTTTATTATTTTCGAATCAATCAAGCTATATGCTTAATAGACTTTCTTTTGACATGAGACAACAAAATATATACTGCTGCTGGAGTAATTCCGTCTATTCTGAGTGCTTGACCAAGTGTTTTTGGCTTTATTTCCTTGAATTTTGACTTAACTTCATTTGATAGTCCAGAAAATTGATCATAATCTAAGTTTTCAGGTATTTTAAGATTTTCATCCCTCTTGAATGCTAATATATCTGCATTTTGTTTCTTTAAATAACCTTTATAATGAGCCCTAATCTCAATTTGCTCATCAATTTCACGTGAAACATATTTAATTTCTGGCCAAATTTCCCTGATTTTGCACATATTTACAGACTTTTGCCCTAATATTTCTACTGCGTTTCTTTTTAAGCCATCTTTTGCAATATTTATTCCAAATTTTGATGCTTTTGAGGGGGAAATTAAAGAGTTTTCCATCTTTTTAAGACTTTTTTCCAGTTTAGAAGCTTTATCTTTATATATAATTTTCCTTTCATCTAATATTAAACCAATATCAATTCCTTTTTGGGTAAGTCTAATGTCTGCATTATCAGATCTTAAAGATAGTCTGTATTCTGCCCTTGAGGTAAACATTCTATACGGCTCAGCAACTCCTTTTGTAACCAAATCATCTATCATAACACCGATGTATGCTTCAGATCTATCAAGTATAAACGGTTCTTTGCCTTTAATAGAGAGAGCAGCATTTATTCCAGCTATCAATCCTTGTGCCGCAGCTTCTTCATAGCCTGTAGTTCCATTTATTTGTCCTGCAAGGTAAAGATTTTTAATTTTTTTTGTCTCTAAAGTTAGAAATAGCTCCCTTGGATCCACAAAATCATATTCTATTGCATATCCAGGCCTTAAAATCTTTACATTTTCTAAACCACTGATATTATTACATATTTCTTGTTGCACATCGGCAGGAAGAGAAGTTGAAATTCCGTTAGGGTATATAGTTTTATCATTTAGACCTTCTGGCTCTAAAAATATTTGATGTTTTTGTTTGTCAGCAAACTTTACAATTTTATCTTCTATTGAAGGACAGTATCTTGGACCAACACCCTGGATACTTCCAGAGTACATAGCACTACTTTTTATATTTTTGGAAATGATATCATGCACTACTTGATTGGTATAGGTCATTCTACAAGAAACTTGTTTATTAATATTTTTTTTTGTAAGGAAGGAAAAAAAATACGGATCTTCATCTGCATGCTGCTCTTCGAGTTTTTCGAAATTAATTGTTGTTGCATCAAGTCTTGGAGGTGTACCTGTTTTTAATCTTCCAATTTTAAAATTATATTTTTCTAATTGTTCACTTAATCCAGTTGAAGGTTTTTCATTAAATCTTCCAGCAGGCGTTTTTTCATTACCAATGTGAATTAAACCATTTAGAAAAGTTCCAGTTGTTAAAATTACTTTTGATGAAAGTACTTTTTTACCTTCTTGTGTAACAAAACCGATTAAACTGTTTTTTTCGAAAATGAATTCAATTACGGGATCAATAAAAATGCTTAAATTACAATAATTTACAAGTTTTTCTTGCATATATTTCTTATATAATGACCTATCACTTTGAGTTCTCGGTCCTCGCACAGCAGGCCCTCTACTTCTATTCAATAAACGAAATTGTATTCCTGATTTATCAGCAACCTCACCCATTATGCCATCGAGTGCATCAATCTCTCGAACAAGATGGCCTTTACCCAATCCCCCAATAGCTGGGTTACAAGACATTTCACCAATTGTATCAAATTTGTGAGTAAATAATGCAGTATTTACGTCCAATCTAGCAGATGCTGCTGCTGCTTCACAGCCAGCATGACCCCCTCCAATTACCACTACATCAAAATACAGCTCATTTTTCATAGCTGTAATTTATTATTGATCTTAAAATTTACAAGAAAACAGTTAAAAATGTCAAAAAAGTCAGTAAATTAATACTTATTTACCTATACAGAAATCACTAAAAATGGAACCTAATATTTCTTCAACATCTACTTTTCCTACAATCATACCCAAGTGTCTCGTTGCTAACCTTAAATCCTCAGCTGCTTTATCAAAATCTTCTTGGGAATTTTTTTCTTCAAAGTTTTTTAAATTTAGAACGCAAGCCTCTAAGCTTTGTCTATGTCTTTCTCTAGTAATTAAAGTTTCGTTTGAACTTACAAATTTATTTTTTAATTTATCTTTTATTCGATTTATCAATTCGTCTAAATTAGTTTCATTTTTAATTGATAAAAAAATTGGATTAAATTTTTCAATTTGTTGATTGATATTTTTATAACCAAGATCTATTTTATTTATCACAATTATTGATTTTTCACTCACTAAATCGTTCAAAAATCCTGTAAAATCAACGCTTTTTGGCTCTATTACTATTATGTTTAAATCAGCATCCTCAGCACGTTTCAGAGCTAATTTAATTCCTTTTTTTTCTATTTCATTTTTAGATTCTCTAATCCCAGCAGTATCAGAAATCACAACTGGATACCCATCCAAGTTTAAATGGGCTTCAATAACATCTCTAGTTGTTCCAGCAATTTCTGAAACAATAGCTACATCTCGATTAGAAAGATAATTTAACAAAGAGGATTTTCCTGCATTTGCAGGTCCAATGATCGCTATCTTAAAACCCTCCCTAATTCTTTCTCCAACTTTTTGATCGTTTAAAATTATTTCAATTTCTTTTCTTATTTTTTCTGAATCATTTTTAATATCTTTAATTAAATCATCTGGAAGATCCTCTTCTGGAAAATCAATTTTAGCTTCAACGTTTGATAAAATTTTTAGAAGTTTTTCCCTTAGTGAATTAAATTTTTCAGAACTTCTTCCACTCATTATTTTAATAGCTTGTTGTCTTTGGATTTCTGTTTCTGCAGAAATTAAATCTGAAATACTTTCAGCTTTCATAAGATTTAATTTTCCATTTAGAAAAGCTATTTTTGTAAACTCTCCAGGCTCAGCTAAACGACAATCTTGTATTTTTGACAATTCATTTAATATTGATTTAACCACCGCTATGCTACCGTGAACATGAATTTCTGCCATATCTTCGCCTGTGTAGCTCGCAGGGCCTGGAAACCATAATAATAACCCTTCATCTATTAGATCAGAAGTATTGATTTTGCTGAATTTTTTAATGACTGCTGTTCTAGGCTTAGGAAGTGAAGCACTGGTCAGAGCTTTTATGGCATGCGAACTTTTTATACCTGATATTCTAATTACTGCAATTCCAGAAATTCCTGATCCAGTAGATAATGCGTAAATAGTCATAAGACTATTATAATTAAATTAAATTAATTGAATATAAATTTTTAAAGATTTGCAGAGATCTTTTAAATGATTATTTGGTTGGCCTCATACCCTAAAAGTGGAAATACATGGCTAAGATTTTTTATCATTTCATTACTAATGGGTGATAAAACTAATTTAAATCTTAATCATTTAAAGGCTATAATAGACTTCCCTAATGTTAAACAATTCAAAGGATTAATATCTGAATTTTCAAATTTAAATGAAGTTGCTAAAAATTGGATTACGGCTCAAGAAAAAATTAATTCTGATAAAAGTTTAAAATTTTTTAAGACCCACAATATGTTAGGAAAACTTAATGGTTTTTCTTTTACTAACTATGAGAATACTCTTGGAACTATACATATAGTAAGAGATCCAAGAAATATCATTACATCTTTAAAAAATCATTGGTCTTTAGAAACATACGCTGAAACAAAAACTTTAATGTTTAATGACAACCAAATTTTAACTTTGTCGAAAGAAGAGAAAGAGAAATTTAGAAAATATAATACTATGCATCCACTTCCCCAAATGATTGGCTCATGGAAAACAAATTATATTTCGTGGAAAAAGATGGATAAAAACTATCTTTTTGTGAAATATGAAAATCTTATTAAAAACCCAAAAATAGAATTTACTAAAATAGCAGAATTTATAAGTGGTCTAACTAATATTAAGTTTAATGATGAACAGATAGATAATGCAATAAAATTGAGTTCTTTTGAAAAACTTGAGGCTATGGAGAAAGAAAACGGTTTTATAGAGAGCGCGATTAATAAAAAAGGATATAAAAATAAATTTTTTTACTTAGGCCCAAAAAATAAATGGCAAAATATATTAGATTCTGAGACCAGTCGACACATTGAGGAGGAGTTTAAAATTGAAATGAAAGAGCTAGGATACTTGTAACTAAGCAGGCTTGTTCATTGAATTAAAAAATTCAGCATTATTCTTAGTTGTCTTTAATTTGGAATTAATAAAGTCGATGGCATCCATAGATCCCATTGGAGCAATTATTCTTCTTAGTACATTCATTTTTTGAAGATCATTTTTGTCAAAAATTAATTCTTCTCTTCTTGTCCCTGATTTAGTTATATCAATTGCAGGGTAAATTCTTTTTTCTGATATTTTTCTATCTAAAATTGTTTCACTATTTCCGGTTCCTTTAAATTCTTCAAAAATTACCTCATCCATTCTACTTCCAGTATCAATAAGAGCAGTAGCTATTATTGTTAAAGATCCTCCTTCCTCAATATTCCTTGCTGCTCCAAAAAATCTCTTTGGTCTTTGAAGAGCATTAGCATCTACTCCACCTGTCAAAACTTTTCCAGAACTTGGTACAACTGCATTGTATGCTCTTCCTAGTCTAGTTATAGAATCTAATAAAATTACAACATCTTTTTTATGTTCAGTTAATCTTTTAGCTTTTTCAATTACCATTTCTGCTACAGCTACGTGACGTTGTGCTGGTTCATCGAAGGTCGAACTAATAACTTCACCTTCAACTGTTCTTTGCATATCTGTTACTTCCTCAGGTCTTTCATCTATTAATAGAACCATTAAATAACATTCAGGATGATTTGCTGTTATTGAGTTAGCTATACTTTGTAAAATCATTGTTTTACCTGCTTTTGGAGGTGAGATAATTAGAGATCTTTGCCCTTTTCCAATTGGACTAACTAAGTCAATTAGTCTTGGAGTTAAATCAGGTTTTTTTTCAACTTTGTTTGTTTCAACTTCCATTCCTAATTGTTTGTTTGGATAAAGAGGAGTTAAGTTATCAAATGCTATTTTGTGTTTAAATTTATCTGGTTCTTCAAAATTTATTTTACTTACTTGAAGAAGTGCAAAATATCTCTCTCCATCTTTTGGGGATCTAATAGGTCCCTCAACACTATCACCAGTCCTTAAACCAAATCTTCTGATTTGACTTGGGCTTACATATATATCATCAGCTCCTGGTAAGTAGTTTGACTCCATAGCTCTAAGGAAGCCGAAACCATCTTGCAATAATTGTAATACACCTCCACCAGTAATCTCTTCACCTTTTTCAGCAAGTTTTTTTAAAATTGCAAAATAAATTTCTTGTCTACGTAGTGTGCTAGCGTTTTCTATACCTAGCTTTTCAGCTTCGGTGATTAACTTTTCTGAGCTTTTTTCTTTTAATTCTTGAATATTCATGTGTGGAAGTTTTTGTTAAAGATAAATTAAATATATATACTGATGTAAAAATTTCAACCCTAGATAGGCTTAAAAACCACAATAAAAACAATGAAAATTAGCAACACTGTGGGTATTTCGTTTATTATTCTAAAAAATCTGGATGATTTTAAGTTTTCTTTAGACTTTAACGAGCGCATACATTTGCCAAGATACTCATGATAAATTGTTAAAATAACTACGGATAGAATTTTAAGTTGTAACCATAAATAAGCGAAACTTTCAACTCCATTAATCCAAATCAATATAATTCCAAAAAGCCAAGACAAAATCATGGCTGGTCGCATGATATAATTATAAAGTTTTCTTTCCATAGTTTCAAAAATTTCGGTAGCTTGATCCTTTTCAAAGTTTTCAACGTGGTAAACAAATATTCTTGGTAAATATAAAAGTCCAACCATCCAAGAAATTACTGCTATTAAATGAAGTGATTTAAATAAAAGATATCCACTCATTAATTATAAATTTTTTGAAATAAGATGTTTAAATAAAGAAATATGATCTTCATTATCATTTAAGCAAGGTATCATTTCAAAGTTTTCACCACCTGATTTGATAAAACTTTCTTTTCCTTGTATAGATATTTCTTCTAGAGTCTCAACACAATCAGATGAAAAACCGGGACATATAACTAAAATATTTTTTTTTCCCTCTTTAGGTAATGCTTCAAACGTTTTGTCTGTATAAGGTTGCAGCCATTCTTGAGGGCCAAATCTTGATTGAAATGTTGTCATAATTTTAATATCAGAATATTTTTCAGAAATTAGTCTAGTAGTTTTATGACAATAGCAATGATAAGGATCTCCCTTGTCGAAATATTTTTTTGGTATTCCATGATATGAGGCTACTATTAAATCTGGTTTCCAATTAATTACGTTAATTTTTTTTACAATACTATTTTTAATAGCATCTATATAAAGAGGTTCAGATTCGTAATGTGGAATTATTTTTAAATTAGGTTGCCATCTCATTTTCATAAGGGTTCTATATACCTCGTCACATACAGTTGCTGTTGTTGCAGCAGCATATTGAGGATAAAGAGGTAGTATTATTAAATTCTCACAACCTTTTTCATGAAGCTTATGTATTTTACTTTTGATACTTGGATTGCCATACCTCATAGCAAAATCAACAATCAACTTTTCATTACCAATTTTCTCAGATAATTTATGAGCTTGACTTTCTGTAAAAAACCTCAGCGGTGACATGTTCTTGTCTGTCATCCATATTTCTTTATAGGCTTTAGCAGTTTTTGACGGCCTGAAAGTAAGGATAAATAGGTTAAGAATTACTTGCCAAATAAGAGGATTTACTTCGATAACTCTTCTATCTGATAAAAATTCCTTTAAATATCTCCTTATATCCAGCCAACTAGTAGACTCAGGTGTTCCAAGGTTTATAATTAAAACCCCTGTTTTGCCATAATTAACTTTTGGGTGGTCTGATTTCATTTAAAGTTTCTTACGATTTTAATCAAGTCTTCAACCATTTCAATTTTAGTTTCTGGTAGGATACCATGTCCTAAATTAAATATATATGGATGATCCTTAAAAACATGAAGATATTTTTCCACTTCTTTTTTAAGAATTTCTTTATCAGTCAATAATATTTTAGGGTCGAGCCCCCCCTGGACGGGAATTGTAACTTCTTTTACTATTTTTTCTGGATCAACGTCATAATCTATATTTACTGCATCTGGTTTAACTATTTCACAGAAATTTTTGTAATCTTTAATACCTCTCGGAAAACAAATTACAGTCACACCTAATTGTTTGACATATTCTACAATATTTAAAGTGGGTATATAAATATATTCAGGAATTTTCTTATCTAATAATCCTGCCCAACTATCAAAGATTTGAATTACTTTGGCCCCGGCCTCAACTTGATTTTTAATATGAACTTTTAAAAACTTTTCAATAATTATTAATAGTCTATTTATTAGAAATTCATCTTTAAAAAATTCGTGTGTTAGACCTTTTTTTGGCGATGATCTATTAATCATATATACAAGAATAGTCCATGGCGCTCCAACGAAACCTATCATCTCTTTATTATTCATTAAAGGGTCCTGGGAAGTTTTAGAAATTGCTTTATAAACTTTATAAACTTTTTCTGTAAAATTAATTTCGTCAATATTTTTAATATTATCTAAAATTAGTTCTCCAAGCTTAGGGCCAAAGTTTTTTTCAAATTCTACTTTTTGACCGAGACCATATGGCAACATCAAAATATCAGAAAATATTACTGCACCATCAAACCCAAATCTCTTTATAGGCTGAAGAGTTATTTCAGATGCTAAATCGCTATTTAAACAAAGTTTTATAAAATCTGTATTTTTTTTCCTTATCTCTCTAAATTCTGGCAAATACCTCCCTGCTTGTCTCATTAACCATATAGGATTAGTTTTAGTATCTTTGTTTTTTATGCAGTTAGTTAAGGGGCTCATATAAATAGATATATATTATTTACTTTATTAGTATTATGTATTGTGAATAACGTAAATTAGTCAATTATCACAGTTTATTAACTTTTTATTAATAACTTGGATCTTAATTTAGCTCTATTTTACAAGGATTAATTAAGATTTCTCACATTTTATGTATATTATGTATAAGTTTGTTAACATTTTATAATTTAGTTAATTAAATGAAAAAAAAACTAACTATTATTATTCAGAAGGAAAAGTCTGAATTTTTCTTATTTTACTTATAGATTATAAACAATTTATACATGAGAAATTTATATCAAATATACTTAATTTCAGACTCAACCGGCGAAACACTTGATAGAATTTTTTTAGCTTTGAAAGCACAATTTCCTAATTTTGAATATGAGACAAATCATTTTTCCTTTACACGTACCGAAAGTCAAACTCTTGCTATACTAAGACAGGCAAAGAAAGATAAAAATTCTATTATTTTATATACTATTGTTAACAGTAAATTAGCAAAATATCTTACAGAAAAAGCTTACGAAAGAAATATACCCTGTTTTGGAGTTCTTGGAGACTTGATTTTGAATTTTTCAAAGGTCTTAAATCAAAAAGCTTCTCACCAACCAAGCGGTCAACATATTCTAAATGAAGAATACTATGATAGAATTGAAGCTATTCAGTTTACGATGAACCATGATGATGGTAATCAAATTGATGATATAGAAAAATCAGATATTATTTTATTAGGTGTAAGTAGAACAAGTAAGACACCAACTTCCATTTATCTGGCTAATAGAGGGTTTAAAACTTCAAATATTCCATTAGTAAATAAAAATTCCATACCATCCAAAGTTACAGAAAAACATTTCAGACCATGCGTTGTTGGCTTAATCACAGAAGCAGAAAGATTATATGACATAAGAAAAAATAGATTGAATTCGCTAAAAGAAGATCAAAATAGCGAATATGTAAATATTGATAAAATTAAAGATGAACTAAATAGTGCTAGAAAATTGTTCAAAGAAAACAATTGGCCAATGATAGATGTAACAAGAAAATCAGTTGAAGAAACAGCAGCATCAGTAATAAAAATTTTTGAGATAAAGAATAAAAATAATGCTTAGTATTATATTGGCATCAAAAAGCAAGATCAGAAAGAAAATACTGGATAATCATAATATTTTTTGTGATATTGAAGTATCAAATGTAGATGAAGAACCAATCAAAGAGAGCTTAATAAAAGAAGGAGCTTCGCCAGAAATCATATCTAAAAATCTTGCTGAATTAAAAGCAAATAAAGTAAGTCAAAAAAAGAACAATAGCCTTGTTTTAGGCGCAGATAGTGTAATAGATCTATCGGGTGAGTTAATATCAAAACCTGAAAGTAGGGACGAGGCACTTAAAATTTTAAAAAAACTCAATGGAAAGAAACACTCTTTAATTAGTTCAGTTTGTATATCTAAAAATGGATCGATGATTTGGAATTATTCAGATAAAGCATATTTAACAATGAAAAATTTTTCTGAAGACGAACTATTATTGTATCTTAATAAAATTAGTGATGAAAAATTATACGCATATAATGTTTATCAAATTGAGGGAGAGGGAAGAACTTTATTTTCAAGCATCGAAGGAGATGAAGATACTATAATGGGTCTACCTATTAAAAAAATTAAAGAATATTTGGAGCTGCAAAAATGAAAAAATTTTTAGTAATAGGAAATCCAATTGAACATTCTTTATCTCCAAAGTTACATAATTATTGGATAAAAAAAAATAATTTAGATGCAGTTTATGGAAAACTGGAAACCTATGATAATGATTTGTCTGAACTATGCAAATCAATCAAAAAAGGAGATTTGAATGGTTTAAACGTTACTGTTCCTTTTAAAAAATCTATAATATCTCACCTAGATATTTTAAGTAGTAATGCATTAAGGACACAATCTGTAAATACTATCTCGTTAAATAAAGGTCATTTAATTGGAGATAATACTGATATTAATGGGTTTGAATTAAGTATAAGAAAATTGAATTATGATGTAAGTGACAAGACTGTTCTAATATTAGGTGCTGGCGGGGTTGTGCCGTCAATAATTTTTTCATTGTTAAGAATGAAAGTATCAAAAATATTTTTGAGTAACAGAACTAAAAAAAAAGCTGAAAATTTAAAAAATTTATTCAATGAGATTAATGTTATGGAATGGGGTGATTTACCAAAGTTTGATATGATAATAAATGCTACTACTTTAGGTTTAAATAAAGTAGATAAATTTGGCATAGACTTTTCTCAGACTGGTCAAAATAAGCTTTTTTATGATGTTATATACGCACCATTTCAAACAGAGTTTTCAGAGGCAGGAAATGCAGAGGGTAATTCAATTGAAAATGGTTTAAATATGTTTTTATTTCAGGCCCAACAAGCTTTTAATATTTGGCATAATGTTGAACCAGAAGTTAACAAAGAATTAATAGAATTCCTAAAAAATTGAAACTATGAGATTTAAAATTAAACATGATTAGAGTTGGAATAATTGGTGGTATAGGTTCAGGGAAATCTTTTATTTCAAAGCTTTTTGGATATCCAGTATTTAATGCAGATGATGAAGTAAAATATATTTATAAAAAAAATAAAGATTGTTTTAATAAATTAAAAAAGAAATTACCAAAATTTATAAAAACATTTCCCATTAAAAAAAAAGAGCTTATATCGGCCATTAACACAAATAAGAAAAATCTTAAAATTATATCTTCTGTTGTTCACCCTTTGGTAAGAAAAAATATGAAAAAATTTATAATAAGAAATAAGAAGAGTGAAGTTATTATTTTTGATATCCCTTTATTAATAGAAAACAAACTCAATAAAAAAAAAGATATAATTATTTTTGTTAAATCAAAAAAATCTAAGGTCTTAAACAGATTAAAAAAGAGGCCGAACTTTAATGATAAATTGCTAAAGAATCTTAAAGAAAACCAGGTTATCTTATCTAAAAAAGAAAAATTAGCTGACTATGTCATAAATAACAATTTTTCAGTAAATGTGATGAAAAAAAAAGTTAAAATAATTAAAAAAAAAATTTTAAATGAAAGAAATAGTTCTAGATACTGAGACAACAGGCTTATCAGTTAGAGATGGTCATAGAATTGTAGAAATTGGTTGTATAGAGTTAGAAAATTTAATACCAACAAAAAATATATTCCATTTTTACTTAAACCCTGAAAGAAAAGTATCAGAGAAAGCATTTGAAGTTCACGGTTATTCTGATGAATTTTTAGCAACTAAACAAAAATTTGCTGACATAGCTGATGATTTTATAGATTTTATTAAGGACAAAAAAATTATTATACATAATGCCGAATTTGATATTGGTCATTTAAATAATGAATTAACAATAATTGGAAAGCCAAAGATAAGTACTGAAAATGTTATTGATACTTTAGAATTAGCACGAAATAAATTTCCAGGATCAGGAATAAGCTTAGATGCATTATGTAAAAGGTTTAGAATTGATAATTCAAGGAGGGAAAAGCATACTGCTTTGATTGACTGTGATTTACTTGCAAAAGTATATATAAATTTAATTGATCAAAAAGAACCTACACTAAATCTAGTTGAAAATGGTGAAAATAATAATTCTTTCTCCAAAGGTAGTGCAGGTTATTATAAAAAAATTATTAAACCAACAGAACAAGAATTATTGAATCATAAAGATTTTCTTAATAAAAATTTAAAAAAAAATTTCTTTTAATTTAATCTTTCTTTATATAGTTTTTCAAAATCAATCTTGTTGCCAAATTCTAAATCTGGCAAACCTGAGGATCGTAAAATAGTCAAAAACTTTTCCTCTAACTCTGGATACATCATAATTTGAAGATCACTTAATATTATTTTTTCTAGATCTGTCTTATTAATCTTTAAGTCAAGTATCTCAATGACATTTGCATATGCGATTTGAAAAAAGCCCTTTTCTTTTTTTTTGTTTGGATTCTCATATGTTAAAGTAGTTAAAACCTCTATCATTTTTCTTTTCAAAGGTTTTGATTGTATATCAACTTTCATCTTATATTCTGGAATAGTATTTCTAATTGTTACCAAAGCTTCTGGGCTTGGAATTTCAACTGATAAATCTTTAATATAACTTACAATCATTTTAAATTTATTTTCCATCTTTATCCTCTATATCTTCATATTCTCCCTCAATATAATTTTTTCGTTTATCATTATCTTTTTTTTTAGATGTATTTTTTTTTGAATACTTACTAAGAATTATTTTTCTTGTAACAGGAAAAACCAATAAAATACCTATAATATCAGTAGCAAATCCTGGCAATATTAATAAAAGAGCTGCAAAAGCAATTGCCGCCCCTGAAACTATTTCATAAAATGGTAGTTCATTTTTAACTAACTGAGACATACCTGAACGCAATGTGTTAAATCCCTCATATCTTGCGTACCAAATACCTACAACCGCAGTTGAAAGAATTAATAAAATGGTGTTAAAAGCTCCTATTTCTGATCCAATCTTTATAAATAGGTAGATTTCAATAAGAGGTATCCCTAAAATGAGAATTATTGCTGTGTTCATTTGTCTATAATGTAAATTGCAGGTTGAAATTAATCAACATAGTAAATATTATTAATATATGAGTTACAGCTTTGAGTACATCGATATAATATTATTGGCAATGATAGCGGGTTTTATTTTCCTAAGATTAAGAGGAATTTTAGGTAAAAAAACTGGTTTTGAAGAAAATATTAATTCAAGTTTTCCTCACGAAGAGGTCCCAGAAACAAAAACTTCTCCAATTTTAAATGCTAATACATTTGACGACGCAGCAAAGAAAGATTTTTTAAATGGTGCTAAAATTGCTTATGAAAGCATTATTACTAGTTTCTCTAAAGGGGATCTAAAATCAATAAAAAATCTTTTAGCGAAAAATGTATACGAGCAGTTTGACGAAGCAATCAAAGATAAAAAAGCAAGAAATGTTACTTCTGATACTACGTTTATCGGAATTAATTCGGCAGAAATCAAAGAGCATAATCAAAATAAAAATATGCTTGAAGTAACTGTTGAATTTGTATGTGAAATAATATCCTGTATTAAAGATAAAGATAATAAAGTTGTATCAGGTGACGCTCAAAAAGTTAAAAAAGTGCTAGATACTTGGAAATTTACAAAAGATAGTACATCAAAAAATCCTAACTGGTTAATAGTTGACACCCAGGCTTAGTTGAACAAAAAAATATCAGATAAAGATAAACAAGATTGGCAAGAGTTTTTAAATAGTACTGATAAATTAGAAAATAAAGATCAAAAATTTTCTTCAACACCAAAGAGATATATCGAAAGATCTATTGATTTGCATGGATATACTCTAGAGGAAGCAAATCACAAGATGACTTCTTATATAGAAGAATGTTTCATTAAAGGAGTTAATAAAATTAATGTCATTACAGGAAAGGGCTTAAGATCAAAAAATTTAAATGACCCATATCAATCTAGTAATTTGAGTATATTAAAATACTCAGTACCTAATTTTATTAGAGGTAATGGTCACTTAATGGAAAAAATTATAAGTATAGATTTTGATGCTGTTGAAAATCCATCAGTTGGAAATTTTGATATTTTTTTAAGAAAAAAAAGATAATGTTTACAAAATAAACTTTGACAAGTCTGCGTCCTTAACAAGTTCACCAATATTTTTCTTTATATAATCCGAGTCTATACTGATCTTTTCACCAGCTCTATCTGTTGCCGTAAAACTAATTTCATCTAAAACTCTTTCAATTATAGTATGCAATCTTCTAGCACCAATATTTTCGACTGTTGTATTTACTTCGCTTGCAATTGTTGCAATTGTATCAATTCCATCTTCAGTAAATTCTAAATCAACGTTTTCAGTTTTAAGTAAAGCTTTGTATTGTTTAATAAGACTATTGTCTGGCTCTTTTAAAATTCGCTTAAAATCCTCACTATTCAATGCATCCAGCTCAACTCTGATTGGAAGTCTTCCCTGAAGCTCAGGCAAAAGATCTGATGGTTTTGCTAACTGGAATGCTCCAGAAGCTATGAATAATATGTGATCAGTTTTTATTGGACCGTATTTTGTACTTACTGTCGTTCCTTCAATAAGCGGAAGTAAGTCTCTTTGAACACCTTCTCTTGAAACATCTCCACCAACTCTATCAGTTCTTGCAGAAATCTTATCTATTTCATCTAAAAATACGATACCATTATTTTCAGTTGTGTTTTTTGCAGATTTAATAATTTTATCTTGTTCGATTAATTTATCAGCTTCTTCGTTAAGTAATATATCATGAGATTCTTTTACTGACATTTTTTTCTTCTTAGCTTTTTGACCCATAGATTTACCAAGCATGTCTGAAATATTAATCATTCCAACATTTGCACCCGGCATACCAGGGATTTCAAATGATGGCATTCCTCCACCACTCTCAGTTACAGCTATCTCAATCTCATTGTCATCTAAATCACCATCTCTTAATCTTTTTCTAAAACTTTCACGTGTTGCAACACTTGCTTTATTTCCAACAATTGCATCAAGAACTCTATCCTCAGCTAATTTCTGTGCTTTAGCGTGAACTTCTTTTCTTTTTTTCACTTTTTCCATTGCAATTGCAATTTCTAAAAGATCTCTAATAATTTGTTCAACATCTCTTCCAACATAACCTACTTCGGTAAATCTTGTAGCCTCAACTTTTACAAAGGGTGCTTCAGCTAATTTTGACAACCTTCTAGATATTTCTGTTTTACCAACACCTGTTGGCCCCATCATTAAAATATTTTTTGGAAGGACTTCATCTTTCATGTCACCTTCTAAAGCTTGTCTTCTCCATCTATTTCTTAAAGCAATTGCAACAGCTCTTTTTGCATTATTTTGTCCAACAACAAATCTATCTAATTCAGAAACTATTTCTCTTGGAGATAATGAATTTTGAATACTATTTTTTTCTTTTTTTACTTTAGCGTTAGGCAATGTTGTGACGTTTGATTTTTCCATATTAAATTTTCTCTATATTGCAATTATCATTTGTGAAAACACATATTTCAGATGCAACTTTAATTGCTTTTTTTGCAACTTCTTCTGCAGATAAATCTGTATCCATCAATACTTTTGCTGAAGCCAATGCATAATTTCCACCTGATCCTATTCCAATGACATCACCTTCAGGCTCTAAAACATCACCAGTTCCTGAAATAATAAAACTATTTTCTTTATCACCAACAGCCATTAAGGCTTCTAATCTTCTTAAATACTTATCTGTTCGCCAATCTTTAGCTAATTCGACAGCTGCTCTTGCTAGATTTCCAGCATGTTTTTCTAACTTTGATTCTAATCTCTCAAATAATGTTAAAGCATCTGCAGTAGACCCAGCAAATCCTGCAATCACATTTCTTTTCTCAATCTTACGAACTTTATTTGCAGTTTTCTTAATTACTGTATTTCCCATACTAACTTGGCCATCACCAGCAACTACTACTTCATTATTTTTTCTTACTAATACTATTGTTGTCATGGGATATAGATGGATACTAAATACAATAGTTCAAGACCAAGGCTAGAATTATTGCCATATTTGAATAATAGATATATACCTTTTCAAATTATGAAACGTAAAGCCAAAATAAGTAGAAAAACAAAAGAGACCAACATCAGCGTTGATTTAAATATTGATGGTAAGGGCAAGTACAAAGTTGACACAGGCATAGGATTTTTAGATCACATGCTTGAGCAATTATCAAAACACTCTTCAATGGATATGAATATCAAAGCTAAAGGTGATACGCATATTGATCTTCACCACACAACAGAAGATACGGGAATTGCAATTGGCGAATGTTTAAAAAAAGCGTCAAAAAAGTTTGTAGGTATTAAAAGATATGCTCATGCAATGATACCAATGGATGAAACATTAACTAGAGTTGCAATCGATGTTTCAAATAGACCTTATTTAATTTGGAAAGTAAAATTAAAAGTAGAAAAATTAGGTGAAATGGATACAGAGTTATTTAAAGAATGGTTCCAAGCCTTTTCACAAGCTGCAGGAATTACTTTGCACATTGAAAATATTTATGGTGATAACAGTCACCACATAATCGAATCTTGCTTTAAAGGATTAGCAAGATCATTGCGTGCTGCTTTAGAGATGGATCCAAGAAATAAAACTACAATACCTTCTACAAAAGGTTCTTTATAAATTTAATGAATGTCACAATTGTTGACTATAATTCAGGGAACATAAGTTCTGTAATTAATTCGTTTAAGGAAATTGCAAAAGATAAAGCAAACATTGAAGTAACATCAGATCTTTCAACCATAAAAACTAGCGATAAAGTTGTATTACCTGGGCAAGGATCTTTTAAAAGCTGCATTGATGGGATTAAGAATATTAATGGTTTGATAGATACTCTTAATGAATTTGCATTAGAAAGTAAAAAACCAATTCTTGGAATTTGTGTTGGTCTTCAAATGTTTGCTGATATTGGCTTTGAGGAAGTTGAAACTAAAGGTTTAGGATGGATCTCAGGTAAAGTATCTAAAATTGACAACCAGGGCGGCAAGTTTAAGCTTCCACACATTGGTTGGAATGAAATTAATATAACTAAAGAAAGTAAGATTTTCAAAGAAATAGAAAATAAATCCCACATGTACTTTGTTCATAGTTATGAGTTCGTACCCGAAGATAAATCTGTAATTTCAGCAACAACTGATTACTCATCTAATGTTGTTTGTGCTGCTGAAAAAGAAAACATATTTGGCACTCAATTTCACCCTGAAAAGAGTGATAAAATTGGATTAAAATTAATTAGCAATTTTATAAATATTTAAAATATGAGAATTCTTATTTATATAATTTACGTTTTTTTTTTACTTACAAGTTTTAGTAATGCAAATGTTGAGTCAATTTTAAAAGAAATAAAAAAAAATAAAGATTTAGTCCAAGGTTTTAAAGGGGTAAAAGATGTTAATGGAAAATTTCACAATTGGAGACCAAACCATCCTGCTATTTTGAAAAGTGATAAAGATACTAGAAAACATGTTTTAAAGATTGTAAAAAAATCAGACAATTTTCCAGTGAGATTAGGAGAGCAATCATTGAGATTTGAGGTGAGAAATGGTGATGGTTGGGGTTGGGATAAGAAAAATGATAGAGAAAGAGTTGAACTAATGATTTGTTGTGTAAATAAAAAAACAACTTGGACTGCATGGTCAATTTTTTTGCCTGATGATTATAAAACTCTTTTTCCAACTAAAACTATGTTGGGTCAATTTCATAATGATGGTGATAATCCGCCAGCGTTCGCTTTTGAAAACCAAGGGGTTCTTATTCCAGATAGTTATTGGTTAGAAGTTGACCGTTATATTGGGGGAAATAATAATAATCCTAAATTACTGATTGATCAGAGAGATATGCTTGGAAAATGGAATGATATCTTAGTAAACGCCAAATGGACCGATAAAAAAGATGGTTTTTTTAAAGTTTGGATAAATGGGAAACTAAAAGCTCAACACATAGGGATGACAAAAGAAAAAATAGACAACATGGTTTTTCATATAGGTATTTATAGGTCTTTTATTTCTAGGACACCTGGTCCTGATCCAACTCAAGTTGTTTATTATGATGAAGTTAGACATGGAAATAAGTGTAAAAAACTAAAACTAAAGGAACTAGGATACTCTTGTAAAGAAATAGAAAGTCAGACTTTTAAATGAAAATTTTCCCTGCAATAGATATCAAAGATCAAAAGTGTGTAAGATTAATCAAAGGAGACTTTAATAATAAAACTGAATATGACATGTCCCCGGTTGACCAAGCTAGCAAATATAAAGATCATGGTTTTAAAAATTTACACATAGTCGACCTTGATGGTGCATTGATAGGCGAGACTATAAATATCGATATTATTGCCGAAATTGTTGGCAAACTCGATCTAAATATTGAAATTGGTGGAGGTGTAAGAAGTTTTGAAAGTATTCAAAAATATACTGATGCAGGTGTAGAGAAAGTTATTTTAGGAAGTGCTGCAATAAAAGATAAAAATTTTTTAAAAGAAGCATGTGAA
>CACJLY010000009.1 GCA_902594335.1 uncultured Pelagibacteraceae bacterium | reverse complement strand
GCCCATCCATTCAATCCTCTTTATTTACTACCTTTAGTTGAAATAGTTCCAGGAAAAAAAACAAGTTCTAAATCATTAAACGCAGCAAATAAATTTTATAAATCGATCTCAATGAACCCAATTACCCTTAAAAAGGAGCTGCCAGGATATCTATCTGATAGACTGCAAGAAGCTTTATGGAGAGAAGCGCTTCATATTATAAATGAAGGTTATGCCTCAACAGAGGATTTAGATAGAGCTATTGAGGACGGTCCAGGCTTAAGATACTCATTAATGGGAACATTTTTAACTTTTCATTTAGCAGGAGGAAAAGCCGGAATGAAACATATGCTTGAACAATTTGGGCCCGCATTAAAACTCCCATGGACTAAGCTTAAAGCACCAAAATTATCAAAAAAACTCTCAGAAAGATTGATTTCTGGTACAAAAAAGCAAGCAAAAGGAAAGTCAATCAATCAATTATCAAATATAAGAGATGAGTACTTAGTCAACTTACAAAACCTTAGAAAAAAATATGAAAATAAAATTAGAAAATAGATATCTAAAAAAAACTTAAAATGGTAATTTAGTTGTATGGATTTTAATCATTTTTTAACAAGTTACATGCCAGATACAAGTATTGGTTCAAGGCAGCATTTTAAAAATATGCTTGAAGAATGTGTAACTGCTGAAAAACTTGGTTATGCAACGGTATCAATACCAGAGCATCATTTAATTAACTTACTAATGATGCCGTCACCATTGCAGATGGCTGTAAAGATTGCATCAGTTACAAAAAATATTAAAATAACAACAGGGATAGTTGTTTTGCCTCTACACGATATGAGAACATATGCTGGTGAAGTAGCTACTGCTGATATATTAACTGATGGATGATTAATCTTAGGTGTAGGAAGAGGAGCATTTCCATGGGAAATGAAGAGACTAGGCACACCAATAGAACAATCAAAAGAAAAATTTGTAGAGTCTTTAGAGGTTCTACAATTATTATTAAAAAATAAAGAAGTTTCGTATAAGGGCAAACACTATGACTTCGAACCATTAACTATAATGCCTCGACCCATAAGTAATCCAATACCAATGATGGTTGCCGCAATGAATTTAGAAAGTATAAAAGATGCAGCTTCAAGAGGATTTCATGTTCAATCAACAGTATTATCAGGTACAAAAGATCTTTTATTAAGTAGAGTTAATGCATTTAAAGAAGGTTGCATTCAACTAGGTGAAAAAGGTAAGTTACTCAAACTTTCAATGCAACGAATGGCTTACTTAGCAAAAGATGAAAATGAAGCTAGAGAGAAAACAAAACTTGCTTACGAATATTACAAAAGATTTGATAATATGTTTACAGGACCAGGAAAAGTAAAAGATGGGAATATAGAGGCTTTACCAAGAAAACAAACTTTAGAAGAATTAAAAGAAAATCTTTTAATTTGTCCTTTAAATGAAATGATCGACAAACTTAGTGTTTATGCTGAATCAGGAGTTGATGAGGTAATTCTTAGTTCAAGTTTTGGACAATCACAAGAAGACCTAATAGAGTCAATGTATAGAATTGGTGAAAACGTAATCCCATATTTTAAAAAATCTAATATACAAGTAGCTTAAATATCTATGACCATCATAGATTGCAATTACTCAGTTACAGGATCAGGACCGGCAATATTTTTAACTCATGGAGTTGGAGGTGCAGAAGATGCATGGAGGTTCATAGTTCCAAAACTTAAAGATAAATTCACAGTTGTAACATATGATTTAAGAGGTCATGGAAAATCACCTGTAGATAATAAAGATTTTAATTTAGATGACCTTGTATTAGATCTGGAAAGAGTAAGAGAAAAGACAAACATCCAAAAAGCCCATTTTATGGGACATTCTTTAGGGGGTATGATTGCTCCTGCTTATGCCAAAAGGTTTCCAGAAAGAGTTTTGTCAGTTGGCTTATTATCAACAGTTGCAGGAAGATCTGATGAAGATAAACAAAAAGTTTGGAATGTAATTTCAGATCTAAGAGATAAGGGCGTTGAACAAACATTAAAAAATCTCACTAACAGATGGTTTACAGACAATTTTATTGAAAAAAATCCAGACCTGGTATCTAGGAGATTAAAACAGGTAATAGATACAGATAAAGATGTATTCATTAATGTTTTTAAAATTTATGCGGAAACTGAGATGATCTCTTGGTTAAAAGATATAAAGAAACCCTGTCTATTTATGACAGGAGAAAATGATGGTGGATGTACTCCTTCTCATAACAAAAATATGTCAAACGAAGTAAAAGATTCTAAATTAGTAATTATACCAGAGGTAAAGCACTCTTTTTTGATAGAGGCTCCTGAGCAAATAACAAATAACTTAATAGAATTTATTGAAAATATTTAAAGCTCTAATGCATTCTTAAAGTGTTACCATCAACACCAACTACTTGACCAGAAATTCTAGAAGACTCATCGGATATTAAATAACAACACATTTTACCAATATCTTTCTCGTAAACCCAAGTATTAAGAGAAGTCATAGAAACGAATTCACTCTCCACAGCTTTTTTTGAAATTTTCAAAAATTTAGCTTTATCTCTAATAACTCTTCCCATTCTATCTCCTTTTACAGTCCCTGGACAAATAGCATTTACTCTAATTTTAAACTTTCCTAATTCCATTGCTAAAGTTTTAGTCATTCCAACTACCGCCCATTTACTGGCTGAGTAGGGAGATCTTAATGGAAACCCAAATATACCTGCTGTAGAGGACAGATTGACTACTGATCCACCTTTATTCTTTTTTAACATTGGGATTGCTAATTTTGAAAAAATAAAATGACTAATTACATTTATCTTTAAAGTTTGTTCCCAATCTTTTGTTTTAAGTTTGTCCATAGTTCCTGTTGGTCCTGCAACCCCAACATTATTAATTAGTGCATCAATCTTTTGTGTTTTCTTTTTAATTTCTTTAAAGAAATTTACTACGTCGTTTTCGTTTGAGGCATCGCAATGAAAAGAAAATAACTTTTTATTATTTAAGGGATTTTTTTTTAATTTATTTATAGATTTTTTATCAACATCACAAACGAATACCTTTGCACCTTTTTCAAGACATTCTTTTGCTGTTGCCCAACCAATTCCTGATGCCCCAGCAGAGATAATTATTTTTTTATTTTTGAAATTGTATGACATTAATCTGTTAATCCATCGGATCTAACTTTATTTCTTTCTAAATGTATGGGCAATACTTTTCCGTAAATTGCTTTTGAATGTTCAGGTGTATTTACTCTCCAGGGATCCAATACATACGCAGGTATACACATAAAACGTGATGTTTTTCCCATAATTTTAGTTACTCTATGCATAGTAAATCTACCTTTAAATATTTGTAAATCACCAGGTTCAAGCTCAAGTCGTTTTACTCTTGTTCGATCTCCATCAAGTACTTTCTTCACCTCATCAAATTTTTCGTTACCTGGTTCTCTTATGTTAGGACAATATTCAAATATTCCTCCTTCTTCTGGTTTTTGGATCATTAAACTTAAAGTAAATTCACAACTATCAAAATGCCAAGGTAATATTCCATCAGGTTCCATAACGTTATATGCATGACAGGCTAAAGGATCGGCCCATCTATATATAGGTGCAATCCCTAAGCATGCAGATACAAATTTTAATAATTCCTCAGTTTCATAAAGAAATTTCATCTCCGAATTTTTTGCAAAACAATCTGAATTTAAATATCCATTAAATCTATTCATAAATATTCTTTTTGGGTGATCTTTGGGAAGAGTAGGGTCATCTTTTGCATAAAGATATGCGTTGATACTTTCTTTAGACATATAAACTTCATTAAGCTGTTGCTCTAATTCTTTTTTCATTACATTTAAAGAATTTGGTAAAATAAAATTAGGAATTACCGAACAACTATCGCTATTTAATTCAGTTTTACATTTTTCAATTATTTTCTTGATCTTTGGTGATTGTAAATCATGAATTGGGTATTTAACTAAATCAACGATGTTACTTAAACTTTTTTTCATAACTATCTAATCTAATTATGAGTTTGAAAGTGATTCTTGCAATTCTTTATTAGATATATAGCCTTTAGCATTTCCTTGTTTATCAACTACTTCACAATTAGAATTACTACAAACAACTTGAGGTAGAAATTCTTCTATAAACTGATCTTCCTCAACTTTTATCAAGTTTGATTTGTCAATATCATCTGATTGATTTACTGGTTTCATTATAATTTTTGCTTTAATAACCTTTGTTCTATTGACGTCTTTAACAAATGCCTCAACGTATTCATCAGCAGGGTTCATTATAATTTCTACAGGTGTTCCTACCTGTACAAGTTTTCCTGCATTCAAAATTCCAATATGATCTCCTAACCTTAATGACTCATCAAGATCATGAGTAATAAATACTATTGTTTTTTTTAATTCTGATTGGAGGTCTATAAGTTGTTTCTGCATATCACTTCTAATTAAAGGATCTAATGCAGAAAAAGCTTCATCCATTAACATAATGTCTGTGTCAGTAGCCAAGGCTCTCGCAAGACCCACTCGCTGTTGCATTCCTCCAGAAAGTTGTGCAGGATATTGATTTTCAAATCCAGTCAAACCAACAGACTCGATTTTTTCCATAGCAACAGAATTTCTTTTTTCAATTTCCATACCTTGCATCTCGAGTCCATACCCAACATTTTGCAAAACTGTTTTATGAGGAAATAAACCAAATCTTTGGAATACCATACTCATTTTTTGTCTTCTAAATTCGATTAATTGTTCTTTGTTTAGAGTGGTAACATCTTTGCCTTCTACTAAAATTTCTCCAGAGGTTGGGTCTATTAATCTATTTAAATGTCTAATTAGTGTAGATTTTCCTGATCCAGATAAACCCATACAGACAAATGTTTCTCCCTCTTCAATTTTTAAGGATACATTATCTAATCCAACCGTATGTCCAGTTTTTTCCAGAACATCTTCTTTTGTTGCTCCTTCTTGTACCATTTTAAGAACACTATCAGGTTTTGAACCAAAAATTTTGTATACGTTATTGATTTCGATTTTAGACATTTATTTAAAGTTTAGTTCTTTTAGGACATCAAAGCAAATCAACAATAGAATAACTTTATAGAATTCAACTATTAATTGAATTGAAATTTTTTTCATTTTATATAATTATTTATTATGAATTCGATTTCTAAAATCGCAAAAAATAGCACTTATTTACAAATTACCTGGAACGATGGTGAGGAAAGTAAATTTAATTATATGTGGTTAAGAGATAATTGTCCTACAGCACATGATAAAGACTCAAGACATAGAATGTTTAACATCTTAGAGGTATCAAAAGAAATAAATCCTAAAAAATATTCTTTAAATGGTGATGGTAAATTAGAAATAGAGTGGAGTGAGGGTGACCACACAAGTTATTATGATCCTAAGTGGTTGAGAGATAATTGTTATACTATTAAAAATAAACAAGAATATGTTTCACCATATCAACTTTGGGATAATAACTTAGAAAAGGATTTTGAGTCTATATGTATTGAGCATGACGAAGTGGTCGACTCTGATGAAGGATTGGTCAAATGGTTAGAGCTATTACATCACAAAGGTATAGCAATAGTTAAAAATTCACCTACAGAAAAAAAATCAGGTTTTGAAATTCTTCATAGAATAAGTCATGTAAGGGAAACATTTTTTAAAACTCCTTTTGAAGTAATCAATATTCCAAAACCAAATAATTCTGCTTACACAGCTCATGCCTTAAGAAATCATATGGATTTACCTTGGTTTGAATTACCACCTGGTTATCAGTTTTTACACTGTTTAGTAAATGATGCAAAGGGTGGAGACTCCTCGGCAATTGATGGCTTTGCTGTTGCTGATTATTTGAGGAAAAATGAAAAAGAAATTTTTGAAACATTAGTGTCTGTACCCCTAAAGTTTAGAGATAAGGATTATACTCAAGAATCTTACCGAAGCTTCCATGCCCCAGCAATTAGTTTAACAAAAGATAAAGATTTTCATGATATTAGATTTAGTGTTGCAACTATGGATGCATTAGACTGCCATCCAGACGAAATGGATAAAGTTTATAAAGCTCATCACAGATTTGGCAATCTTTTACATGATGACAAATTTCAAATTAAATTTCGACTAGGACCAGGAGACATATTTTCTTTTAATAATAGACGTGTTTTGCATGGCAGAACAGCTTTTGATCCAAATTCAGGTCATCGTCATCTTCAAGGCTATTATTTAGATAGAGATGAGATAATTGGCAGATTAGAATATCTAAAACAATATAAATCTTAAATTTTTTTTAAGGATGCTCTAAAAGAGTTTAGACAGTTTTCTTTGTAATTCTTATTTACAATTCCTCTATGAATTATATGCATGTAAAAAAAAAGGGCTCTGTTTTCACAAAGCCCTTAATTATTTTTTTAAAGTTTAATTTTTAGTTAGGTAACCAACTTTTCCACTTATCTGGATTGTTGTCTAACCACTCATTTACAACTTCTTTCACATCTCTTTTTTTGATGTCAACTTCAACAAGCATCTTAGCTTGGTCTAGGTTGTCTAATCTCATTCTTTCAAAAAAAGCTTTTGCTTTAGCATGTTCTGGTTTAGCAAATGTATCAGGATTACCATAATTCATAGTATAATCTTTATCCCAACCAGTTGCTGGCCATCCATCTGTACCACAAGTTTTCCAGTTGTTTGCTTCAGTAAATGTATCTCCTGCACAAGTTTTGTAATCAGGAAGACCTACTCCTACCATGTCAAACTCACCAAAGAACCAGTGTGGTGACCATAGGTATAATAAGAATGGTTCTTTTCTCATATAAGCAGCTTTAGCTTCTGCAACTGCAGCAGCCTCTGTTCCTAGCTCATCCGCTTGAAAGTCAATTCCTAAAAGATCTAATCTTTTTTGGTCGTGACAGTTCCAACCAGCTACAGGACATCCAATTAATCTTCCTTTTCCGCCAGTTTCAATTGTTGCAAACTCTTTCTTATGTTTGTTTAAATCTCTCCAAGTTTTAATTCCAAATTTTTCAGCTGCATATCTTGGGATCCAGTAATCAGACATACCGATAATTCCAGTTGTTCCTAAAAGATCAACTGTTCCATCACCCTTGTATGATTTTACAACTTTACCATCGTAAATTAAATCTTCGTTGAACATCACGTCATCTGCCTCTGCATAACTTGGCCAGCTTTCGCAAGCAAAATCAAGTTCACCAGCAGCAATTGCTTCCCATAATCCAGTTCCTGATGGGAATACTGTTTGTTTAACTTTGTAGCCCATTTCTCTCTCAAGAATTCCTACTGCAACTTCACAAGTAATAATTCCACCTGTCCAGTCAGCAATAGCAGCATGTAATCTTTTTGCATTAGCTTGAGTAAGACTAGCAAATAAAATTACGAAAGATAAAAATAGAGCTGATATTGTTTTTGATAACCTCATTTATTTCCTCTCATTTAATTAATTAAAGTTGTATTTTAAAACAAAAACCAGTCGTTTGTAAACTGAGAAAAAGGTATCTTTTGCTTGTTTTTATAAACCTAGAGCTTCTCTTTGTTTTTTTGTCCAAGCGAGTGATATTCTATCTATAATTATAGCCAATAGTACAATTCCTATACCAGCGGCCAAACCTCTACCTGTATCTGATCTGGCTAATCCATTAAATACCTCTAAACCTAATCCTTTTCCACCAATTAAAGGTGTAACAATTTGCATAGCAAAAGCCATAATTACTGTTTGATTAAATCCAATCACTAAACTTGGTATTGCCAATGGGAATTTAATTTTGTTTAATGTTTGCAATAAAGTACCACCAAATGAACGTGAAACCTCTGAGTAGGTTCCAGATACTTGAGTTAAGCCTAAAGAAGTTAATCTAATTATAGGTGGTATTGAGTATATAACTGTTGCTAATATAGCTGAAACAACACCTCCACCAAAAAACATCAAAACAGGAATTAAATAACAGAAATAAGGTAATGTCTGCATAGCATCTAAAACAACATTTTGAACATTTCTAAATCTCTCATTATAAGAAGCAATTATTCCAAGAGGAACTCCAATAATAAAACATAAAGCTACAGATACTAAAACAGATGATAGTGTTATCATTGACTGAGGCCATATCCCACAAGCGCCAATAAATAGTAATAATAAAGCAGTGATGATTGCAAATCTTATACCAACAGTGAAATACCCAATTGCAGAGAATACACCTAATGTATACCACCATGGTACATGAGTTAAAAATATGTCAAGCGGGCGCAAAAGCTTAAGATAAACAAACCCTCTAAGAGCTTTAGTAAAAGCTATAAAGCCAGGATTTACCGTTAAAGAGTCAACAGCATTAGAAATTGGTTGCCTAATTGACAATCTCCATTCTTCAGGAAAAGATCCTATACTAATCATGTAAGAGTCGATAAAGGAAATTGCTAGAATAAGTAGAAATGAAGGTATGATATAATATCTTCTTGTTATAGCTTCTCCTATATCTTTTGCAGTATTTTTATTTGATAATGAAATACAAAATTCAAATCCATAAGCAATTGACCTTGTTAAATTAATACAGATAAAATTAATTAATCCACTTAAAAATTCTAAAGGTTTTTCTATAACTCTAGCAATTAAATATTTTTCCCAAGACTGAGGAAGTAAATAAAATTTTTGAACATTAGAGGGTAGTGATTGTTCTGTTTTACTGAAAGACATGCTAAATCTATCAAACATTATTGCCATAAAAAGAATACAAAGTCCGCCTTCCATCGCCCATCCAACGTCAAGTCTTCTAATTGCTTGCCAAACTTGACCGCCAATACCTTCGGCCCCAATAAAACATGCAAGAACTACAAGTGCCAATGCCATCATAATAACTTGGTTTATACCCATCATTATGCTTGGTAATGAAAGTGGAATTTTAATCTTAAACAAAAGCTGTAATTTACTTGAGCCAAATGACGTTGCTGATTCTATTGTCTCTGCCGAAACTTGTCTTATCCCTGTATTTGTTAATCTTATTATTGGAGGCATCGAATAAATCATGGTTGCCAATATGGCTGGAGCTCCTCCAATTCCAAAAAAGAATAGGGCAGGAAACAGATAAACAAAAGCAGGCATCACCTGCATTGTATCTAATATAGGTTTCATAAAATTTTCAAATCGGTCACTTTGAGAGCACAGAACACCCAAGGTTACACCCACAACCACGCACATTAATACAGATAAACCCATCAATGCTACAGTTTGAAGGGAAGGTTCCCACATACCTGTAGCACCCCAAAAATAAATTACGAATAAAGAATATAGACCCAATCTCAAGCCACCTGCAATTAAACAAGGTAAAAATATTAATGCTGCAATTAAAAGCCAAGGAGACTCGAGAAGAAAGTCTTCAACAAAATAATAAATATTTTTAATATAACTAGCTATTATTTTCGTAATCCATCTATAATTTTTTTTTAAATAATCCTCACCTTCATTAACCCATGCAGTAAATGTAAATTGATCAGTTACTACCTTTGGCATTTTTGAAGGACCTTCACTTTGAAATGATAACCATAAAGCAACTAAAAAAGTTAATAGAACTAAAGAATATGTAATTATATTTTTAGATGAAATTGATTTACCTTGAATACTTGAGACTTCAGACGACATAATTAATTAAAATTTTAAAATAAATAATTTTACTTTTAAAGGAAAATATTGTCTATTTTTATGTTATTAAAATAACAAAATATGAGTAATCAAGCAAAAATAACTTGTACTAATGTTTGGAAATTATTTGGCCCAGACGAAAAAAGAATTATTAAAAATTTAGATAAAAATTTATCAATTAAAGAAGTTCAAGAAAAAACTGGACATGTTGTTGCTGTTAAAGATGTTAGTTTTTCAATTGAGAAAGGTGAAACATTTGTAGTGATGGGTTTGTCTGGTAGTGGAAAGTCAACTTTAGTTAGATGTATTTCAAGATTAATTGAACCAACTTCTGGTACAGTTAAAATGGATGATGTTGATGTAACAAAAATGAATGGTAGAGATCTTTTAGATTTAAGAAGAAATAAAATGAGTATGGTTTTTCAACACTTTGGATTATTCCCACATAGAACAGTAGTTGAAAATATTGGTTATGGATTAGAGATTAGAGGTAACAAAAAAAATGATCGAATAGAAAAGTCAATGGAGGTTTTAAAAATGGTTGGCTTAGAAGGTTGGCATAATAATTATCCAAGAGAACTTTCTGGTGGTATGCAACAAAGAGTTGGGCTGGCAAGGGCATTAGCAGTTGATCCAGAAATCTTAATTTTTGATGAACCTTTCTCTGCACTTGACCCACTAATTAGAAGAGAAATGCAGGATGAATTATTAAAAATTCAAGAAAAACTTCAAAAGACAATGGTTTTTATTACGCACGATTTCTTAGAAGCCATAAAGATGGGAGATCATATTGCTATTATGAAGGATGGTGAGGTTTCACAAGTTGGTACCCCAGAGGAAATTGTTGCAAATCCTAAAGATCAATATGTAAAAGATTTCTGTGAAGATGTTCCAAAATATAAAGTCTTAAGTGCAAGCAAAGTAATGAGAGAAGAATGTTGTGATGATACAAAAAAATTGTTTGAAGATGGATCTAATAATATTCCACATGACTCAAAAATTGAGACATTGATTGATAAACTAGTTGATACAGATCAGAAATTTCCAGTTGTAGATACAGATACAGGAAAATTGATTGGTGAAATTGATAGAGCAATAGTTATGAAGTCAATGAAGTCTGCTAATTAATCTCTCTACTTACCCTAGTGCTTTTTTGTTTAACCTTATCTCTCCAAATAATTATCATTCCTGCAAACACAATCACAAAAACTCCAGGAAATAATTGTTCCCAAGGCGCCTCGTTAAAAAACCACCAACCTAAAACAAAAGATGATGGGATGCCAAAATATTCAAAAGATGCCATCTTGCTTGCAGAAATTAGTCTATAAGCATAAATGAAAAGTATTGCAGCTGTCCCACCTAGTATTCCAGTTAATATCATTAACAGAAAGTCTTGAGTACTTTTAATATCAGTATGTCCAGTGGTTATTAAAAATAATATTACTCCACCAATTACATTAAAGATTAAAGTATAAAGTTGTATTTTTGCTGTTGAGTGTCCATCTGGTATAAATTTTAAAATTATAACTGTAAAAGCCCAAGCAATCGCAGTTAATACAGGAAATATTGAATAAAAACTAAATATATCGCTTCCTGGCTGAACAATTAATACAACTCCAAAAAATCCAATAAATATTGCTGACCATCGATAAATACCCACCTTATCATTTAAAAAAATTATTGATAAAATTACTATGAAAAATGGTGACGAAAATGTAAGAACCATTGCAGTTGCAAATTCAAGATTAATTACTGAGATAAATATAAAGATATTCATAGACAAGAAAGCAAGTCCTCTTAAAAAGCTTAAAATTATAAATTTGTTGTTTAAATTTTTGAAAATTGAGAAATACTCTTTTGTAAATAGAATTAGAACAAAAAGAGGAATAACACCTGCAATATTTCTGAAAACAGCAAGCTGAATTACCGAATACTCATCTCCTAAAAACTTAATTACAACCATATACATGTCTACGCATAGAATTGCTAAGAGCATTGTAACTATTGCTAAATAAGTATTTTTTAAATCTGTTTTTTCGGACGAAATATTCATTTATAATTTTTTAAAATTGTATACTTTATCTAAGTTATGCAAAGTTTTAAACTCAATGAAACTGATATTCTATCCAATCAAGACTGGACATTTCCTACTAACATTGCTTATGGTCCTGGTAGATTAAAAGAAATAGGAAATATCTGTAATAATTTAGATATTAAAAATCCTTTAATAGTTACAGATAAAGGAAGTCCAAAATTACCATTTATTAAAAATTTACAAAGCTATCTAAATAGCTCAAATATAAAATCAGATTTATTTTTTGATATATCTCCAAATCCTCGAGAGGACGAGGTTTCAAATGGAGTAAAAAAATTTAAAGATGGCAATCACGACTCTATAATTGCTATTGGTGGAGGAAGTGCAATGGATGGCGGTAAATTGATATGCCTTACAGCTAATAATGACGTACCACTTAGAGATTTTGAATTTGAATTAACTCCTCCTAAGATAAGTAAAGATAATCCTTTTCCAAAAATCATAACTATTCCTACAACTGCTGGAACGGGAGCCGAAACAGAAATCACAGCTATGGTTACATACTTAAAAGAAGGAATGAAATTTTGTATGTGGCATCCAGATGTTAGACCCTCTCTAGCATTGTTAGACCCTGAACTTACAATTGGATTGCCAGCAAACTTAACCGCTTGGACTGGTGCAGATGCTTTAATCCATGGCATAGAAGGTTATTGTGTTCCTGGTTTTAATCCAATGTGTGATGGTGCTGCTTTGGAAGGTTTATCTTTGATATCAAAATCTTTAGTCACAGCTGTAGAAGATCCTAGCAACATAGTTGCCAGAGGTGGAATGCATGTTGGATCATGTTTAGCGGGAATTTCTTTTTTAAAGGGGTTAGGATTAGTACATGCTATTGCTCATATGGTTGGAGCCGAATACAATACTCATCACGGGCTAACCAATGCAATAATATTGCCTGTAGTTCTAAAATATAATCTTCCAGGCATGGAAGAAAAAGTTAAAAGAATGTCAGAGGCTATGCAATTTGAAGATCATTCTGTAGAAGCATTTATATCTAACATTGAAAACCTTCTTGATAGAATTAAAATTCCAAAAAGTTTAAGTGAAATTGGTGTACCAGAGGATTGTGTTGATAGAATTGCTGAAAAATCAATGAAAGATCAAGCCTTTGCAACAAATCCAAGAATAGCAACTTTAGAAGAAACAAAGGAAATTACTCTAGCATCTATAAAAAAAGCTAGGTAATAACAAACTCTAATGCTTGAAAATAAATCAGTTAAAGAAATTATTTCTTTAATCAAAACAAAAGAAACCTCCATTAAAGAAGTTGTTAGTTTTTATTTAGAAAGAATAAAAAAATATAACCTATCTTTAAATGCTATAGTCTCAATTAAAGACGAAGAGCAAATTATAAATGAAGCTAAAGACAAAGATGAAAACTTTGATGAAAGTAAACCATTGTTTGGTCTACCTTTGGCATCAAAAGATTTATTAGATGTGGTGGACTTTCCAACTACTTATGGTTATCCAGGATATAAAGATTATTTTCCAAAAAAAAATTCTATTATTGTTGATCGACAATTAGATGCTGGCGGCATCATGATAGGTAAAACTAATACTGCAGAACTAGGTGTAGGTGCACATACAGCAAATAGATTATTTGGAATTACACCAAATATTTATGGCGATACTCAATCATCAGGAGGATCGAGTGGTGGAGCCGGTGTGGCTGTTGCGGCTGAGTTACTACCATTTGCAGATGGAACAGATATGATGGGTTCTTGCAGAACTCCTGCAGCCTATGCGAATGTTTATGGTTTTAGACCAACACCAGGACTTCTACCTGACTATCGAACAAATGATAAAAAAAAGAATCTCCCAATTATCTCAACTCCAGGATGTCTTGCGAGAACACCAGACGATATGGCAATTCTTTTAGATGTAATAGCTGGCGAACATAAAGAGGATCCAATTTCTTTTAGTTTAAATAACTCATTTAAAGATGCTAATATAAGTGATCAAGAATTTTCTAAAATAAAGATAGGATGGTTATCTGACATGAATGGTAATTATCAATATGATTCTGAGTTAGTTGAAATGTGTGACAAACAATTAAGCAGTCTTGAAAAAAATAAAGTTATAATTGAATTCTTAAAACCAAATATAGACGCTCATAAGTTATGGAATTGCTGGGGAACATTAAGAGCTAAAAGTATATATGAAGATATTATTACAATGAACATTGGTGAAATTAATCAAATGACACCACAGGCAATATGGGAATACAACAAAGGTATTAAGCTCACAGAGGAAGATGTAAAATTAGCTCTTAATTCAAGAATTGAATTATCTAGTGATGTAAATAGTTTATTTGGTGGTTTTGATTTTTTAGCTTTACCATCTCAACAGTCATTCCCTTTTGATAAAAACTTAAAATATCCTGAAAAAATTAATGATCAACTGATGGATACTTATCATAGATGGATTGAAATCCATATATTTGCGAGTCTTTTTTACTTACCATCGATTTCACTTCCAATTGGTTTTAATAAAGATGGATTTCCAATTGGCATACAAATTATTGCAAAAACAAAAGAAGATTTAAAAGTGATATCTTTTGCAAAAAAATATGAGGAAATTTTTAATTTTTCAAATCATAAACCAAATCTAAACTAAATGGTCAGACACAAACATCACTTTAAAATAGCTTTTGCATTAGCCATAGCTGCTGGATCATGGGGAGTTTATTGGCTTCCTCAAAGAATTTTAGAGGATGGTGGTCTTACTGGAGGTTGGGGAACTATTTCTCAAATGATGATTGGTATTATATTGCTTACACCCTTCTCTTTATGGAGAAAATTTAAAGGTCGAACATCAGGATTAGAAATTCCCTTTGTTGGTTTTTTAACTGGTAGTGGTTTTATATGTTACGCTTTAAGTTTTTTATTAACAGATGTTGTTCGAGCATTGATCATGTTTTACATGATACCTATCTGGACAACCATATTTGAAATATATTTTTTAAAGAAAAGACCTGGTTTAGAAAGGGTTTTAACGCTAAGTTTAGCACTTGGAGGTTTGTGGGTTGTATTCAGTCAATCTAATATTATACCATTACCACAAAATGCAGGTGATTTGTTGGCACTGGTCGGAGGCGTACTTTTTGGAGCTGGCCTAGTACGTTTAGAAATTACAAAAACAGATGGTGTTTTTCCTGTAATATTTTCATTTTTTGTTTATGGAACTATATTTAATATTTTTGCCGGCTTTATTTTAAAAGATTATCTAGGGCCTATGCCACCTATTGAAGCTTTCACATCAATGTTTACTTTTTTAGTTCTTATTTCAGTATTTTATTTTATTCCAACAGGGGTAGTTATAATGTGGTCACCCTCAGTATTAGGAGCAGGTCTTTGTGCTATATTATATTTAAGCGAAGTAGTTGTTGGAGTTATTTCTGCTGGTATTTTAACAGACGAAACATTTGGTTGGCGAGAAGTTGTTGGAAGTACAATGATTGTATTAGGAGGAGTATTAGCCGTGGTGCTTGCACCAAAAGACGAAAAATAAATGCTTTTTAAAGAAAAGTTAAAATCAAATTCAAAAATATTCTTAGACGGTGGAAACGGTTCTGAAATTGCAAAATTGGGAGGTGAAATGTCTCCTGCTTTTTCTGCCTTAGCCTCAATATCATCTCCAGAAATAGTAATTAAGGTTCATGAAAAGTTTATTGATGCTGGATGTGATCTAATTACTGCAAATACTTTTAGTTCAACCAGACATAATCTTGAAAGTATAAATCGTGGAGCTGAAGTTAAAGAATTTATTACTCAATCATTAAAATTATCCAGACAAGCAATTAAAAATAAAGGTAAAGAAAGTAAAATTGGGGTTGCTGGAAGTTTATCAAATTTTTTTTCATTAAAGGAAAATGAATTTGTGCCAAATCCTAAGTACATACCTTCTTTTAAACAGGAGGAACAAAATTATAAAGAAGCTGCAAAAATTCTTAAAGAGGAAGGGTCAGATGTTTTAATTTTAGAAATGTTACTTGATGTTGATCATTCAAAAATTTTATTGAATGCTGCCTTAGAAACTGAATTGCCAGTTTGGGTTGGGTTAAGTTCTTGTATAAGCAAATTTGATAATAGTGTTATTGGCAGAAATTTTAGCGCGGAAAAAGAAAATTCGTTAATTTATGATGAAACCAAATATAAAGAACAACCAAAATTTATTCCTGACGATAAAATTGTACTATTAAATGATATCGTAAAATCCCTTACAAATATGGGAGGAGATGTTTATGGTATCATGCATACCTGGTTCGTAGATGCATTTGAAGGATTGAGTGTAATTAAAAATAATTGGAATGGTCCGATGATGTTCTATCCTGAGATACATAAGTTTGATACAAAGTCCCATAAAGCTATCGTGACTTCTACAGAAGAAGAATTTGCTAATGAATGTGAAAAGTTAATTGATAACCAAACTCAAATTATTGGCGGATGCTGTGGTGTTACAGACAAACATCTGAAAAAACTAATTGAAAGATATTCTTAATTTAATATTTTTTATTAACTAAATCTATCAGCATGTTTATCATATCAGTTTTATAACTTTCTTTTGTTGCTGATTTCGTTTCTAGAACAGAAAAAAAAGCGGCTACATTCCCAGTTTTAAAATTAGTTGCAAGAAACTGACCACCATACCCTGAGTGCCCAATCATGTTGCCTGAAACCATTGTAGAATTTGAATAATATAAATATTTGTTTTTTGATAAATTCATATATTTGGGTCCTACATTAACAATTGTTTTGTCTAAAAATGATGAAGATCCAACTTTTCTATTCCCAACACCCATTCCTTTTCTTGCGAAAAGTAATCCCATTCGTAAAAAGTCTCTTGTAATTAAGCAACCACCTCCAGACATCCAAGGCATACCATATCTATCTGATGCAATATATAATCCTTCTTCAAATCCTGCAGCCTCAACTGCAGATAAAACCCAATCTCTTAAAGTTCTTCCACTAACTTTTTCAATTAATAATCCGACTACATCAGTATTTGCAGATTTATAAAAAGCATATTCAGAATTATTAATTAAACTTTTATTTTTAGAATTTTTAATTGTATTTAAATATTCTTCCTGACTTAGATGATTTTTAAGATTTTTAGGCAGCCTCCATCCTCCAACAGGTTCATGCATAAAGGAAGATGAATATGCCTTAGTATAATCTTCAGTATAAGAGTTTATAACATTCATGTTTAAGACATCTTGGATCTTTGCATTTGCATATCCGCTTCCAATTTTTGGCAAATAGTGAGAAACTTTTTTATTAAGATCAATTAATCTGTTCGTAACCAATTCTCCAATAAATAAATTAACGAACATTTTTGTAATGGACATAATTGTTTGAGGCTGATTTTTTTTAAAATCTTTAGCATATTTTTCAAATAATATATTTTGACGGTTGCCAACAATTAATGAACAAAAAGATTTATTTTTAGTCATCTTCTTTACTAAAGGAAACTTAGCGATAGTTTTATTTGGTTTAGAGTTTAATTTTAATATTAAATCAGATCTTAAAAAAATACTGTATCTATTGATTTTATGTAAATTTCTATAACCCAACCTTCTTGTTTTAGGAAGGTTCCATGAAGCTTTATTATCTTTAAGTGTAGTTAATTCTGGGTTTCTAACAGAGACTAATCTTTTTTTCTTCAATATTTTAATGATTTTTTTTGTTCGTATTTTTGATGATAAGCTTCTGCTTTACAATAATTTTTTTCTTTTGATACCTTAGTTGAAACTTTTCCATCTAATTTACTGTTAACTTCGTTTAGAACTTTTTCTGCTATCTGTCTTTCTTCATCTGTTTTATAAAAAATTTCTGAACGGTATTGAATTCCCACATATGTACCCTGTCGATTTACTTGAGTTGAGTCATGTAATTCAAAAAATAAATTGACCATGTCCTCGTATGACTTTTCTTTTTCGTCATACTCAACTTTGACCACTTCTATATGTCCTGTATCTCCACCACAAACTGCCTTGTATGTAACGTTTGGCTCATCTCCACCACAGTAACCGCATTCTGTAGATATTATACCTTTGATGCCCTCATACTTTTTTTCGTCCCAAAAACAGCCAATACCGCCAATAAATGTTCTCATAATATTTAATATATACTTTAGTTTTTTAAAATTGAAATTGCTTTTATTTCCTCTACTCCGATCCCACAACAACCACCAATAATCTGAGCTCCATTTTTAATCCATGACCTAACTTCATTTAAATATCCGGCTGGCGTCATATCATCTACAAATCGCCAGTGTGGTTTTTCATAATAACCTTTATTTGGATATGCTCCTACTATTCCTTCATAATTCTTCTTTGCGGTTTCAATTGCTTTTCCTGTAATATTTATATCTGAATGAGCAACCAATATTGGACCACTGTGTAATTTTTTAAAATTATTTATGGATGTCTCAAAGTTTTCATAGACATGTGTATCAGAGTCAATTGTATCATTATATCCAAGCATTATATTTTTTTGATCATCCATTACGCATGATACAGATAACCAAACTGGTATATTTACTTTTGTTGAACAATTTAACATAGTTTCAACTATGTCAGCTTGTGAGGACATAGCCTCTAAAATAATTAAGTCTACTCCAGCTTCAGATAAAATTTTTAGTTGTTCATGAAAACCAGGTATCATTGCTTTGATACCAAGTTTATAAAAGTTTCCAAAAGTTGATACACTTCCAGCTAATGCAGTTTTGTTGTTAGTATTTTCAATTGCTTCTCTTGCAACCTTAACACTTTTTTGATTGAATTTTTCAATAGAGTCTTCATAACCATATTGTCTCATTGATATAGGAGTAGTACTATAAGTATTAGTCGTAATTACATCGGCTCCAGCATTTATATAATCCTCATGCACTTTTCTAACTAATTCAGGATGATCAACAGAACATTTCCCACACCACATATGCTTATCCATCTCAGCACCATTTTTTTCTAGTTCTGCGCCCATACCTCCATCTAAAATAATGATTTTATTGTTTTCTAATTTTGTCTTGATTGGGTCGTATGACATAAATTTTATTCTTTACTATTTGTAAATGCACAAATTTTGTTTCCATCTAAATCACGAAGATAAGAATAATAAACTCCTGAGCCTTCTGGTCTTTCGCCACCAGATCCCTCACTAGTTCCTCCAGCTTTTAAACCTACCTCATGAAATTTATCAACATGAGATCTTGATGAAGTTAAAAATGTGATTTGTGTTCCATTTCCAAAGGTAGCATCTTTTTTATTGAAAGGTTTAGTGACGTAAAACTCAATATCTTTGGTACCTTTTGCTCCATATGCAGCATAATCATCTTCAATTGTCTCGTTTCTATCTAAACCAATTACTTCTAAAACTTTGTCGTAAAATGTAATAGCATCATTTAAATTATTAGTACCTACCATCACATAACCAATCATATAAACCTCTATTAACTAATTCTGATTATAAGTTATTTAAACTCTTAATTCCAACCGGTAATTGCTTTTACTTCTAAAAATTCAGTGAAACCCCAGACACCACCTTCACGACCATTACCAGATTGTTTGTAACCACCAAACGGCATTCCAGTATCTGTGGCTTGACCATTGATATAAACCGTTCCAGCTCTAACTTTTCTAGCAACTCTTTTGGCTTTTTCTTTATCTTCAGTTTGTAGATAATTACCTAGTCCATAAGATGTATCATTTGTAATTGCTATTGCTTCTTCTTCAGTTTCAAATGGTATAATTGAAAGCACAGGTCCAAAAATTTCAGTTCTTGCAATTTTCATGTCATTATTTACATCTGAAAAAATTGTTGGTTTAACAAAATAACCTTTGTTAAGTCCATTTGGCAAATCTGGTCCACCTGCAGCTAATGTTGCGCCTTCTTTTATTCCCTCATTGATAAGATTTACAACTTTATCATATTGTACTTTTGAAACTAAAGGTCCAATATGATCTCCTTTTTTAGATGCAAGATCTACTTTAATTTTGTTTGCCTCATCAACAGCTTCTTTAACAGCTCTTTCATAAATTGGTTTTTCAACCAACATTCTTGTTGGAGCATCACATGATTGTCCAGAGTTACTCATTATATTTCTTACACCATCTCTAACAGCATTAGGATATGAATCTGCAAAAACTATATTTCCACCTTTACCACCCAATTCAAGAGTTACTTTTTTTATGGTATCAGCTGCATTTTTCTGAATTAGTTTTCCAGCTCTTGTTGATCCTGTGAACGAGACCATATCAATGTCAGCATGACCAGAAATATGATTTCCAACAACTTCTCCATTTCCATTCACTAAATTAAAAACTCCAGCAGGAAAGCCAGCCTCGTCAATCATTTCAGCAAACAATACTGCTGATACTGGAGCAATTTCAGATGGTTTTAAAATCATTGTACATCCAGCAGCTAAAGCAGGAATAACCTTTAATACGATTTGGTTCATAGGAAAATTCCAGGGGGTTATTAATCCGCAAACTCCAATTGGTTCATATCTAATATGATTATTAGATTTAGGATCAAATTGATGTTCAAAATTAAAATTTTTTAAAATTTCAATGTTATTTTTACAAATATCTGCACCCATTTTAGTGTGAGTTTCGGAAGCAAAATCTAGTGGGGCGCCCATTTCTTTAGATTGAGCCTCAACCATTTCATCCCATCTTCTATTATAAATTTCATCAAACTTTTCAAGTAAAGCTAACCTTTCTTCCTTTGTAGTTTCTCTCCAAGTCTCAAATGCGATCTTGGCGGCATTTATTGCTTTATCTGCATCTTCAGCAGAGCCCAAAGATATTATTGCAAAAGCTTCCTCAGTTGAGGGATTAATTACTTCAAAGTCATTTGGTTTAGCTGGAGAAACCCACTTTCCATTTATATAAAAATTTTTCTTTTCAATCATAAATTTATTGTAGCATAAAATTTAAATTTCATAACCTTTTTCTTCAGGCTCATTGTCAATTAACTCATCAGGAAAACCTTCAGCTCTAAAATTAATTTTATTTAAGTCTTCCATTCTTTTTACTATCATCGAGGACCAAGCTCTTGATCCATATTTTTTTTGACCATCCTTAAATATTTCAACAATTTTTGGAGAAATTTCTAAAGGTGCATTTAATTTTTTTGCGAGTTCATCAAACAGACCTGTATCTTTTAAAACAAGATCCATAGTAAAGTTAATATTGTAAGAACCATTTAATATAACTTGGCTCTCAGTTTCATGAACAAATGAATTGCCCGAAGAAACTGCAATTCCCTTGTAAGTTTTTGCAAGATCTAGTTTTGACTTTTTGGCTACTGTCCATGCCTCCCCAAGGGCAACCAAATGTGCAGACGCTAAATAATTTGTAATTACTTTCAATACTGAAGCAGTACCTAATACTCCTGTATGTAATATTTTTCGTCCCATTACAGTTAAAGCAGGTAAAATCTTTTCAAATGCCTCCCTTTCTCCACCAACAAATATTGCTATATTTCCTGACGCTGCTCTGTGGCATCCACCGCTTACTGGACCATCTAATGGTATAGCTTTTTTTTCAATAACTTTCTGTCCAATTCTTTTAACTTCTGCCTCATCTGTAGTGCTCATTTCTAGCCAAATTTTATTTTCAGAAAGACCTTCCAATATTCCATCTTTTCCTTCCATAACCTCTGCACAAATTTTAGGAGAAGGAAGACAAGTTATTATTAAATCAACTTGCTCAGCCAGCTCTTTAGCAGAGTTTGCAATTTTAGCTCCAGAGTTTTTAAACTGTTTTGTTAAATTTTTATCTAAATCTCTAACTGTTAAATTAAATTTATTCCTCAATAAACTCCCAGCTAGTTTTCCTCCAACATTTCCCAAGCCAATAAATCCTACATTCATTAATTTACCTCCTCTTTCTTTTTATATAATATCATTATGACACCAAATATTATTATTACTCCTCCAATAAATAATTCAGATGTTGGCTTTTCGCCTAATAAAAATATTGCTGCAAGCAATCCAGTGGGTGGTATACCCATAGTCACTATGGGTAAAACTTTATATAATGGATTATTTTTTAGAACATAATAAAAGCAGCCATAAGTTATAGGTTGCATAATAAATCCAATGTAAAATGCTATTAACCAATGATTAAATTTAGCAGTTGATAAATATGATATGGTATCACCTTCAATTACCGCAGAAATTAAAATTAAAGTGGGTCCAGAAAATAATGCAAGCCACGCAACTAAAGCTAAAGGATTAATTTCTTTACTCAAAGGTTTAACAATTACTTGGCCAAGTGCCCATATTGCTGAACCTAAAATTGTAAGAGCGATTCCAAATATTTTTCCATCTAAATTAGGTGAGCCAGTTAAAATATAAACTCCTACAAATGCAATTCCTATCCCAATCAAAGCTCTTATAGTTGGTTTCTCCTTCAACATGAAAAAAGCAAATATTACTCCAAATGGAACTTCTGTTTGTACTAATAATACTGCTGCAGATGCATCAATAAAATTTAAACCAGTATAGGTAATACTGTATTGCAAAGTGTTTGCTATAAACGAAGCGATAAAAATTTTTTTTAAGAAACCTTTTGGAATTGGAAACCACCAAATTAAAATAGAAGCAGCAAAAATAAATCTTAGTCCCATTAGAAGTATTGGAGGAAAAGACTCAAAAGCAGGTTTGGCAATTACAAAACCAAAACCTAAAAAGATAGGAACAAGTGATGCAACTAGAGTGTCTTTAAAATTCATTCAATTCATTTAATATTAATGATTATTCAAGAACTTATGATATATTCACTTTTTTAAAATATGAATTCAACAAAAATAGAACCAAAATACATAAGTAAATCAAATCCACGAGTTGGCCTTATTGCTCTTGCAAGTGATTTTATGATTGAGAGAGATTTTATTAATGTAATTAAGGATAGAGAAATTGATTTTTTTGTTAATAGAATAGAGTGTTATAATCCTTTAACGAAAGAAAATCTCATTAAAATGTCAGATAAAGTAACCAGTGTAACAAAAGATATTTTGCCAGATCAAGATATTGATTGCGTAGTCTACGGATGTACATCTGGAACTATTGCAGCAGGTTATAACTCTATTAAGCAAAAGGTAAAAGCAGCAAAACCAATGGCTGAAGTTACAACGCCAAGTACAGCCGCAATAAAAGCATTAAAAAAGTTAAACATTAAAAAGCTTTCACTATTTACTCCCTACAGCAAAAAACTTAATGATGAAGTTATGGGTTATTTTAAGTCAGAGGGATTTGAGATAACATCCAATTCATACTTTGATATAGAGGCAGATTACGACATAGGCAAAGTAGACCAAAATTATTTGTATGATGTCTTGTCTAAAATAGATTTAAATGGAGCAGATGCATTATTTGTATCTTGTACAGCTCTTCCTGTATTACCAATAATTGATAAACTTGAAAAAAAACTTAACACGATTGTTTTATCAAGTAATCAGACATTAATTTGGGATACTCTGGTCCAAATAAATAAAAATAACCTTGTAGAAGGTTTTGGTAAATTATTTAGATAGAAATTCATGTCATTTACTAAGGAAGAATATAAAAATCGGTTAAAAAAAGTTCAATCGATGATGCAAGATAAAGGAATTGAACTATTAATTTCTCACGACACAAATAACATGAATTATTTAACTGGTTATGATGCATGGTCTTTTTATTATGCTCAGTGTGCAATTGTTCATGTTAACGCTGACGAACCTTTATGCTTTGTAAGAGCTCAAGACTCAGGAGGTGCGTATATAAAAACTTATCTGAAAGATGAAAATATAATTGTGTATGATGAAAATTATATTCATACATGGCCAAAACATCCTTACGATTATTTAGTACAGATCATTAAAGATAGAAATTGGGATAAGCTTTCAATTGGAGTTGAGATGGATGCTCATTACTTCACTGCTTTTTGTTATGAAAAGATAAAACAAGGTTTACCTAATGCAAAAATAAAAGACTCAGAGAGATTAGTTAACTGGGCAAGATTTGCAAAATCTGATGCAGAAATTAATTATATGAAAACTGCCGCACTAATTTCAGAAAAAGGAATGAAGACTGCAATGGAGGTAATAAAACCAGGAGTAAGACAATGCGATGCAGTTGGAGAAATACAAAAAACTTTATTTTATGGGACACCTGAGTTTGGTGGAGAGTATTCTAGTATCGCTACACTTTTACCAACAGGAAAAGGAACATCGGCTTCTCATTTAACAGCAACGCAGGATAAGTTTGTTGAAGGCGAAGCGACGATTGTTGAGTTATCTGGAGTTTATAAAAGATATCATGCGCCGATGGCCAGAACAGTCTTACTTGGAAAACCGGATCAATTAAAAATAGATACAATGAACAAAACTATCGAAGCTCTTCAAGCTGGAATTGATGCTACAAAACCTGGGAATACAGCAAATGATGTAGCGCAAGCTTTTTGGGGTATTTTAGATAAATACGGAATAGAGAAAAAATCAAGAACTGGTTATTCAATTGGAATAGGTTACCCACCAGATTGGGGTGAGCATACTCTTAACATATATAAAGGAGAAATGACTGAACTAGTACCGAATGCGTGTTTTCATATGATAGCTGTAATGCAATTTGGTGATTGGGGAGTTGAAGCATCTGAAGCTATAAGAGTTACAGATAAAGGGTGTGAATTATTTTGTAATTTTTCAAAAGAGTTACATATTAAGAGTTAATTAAGTGTTGCAAACAACTTAACTAAATGTTTTAAAAACTAACATATGTCAAAAAAAGAAGATTTTGTAAAATTTGATAAAGTCGACAAAAGCTACGATGGAAAAGTATTGGTAGTTAAAGATTTGAATTTGGATATCGAAGAAGGTGAGTTTGTAACAATGCTTGGACCCTCTGGTTCAGGAAAAACTACATGCTTAATGATGCTTGCAGGTTTTGAAACCCCGACTAATGGAGAAATCTATTTAGATAAAAACCCAATTTCAAATATTCCTCCACACAAAAGAGGTATTGGAATGGTTTTTCAAAATTATGCTCTTTTCCCACATATGACGGTTTTTGAAAATTTAGCTTTTCCACTAAGGGTAAGAAAAATTTCAAAAGAAGACATCGAGAAAAAAGTAGACAAAGCTTTATCAATGGTTTCATTATCAGAATTTGGAAATCGTATGCCTGGACAACTTTCTGGTGGACAACAACAAAGAGTAGCTGTAGCAAGAGCACTGGTATTTGATCCATCGGTTGTTTTAATGGATGAACCTTTAGGAGCTTTGGATAAAAATTTAAGAGAGAGTATGCAGTATGAAATTAAACATATTCATGAGAGTATTGGTGTAACAGTTGTTTATGTTACGCATGATCAAGGTGAAGCATTAACAATGTCAAACAGAATAGCTGTATTTAATGATGGTAAAGTTCAGCAACTTTCAAGTCCAGATAAGTTGTATGAAGAGCCAGTAAATTCATTTGTTGCCGAATTTATAGGAGAGAATAACACTTTCGCTGGAGAAATCTCAGATATATCAAATGGATCTTGCAAAGTTAAACTAGACAAGGGTGAAATAATCGCAAATCCAATTTCAGTTAAATCTGTTGGAGAAAAAACTACAGTATCAATTAGACCAGAGAGAGCTTTGATCAATCCTAAAGATAAAATGGACAATAATCAAAAAGGTAAAATAGAAGAAGTCATTTATCATGGTGACCACACGAGAGTGAGACTTAACTTGCTTGGAAATTCAGAATTTATTTTAAAAGTTCCAAATAGTTCTCAAAATTTAGATATAAAACTTGGTAATGAGATTAATATTGGTTGGAATAGTCACGACGCTAGAGCTTTAGACCCAAAATAAGCTAAATTACTACAAAATTACCAAAATCCCCTGTTGACTCTCTTTTCCTATGTTGCTGTACTTCGTTTTTTATAAAAAAAACGTTTAAACGGAGGATAAATGAAAAAATTAAGTAAATTATTACTTGCCGTAACTTTTGCTATCTCAGTATCTTCATCAGCATTTGCAGTAGTTGTTGCATCTTGGGGTGGAGCTTACACAGAAAGTCAAAAGCTAGGATATGGTGATCCAACTGCAAAAGCATTGGGTATACCTATCGAATGGGTAGATTATTCTGGTGGATTATCAGAAATCAAAGCCCAAAAAGAAGCAGGGGCGATTACATGGGATATTATAGATGTATTTGCTTATGACACTATCAATGGTTGTGACGAAGGTATTTTTGTTGAATTTGACTTTGACAAAGACTTTCCACCAGCTCCAGATGGTACACCTGCAAGTGAAGACTTCTTCACAGACATGCCAAGTAAATGTGCTGTAGGAAATATTTTATATTCTTGGAACTACGCTTACAACAGCGACCTATTAAAAAGTACTCCAAAAACTATTAAAGATTTCTTTAACACAAAAAGATTTCCAGGAAAAAGAGCTATTTATAAAAGTGCCCTTACAAACCTAGAAATTGCTTTAGCAGCTGATGGTGTAAAAATGGGTAAAGGTGGAGAATTTATTTACAAAAAATTAGAAGATCCAGCTTATGTAACTAGAGCTATGAACAAAATCAAAGCACTTTGTGAAGATCCAAATGGTGGATGTGTATTTTGGTCAGCAGGTGCTCAACCACCAGAATTGTTAATGAGTGGTGAAGTTGTAATGGCAACTGGTTGGAATGGTAGATTTTTCAATGCTGCTACTGGAGAAGGTGCTCCAATTGTTCAAGTATGGGACGGACAAGGTCTTGACTATGAATATTTTGCATTAGTTAAAGGTGGACCAAACGAAGCTGATGCTAAAAAAGCTTTAGCAATGATGACAAGTACTGAGATGTTAGCAGGAAGTGCAAAATATATTGCATACGCTCCATGGAGAAAATCATCAATTGCAGTTATGGAAGCAGGAGAGCCTTGGTATAAAGATGGAAAAACTAATATGGTCCCTCATATGCCAACAGCACCAGCTAACCTTAAAAAATACTTCTTAGTGAACGCTGAGTACTGGGCTGATAATGGTACAGAGCTTGGTGAACAGTGGGAAGCTATGAAAGCAAGTATTAAATAATTAAAGTTTTAAACACTTTAATTTTATATTATATTAAGGGCGGTTATTGCAACCGCCCTTTTTTTTATGAGCTCAGAACAAAAAATATTATCAACAGACGGAATTCCTTTAGAGGAAAGTCTTAAAAAAGCAGAAAAAAAAAATAAAATAAAGGCCTTCCTTCTAGTTACCCCACTACTTTTATTTTTGATCATCACTTATATTGTTCCAATTGCTGATATGTTTTCAAGAAGTATTGATGACAAAATGGTTACCAATATGTTGCCTAAAACATATAAAGCTATGGAACAGTGGGATGGAAAAGAACTTCCACCTGAAGAAGTATTCGAAGCCTTTTATCTTGATTACAAAATTTTAGTGAAAAATAAGACTGCTGGAAAATTACAAACGCAGCTGAATTATGAAAAAAATGGCTTTAAAAGTGTTTTGAAAAAATTAGCAAGAAAGCAAAAGAAATTTGAGGAAGGAAATTATAAAGAGCAAATAATGAAAGTGCATAAAAGATGGAGAAATGTTGATTATTGGAGAGCAATTAAAAGAAGAGCTCCAGCATACACTTACTCTAAATATTTAAAGGGTGTTGATATGTATTCAAACGAAGATGGCAAAATTGTTCAGGTGGCTGAAGATAGAAGAATTCATAGAATATTATGGTCAAGAACCTTGGAAGTAGCATTTTTTGTAACTCTATTTTGTTTTTTAATGGCCTATCCAATTGCACATTTATTAGCAACTCTTCCGATGAAGTATAGCAACTTGCTAATGATTTGTGTGCTGTTGCCGTTTTGGACCTCATTACTTGTACGAACAGCCAGTTGGATGATTTTGTTACAGCAACAAGGGATTGTTAATGACTTTTTTGTTTGGATTGGGCTTGTGACCGACGATAACAGACCAGAGATGATGTATAACAAGACCGGGACTTATGTTGCAATGACACAAATACTTTTACCATTTATGGTATTACCTTTGTACAGCGTTATGAAAACAATTTCTCCAAGCCTTATGAGAGCAGGTAAGTCTCTTGGAGCTACTCCAGCAGTAGCTTTTTTTAAAGTTTATTTCCCGCTAACAATTCCAGGTATTGGGGCAGGTTGCTTATTAGTATTTATTCTTGCAATTGGGTATTACATAACTCCAGCTTTGGTAGGGGGAGCTTCTGGAACACTTATCAGTAACCAGATAGCTTATCACATGAAGAGTACTTTAGATTGGAGTTTTGCATCTGCGATGGGTTTAATGCTTTTGACAGGAGTACTTGTTATCTATTGGATTTATAACAAACTTGTAGGAGTTGATAATATTAAACTAGGATAATTATGGCTTTACCAAAATATACAGAACCTCATTACAGAATTTGGCATTATTTTTATCTTTTTGTTTGTGGATGTGTTTTCTTCTTTTTAATTGCACCTTTATTCGTAATTTTTCCATTATCATTTAATGCGGAGGAATTTTTGGTCTTCACAGATGGAATGAAGAGACTTGATCCAGATGCTTTTTCTACAAGATGGTACAAAGATATGGTCTATGGTACAAAAAATCCCTGGGGATTAGCAGCAAGGAATAGTTTTATCATTGCTATATTTGCAACGATAGGATCAATTATACTTGGTACGCTAGCAGCACTTGGTTTGAGTAGTAGACATATGCCATACAAGGGTCTGATTATGGCAACTTTAATATCTCCAATGATTGTTCCTCTAATTATTTCTGGAGTTGCAATTTTCTTTTTCATGGCAAAAGTAGGTTTAGCTGCAACGCATTTAGGGATAATTTTAGCGCATATTATTTTAGGAACTCCATTTGTAGTTATAACAGTAACCGCAACGCTTTCTGGATTTGATCATAGTATTACTAGGGCCGCTTCTAGCTTAGGAAGCAATCCATTTAATACTTTTATGAAAATAACTTTACCGTTAATACTTCCTGGTGTTATTTCTGGAGGTTTATTTGCTTTTGTTACATCATTTGATGAGGTTGTGGTTGTATTATTCTTAGCAGGCTTAGATAATACAACAATTCCAATTCAAATGTGGACAGGTCTTAGAGAGCAGCTTAGTCCTACAATTTTAGCTGTGGCAACTTGCTTAATAGTTTTATCAGTATTAATTTTAGTCACAGCAGAGCTGTTAAGAAGAAGATCTGAGAGATTAAGAGGAATAAATAGATAAATTAGTTTACAGACTCAATCACTGTAGCAATTCCCATACCTAAACCAATACACTGAGTTGAAAGTGCATATTTTTTTTTTTCTCTCTTAAGTAATTCAGCAGCTTTGCCCGTAATTCTTGCGCCTGTTGCTCCAAGAGGATGTCCAAGGGCAAGCGCTCCACCATCTAAATTAACTTTATCTTTATCAATACCTAAATCTTTAATACATGCTAATGATTGCGACGCAAAAGCCTCATTCAATTCAACAATATCAATTTTATCTGCTGTCAATTTAGCTCTTTCCAAAGCTTTTTTTGATGCTCCAATTGGACCTAATCCCATATAGTCAGGGTCACACCCTTGCACTGCAGTAGATACAATTCTTCCCAAAATATTTAAATTATTTTCTTTTGCATAACTCTCTTCACAAATTAATGTTGCAGCTGCACCATCGGTTAAAGGCGATGAAGTGGCTGCTGTAACAGTACCATTTTCATCGAACGCGAGTTTTAATCCATCCAACTTTTCCATTGTGCTGCCTGGTCTAATATTTCCATCGGTATCACAATCTCCGATTGATACAATTTCATTTTTAAAATTACCTTTTGTTTGTGCTTGATGTGCTTTTTGATGACTTGAGATTGCAAATTCCTGTTGTTCATTTCTTGAAATATTATATTTTTTAGCAACATTTTCAGCAGTAGTTCCCATTGAAAAATATACATGAGGATTATCACTTTTACTTTCAGGATAAGGTATTGGATCAAAACCTGTGTTAACCCTAGTCATACTTTCAACTCCTCCACATATAAATACTTTTCCTGCACCTAAAGAAATTTTACCTGCAGCAATATGAATAGCTTCCATTGAGGAACCACACCATCTATCAACTGTCATTCCAGAAGTTTTAACATCCATATTAGTTAAAAATGTTGTTAACTTTCCAATATTAAATGACTGCTCTCCAGTTTGAAATGCACAACCAACAACAATATCCTCAATATCCTCTTTTTTAACATTGGATTTAGCAACTAAATTATTAATCACTTCCGCTAGTAAATTTACTGGCTTTGTATCTACGAGCGCACCTTTTCTCGCCATTGTGAAAGGCGATCTTGAGAAGCCAGCAATTACAGGTTTAAACATATTAATAAATATAAGGTTAATCTGGAAATGGTAAAGAAGTTATAATGCCTTTTCTATCTTTTCCATTAAAAGTATTTACAAAAACCTCATTTCCAATTTCCCAATAATCTTTTAAAATCATAGAAAGGCCAATATTCTTTCTAAGTCCTGGAGAATATATTCCAGATGCAATTTGCCCAATTTTTACATTATCTTTTGAGTATACTGGTAAAGGCACACCGGTTGGCTTACACGGATCTCCATCAAACAAAATTCCCCTCATTCTTTGTACAATTCCATCAGATTGGATCTTTCTTAAAGCCTCTTTACCTATAAAATCATGATCATCCTCTTGTTTGCAATATTTTTCAAGATTACACTCAAGAGGATTATTTTCTCTTGTAAAGTCATTTCCATAAGACATTAATCCAGCCTCAATTCTATCAATTAAATTTGGACATCCTGGAGAAATATTAAATTTTTGTCCACTCTCCCATATAGTATCCCAAAGTTTTTCTCCGAGCTCTATCTCATTAAAATGTGTTTCAAATCCTTTAAAGTATATTTCAAAACCATCTTGTTTACTGTAACCAGATCTTGCAATAATTTGTTTAGTTCCTAAAAAATCAAACACTTTAAAATTAAAAAATTTTAACTTTTTTATATCTTCACCAAAAATTGAAATTAGTAGATCCTCAGATTTCGGACCTTGAATAGCTAGTGGATATACATCTGGTTCGATAATTTCTACGTTTAATTTTGATCCTAAAGCAATTCCTTTTGCCCAAAGTAAAATATCAGAGTCTGCAATAGAAATCCAAAACATATCATCATCTAGTTTTAATAAAACTGGATCATTAATCATCCCAGCTGTGTCGTCAATTATTGGAATATAAAAACATTTACCGGTCTCCATTTTTTTTATGGATCGTGGTGTCATTTTTTGAACCAATTTTTCAGCATCAGGCCCTGTAATTTGTACTTGTCTCTGGCAAGACACATCCCACACTTGAACTTGCTCTCTTAAATGCCAGTAGTCTTCTTCTACAGTATTCTTAAAACCTTTTGGTAGTAGCATGTGATTAACAACAGTAAAATCAGATACTCCACATTCCTCTACTTTATTTGTAAATGGAGTTCGTCTTATACGCCTAGACATATTTAATTTTATATTTTTTTGTGTAATTAAATTTTCCTTACTCATTTTATTTAGACCACCACACTGTATAGCTATTTTTAGAAATTATTATTGGAATATGATATTTTTTATTTTGATCTTCCATTTGAAATTTAATGTTAATTTCTGAAACTATTTTTTTTTCTGAAAAATAATTGCCAGTTTTACAAACCATTTCATACTCACACTTGCAGTCGTCTTTACTTAATTCAAATTCTTGGGTTATTCGTCCACCTTCATCAGATTTAGTCTCACAGAAAACTTTCTTTTTTCCATTTTCATTAATTTGATAAATAATTACTTCAACATTTGCAGCGTGCGAGCCATTTGTTGCATCCAATAAGTGAGAAGAGAAAGTTGCCACAATTATTCTATTGATGATTTCTCTCTTTTACTTGCAACTGCAGAGACTATTGGGCTTAATACTGGTTTTGCTTTAACATTTACACATGCGGGTTTTCCACTCTCCATAGCTCTTTTCAGCGCTGGACCTAGCTCTTCTCTTTTATTAACTAATTCTCCATGTCCTCCAAAACCCTCAAATATCTTGTGAAATGGTATATCACGAAAATCAGTTCCTACGCTTTTTCCACTTTTAAATAATCTCTCTTGTTGTTGACCAATTGAAGCAAGGCCCCCGTTATTATCAATTACAACAGTAATAGGTTTTTTCTCATAAAATACACTTTCAATAGACATACCTCCTGATAAAAATGCACCATCACCGCTAATCAGAACTACATTTGAATCTGGATTATGATTTTTAGCAGATAGAGCGAATGAAACTCCAACACCTAACATACTAAAAGTTCCAGGATGCAATATTCCTTTTAATTTTTTCCCTTTGGCACCTGCAATGTTGATTGCAATTTCTGACCAAAAATGAGTATTTCCTCCATCGATTACAAGCCAGTCATTTTCATTCATTGCATCTTGAACATCCAATGAAAGTTGTAAAGGGTGAATTTTTCCTCCATTTTTTTTTGATGCTTCAGCTTCAATTTCTAAATCTTTTAAAGATTTATCAACCCACTCTTTCTTCTTTTTTTTATTTTCCTCAAACCAATTTGTACCTAAAAACCATTTATTATTTTTTTTTAAGTTAGATAATGTGTCTAAAAAAACACCGGGATCACTTAGTAAACTTAAATCTGCAGCTCTATTAAGTTCTAATTCTTCATGTGAACCATTTACACAAACTAATTTTGTTGATTCTGGTATAAAAGGTGGATTTCCAAAATTTAATTGATTATCTAATCTCGCTCCAACAACAAGAACTAGATCTGAATTGTGTAATGCAAATTCTGAGGGAGGGTATTGATGTATATCAGCCAACCCCATGTAAGCGTTAGCTTCCTCTCCTAATAATTTTTGATGATACGGAACATTAAATATTGGTATATTTAAATTGTTACCAGCTGCTTCAAGATTTTTTTCTGAGTGTGACCACCAAACACCATGTCCACCAATGATGACTGGTTTTTTTGAATTACAAGCAAGTTCTAAAACTTCTGAAAGTGAATTTGGATCTGGCCACGCTTTTGCTATAGGTTTTGCTTTTTGAGAATATGGTCTTTCTTCTAAACCAACTTCCTCAGCAAAAGATGAAAACATTATATCAACAGGAAGACTAAGATGAACAGCGCCAGGATACCCATTAGTTGCAATATGATATGCTTTGTCTACAAATTCTCTTATTCTAGTTCCATCAGTAATACTTGCACTATATTTGGTTAAAGGGGCTGCAATTGAAACATCGTCAATTTCTTTAAAACCACCTGAACCTTGTCTTTTAAGACTGCTAGATCCTGTAATATAAATAATGGGACTTCTCTCGCCCCAAGCTTCCATCATTGAAGGGACAGCATTAGTAAATCCTTCAGGTCCAACTAAACAGACTGATGGTTTACGTGTAATCCTTGTATTGCCATCTGCTAAATGCCCAGCAATCTGCTCATGAGGAGTGTTTATAACCTCAATTTGGCACTCAGCAAAACCTTCAATTGCTGGATTACAAAAACCTCCTGAAAGTGTGAAAACTTTACTAATTCCTTTGTCTTTAAGAGCTCTTGCAAGTAACGCCCCACCTCTAATTTTATTTTCACTCATTTTAGTAATTTACCTTATTTACAGTACTATCTATTACTATATTAGAAGTAACATCATTAATATCATTTAATCCTACTAACCCGAGTGTAGTGCTAGCTTCTTCTTTAATTATTTCCACAATTCTCCTTAATCCTTTTCTTCCATCAGCTCCCATTGCATACATCACAGGTCTACCAATCATTGCATAATCGGCACCAAATGCAAGCGCTCTCACTATATCACTGCCACTTCTTATTCCACTATCAAAGATTAAAGGAAAGTCACTTCCAACTGATTTTCTTATTAGTGGAAGCATATTTATTGCAGCCGTAGCACTATCTAATTGTCTACCACCATGATTTGAAACTTGAATTGCATCAGCCCCTGCTTCTTTTATTTGTTTTGCATCATCAGGAGACATTACTCCCTTAATTATCAATTTACCTTTCCATTTATCTCTTACTCTCTTTAAAGTATCCCAATCTGTAGAACCTCTACTTTCTTTTCTTTTAAATATTCCATCACCACTTTTAGATGTTACATAATTCATTGGCTTAGGAATACCACTGAGTAAAGTAGAAAGAGACCAGATAGGGTGAGTTGCAAAATCAAAAAATTGTTTCGGACCTATTTTAAAAGGATAGGAGAAACCATTTTTATCATCTCTAGTTCGTCTTGATAGTACTGGAACATCTACAGTTAATATTGCTACTTCGTATCCAGTATTCTTAGCTCTATCTAAAAGTTCCATAACAAAATTTTCATCCTGAAATATATATAGCTGCATCCAGGAGTGACCTTCTGAAAGTTCATACATTTTTTCTAAAGTTGTAGTAGAAGCCATAGAAACACAAGTAGGTATATTATTCCTCGCACTTTCAGCCGCTAACATAGAGTCTGCTCCAGGCCATGATAAATTAGTCATTCCCATTGGAGCAAAACCAAATGGAAAATCAAATTCATAACCTAATACTTTTTTTTTAAGAGATCTCTTTTCAACATTTCTTAAAACTTTAGGTTCAAGTCTAATTTGATCTAAAGCTCTGCTATTTATTTCTGCTAATTTTTCATCTCCTGATGCACCATCAATAAAATCAAAAACTAATTTAGGTAGACGTTTTCGTGACAGTTCCCTTGCATCTTTAATGCTAAAAATTTTTTGACTTGGTAAAATATTATCACTCATTATAAATTTTAATATATTCTTTTAAATTAAGTTGTTTATTTTGATCAACAAAATAAGCATTATGACTTTCTCTGGAAGAATAAACCTCAGTTGGTTTTCCGTCAATAAAAAGTACTGCAACTCCATCATCTACAGCTACACCACTAGGTAAAGTTTTATTTTTTATATTTTCTCTGTATTTATTTGCTCTTTTTGCATCTGAATAATGTGGAGTAAAACTTCCAGATATAAGTCCTATGCCACATAATGGTTTAAAGCCAGGCCCGTCTGAGTCAGTCAGAAAATAATCAAACCAACATGCAGCCCCAGCACTTACACCAGAAAGAATTATTCCTGAGTTATAAATTTCTTTAAAAATTTCAAATAAATTATTTTTTCCCCATAAATCGAGCATGAATTTAGTATTTCCTCCACCAACATAAATAGCATCTAAATTTGAAATCCAGTTTTCAAAACCCTTAATTTTGGAAACAAGATTGAAATGAGAAACTTTAAAGTTAGTATTTTTAAATCTTTTGTAGAATAGCTCAGTTTTTCTGGAATCATCATTACTAGCGGTTGGTAAAAATCCTATAGAGCATTTTTCTTTACTTATTTGATCTAAAAAAAACTGATCTAAATCGCTATCTTCATTATGAGTGAACCCACCACCTCCAACTGCTATTATTTGTTTTTTAACCTTCACTAAATAAATTTTTTAATTTGTGGTTTTAATACCAGCCCAAGGATTAGGCACTTTAGGAATATTTCTATTTAGACCTCTTACTATTTCTCCTTTTGCATCATACATTGGCAATTTACAGATTTCTCCTTTGTGTACTTTTCCATCAGTGCATTTAACATCGACAACATCTCCTGGTCCATTTTCATTATTATCGAGGTGCACAATGCCAACTCCACAAATTTGATATGGCGACCAAGTACTAGAAGTTATTTTACCAATATTTTTTTCATTTATTTTAATACCTTCACCTTTAATAGCAGTTCCCTTTGCAACTCTAATCCCCCATGTTTTACATTTTTTATCTGATTTCATCAGAGCTTCTTTTCCAATAAAATCTTCTTTATCAAAATTTATAAAACGCCCAAGACCAACCGAAAATGGATTTGTTTTTTTTGTAAAATCTTGTCCTGCAGATAGTAGACCTGCCTCAATTCTTCTACATCTAAAACCTGGAGTGGCAACTAAAATCATACCTAATTTTTTTCCTTCTTCAAGAATGTAATCTCCTATTTTTTCAGTTTGATTTTCAGGTCTAAAATAAATTTCCCAACCTAACTCATTTGTAAAACCACTCCGGCTTACAATTACTTTTTGATCTAAGATTTGTAATTCTTTCCAATCAAAATATTTCCAGTCATTTTCAGAAAATCCATCTGCTATATTTTCTAACAGTTTCATTGATAAAGGACCCTGTATTTGACTTACCCATATGTCAGGGTCTTTTATTTCAACATCCATATTTTTTGAGTGAGCTTTATACCAAGAAAAAAGATCTCCATCTGCTTGAGCAAACCAATATTTATTTTCGTCAATTTTTAACAAAACTCCGTCTGTAATCATTCCCCCATCGTGATAACAAGCAAACTGGTAAGAACATCTTCCTTTTGATATTTTTGATACATCTCTTGGGAATATTTTTTGTAATAACTTCAATGAATCTGGGCCAGATATTTCAAACGGATGTTCACCAGTATGTCTAAATATTATTTCTTGTCGTCCTTTCCAATACATTTCCTCGGGACTTACATTAGATAATTTCTCAAGCGTTAATCTCCCAGCATAATTAGAATACTCAGGATCATAGGGTAGCTCTTGGTAGGTCAATGGATGAACTTGAATTGACCTTGCAAGCTCCAAAGAATTAGAATTTTCAAGGTTAACAGGCTTAACTGTAAACCTATATTTATTAATTAAATCATTCATTATTTTTTTTCTAAATAATCAAAATACATCAATAAAACAAATAAAAAAGAACCATTTTCACTGTTGCTATATAAGTTGCTAATTGTTACCTTTTATTTTTTAAAGAGAGGAAATTATGAAAAACATTTTTAAATTGATATCAGTTTCATTGGTATCACTATTTGTAACGTTTTCTTTTGCTAATGCATCAAGTGGAGTTTTTAAATTATCTCATGATGTTGGTTTTGGAAAAGATACAAATTTAGACGCAATTACAAAGGGACGACTGTTTCAGGTAGTAATAATGACACAGAACCGTCTTGTTAGAAAAGATCTTAAAGGGGTTACATCGCCTGAGCTAGCAACAGACTGGTCAGGAAATGCAGATGCAACAGAATGGACTTTTAACTTAAGAAAAGGTGTTAAATTCCATGATGGTTCTGATTTTGATGCAGAGGATGTAAAATATTCTTTAATGAGAGTTAAAGATCCTGAAATTGGTTCGCCTGCAAAGAAAAGCATGAGTGCAGTAACAGATATTGAGATTGTAGACTCACACACAGTTAAAATGAAGTTGAATACATCTTTTGCAGATTTTCCACTTTTACTAACTGACTATAGATTAAGAATGATACCTAATGGATCGGGAGATACTATTGGAAAAACAGGTATTGGAACTGGACCTTTTATAGTAGAAAAATTTGATGCTGAGGGAACAACAATTCTTAAAGCAAACCCAGATTATTGGGAAGGAGCACCTAAACTTGCTGAGGTACATGTGATAGCTATCCCAGATGGTCAAGCTAGAATTCAAGCTCTGCTTACAGGTCAAATTGATATGAATAGATATGTTCCATTCAATCAAAAAAAAATATTTGATGGTAATTCAAAGTTTAACGTTTCAGTTATACCCACAGGAAACTGGAGAGGTATGGTAATGAGAACTGACGTTGCACCATTTGATGACGTGAGAGTAAGAAAGGCAGTCAGAATAGCTGTAGATAGACAAGAATTAGTTGATCTTGTTATGGCTGGAGCAGCAACAGTATCTTGCGATACTCCTGTTGCACCTTCTGACCAATACAGAATGAAGAAGAGTTGTCCACCTCAACCAGCAACTGCAAAAAAATTACTGGCTGAAGCAGGTTATCCAGATGGAATTGATATGACAATTCACGTTTCTACAAAAGAACCGACGTGGCCAACTATTGCTGAGGTTTTACAACAACAATTTGCAAAAGCTAACATTAGAGCAGACATCCAAATGACACCTTCAAAAAGTTATTGGAATGAAACTTGGATGAAAAAAGCTGTAGCAATGACACGTTGGAATGAGAGACCTGCAGACAGTATTTTGCATGAAGCTTATCATAGTGAAGCAAAATGGAACGAGTCTTTCTATAAAAGTGCTTCTTTTGACAAAAATTTAGCTGAAGCAAGAGGAGAGTTAAAATTTAGCAAAAGAAAAGCAGCATACATCAATGCTCAGAAAACACTATGGGAAGAATCTGGAACTATGATTCCGTACCACGTATCTAGACTGGTTGTCACATCTTCTAAAGTGAAAAACCTCGACGAAGTTGAGTATTTTTCAATAAGATGGCACACAGTTAGCGTTCAATAATAATTTTGTTTTACAGGCCTTTAAGTAGGCCTGTAAAACCTCTTTCATTTATAAATAAATAATTTAAAATTTAAGTATTCTTATGCTTTTTTTAATTATAAAGAGAATTCTTTTAGGTCTAATAACTTTATTTATTGTATCATTAATCACTTTTGTTGGAACAGAAATTTTACCCGGTGATGCATGTACAACGTATCTTGAAAGACAAGCATTTGGAGAGCAATTAGAAGCTTGTTATAGAAGATTAGGTTTGAATGTTCCTGCATATGAGAGATATGTATCCTGGGCAGTAAATGCTATTCAAGGAGACTTTGGTTATTCATTGAGTGGAGAAATGCCAATTAAAGAGGTACTAGGGCCACGTATTAAAAATTCATTAGTTCTAGCATCAGCTGCTATTTTTATTGGCATTCCAATCGCTCTAATACTTGGAATAGTAACTGCCCTTTGGAGAGATAAATTACCTGACGTAGCAATTTCAACAGTAACTATATTTGCTATGACTATTCCAGAGTTTATCAGTGCTACTTTATTAATCTTAATAATCGCAATATGGTTAGAGTGGTTACCAGGAATTGTAATTGTTCCAACTGATGTTTCATTCTTAGAACTATTACCCAATATAATTTTACCAGTAATCGCTATTGCAATGATTATGACAGCTCATATGGCACGTATGGTGAGATCAAGCGTCATTCAAGTTATGGCAAGTGAATATGTTCAAATGGCAATTTTAAAAGGTGTTCCATATTGGAAAATGGTTTTTAAACATGTTTTACCAAATGCATTGTTACCAGCTATAAATGTTGTGGCTCTTACAATTGCATGGCTTTTAGGTGGTGTTGTTGTAACTGAGGTTGTATTTAATTATCCCGGTCTTGGAAGATTGGTTATAGAGTCTATTTCAAATAGAGACTTACCTACAGTTCAAGCATTAGCAATAATTCTTGCATCTATATATGTTAGTATAAATTTATTAGCAGACCTAATGACACTTATGCTTAATCCAAGATTAAAGACGTTACAGATAAGAAAATAATATGAAATTAGATAATATTTATCAGGAAGAAAAGAAAAGCAATTTCGCAAAAGTCTCTGAAATAATAATTACAATGGCCTCAAGACCATCAGGATTTATTGGCTTAAGTATATTAATTTTCCATGTAATTCTTGCATTTATTAGCCCTTATATTGCGCCATATGATTTTAAAGCAATTAACCCAACTTTAATGCTACAGGCTCCTTCGGCTGAGTATTGGTTTGGAACTGATGATCTTGGAAGAGATGTTTTTACTAGAACAATTTTAGGTGGAAGAACAGCTTTAACAATTACTTTCTTTGGATCTTTGATAGCACTACTTTGGGGTGGTCTGTTAGGAATTTTTTGTGGACTGGTTGGTGGAAAAACTGACGATATAGTGATGAGAATTGTTGATGCATTTTTATCTATACCGTGGATATTAGCAATGTTGTTAATTGTATCTTTGTTAGGTACATCAACTGAGGTACTGATACCTGCTTTAGGTTTTTTTTATGGCAAAGGAATTGTAAGAGTAGCAAGAGCAGCTACCCATGATGTTATTGCAAAAGACTTTATTGTATCCGCTAGAGCTAGAGGGCATAGTAATTTTTCTATAATATGGAATGAGATAATTCCAAATGTAAGAGATGCAATTTTAGTGGAAGGTGCAATGAGATGGTCATGGATGCTACTTGGCTTTAGTTCTTTGTCATTCCTAGGTTTTGGTGTTAGTCCTCCAACTCCAGATTGGGGATTAATGATATCAAACGCAAGAGGTTTAATGTCTTTTGCTTATTGGTCAGTGATAGCTCCAATTGTTGGTTTAAGCAGTTTAATAATCGGCATCAATTTGACAGCTGATGCTTTTGCTAAAGCATTAGGTATAGATAGATCAACAAAAGCGCCTGTTTAAAAATGACCGAAATAATTCAAAAAGTAAAAAATTTATCTATTGGATTTAAAAGTAAAAAAGGTGAAGAGATTTTAATATTAAGAAACATAAGCACAAATATTAAAAAAGGTGAAACTGTTGGTATTGTTGGAGAGTCTGGATCTGGAAAAAGCACTCTTGCACTTGCAATGATGGGGTATGTTAAGCATGGTCTCTATACTATTGGTGGAGAATGTGAATTCAATTCATCAAATCTTTTAAAAATGAAAAATAGAGATTTGGAAAAAATCAGAGGTAGGAAAATTGCAATGATACCACAAAATGCTGGGCAGGCATTAACACCAAATTTAAAAATAGGTTATCAAATTGATGAGGCATTACAGTTGCATTCTGATTTAAAGGAGGAGGAAAGAGAGCAAAAAATTTCTGAATTGTTAAATAAAGTGAGACTTCCTTCACCAGAAACAATTGCTCTTCGATATCCTCATGAACTTTCAGGTGGACAACAACAAAGAGTTGCTGTTGCTATGGCATTAGCTGGAACTCCTGACCTTTTACTATTGGACGAACCTACCACTGGCTTAGACGTGACAACACAAGCTCACGTTTTAGAACTGCTTAATTTCATTGCCAAAGACACTGGAACATCAATGGTTTATGTGAGCCATGATCTAGGAGCAATAGCTCAAGTAAGTGACCGTATTATTGTAATGTACTCTGGTGAAATAGTTTTAGAGGGACCCTCTAGAGATATTCTTAAAAAACCAATTCATCCGTATACCTATGGTTTGCTTAAATCTATACCAAAATTATCACTAGCAGGGCTTCCACAATCAATGCCTGGTAGCCAACCTCAACCTGGAACAATGCATAGAGGCTGCAGTTTCTTTGATAGGTGCAATTTTTCAGAAGAAAAATGTAAAAATAACTCTCCCCAACTTGAGTATTTAGAAGAATTAAAAACAAGTGTTAGATGTTTTAATTATAAGAGTTTAATGAATGACAGTCAGGTTAATCAAACTGTTAATAAAATTAAGATGAGTTTCCAGGATAAAGAAATATTAAACCTTTCAGAAGTTTCAATAAGTTACGCTAAGCAAAAACTTTTAGATCAAGTGTTAAATAGAATTTCTGACGACAACCCAACTGTTAAAGATATCAATATTAATATTAAGAAGGGTGAAACTATAGCTCTTGTTGGAGAGTCAGGTAGCGGAAAATCAACAATTCTTAAATCTATTGCTGGGTTACTCAGAACCAAAGGTGGAATAATAAAATTTGACCAAGATAGAAGTTTATCTTCTGACCTTAAAGAGAGAGATCCCAATGACTTAAGAATTATTCAATTAATTTTTCAAAATCCTGATGAGTCTTTAAACCCAAATCATACTGTTGAAGAAATAATAGCTCAACCATTAAAGTTATATTTTGGTTTAAAGGGTGAAGAATTAAAAAAAAATATTATAGATCTATTACAAAAAGTAAGACTTGGAGAATTTTATATGTCCAGGTACCCCAGACAATTATCTGGGGGTGAAAAACAGAGAGTTGCAGTAGCAAGAGCTTTTGCAGCTAAACCAGATATTATATTATGTGATGAGGTAACATCTGCATTAGATGTGTCAGTTCAAGCAGCTGTATTAAATTTGCTACAACAACTTAAAGAAGATTTTGGAACTACATATATATTTGTTTCACATGATTTAGCTGTCGTAAGAGCTATAAGTGATAGAGTTGCTGTTCTTTATCAAGGAAGATTGTGTGAAGTGGGACCATCAAAAGATGTTTATCAATTTCCATCACACCCTTATACAGAGGTTTTGTTAGGAGCAGTGCTAGAACCAGATCCAGATATCAAACCAAAATTAGTTGCAGAGGATATTGTAGAAGAAAAACCACCTCAAAAAGGATGCAGTTTTCAAGGGAGATGTTCAAGAATATTAGGTGATATTTGTAAAAATGAGGTACCACCATGGCAAATAACTAACAGTGGAAACTCTATTAGATGCCACATACCTTTAAAAGAATTGCAAAAAGACCAGATTAATTAAAGTTATATTTATTATTTTAAATTTCTATTTAAGTATGTTTAAATAACTCCTAGGATGAAAAATAATTCTACATTGATTAAAAACTTATTATCTGATTTTAGAATAAATATTTATTTTCAGAATATTTCTTTGATGTTAATAGGTACACTTATCCTAGCTATTTCGTCAAAAGTTCAAGTTCCATTTTGGCCAGTTCCTATGACAATGCAAACTTTTGCTGTTTTTATAATTGGAATGACATTTGGTTCAAAGTTAGCGTTTTTTACACTCTTATTATATCTTTTCGAAGGAGCTATTGGACTTCCTGTTTTTGCAAAAGGTGGTGGATTACTTTATTTAACTGGTCCGACAGCTGGCTATCTTTATGGAATGACTATTGCAGCTGGTGTTGTTGGTTATTTGGCAGAAAGAAATTTTAATGACTCCTATATCAAAAGTTTATTTTCTCTTTTAATTGCAACTTCTATTATTTTTATTATTGGGGTGGGTTATTTGGGCTCAGTTATCGGTTATGAGAAGGCTTTAGCTGGTGGTCTATATCCTTTTTTACCAAGTGAATTATTCAAAATTGCTCTAGCAGTGGCAATAATTCCATCAATTACAAAAATAATTAAATAATAATTTAAAAATATTTAATCGCTTTAAGTTGCTCTTGAATAAGATATTCATTATAAGTCTTAATTCTCATTATGAAAATTAATAAAGTAGTAGTCATAGGGTCAGGTACAATGGGCAGTGGAATAGCCGCTCAATTATGTAATGCAAATGTTCCAGTTACATTGTTAGACTTAACTACTGAAATTTCTGAAAAAGCTAGAGAAAGAATTTTAAAATCTAGGCCTCCTTTATTAATAGATAAGTCAAAAATAAACAATATCAATGTTGGAAATATAAATGATAATTTTAATGAAGTTGGTGAAGCAGACTGGATAGTTGAAGCTGTCGTTGAGAGAATTGATATTAAACACAATATTTATGAAAAAATTTTTAAAGAAAGAAAGAAAGGATCAATAGTATCTTCAAATACATCTTCTATTCCAATTAAAGTTCTTTCAGAAAAACTTTCAGATGAAGAAAAAAAAGATTTTTGTATAACTCACTTCTTTAATCCAGTCAGATATATGGATTTGTTAGAAATTGTAAAAAATGAAAATAATGATTTAGATCAAATAAACTCACTTAAAAGTTTTTGTGAAAAAGATTTAGGAAAAGGTGCATTAATTTGTAATGATACTCCAGGATTTTTAGGAAATAGAATTGGTGTCTACGCTATGCAAGTGGCTATGACTGAAGCTTTTAAAATGAAATTAACAATTGAAGAAGCTGATGCCGTCTTTGGAAGACCAATGGGAATACCAAAAACAGGAGTTTTCGGTCTCTATGATTTAATTGGAATTGATTTGATGGCCGATGTTTTGAAAAGTTTTATAAAAGAACTTCCAGAAACTGATGACTTTCAAGTTGTAGCAAAAGAAATACCATTAGTTAAAAAACTTATAGAAACTGGATACACAGGAAGAAAAGGAAAAGGTGGTTTCTATAGAATGAATAAGTCTGATAATAAAAAAATTCTAGAGGGTATAAACTTAGAAACAGGTGAATATTCACTATCTAAAAAGTTCAATTTAGGATCAGAAAAAATGGATATTGTTGGTCTTATAAACAGAAAAGATAAATATGGTGAATACGCTTGGTCGGTAATATCAAAAATTATCAAATATGCATCATCTTTAGTTCCAGGTATTACGGATAAATTTAATGATATCGATGAAGCAATGAGACTAGGGTTTAATTGGTCTAAGGGACCTTTTGAAATGTTAAAAGAAATCGGTGTTAAGGATTTTTATGAGAGAATAGATACATTTGAAAATAACAAGTTTCTTGAAAACTTATCACAAAGTAAAGACGAAAATTTTTATGGTGAAAGACAGCAATACACTGATTTAGAAACTTTAGGAAAAATAAAACCTAGAGCAACTAAATTAGATAAAAATAACTCTGCCGAAATCTATAGATTTGACGACTTTAATATTGTTGAATTCACAACTAAGGCTAACGCTTTAGATTATGACTCGATGGATAGCTTAAAAAATGCAACAGACAAACCTTTAATAATAATTAATGAAGCAATGCAATTTTCAGCAGGTGTAAACTTGTCTTACACAATGAATTTTGCAGACAAAGGAGATTTTAAATCTATTGAAAAGTTTGTTAAATATTTTCAAGAGACCTGTAAACATTTAAAATATTCTAAATACCCAGTTGTATCAGCACCATCAGGATTAGCATTGGGTGGTGGTTTTGAGGTTTTATGTCAAAGTAACTTTGTTGCATCCCATACCAATATTGTAGTTGGTTTAGTTGAGACTATGGTTGGATTAATTCCAGCAGGCGGAGGATGTAAAGAAATGCTTTGGAGATGGTCTAAAACTGAAGAAGCTAAAAATGATCCTGATTATGCTCCTTTAAAAGTATTTGACATAATTGGATATGCTAAAACTGCGACTTCACCCATTGAAGCTGAACCATTAAAATATTTAAGACCAGAGGACAAAAAAATAATGAGTAGAAATAGTTTATTACAGGTTTCTAAAGAGATAATTCAAAATAATAAAGATTTTTCTCCTCCAGAGGAATGTTCATTTAAACTCTCAGGAAAAAGTGTTTATGACAAAATGGTAAAAATGTTAGAAAAATTATACAATGATAAAATTATTCTTGATCATGGAATGGAAGTAGGGAAAGAACTAGCAAAAGTTTTAAGTGGTGGAGATACTACTTTAGAAAAAAATTTATCAGAAGATGATCTATATAAATTAGAGTTAGATGCATTTATGAAGCTAATTGAGACAGAAAAAACTCAAGAAAGAATTAAACATACATTGAAAACTGGTAAACCTCTGGTAAACTAATATCATGGCAAATAGACCAACAAAAAAACAAGTAGACAACGCAACAAAAATTCTAATTTCTTGGAAGAAAAAAATGCCTTTTTATTATGCTGCAGCTATTATAATTGCTTTAATAATCATTCTAGTTTCTTCAAATTCGAATAAAGAGCTTTCTATGTATCAAAAAAATATCAATGATTTTAAAAAAGCAGCTGAATTTATTCATAAAAATAGCTCTAAAAATTGAAAGATAAAAATAAAAAACCAATCCAACCAGTAAGTGGAACAAAAGTACCAAGATATGCGGGGCCATCAACTTTTGCTAGATTACCGGAATTAAGAGACGTTGAAAGTTGTGATGTAGCAATTGTAGGAGTTCCTTTTGACTCTGGAACTAGTTACAGACCTGGAGCAAGATTTGGACCCCAAAGTATAAGACAAGCATCAAGACATTTAAGAACGAATTATCATCCAAGTTACGACGTTGAACCGTTTAAAGTACAACAAGTTGCTGATGCAGGAGATATTGCCTGTAATCCATTTAATATAGATGAAGCTATAAAACAAATAGAAGTTGGTGCTACAGATCTTTTAAATAAAGTAGGTGGGATTATTAGTCTTGGCGGTGATCATACAATAGCCGTTCCATTGCTTAGAGCAATTAATAAAAAGAATAAAGGCCCAGTTTCATTAGTCCATTTTGATGCTCACTTAGATACTTGGGATACTTATTTTGGAGCACCTTACACACACGGTACACCATTTAGGAGAGCCAGAGAGGAAAATTTATTTTTAGATGATGCATCAATGCATGTTGGAATTAGAGGTCCACTCTATAGCAGGGAAGATATTAAGAACGATGAAAGTTTTGGTTTTAAAATAATTCATTGCGATGAATTTCAAACAGAAGGTATAGATAAAATAGTTGAGAGAATTAGAAACAGAGTAGGAGACCATGCTTTATATCTATCGATAGATATTGATGTTCTAGACCCAGCTTTTGCTCCTGGGACTGGTACACCCGAGATAGCAGGTATGACTACAAGAGAAATTGTAAATGTTATAAGAGGATTGTCAGGGCTAAACTTAGTTTCAGCAGATGTAGTTGAGGTAGCACCAGCATATGATCATGCAGAAGTAACTTCTTTAGCGGCTGCAACAATTGTTTATGAATTAACAAATTTGTTTGCAAAAGCTTAAAGAATAGATAGCTTAATATATGTTAGAAAAAAGAAATTTTTACATAAATGGTAAATGGGTAGAACCAAAAAATTCTAAAGACATTCAAGTAATAAATCCCGCCACAGAAAAAAGTTGTGCAGTTATTTCACTGGGTGGAAAAGAAGATGTTGATGATGCGGTATCAGCTGCAAAAACTGCTTTTCAAACATGGGGTTTCACAAAAAAAGAAGAGAGGATTAAACTATTAGAAAAGTTCTATGAGCTATATAAAAAAAGATGGAATGACACTACAGAAGCAATAATGATGGAAATGGGTGCTCCCAAAGATTTTGCATCCAAACTTCAGACTGGTACAGGCGCAAGTCATACGAAATCATTCATAAAGTATCTTAAAGCTTTTGATTTTGAAAAACCTTTAGGAGATCATGCACAAGATCAGAGAATTATTTATGAACCCAAAGGAGTTTGCGTATTAATAACGCCTTGGAATTGGCCAATGAATCAAGTTTGTTTAAAAGTTATCCCAGCTTTAGCAGCAGGATGTACTATGATCTTAAAACCTTCTGAGCTAGCACCTTTATCATCAATAATACTTGCAGAACTTATTGATGAGGCAGGTTTTCCAAAAGGTGTATTTAATTTAGTTAATGGAGATGGGGAAACTACAGGTAATGCACTGACCAGTCATAAAGATGTAAATATGATATCTTTTACAGGTTCAACAAGAGCAGGAGCTCTAATATCTCAAAACGCAGCAAAAGACTTTAAAAGGGTAAGTCTTGAATTAGGTGGAAAAGGAGCAAATATTATTTTTAAAGATGCAGATTCTGAGGCAATTGAAAGAGGAGCTGCACGATGTTTTAGAAATTCAGGCCAATCATGTAATGCACCTACAAGGATGCTCGTAGAAAAATCAATCTACCATGATGCAGTTAACAGATTAAAAAAATTTGCTAATGAATATAAAGTTGATATTCCCCAAAAAGAAGGAGATCACATTGGCCCGGTAATATCAGAAACACAATATAATAAAATTCAAGGTTTAATTAAAAAGGGTATAGATGAAGGTGCTAATTTAATAGCTGGGGGACCTGGAAAACCTGATGGTTTGAAAGATGGTTATTACGTAAAGCCAACTGTTTTTGCTGATGTAAATAATAATATGGAAATCGCCAGAACTGAGATTTTTGGTCCAGTATTATCAGTAATTCCATTTGAAACAGAAGAGGAGGCAATAGAAATTGCAAATGATACTCCATATGGTTTGACAAATTATATTCAAACTGAAGATCAAGAAAAAGTTAAAAGAGTTGCAAGAAAGCTTAGATCTGGGATGATAGTTGCTAATGCAGCTTCACTAGCTGTAGATGCTCCATTTGGAGGATTTAAACACTCTGGAATAGGAAGAGAAGGTGGAAAAGAAGGTTTATTAGAATTTTTAGAAGTAAAATCTATTGGTGGTTGGAATTAATTTAAAGATTTATTTTTAATACCATCTAAAAAACTAATACATTTTTTAATTTCAGATAGTTTTATAAATTCATCAATCTTATGAGCTTGCTTTATAGATCCTGGTCCACATACAACTGTACTAATTCCAATCTTCTGAAATAGTCCTGCTTCTGTTCCGAAAGAAACTACATCTCTAGAATTATCTCCAGTTATACTCGAAACAAACTCGCATGCTTCTGAGTTAGAGACTCTATCGAAACCAGTAATTTCACCTATTATAGTTTTTTTTATGGAAGATTTTGGATAAATTTTTTGCATTTCTGGTAAAAGAATTTCATTTGTAAATTTATCTATTTCGTTATTTAAGAAAATTCCATCTTCTTTAACTACAGGTCTTGTCTCCCAGTTTACATGGCATTTATCAGCAATGACGTTGTGTGCTATGCCACCAAAAATTCCACCAATTTGTAAAGTTGAATAAGGTGGTTCAAAGATCGAGTCTTTTAGTTGTCTAGATTTAAGTTTTTCTTTTAATTCTAATAGTTTATTCACATATCTTGCAGCAAATTCAACTGCACTCACACCTTTTTCTGGTTGTGAACTATGCCCTGCAAGACCTTCAAAATATGTTGTATATTCATAACATCCTTTGTGTGCATCTATTATTTTCATATTGGTTGGTTCACCCACTATGCAAATACAATCATGAATTTCTCTTTTTTTTAATTCTTTAATTAATATAGGGGCACCTATGCAAGCAGTTTCCTCGTCAAACGTAAATGAAAAATGAATATCTCTGTCTAAATTTGAAGAAGAGAAAATAGGTGCGTATGCTAATGCACATGCTATAAATCCTTTCATATCACATGAGCCTCTACCAAATAATTTGTCATCTTTGATTGTTGCATCAAAAGGATCTGTTGCCCATCCTTTAGAAACTGGAACCACATCAGTATGTCCAGATAAAATTATTGGTTTTTTTTTACTCTTTTTTTTAGCTTTTATAGTTGAAAATAGATTTACTCTTTTTTCTTCTTCATCATATGTTCTAAAGGATACCGCGCCCAATGAATTTAAAATATTATCACAATAGTCAATTAGTTGAGTATTGTTTTCACCAGAAACAGTTTTAAAAGCAATTAAATCTTTTAGTATCTTAATAGAATTACTATATATTTCTTCTAAATTATTTCCTGTACTCATTTATTTTTAATTATATATTAAATTTATGAAAGAACAAATAACCTACGATATCTATGACAAAGTAGATATTAGAGTAGGAACAGTAATATCGTTAAAAAAAAATGAAAAAGCAAGGAAACCATCTCTTGTTGTTGAGGTTGACTTTGGGAAAGATATAGGAATTAAGCAATCATCAGCACAGATAACTCATTATTATAATGAGGAAAATCTAGTCGGGAAACAAGTTATTGGCATATGTAACTTTCCTGAAAAAAATATAGCAGGTATTGTCTCTCAGGTTTTAATACTTGGTTCTATAGATGAGGAAGGCAAAGTTGTTCTTGTTCACCCATCCCAAAAAGTAGAAAATGGTTTGCCTGTAGCATAAACATGCACCCCGAATTACTGTCTCTATGTTTGTTTATGTTTGTTACGAGCTGTTCTCCAGGACCAAATAATATTGTTGCCTCTCACTCTGGATTTAATCACGGTTTTAAAAAAACTATTCCTTTGATGTTGGGAGTAATTTTTGGATTTACATTTATGTTAGCAGTAATTAACTTTGGTTTAATAAATATATTTAAGCTTTATCCAATACTCCAAAAAGGTTTAATAATAACGGGTACAATCTTTTTAATATATTTGTCTTATAAAATATCATTTTCAAAATCATCAAGTGAAAGTGATAATTTAAAACCAGTAAATTTTGTTGAAACATTTCTATATCAATTTCTAAACCCTAAAGGAGTAATTGTAGCTATAATTGCAGTTTCTACCTATGTAGAGTCTGGCGGTAACTTTATTTCATATTCAATTTGGTTATTAAGCATTGCCTTTTTGTTTGCAGTTATTAGTATTATTTTTTGGACTATAATTGGAAAATTTATGAGGAAATTCGCGACAAATGAGAAATTTATTAAATGGTTTAATTATGTTATGTCGGCACTCTTATTAAGCTGTATAGCAACTTTTTATTACTAAAAAATATGAAACCAGGAAATCAAAATTCATTTAAATGTCTAAAAGAATTATCAGTAAATGGAAAAAATTATTCATATTATTCACTAAAAGAAGCAGAGAAAAATGGTTTGGAAGGCATAAATAAATTACCAAAATCAATAAAAGTCTTACTTGAAAATCTTCTTAGATATGAAGACAATGTGACAGTTAATAAAGAACAAATTTTGGCGATTAAAGAGTGGTTAAATTCAAAAAAATCCAAAACAGAAATTGCATATAGACCTGCAAGAGTACTTTTGCAAGATTATACAGGTATACCAGCTGTAGCTGATCTTGCTGCAATGAGGGATACAGTTAAGGAAAAGAATAAAGATCCAAATACCATTAACCCTCTTTCTTCGGTTGATCTAGTGATCGACCATTCAGTTCAAGTGGATAAGTTTGCAACAAAGAATTCATTAAAAGAGAATGTTGATATTGAGTTTGACAGAAACTTTGAGAGATATTCTTTTTTAAAATGGGGACAGCAAGCTTTTAATAATTTTAGAATTGTTCCTCCAGGTACAGGAATTTGTCACCAGGTAAATTTAGAATACTTATCAAAAGTAGTTTGGAATGAAAAATTTGAGGATAAAGAGTACTTATTTCCAGATACGCTAGTTGGCACTGATAGCCATACTACAATGGTTAATGGGTTATCAGTGTTAGGGTGGGGTGTTGGAGGAATTGAGGCAGAAGCTGGTATGCTGGGACAACCTATATCAATGTTGATACCAGAAGTAGTTGGATTTGAAATGAAAAATAAGCTACCCGAGGGTACAACTGCAACCGATTTAGTTTTAACAGTAGTGAAAATGTTAAGAGACAAAGGTGTTGTAGGAAAATTTGTGGAATTTTATGGAGAAGGTCTAAAAAATTTAACACTTGCTGATAGAGCAACTATTGCAAACATGGCACCTGAGTATGGCGCTACCTGTGGATTTTTCCCAATAGATGATGAAACTTTAAAATATTTAGAATTTTCAGGAAGATCAAATGAAAATATTCAAATTGTAGAAAAATATGCAAAAGAACAAAATTTATGGGCAAGTGATGATCTTGTATTCACTGATACTTTATCTCTAGATATGTCTACAGTAGTTCCAACAATTTCTGGACCAAAAAGACCACAAGACAAAGTTCTTTTAACAGAAGCATCAAAAAATTTTATAAAAGTTTTTGAAGATGTTTGTAAAAAAACTGAGCCAACAATAGCAAAAGTTAAAGACACAGATTTTGAGATAAAAGATGGAGATATATTAATAGCAGCTATTACGTCATGCACAAATACATCCAATCCAAATGTACTAATTGGTGCAGGACTGTTAGCCAAAAATGCAATTGAAAAAGGTTTAACTGTTAAACCTTGGGTTAAAACATCTTTAGCACCTGGATCACAAGTTGTTACTGACTATTTAGATAAAGCTGGTTTAAGCAAATATTTAGATGAATTAGGTTTTAATTTAGTTGGTTATGGTTGCACAACTTGTATTGGTAACTCTGGACCTTTACCAGATAACATTACTGATGCTGTTAAAGAAAATAATTTATACGCAGTTTCAGTTTTGTCTGGAAATAGAAACTTTGAAGGAAGAATTTCTCCTTTAGTAAAAGCAAATTATTTAGCTTCACCTCCTCTTGTAGTAGCTTATGCAATCGCAGGATCTATGAGAATTGATTTATATAAAGAGCCGTTAGGAAAAGATAACAAAGGACAAGATGTTTACCTAAAAGATATTTGGCCTTCAAATAAAGAGATTGAAGATACTCTTAAACAATCTTTAAACCCAGAAATGTTTGTGAACAGATATTCAAATGTCTCTGAGGGACCAGAACAATGGCAAAAAATTAAAGTGGACAAAGGAAGTATTTATAATTGGGAAGAAAATTCTACCTATGTAAAAAAACCACCATTTTTTGAAAATTTACCTGATGAACCAGAAGGTTTTAAGGAAATAAAAGATGCAAGACCATTATTAATTTTAGGGGATATGGTAACAACAGACCATATATCGCCAGCTGGAAGTATTCAAAAAGAAAGCCCAACAGGAAATTATTTTATGAAGCATCAAATTTTACCCAAAGATTATAATTCTTATGGTGCAAGAAGAGGAAATCATGAGGTAATGATGAGAGGAACATTTGCCAATATTAGAATTAAAAATGAAATGGCTCCAGGTACAGAGGGAGGTTTCACTAAATTATATCCTGAAGAAAAAGTAATGCCTATTTATGATGCTGTTGTTGAATACAAGAAAAGAGGAACAGATTTAGTAGTATTTGGTGGAAAAGAATATGGAACTGGTTCTTCAAGAGATTGGGCTGCAAAAGGAACAAAATTATTAGGTATAAAAGCTGTGATTGCAGAAAGCTTTGAAAGAATACACAGATCTAATCTTATAGGCATGGGAGTTTTACCTTTGCAGTTTGTAGAAAATATGAATAGACAGAATCTAAACCTAAAAGGGTCAGAATTAATTTCAGTGTTAGGTCTTGAGAAAGGAATTAATCCTGGCGATCATTTAGAAGTTGAAATTAAATATGCAACAGGGGACATTAAAAAAATTAAAATGTTATGCAGAATAGACACTAAAAATGAATTAGAATACTACAAGAACGGTGGTATTCTACAATTTGTTCTAAGGAATATGATTAATGGATGAAGAAATAGAAATTATTAATACAAATACAAGAGTTGAAAAAC
>CACJLY010000008.1 GCA_902594335.1 uncultured Pelagibacteraceae bacterium | reverse complement strand
AATAGTTCAAGTTAGTTTTAATAATTATGATCGAGCACCATTTAGATTTGAAAAAGATTTAACGTTAAAGTTCTATGAAGCAATAAAAACATTTGATCTTATTGCTAATAATAAAGATTATCAGTGGCGACACATACTTAAACCTGGAGAACTTCTAATATTTAATAATTGGCGAATACTTCATGGTAGAGGATCGTTTAATGGAGTTAGAAAAATGTCTGGATGTTATATTAACAAAGAGGATTTTGACAGCTCTTGTAAGTTAAACGGAATAAATTAATTAATAAAATTATCTAATTAAATATAATGACAAAATCCCTTTCAATGGTCTGCGCACTAGTCACAACTTTTATTTGGGGAACAGCTTTCATCGCTCAAGACACTGGCATGGATAATATCGGTCCATTAACTTTTAATTCAGCAAGATTTATTGTTGGCTTTTTTACAATATTACCACTTGCCTTATTATTTGAGAGGAAGAAAATTAAACTAGAAATACTTTCAAAATCAAAACTTTTTATAAAATATTTAGTTTTCATGGGAGTATCCCTGTTTTTGGGAACTTTTTTACAACAAACTGCTCTCCAACATACAAATATTGCAAATGCAGCTTTTTTTACAGTATTTTACGTACCGATAGTTCCAATTTTGTTATTTTTCATCTACTCCAAAAAAGTTCATTGGAGTATATGGCCAGCAATTGGCCTTTGTATCCTTGGTGTATACCTTCTAAGTGATTTTTCTAACTCAGAAATTATGTTAGGTGATGGTCTAGTTATATTGTGCTCAGTATTTTGGGCTTTGCATATAATTTTTGCAGGTAAGTTCATGGAAGAATTTGATATTCCAATGTTTTATGCTGCACTTCAAGCATTATTTGTTGCAACACTTTCATTAATTTTTTCTTATATTTTTGAAGAAATAAATATTTCAAAAATATTAATGGAAAGTAGTTCTATTCTTTACGCAGGAGCATTATCAGGCGGTATAGCCTTTACATTACAAATGTATGCTCAAAAAAATATAGAAGAGGCACCAGCAGCAATTATTTATTCTCTCGAGGGAGTATTTGCAGCTGTAGCAGGATGGATTATTCTCAATCAATTTTTAAGTACTAATAATATGGTTGGATGTTTATTTATATTGATTGCAGTAATTTCTTCTCAAATTTCACCTAGTACGAAAAATTAGCTATAAGCAATTACAAAAAGAATCAAAGCAAGAAAAGTTCTGTAATAAACAAAAATATTTAAATTAAAATTTTTTACATAAATTAAAAAATATTTGATTGTTAAATAAGAAACTATAAATGAAAAAATTATTGAATATAAAAATAATATGTTCAAATCTATATTTGTATTCATCACATCTTTCAAACTAAGTATACTTGCTCCCGCTAATGCAGGTATTGATAAGTAAAAAGATATTTTTGAAGAATCTACTCTATTGAAATTTAAAAACCTTGAAGCTGTAATTATTATACCTGATCTGCTTACACCAGGTATAACAGCTAAAATTTGAAAAATACCAATGATTAAAATATTTTTTAAACTTAAACTGGTATCAATTTTATTTTTAATATTAGATCGGTCTGCAATAAATAATAAAATACCAAATATTAAAGTTGTCCATGCTATAAATTTTAAATTTCTTAAATTTTCAATTAGCCCCGATGTATAAATAAAATAACCAACAATAACTAATGGTAAAGAACCTAAAATTATAAGTAATAATAAAGACTTATTTCCTAAAATATTTACTAAATCCTTCCTAAAATAAAAAATAATTGCCAAAAGGGAGCCTAAGTGAAGACTAATATCAAGTTGAAGCGAACTAATACTAAAGTTCGATACTTTTGATATAATTATAAGGTGGGCAGAGGAACTGACTGGTATAAATTCCGAAAAACCTTGTACAAACGCTAAAATTGATGCTTCTATATATTTTGAAATCATTAAGGACTTTTAATAGATAGTTAAAAGATTACCTAAATAAGGCAATCTTTTAAATGCATATCAACTATGCATAAAATAGAAAATGTAATAATATATGAGTTTTTTGAAAATATATGTCAGTATTTATTACCTAGTTATGCTTTAAGGAAATATACTTCTGGTGTATAAGCCGATTCAAATGACAAATAAAATGCTTAAGTTTGTAGATATAGGTCAACAAAATCCACCTAAAAGAGACAAATCCCAAAGAAAAGAGGATTTTGGTGAGATTTATCAGGAGTTTATTCACGAAAAAGCTAAAGAACAATCAAGTAGGTGTTCACAATGTGGTGTTCCTTTTTGTCAGGTTCACTGTCCATTAAGTAACAATATACCTGATTGGTTAAAGTTAACTGCAGAGGGAAGGTATGAAGAAGCTTACCATCTATCCCAAAGTACCAATAATATGCCGGAAGTTTGTGGAAGAATATGCCCACAAGATAGGTTATGTGAGGGAAACTGTGTAATTGAGCAATCGGGACATGGAACAGTAACAATTGGTTCAGTTGAAAAATATTTAACAGATAAAGCTTGGGAAAATGGCTGGGTAAAACCAATAAATGTAAAAATTGAAAATGAACAAAGTGTTGGAATTATTGGAGCAGGTCCTGCAGGACTAGCTTGTGGTGAAGAATTACGTAAAAAAGGATACCAAATAACAATATATGATCGGTATGACAGAGCAGGCGGATTGTTAATCTATGGAATACCAAATTTTAAATTAGAAAAACATGTAGTCGAGAGAAGAATTAAACTTTTAAAAGAAGGTGGAATAAAATTTGTTCATAACTTTGAGGTTGGTAAAGACTCTACATTGAAAGAATTACAATCAAAACATGATGCCTTATTAATTTCAACAGGTGTTTACAAAGCAAGAGAAGTTAACTTACCTGGAAATGATCTCAGTAATATTTTTCCTGCAATGGAATTCTTAACAGCTTCAAACAAAAAAGGCTTAGGCGATAAAGTCGAAATGTTTGACAACGGAACATTAAATGCAGAAGGCAAAGATGTAGTAGTAATTGGCGGTGGAGATACTGCAATGGACTGTGTAAGAACTTCTGTAAGACAAAAAGCTAAATCTGTAAAATGTCTTTATAGAAGAGATAGAGAAAATATGCCTGGATCTGCGAGAGAAGTAGGTAATGCAGAGGAGGAAGGTGTAGAATTTATTTGGCTAAGTAATCCAAAAGAGTTTAGAGGAACTAATAAAGTAAATAGTATTATTGTAGATAAAATGAAATTAACAGATCCAGATGAAAGTGGTAGAAGAAGACCTGTTGCAGAAGAAAACTCAGAATTTGAAATTAATGCTGATTTGGTGATTAAATCCTTAGGTTTTGACCCGGAAGATTTACCAGTCCTATTTCAGGAACCTAGATTACAAGTTTCACAGTGGGGAACAATAAAAGCTGACTTTGATACCTTGGAAACTAGTATACCAGGTGTATTTGCGGCCGGAGATATAGTAAGAGGAGCTTCATTAGTAGTATGGGCTATTAAAGACGGTAGAGATGCTGCGACTTCAATTGAAAGTTATCTTCAGTCAAAACAAAAAATGAAGGTTGCATAATGGATATCCAAAACAAAAATCGTAAACTTTTAAAAAAAAATTATGTTTATGATGAAACTATGGAGCATGATGCATGTGGAGTGGGCCTTGTTGCATCAACTGAGGGTCTAAAATCAAGAAAAGTAGTCGAATACGGTATTGAGGCTCTAAAAGCTGTATGGCATAGAGGTGCAATTGATGCAGACGGTAAAACTGGTGACGGAGCAGGTATTCATATTGAAATACCAAATGATTTCTTTGTGGAAAAAATTGAAATAACAGGTCATGAGCACGATAACTCAGATTTATGTGTGGGAATGATTTTCTTGCCAAGAAATGACTTTGGGGGACAAGAGCAATGCAGATCAATTGTAGAAAGTGAATTAACAAAAAAGAATTTTAATATTTATGGATGGAGACAAGTACCTGTGGATCCTTCTGTTTTAGGAGAAAAGGCAGAACAAACTAGACCTGAGATTACACAAGTTCTTTTTACTCACAATGATAAGTCAATTCATGGTAAAGATTTAGAAAGAACTCTTTATGAAACTCGAAGAAAAATTGAAAAGGAAGCTTTTAGAAATCAATTAAACAATTTTTATATTTGTTCATTCAGCTCGAAATCAATAATTTATAAAGGAATGTTTTTAGCGGAATCTTTATCTGATTTTTATCCAGATTTAAAAGATGAGCGTTTCATTTCACGTTATGCAATTTTCCATCAAAGATTTTCTACTAACACCGCTCCAAGTTGGGATTTAGCTCAACCTTTTAGATCAATTGCTCACAATGGAGAGATAAACACTTTAAAAGGAAATATTAATTGGATGAGAATTCACGAACAGGAAATGTTTAGTCCATTGTTTGATGATATGGAAAATTTAAAACCGGTTATCCCTGCTGGTAATTCTGATTCTGCATCATTAGACAATGTGTTTGAATTATTAAATATTTCTGGACATTCAGCACCTTTAGCGAAACTTATGCTAATACCAGATGCTTGGTCAAAGAAAAGTAAAGTCCTTCCAAAAGATCATCAACAACTTTTTAACTTTTTAAATAGTACAATGGAACCATGGGATGGACCTGCTGCTATAGCTGCAACTGATAATGAGTGGGTTATTGTAGGTAGTGATAGAAATGGACTAAGACCTCTCAGATATACCATCACAAGAGATAAACTTTTGTTTGCAGGTTCTGAGACAGGAATGATCGACCTAAATGAGAAGAAAATTGTTTCAAAGGGAAGATTGGGACCAGGTGAAATATTAGGAGTAAGAATTGAAAAAGGAAAAGTTTATACAAACAATCAAATAAAAAACTATTTGTCTAAAGAATACAAACACTTCAATAATCAAATAATTGAATTAGATAAATCATTAACTATAGAAAATGAAAAAAGTGAGTTTTTAGGTACTGATTTAAAAAAGATTCAACATTGTTTTGGTTATAGTCTTGAGGACTTGGAGTTAATTCTACATCCTATGGCTGAGGATGCTAAAGAAGCAACTGGGTCTATGGGAGATGACACTCCCCTTGCAGTTTTATCTGATAAATATAGGCCTCTTTATCATTTTTTTAGACAGAATTTTAGTCAGGTAACCAATCCCCCTATCGATTCACTTAGAGAGAATAAGGTGATGAGCTTGAAAACTAGGTTTGGAAATTTAGGAAACATACTAGATTTTTCTAATCTTACAGAGGAAAATATTTATGTTTTAGATAGTCCAATTTTATCAAACACCCAGTTTGAAAAATTTATAAATTATTTTGGAGATAATTATAAAATTTTAGATTGCACATTTAATACTGATCAAACTTTAGAAGAGGCTATTGAATTATTAAAAAATAACGCTGAAAAAGCAGTTAGAGAGGGTAATACTCAACTTATTTTGTCTGATAAAAATATATCTGAAACAAAATTACCAATGCCAATGTTGCTATGTATTGGTGCAATAAATACTCATTTAATAAAATTAGGCTTAAGAGGCTATGCATCAATTAATGTACAAACAGGAGATGCTCTAGATACTCATTCATTTGCAACATTAATAGGTGTTGGAGCAACAACTGTCAATCCTTACTTAGCATTTGATAGTTTATATCAAAGATATTCAAAAAAGCTTTTTGGGAATTTCTCATTTGATGAGTGCGTGAGTAGATATATAAAATCAGTAAATCTTGGACTATTAAAAATAATGTCAAAGATGGGCATTTCAGTTTTAAGTTCATATAGAGGTGGATGTAATTTTGAAACTGTTGGATTGAGCAGAACAATTGTAAAAGATTATTTTCCAGGAGTATTATCTAAAATTTCTGGAATAGGTTTAACTGGTATTGAAAAAAAAATAAGATCTATACATAAAGATGCATTTGATATTCACTCTAATATTTTACCAATAGGTGGAATTTACAGATATAGAAAAAATGGTGAAACTCATCAATATCAAGGAAAATTAATTCATCTTTTACAAGCAGCTGTAGGCTCAAATTCATATGAAACTTATAAAAAATATACTAAAGGTATTTATGGTTTAAAACCAATTAGTTTAAGAGATTTAATCGATTTTAAAAATCAACAGTCAATTGATATTGATCAAGTTGAGCCAATAACTGAAATCATGAAAAGATTTGGAAGTGGAAGTATGTCTCATGGAGCGTTATCAAAAGAAGCACACGAAACACTTGCCATGGGAATGAACAGAATTAAAGGAGCTTCATGTAGTGGAGAAGGGGGAGAAGATGAAGAGAGATTTAAAGTATTAGATAATGGAGATAGCGCAAATTCTAGAGTAAAACAAATTGCTTCTGCAAGATTTGGAGTAACTATTAACTATTTAAATAATTGTAATGAGATTGAAATTAAAATTGCCCAAGGAGCAAAACCTGGAGAAGGTGGTCAATTACCAGGATTTAAAGTAACAGAGGAAATTGCAAGATTAAGACATTCTACTCCTGGCGTAACCTTAATATCGCCACCACCACATCACGATATTTACTCAATTGAAGACTTAGCTCAACTTATTTACGACTTAAAGCAGATTAATCCAAAGGCAAGAGTTGGTGTAAAGTTAGTTGCCTCTTCAGGTATAGGAACTATTGCTGCAGGTGTTGCTAAAGCAAAAGCAGACATAATTTTAATTTCAGGTCATAATGGTGGGACAGGTGCCACTCCACAAACAAGTGTTAAATATGTTGGTATTCCTTGGGAAATGGGACTAACAGAGGCAAACCAAGTATTAACTTTAAACAAATTAAGACATCTAGTTACATTAAGAACAGATGGAGGAATTAAAACAGGAAGAGACGTTGTAATAGCTGCAATGATGGGAGCCGAAGAATTTGGCGTAGCAACAACAGCGCTAGTTGCAATGGGTTGTATTATGGTGAGACAATGTCATTCTAATACGTGTCCAGTTGGAGTTTGTACTCAAGATGATGAATTAAGAAAAAAATTTACTGGCACTCCAGATAAAATAGTAAATCTATTTTCTTTTATAGCTCAAGAAGTTAGAGAAATTTTATCAAGTTTAGGATTTAAAAATTTAAATGAAGTAATCGGAAGAACAGATTTACTAAGACAAGTCAGTAAAGGATCACCAAATTTAGATGACCTAGATTTAAATCCTTTGTTTGTTCAAGCTGACTCTGGCACTAATAAAAGATATTGTGAAACTCCAATAATAAATGAAGTTCCAGATACTTTGGACCAAAAAATTTGGCCTGAGATAGAAAGTTTAATTAATAGAAAATTGCCTTTAGAAAACATTTATGCAATCGAAAACACAGATAGGGCAGTTGGAACAAGAATTTCTTATAACCTTTATAAAAAATTTGGAAATAATAAATTAGAGGAAAATACTTTTGCTATAAATTTCAAAGGTTCTGCTGGTCAATCTTTTGGTGCCTTTGGTGTGAAAGGACTTAAATTGATATTAAAAGGTGATGCTAATGATTATGTTGCAAAGGGTCTTTCAGGTGCATCTATTATAATTAAACTTCAAGATGAGAGTAATTTAATTTCAAATGAGAATACTATTATAGGAAATACAGTACTGTATGGAGCAACATCAGGATATCTTTTTGCAGCAGGACAAGCAGGTGAAAGGTTTGCAGTCAGAAACTCAGGTGCTACCGCAGTTATAGAAGGTTGTGACTCAAATGGATGTGAGTATATGACGGGAGGTTCTATAGTCATATTGGGAGAGGTAGGCGATAATTTTGGAGCAGGAATGACTGGAGGTATGGCATTTATATATGATCCAAAAAGTCAATTTGAAAAAAAAGCTAATCCTGAAACAATAGTTTGGCAAACGCCTGAGACAGAATACTGGATAAACTATTTAAAAGATTTAGTTTTAAAACACAATGAGGAAACTAATTCTAATTTATCATCACAGATTATTGAAAATTTTGACGATGAAATTAAAAATTTCTTACAAGTTTGTCCTAAAGAAATGTTAAATAAATTAGAAAACCCCATTACAAATAAAAGTTTAGTTGGAAAAGCTAGTTAACTTTTTTGATTATAGATTTTAACTCTTTGCAAATAATATTTAAATTTTTTTTTGAAGAAAGGCTATGATCTCCATTTTTTATTACTAGTAGTTTTTTTTCTGCATTAGGAAAAATTTTTAAAACTTTTCTTGAATACATTACTGGAACCACCTCATCCTTCTGCCCATGAACCATAGTTACAGGATTTTTATTATATAATTTTCTGTTAAGAACTTTATTGCTGGTTTTTTTACCATCTAAAATTAGCTGTTTTGTTATTAAATACTCATAATCACCATTTTTAATTTTTGAGATACCTTTTTTTAAAATTTCACTTTTTGTTTTTTTTGGAAATTTTTTCCACATAATTCTTGTAAGAAATTCAGGAGCAGATCCAATCCCTAAAAAACCTTTAATTTGTGAACTGTAATATCTATGCATTAACAAAGAAATCCAGCCACCCATGCTGGATCCAATTATTATAAAATCATTCTTTTTAACTATTTTACTTATTGTAATTCTTGCGTCATTTGACCATTTAGTGATGTTGCCTCTTGTGAATTCTCCTGATGATCTCCCATGACCAAAGTATTCCAGAGCTAAAAATCCAAGTTTATTTTGAATGGCAAATTTTAAAAATTTCATTGGTTTATCCCCATCAATATCGGATGCGAAACCAGGTAAAAAAACTACGTAAAGATTTTTTTTATAATTATTTGCAATATATCTTAGTTTTTTATATTTAGAAATTCTTAGAAATTTATATTTTTTCATATAAAGTAATTATATTGACTAAGTATATAATATTATTACCACATGCAGTCTAAAATAAAAGTCCTACAAGTAATTCCTAAACTAGGTTACGGTGGAGCTGAAACTGGTTGTTTTGATATTGCCCATTATTTAACAGAAAATAATGTTGGATCGTATTTGATAACAAGTGGTGGTGAATTATTAAAATTTGTAGATAAAAAAAAAGTTAAAGTCATTAGACTCCCAGTTCAATCTAAAAACCCCTTTCTCATACTTATTAATTCAATCATTATTTCAATTATTATTTTAATAAATGGAATAAATATCGTCCATGCAAGAAGTAGAGCTCCAGCTTGGTCATGTTTGGTTGCAACAAAAATTACTAGAAGAAAATTTGTTACCACTTTCCATGGAACATATAATTTCAAAAGTAATATAAAAAAATTTTATAATTCTGTTATGGTTAGATCAGATTTAATTATTGCAGGATCAAATTTTATATTTTCACACATAAAAGAAAACTATTCAGAGTACTTATCAGATAAAAAAAAGTTACTCTCAATTTTTCGTGGAATTAATACAGACTATTATGATTCATCTACAACTCTTGAAAATGATGAAGATAACTTATCCAAGTCATGGAATTTAATTGTTGGCAAAAAAATAATTTTATTACCTGGAAGACTTACTGCTTGGAAAGGACAAGAAATGTTTTTAGAAGCTTTAAATAAAGTAAATATTCAATTAGGCAACGATGCTTTCATTGCCGTTATTCTTGGTAATGATCAAGGCCGAGACCTTTACAAAAAAAAACTTACTAGACTTGTCGAACAATACAGACTTACAAAACAAATCAGATTTATCGACCATTGTAAAAATATGCCATTGGCCTACAAAATTTCAGATATCATTATTTCTGCATCAATAGAACCAGAAGCATTTGGCAGAGTATCAGTAGAAGCACAATCTATGCAAAAAATGATAATAGCGAGTAACTTAGGCGGATCTAATGAAACTATAATAGATGGAAAAACTGGTATTTTATTTGATGCAGGAAACTCTGATGAATTATCTGAAAAAATAATTAAAGTAATGAATATGGACCCCCATGAAATCAGTAAAATTGGTAATAATGGAAGAGAAAATGTAGTAAAAAAATTTAATGTTGAAAAAATGTGTTTTTCTACTTATTCAGAATACAAAAAATTATTTAATTAATGCCAGATATTACATTACCAGACGGAAAAAAAATTAATTTTGAAAAAAGTATTTCAGGGTTTGAAGTTGCAGAAAAAATTAGCAAGTCTCTATCAAAGCAAGCTTTATTAATAAGTGTTGATGGAGAATTAAAAGATTTAAATCATAGTATTAATAAAGATTCTTCAATTAAGATATTTACATCAAAAGACAAAGAAGGTTTAGAAACTATAAGACATGATACTGCTCACATACTCGCTATGGCAGTTCAAGAATTATTTCCAGGGACACAAGTTACAATAGGACCAGTTATTGAAGATGGGTTTTATTACGATTTTGCAAGAAAAGAACCTTTTACAACAGAAGATTTAGAAAAAATTGAAAACAAAATGAAAGAAATTGTAGATCGAGATGAAAAAACTTACAGAGAGGTTTGGAAAAGAAATGATGCAATTGAACATTTTAAAAAAAAAGGAGAAATATATAAAGCTGAGATAATAGAAAGCATTCCAGAAGGTGAAGATGTGTCCTTATATTTTCATGGAAATTGGCATGATTTATGCAGAGGGCCTCATTTAAGTTCAACTGGTAAAATTGGTAAATATTTTAAATTAACAAAAGTCTCAGGTGCTTATTGGAGAGGCGACTCTAATAATGAGATGTTGCAAAGAGTTTATGGTACTAGTTGGTCTACGCAAAAAGATTTAGATGATTATTTAAATAGAATAGAAGAAGCAGAAAAAAGAGATCATAGAAAAATTGGAAGAGAAATGGATTTATTTCATTTCAGAGAAGAAAGCCCTGGTTCAGTATTTTGGCATCAAAAAGGATGGAACTTATTCCAAAAACTTATTTCTTATATGAGAATGAAACAGGAGACTGCAGGATATCAGGAAATAAATACTCCAGAAATATTAGATCGCTCCCTTTGGGAGAAATCAGGCCACTGGGAAAAATTTGGAGCGAATATGTATACATCTACTACACCTGATGAAAAAGTATTTGCTATAAAACCAATGAACTGTCCTGGTTGTGTTCAGGTTTTTAATCAAGGCTTGAAAAGTTATAGAGATTTACCTCTTAAAATGTCTGAATTTGGAAAGGTTCATAGGTATGAACCATCTGGAGCTCTTCATGGACTGTTAAGAGTTAGAGCTTTTACGCAAGATGATGCACATATTTTTTGCACTGAAGAACAAATTACGCAAGAATGTTTGACTGTAACTAATTTAATTTTAGAAATTTACAAGGATTTAGGGTTTGAAGATGTAATATTAAAATATTCTGACAGACCAGAATTAAGAGTTGGTGATGATCAAGTATGGGATAAATCAGAAGCTGCTCTATTAGAAGCAATTAAAGCAACAAATTTAGAATATTCCATTAACAAGGGTGAAGGTGCTTTTTATGGACCAAAAATAGAATTTGTTTTAAGAGATGCGATTAGAAGGGATTGGCAATGTGGAACTTTACAAGTTGATTTAAACTTACCAGGTAGATTAGGTGCTTCATTTGTTGATAGTGATGGAAACAAAAAAGTTCCTGTTATGTTACATAGGGCATTATTTGGATCTTTGGAAAGATTTATTGGAATTTTAATTGAAAATTATTCAGGGAAATTACCTTTTTGGCTTTGTCCAGTACAAACAATAGTAATCCCTATTTCGAGTGATTTTGATGATTACGCAAAAGAAGTAAATAGTCAGTTAAAAAAAGTAGGGGTTTCTTCTGAAGTGGATTTAAAAAATCATAATTTAAATTATAAAATTAGGGAACATTCATTAACTAAAGTACCAATGTTACTAATATGTGGAAAAAAAGAAGTTGACAGTAACACCGTAACTATTAGAAGATTGGATTCTAAAAAACAAGAAACTATGGATTTAAAAAAATTCTTAAAAAAATACTCTGCGCTTAATAAAGCACCTTCAATCTAAGTGGCAGATTTTAAACAAAACTATTTCCAGAGAAGAACAAAATCTAGAGGTCCTAGAACAAATCAAAGAATAACTTCTCAAGATGTTCAAGTTATAGCAAGCGATGGTGACAATTTAGGAATTCTAAATTTACAAGATGCAATCGGAAGAGCTAAGGAACAAGGTTTAGATTTAATCGAAATCGCTCCCAATGCAAAACCTCCGGTGTGTAAAATTATGGATATGGGAAAGTATAAATATGATGCACAAAAAAAAGCAAATAAAGCAAAAAAAAAACAGAAAAAGATTGAACTGAAAGAAATTAAATTACGACCGGTTACAGAAGTTCACGATTATTCATTTAAAATAAAAAATGCTCAAAAATTTATTGCAAAAGGTGACAAGGTAAAATTTACAATTAGATTCAAAGGTAGAGAGCTTCAGCATTCTAGTTTAGGGCATGAGCTTATGGATAAGATAAAAATAGATATGGAAGCTATTGGACGCGTAGAACTTCAGCCAAAGTTTGATGGTAAGCAAATGATCATGGTTATTCAGCCTTTATAAGCTATATTTCTAGTTGTAAATTAATAACAATATTTGTATAACCCCACAAAAATTATGCCTAAATTAAAAACAAAAAGTTCAGCAAAAAAAAGATTTAAAGTATCCGCTAGAGGAAAAGTTATAACAGCCCAAGCAGGTAAAAGACATGGTATGATAAAGAGAACTAATTCACAGATTAGAAAGCAAAGAGGAACTACGGTACTATCAAAACAAGATAGCAAAATTGTAAAATCTTACATGCCGTATAATTTAAGAGGATAAAATGGCTAGAGTAAAAAGAGGTGTAACCAGTAGAGCAAAACACAAGAAGGTTTTAAAAGCAGTTAAGGGTCAGTGGGGAAGAAGAAAAAATACTATAAGAGCCGCAAGACAGGCTATGGAAAAAGCCATGCAGTATGCTTACAGAGACAGAAGAAATAAAAAAAGAGATTTTAAATCACTATGGATTACAAGGATAAATGCTGGGGTAAGAGCTGAAGGTATGACTTATTCCAAGTTTGTTAATGGATTAAGCAAATCTGGTATTAAAATTGACAGAAAAATACTTGCTGAAATTGCTTATGATAATCCTGAAGCATTTAAAACTATAGTTAAAAAAGCTCAAGCAGCATTGAATTAATATTCATTGTTGTTTTTCTAGAGTTAACAAATATTCTACAAATATGTCCGATATTAAAAAAATCAAAGATGATTATTTGAATAAATTAAATAATGATTTGAATATTGAAAGTTTAAATCAAATAAAAACAGAATTGTTTGGTAAAAATGGAAAGATTTCTAATTCTTTTAAAAAATTAGGACCTTTACCAACTGATGAGCGAAAAAAATTTGCATCAGATTTAAATTCAATAAAAAACGAACTACAAGATAAGATAGATTCTAAACTTCAAGAAATTGAAACAAAAGAGATTAACTCTAAACTTGAAAATGAAAAAGTAGATGTAACATTACCTGAGAGAGAATTTAGTCGAGGAAAAATACACCCTGTCTCGCAAGTAATTGACGAGATATCGTCAATATTTTCAGAAATTGGGTTTAGCGTTGAAGAAGGGCCAGATATAGAGAATGAGCATTATAATTTTACTGCATTAAATACGCCTGACAATCATCCAGCAAGAGATATGCATGACACTTTTTATTTAGATAATAATAAAGAATTATTATTAAGAACCCATACTTCTCCAGTACAGGTTAGAACAATGCTAAATGGAAAACCACCATTTAAAATTATAGCTCCAGGCAGAACATATAGATCTGATAGTGATCAAACTCATTCTCCTATGTTTCACCAAGTTGAAGGTCTTCATATAGATAAAGACATAAACATGGGTCATCTAAAAGGATGCTTGAATTATTTCATAAAATCTTTTTTTGAAGTTGATAAAATAAAAATGAGATTCAGACCTAGTCACTTTCCTTTCACTGAACCATCTGCAGAAGTAGATATTGGTTATGAGATAAAAGATGGAAAAATAGTAATTGGTGAAGGAGATAAATGGTTAGAAATTCTTGGTTGTGGGATGGTGCATCCTAATGTGCTTAAGAATGTTAAAGTAAATCCAGATAAGTATCAAGGTTATGCTTTTGGGATTGGTATAGATAGACTTGGAATGCTTAAATATGGAATCAATGATTTAAGAGCTTTTTTTGACACTGACTATAGATGGCTTAATCATTTTGGCTTTGATCCATTGGATGTTCCATCAAATTATAGAGGTCTTAGTAGATGAAATTTACTATAGGTTGGTTAAAGGAGCACCTCGACACTCAAAAGAAAGATAATGAGTTAATTGAAAAACTAACAGATATTGGTCTGGAAGTTGAAAGTTTTGAAAATCTAAGCTCTGGTTTAAACAGTTTTAAAGTAGCAAAAATTATTAATGCTGAACAGCATCCGAATGCAGATAGACTGAGAATATGCGATGTTGATATTGGTTTGGATAATACTGTTAAGGTAGTATGTGGAGCGCCAAATGCAAAAAAAGATCTTTTGACTATTTATGCAGGTCCTGGATCAATAATTCCAAAAAACAATATGAAACTTTCAGTCAGCAAGATTAGAGGCGTTACCTCTTATGGAATGCTATGTTCAGAATCTGAACTCAATTTATCAAATGAAAGTGAAGGAATAACAGAACTACCAACTGGCAAATACTCTGATAAAATTGGTAAAAACTTTTTTAAAAGTAATACTGAAAAAGTTGTAGATTTATCAATTACACCTAATCGTCCTGATTGCTTGGGGGTAAGAGGTATAGCTAGAGATCTTGCTGCTGCTGGGGTCGGTAAATTAAAAAAAATTTCACTTAATAATATTAAAAATAATGGATCACAAAAAATTAAAGTTTCAATCACAAAAGATAAAAATCAAGGTTGTACTGTATTTGGTAGTTGCTTAATTGAGGGTGTTACTAATAAAGAAAGTCCTAAATGGCTTAAAGAAAAAATTATTTTACTTGGTCAAAAACCAATTTCAGCAATTGTTGATATTACAAATTATGTAATGTTAGACTTAAATAGACCACTTCATGCGTATGATGCAGATAAAATTGACAAAGAAATTATAGTAAGAAATTCAAAAAAGGGTGAAACTTTCGAAGCTCTTGATAACAAAGAGTATAAATTAGGTGATGATATGTGCGTTATTTCTGATAAATCTGGAGTTTTAGGCTTGGGAGGAATCATTGGAGGAACACGTTCTGGAACCGAAATTAATACTAAAAATATTTTATTAGAATCTGCTTATTTTATTCCTAGATCAATTAGAAAAACTTCAAAATTATTAAATATTGACACTGATGCAAAATTCAGATTTGAAAGAGGAATTGATCCTCAATCGATCGAATTAGGTTTATCAAAAGCTGCTGAATTGATATCTGAGATTTGTGGTGGTAAAATAAGTGATTTTGATATTCAACAAACCGATAAGCATGAAAAGAATAAAATTAAATTTAATGTCTCCTTATTTGAAAAAATAACTGGTTTTAAAGTAAATGATAATGAAATAATTAAAATTTTAACTGATCTAGGATTTGAAGTTTCTAAGGAAAAATTTGAATTATATTTAAAAATTCCCACTTGGAGACCTGATATAACTCAACCAATTGATATAGTCGAAGAAATAGTAAGAATTAAGGGATATGAGAACATAGAAACCTTAGGACCTGAAAAAACTAAAATAAAAGATACTTTAAACGCACAACAAAAACTCTTTCACTTTCTTCAGCGTTCTGTGGCATCAAAAGGTTATTTTGAGACTGTAACATGGTCATTCACAGACTCAAAAATAAACAAACTTTTTAAAGAAAATCTAAAAGAAATAAAAATAGTAAATCCAATAAGTTCAGACTTAGATGTTCTACGAAATTCGATTTTCACAAATTTGACATTTTATTTAAAGAAAAATTTAGACAGAGGATTTAAAGATATTTCACTGTTTGAAATTGGACCGATTTTTAAGGATAGTAGGCCAGGCGAGCAATCGACGGTAATTGGTGCAATAAAATCAGGAAAAGTATCAAGATTAAACTGGAACGAAAAAGACAGGACGGTTGATGTTTTTGATGTTAAAAAGGATGTAATTCAGACACTAGTCGAAGCTGGATACGATAGGCAAAGTTTTTTTGTAAGAGATAAATCTCCTTCATATTATCACCCAGGCAAATCTGGCTCTGTCTATCTTGATAAGGACGAAATAGATCCTGTTGCTTTTTTTGGTGAAATCCATCCAAACATTTTAAAAAAACTTGATATTAAAACTGAAGGTCTGGTTGGTTTTGAAATTTATATGGATTATCTAAGGGAGAATAAAATTAAGCTTAAAGACCTTAAAACAAATTTTGAATACTCAGATTATCAAAAATCGGAAAGAGACTTTGCATTTGTTGTAGATAAAAATTTTAAGGCACAAGATTTAATAGAAATAATATCATCAATTGATAAAAATTTAATAAGATCAATTAAAATTTTTGATATTTACGAGGGTGAAAATATTCCTCATGACAAAAAGTCGATAGCTCTCAATGTAACAATTCAATCATCTCAAAAGACTTTAGAAGAGAGTGATCTTGAAAAAATTAATAAATTAATCATTTCAACTGTAGAGACTAAGTCTGGCGCAAAAATTAGATCCTAAATGTCTACTGAAATTGATAATATCAGAAATTTTGCAATCATTGCCCATATAGACCATGGCAAATCAACTATAGCAGATAGAATTATACACAAATGTGGTGGTTTGACAGATAGAGAAATGAAAGCTCAAGTGCTTGACTCGATGGATATTGAAAGAGAGAGAGGTATAACTATTAAAGCTCAAACGGTAAAATTAAATTATAAATCTAAAGATGGCAAAAATTATATTCTAAATATTATAGATACCCCAGGTCATGTTGATTTTAGCTATGAAGTGAGTAGATCTTTGTATGCTTGCGAAGGTTCAATATTAATTGTGGACAGTACTCAAGGAGTTGAAGCTCAAACATTAGCAAATGTTTATCAAGCTCTTGATATAAATCATGAAATAATACCAGTTTTAAATAAAATTGATTTACCAGCTTCAGACATTGACAGAACAAACAAACAAATTGAAGACGTAATAGGTATTGATACGTCCAACGCTGTTCAATGTTCTGGAAAGACTGGTGAAGGAATTGATGAAATTTTAGAGAAAATTATCCATACTCTGCCAGGTCCAAAAGGTGAAAAAGATGAAAAACTAAAGTGTTTATTAGTAGATAGCTGGTATGACACTTATCTAGGTGTAGTCATTTTAGTAAGAGTAATTGATGGAAAAATTAAAAACAATATGAAAATTAAAATGATGTCTACAAATCAGGAATATTTTGTTGAGAAAGTTGGAGTTTTTACACCTAAACCAAAAGATGTTGATGAACTTAATTCTGGAGAGATTGGGTTTATAACAACAGGAATAAAAATTTTATCAGAGACAAAAGTTGGAGATACAATCTGTGATGCTTCTAAACCATTATCAGTGTCATTACCTGGCTTTAAGCCAAGTAAACCGGTAGTGTTTTGTGGATTATTTCCAGTCGATAGCTCTGAGTATCAAAAATTAAAAGACGGATTAGCTAAATTAAAATTAAATGATTCTAGCTTTTCTTTTGAGCCTGAGTCTTCTTCAGCTTTAGGCTTAGGTTTCAGGTGTGGTTTTTTAGGTTTGTTGCACTTAGAAATAGTTACAGAAAGGCTTGAAAGAGAATTTGATATAAATCTATTAACTACAACTCCTGGCGTTGTGTATAAGATCCATATGAACAATGGTGAGATAAAAGATTTACAAAATCCATCAAGTTTGCCAGATCCAAGTTTGATAAAATTTATTGAAGAACCTTGGATCAAAGCAACTATTATTACTCCTGATCAGTATCTTGGCCCTATAATGAAAATATGCCAAGACAAAAGAGGAATTCAAACTAACTTAAGTTACTCTGGAAGTAGAGCAGTTGTAAATTATGAATTACCACTAAATGAAATAGTATTTGATTTTAATGATCGGTTAAAATCTATGACAAGTGGATATGCTAGTTTCGATTATGAAATAATAGGGCATAGAGAGGGAGATCTTGTTAAAATGGGTATTTTAGTAAATACCGAGCCAGTAGACGCTCTAGCTATGATGATACACAAAGACTTTGCCCAAAAGACGGGGAGAGAGGTATGTGAGAAATTAAAAGATTTAATTCCAAGACATAACTTTATGATTCCAGTCCAAGCAGCAATAGGCGGAAAGATTATTGCAAGAGAAACAATTAAAGGTTTTAAAAAGGATGTTCTAACAAAAATACATGGTGGTGGAGCTACAGATAGAAAAAGAAAGTTACTTGAAAAACAAAAAAAGGGAAAAGCAAGGGCTAAACAATTTGGAAAAGTTGAGATCCCGCAAGAGGCATTTATAGGCGTGCTCAAGATAACTAAAGAGAAATAAATGGAGAGGTGGCCGAGTGGTTGAAGGCGCACGCTTGGAAAGCGTGTATAGGGGAAACTCTATCATGGGTTCGAATCCCATTCTCTCCGCCATAAATTTTTAACCTAAAAATGGCTTTTATTCAAAAAATTCTAACATTAGAAAATTTTTTTAAAAAATCCGATATTATCGTTGATCTTGCTTACTAATTTAAGCTTAAAGTTATAAGAGATTTTATTAAAAATTTCAAAAATGGTATAAAAGACTAATTCCTTATAAAAATTAATGACAAATAATAATACCAATACATATCAAGCAGACTCCATAAAAGTTTTAAAAGGTCTTGAGGCAGTAAGAAAAAGACCTGGTATGTATATCGGTGACACAGATGATGGAACTGGTTTACATCATATGGTCTATGAAGTTGTAGATAATTCTATTGATGAGGCATTGGCAGGTCATTGTAAAAAAATCGAAGTGAGTATAAATTCTGATGGGTCAATCACTGTTCAAGATGATGGTCGAGGTATACCAGTTGACTTTCATACAGAGGAAAAAAAATCAGCGGCAGAAGTCATAATGACACAACTACATGCTGGCGGTAAATTCGATCACGACTCCTATAAAGTTTCAGGAGGTCTACATGGTGTGGGAGTTTCTGTAGTTAATGCCCTTTCACAAAAATTAGAATTGTATGTTGAAAGAGATGGAAAAAAACATTTTGTCGAGTTTATGAATGGAGAAACTAAAACTCCACTAAAAGTAACAGGTAAGTCAAAGAATACTGGTACAAAAATTAATTTCTTACCTTCAAAAGATATTTTCTCATCTACTAAATTTAGTTTTTCAATTATTCAAAAAAGAATGCGTGAATTGGCTTTTTTAAATAAAGGAATTAAAATTATACTTAATGATCTAACCCCAAAAAAAATAAAGACTCAAGAATTTAAATTTGAGGGTGGTATAAATGAGTTTGTTGAATTTTTAGATGAAAAAAGAGAAAAATTAAAAAATAAGAATGATAATGATTTGTTTAGAAAGCCCATTTTCATAGAAGGAATTAAAAGTAATATCGATGTTCAATGTTCATTAAAATGGAATGCGGGATATAATGAGGATGTTTATCCCTATACTAATAATATTTATCAAAAAGATGGAGGAACTCATCTTTTAGGATTTAGAAGCGCATTAACAAGAGTTGTAAATAAATATGCATCTGAGCAAAATTTATTAAAAAAAAGTAAAGTTTTACTGTCTGGAGATGATGTTAAAGAAGGTTTGACATGTGTTCTTTCTGTAAAAATCCCAGATCCTAAATTTTCTTCTCAAACAAAAGACAAATTAGTTTCCTCAGAAGTAAGAAATATTGTTGAAGGAATAGTTAATGAAAAATTGTCAATTTGGTTTGACCAAAACCCATCTGTTTCTAAAATAATTTTAACGAAGATAATTCAGGCTGCTGTAGCAAGAGATGTTGCCAAAAGAGCAAGAGAAAACGTTAGAAGAAAAGGTGCTTTAGAGCTCACTGGACTACCTGGAAAATTGGCAGATTGTCAAAACTCTAAACAAGAAGGTACAGAATTATTTATTGTCGAGGGAGATTCAGCTGGAGGATCAGCTAAACAGGGAAGAAATAGAGAGTATCAAGCAGTACTACCATTGAGGGGAAAAATTTTAAATACATATACAGAGATGAATGGGTCTAAAAAAAATGGAAATCAAAGTGACCTAAGAACAAAATCATTATCAAAGATGATTTCTTCAAATGAAATTGTTACATTGATAAATGCTCTTGGATTAGATCCCAAAACAGAGGAAATAGATTTAGAGGATTTAAGATATGGAAAAATTATAATCATGACTGATGCAGATGTTGATGGCTCACATATCCGAGCACTACTTTTAACTTTCTTTAATAATATTCCATTTAATAAATTAATAGAACAAGGTCATGTATATTTAGCCCAACCACCTCTTTTCAAAATAAATAAAGGTTCTAAAGGTATTTATATAAAAGACGAGAAAGATCTTGAAAATTATATAATTAAGAATTCTAAGGATATAAAAAAAGTTAAGAAAAACTCGAAAGAATTTGATAGAATGATACAATTAGAAAAATCTAAATTGAATATTCAAAGGTTTAAAGGACTTGGAGAAATGAATCCCGAAGAATTATGGAATACTACATTAAATCCAGAGACTAGAAATTTACTTCAAGTTCAATATTCAAAAAATCTTCAAAAAGATCAAAATCTTATACAAACATTAATGGGTAACGATGTTGCTTCTAGAAAAGATTTTATTGTAGATAATGCTATAAATGTTGTTAATTTAGATATTTAATTAATGGAGTTAAGCAGCAATTCCAAATCATCGCACTTAAATAAAATTACATATGTCAATTTAAGGTGGATAGGTGTAATAGGTCAATTTATTACTATAAATGCTGTTGCATTCTTATTTAAATTTGAATTCAATTTTTTACTAGCAAATATTATAGTTTTTCTAGGTGCTTTAAGTAACATTTTCCTATTTTATTTTTTTAAAAAAAATCAGCTTCAAGAAAAAATATCTTTAATTTTTCTTACCCTTGATATTATACAATTAAGTTTTTTGCTTTATTTAACAGGTGGTACCATAAATCCATTCTCAATATTCCTTATAATACCTAGTATATTTGCCTCAAATAGCTTAAGCATTAAAACTAACATTTTAATAATAATTTTGACAACATCTTCTATTATTCTTCTTACTTTCTATCATCAAGAATTACCTTCACCATTAAATGAATATATTTTTAGTAATTACTATTATTATTCAGTACCTTTAGCCTTAATTATTGCACTTATTTTCCTAAGTTTTTTTGCTTTAACGTTTGGAAATGAGTCAAAAGTCAGAAAAGATGCATTAGATAAAATTCAAGAAGTGATTTCTAAGGAGAATGAATTAGTTTCATTGGGTGGACAAGCTGCAGCGGCTGCCCATTCTTTAGGTACACCGCTTTCTACAATTAAAATTATTTCTCAAGATTTGTATGACAATTTTAAAAATAATAAAGAATTAAAAAAAGATGTTGAATTACTTTTAAGCCAAGTTGATAGATGCAATGTAATATTAAAAAAATTGTCTTTAAATCCTGTAGTTGAAGATGACTTTATAGACAAGGATATCACTCTGTATAACTATGTGAAAGAAATTGTGAATTCTTTTGAAGAAATAACAGATAAAAATTTTATCATAAATACTGAGCAGAATTATAATTCATTCGAAATTTCAAAATTAATTGAAGTTGTTTATGGCATAAGAAATTTTATTGGAAATGCAAATAAGTTTGCAAAAAAAAATATTTATCTTTCAATAACGAGTGACAGCGAAAAATCTTCGATATCGGTAGAAGATGATGGTTTAGGATTTCCTAAAGACATATTAACCAAAATTGGAGATCCATATATAAAATCATTGCAATCTAAAAATAAATCAAGAGCAGGATTGGGTTTGGGAATATTTATAGGTAAAACTTTGTTAGAAAAAAATAAGGCAAAACTCTTAATTAGGAATTCAAAAACGAGAGGTGGTGCAGAAATTAAAATAGAGTGGTCTAATAAAGATTTAATTAGTCTTTAGTGAAGTTTTTTATTTTCAAATAGTCCACTTAATTGATCTATCATTACATCCCCAAGTTCTTGTACATCAGAAATTTTGATTGCTTTTTTATAATATCGAGATACATCGTGACCAATTCCTATAGCTAATATTTCTACTTCACTTTTATTCTCAATAAATTTAACAATTTTTTTCAAATTTTTTTCTAAAAAGTCTCCTGAATTAACTGATAATGTTGAGTCATCTACTGGTGCTCCATCTGAAATAACCATAAGGATTTTTCTTTCTTCTTTTCTTTTTTTTAATCTATTAAATGCCCACGTTATAGCTTCACCATCTATATTTTCTTTTAATAAACCCTCTTTTAGCATCAAACCCAAATTCTTTTTTGATTGTCTCCAATGAGAATCAGCACTTTTATAAATTATATGTCTTAAATCATTAAGTCTTCCTGGATTTTTTGTTTTACCCAATCTATTCCACTCCTGGCGACTTTTACCACCTTTCCAATTTTTCGTTGTAAAACCTAGTATTTCAACTTTAACCGAGCATCTTTCTAAGGTTCTGGATAAAATATCAGCACATATTGCAGCTATTGTTATTGGTCTACCTCTCATTGATCCAGAGTTGTCAATTAAAAGTGTCACAATTGTATCCTTAAAGTCTAAATCTTTTTCTTTTTTAAATGATAATGAGTTATATGGATCAATGATAATCCTTGGTAATTTTGAACTATCTAACAATCCCTCTTCTAGATCAAATTCCCATGATCGATTTTGTTTTGCCATTAATTGTCTTTGTAATTTATTTGCTAACTTAGTAATTAAATCTTGAAAACTTGTAAGCTGTTGGTCTAAATTTTTTCTCAGTTTTTGAATTTCTTCAGCTGTATCTAGACTTTCTGCTTTAGCAACTTCGTCAAATTCAGTAGTAAATATTTTATATTCTTTATCGCTTACACTTAAATTTTTTTTTTGTATAACATTTTCTGACTGGGCATCCTCGTTATTTTCACTACCAAGCTGATCTTCAAGTCTAAACTCATTTACGTCATCCTCGCTATCCATTCCTTGGCTTATATTTTCATCTTCGCTTGTTTTGCTAGAGTCATTATTATCTTTGTCTTCATTGTTATTAGAATTATTTTGATCTTGCGTATCATCATTTTCTTCATTTTCTTTTTCAGTTGTGTCATCATTTTCGAATATATCCATACTTTCTAAAATTTCAGAAAATTTAGCATTATACACTTCCTGATTTTCTAGATTTTGATTTAAAAATTCAAAGTGTTTGTCTATTGACTTATTAAAATCTTTCTCCCAAAATTTAAGAATTTCTTTATTTTCTTGGTATAATTCGACATTAAAAAATTTGTTTGTCATATAGATTTCAAAAGCATCAACAATATTTGTATCTTCTTTTTTTGTTATTTTTTCTTGTTTAAGATGTTGAAGTCTATTTTTATAATTTTCTTTAAAATTTTTGGAAATTCCTTTTAGCATCTCTGAACCAAGTAGTTCATATCTCACCTTTTCTGCTAGCTGGTAGAGTGTTCTGCAAGAGGGATTTTGTGGATTGTTTTTATCCAATAATTTTCTGTTTGAAAATCTTCTTTTTAAAGCTTCAGAGTCTGTTTCAGCCCTTAGTTTTTTAAATTGATTTTTATCATTAATATTGTCAATTTCCCCAATATCATAAACTTTTTCGTCATTTTGTTTATTTTTGACAACCTTATAGTCATCTGAAATTACTTTGTAGGTTGATTGAAGGGCTTGTTTGAATTTTTCTTTAATACTGTCTTCTTTGTTCATCAAATTTGAATATTGATCATTGACTCTGGTAGTTCATCCCCAAAACATCTTTGATAATATTCGGCAATAGTGTTTTTTTCAGCATCATCACATTTGTTTAAAAATGTTACTCTAAATGCATATCCGATATCTTTGAAAATTTCAGAATTTTCTGCCCAATGTAAAACTGTTCTAGGACTCATTACTGTAGATATATCACCTGCCATAAATCCTTTTCTTGTAAGTGAAGCAACTTTTATCATGTTTGAAACTTGTTCTTTACCTTTAGGATTATTTAAATTTTTGTTCTTACCCAATATAATTTCCATTTCTTTATCTAAACTAAGATAGTTTAATGTAGATACAATATTCCATCTATCCATTTGTCCCTGATTAATTTGTTGTGTCCCGTGATATAGTCCTGTTGTATCACCTAGCCCCACAGTATTTGTTGTTGCAAAAAGCCTAAAAAATTTATTTTGTTTAATTACTTTATTTTTATCTAATAGAGTAAAGCTACCTTCTGACTCAAGTACTCTCTGAATAACGAACATTACATCTGGTCTTCCAGCATCATATTCGTCAAAAACTAAGGCCACAGGATTTTGAATTGACCAAGGTAATATTCCTTCTTTGAATTCAGTTACCTGTTTACCATCTTTGATTACAATTGAATCTTTACCTATTAAGTCAATTCTACTTACATGACTATCGAGATTAATTCTTATGCAAGGCCAGTTTAGTCTAGCAGCAATTTGTTCGATGTGAGTTGATTTTCCAGTTCCATGGTATCCTTGAATTAAAACTCTTTTGTTAAAACAAAATCCTGACAAAATAGCTAATGTTGTATCTTTATCAAACTTATAAGTTTTGTCGATGTCTGGGACGTACTCACTTGATTTTGAAAATGCATCAACTTCCATGTCGCTTTCGATACCAAAAGTTTGCTTAATAGATAACTTAATGTCAGGGGTATAGTTAATATTTGGTGTCAATTTTGTCCTTATATGTATTTTTTAATTGAGTGTAAGCCAAAGTTATTATTTTAAGCTTGTCTTCAAATTTTTTATTTCCAGAATTCATATCAGGGTGAAATTTTTTGACAAGCTTTTTAAATTTTTCTTGAATTTTTTCCCATTTTAATCCAACGCTAATTTCTAATATATTAAAGGCTTTTAAATCGTTGTTATTGAATTTAAATTTATTCATATTATTAAAGTCATTATTAAATTTAAATTTATCCATCTCATCTTTTAAAGCATTACTCCAAAGAATTTTGAAGAAATTATCAGATGAACTAAAACTTTGTGTTGGTTTGTGCCAAGTCATGTCAGACCTTAAAAAATCAATTATTTGTTGATCACTCATACCTGTAAAATAATTCCAACTTTTATTAAATTCTTTAACATGGTTTAAACATAGTAATCTATAATCTTTGCTATTATCTCTTTCTTTGGGTGCTTTAAAAAGACCTTCTTCTGAGCAATTATTCCAATCGCAAATATTTTTCATGATGTATAATACTTTATAAAATGAACATTAATCAACTAATTGAAACTATAGAAAAAAAAATTTTGTCGCAGGATTGTATTTCAAAAGTTTATATAGAGGACAAGTCATTCTTACATAAAAATCACAAATCTAACGAGGATGGAAAATTTCATATTGTTCTTTCAATTGAGTCTGATGAGTTAAAGAATAAAAGCAAGTTATATTCAACAAGGTTTATTTACAAAATTTTAAATGATGAATTAAAAAAATATATACATTCGTTGCAAATCAAATTAATTTAAACTACTGGATAAATATTTTTTTAAATTTGTAGGGTTAATCTGAAAGTCAATTATTATTTTTCCAAAATCTTTCACTAAAATTACGTTAATATTATTTGAATTATTTTTCTTATCACTTCTCATATAATTCATAATTTTAGATACATGTCTTTTTTTAAATAATCTTTCAATTTTTGGTTTCATACCTATTCTGTTAATATGATTTAAAATAATATTAAATTTTTGTTTTTTTAAAATTTTTCTTTTAAAACTGAACTCAACTGCATTTTTAATGCCTAAAATTACAGCTTCTCCATGATTTAATTTTTTAGAAAAACCTAAAGTAGACTCATAAGCATGAGCAAAGGTATGACCTAAATTTAATACTTTTCTGTAGTTCTTTTCTTTCTCATCTTTTTCTACAACTTTTTTTTTTAAATTACAGCTTTTAATTATGGATCTTTCAATGAAAGGTGATTTTAAATTTAAAATTTTTTTTAAATTTTTGTCTAAATAGAGAAAATTATTAAAATTATCTATAATACTACTTTTTAATATTTCAGCATATCCACAAATAATTTCCCTTTCCGGTAAAGAAGCTAAAATATTCATGTCAGAAACAACTAAATCAGGTTGATAAAAACTTCCAATCAAATTTTTTCCAAATTTATTATTTACACCTGTTTTGCCTCCTATGGATGAATCCACTTGAGCCAGTAAAGTTGTGGGAATATTTACAAATTTTATGCCTCTTTTGAATGTACTAGATGCAAATCCAACTATATCCCCAATAATTCCTCCACCAAAAGAAATAACGCAATCTTCTCTATTAAACCTATTTTCAAATAAAACTTTATGAATTTTTTCAATTGTTTGGTAATTCTTATTTTTTTCTGATGCTGTAATTTCTATTTTAACAAGTTTGTTTGTTTTTAATTTTTTGTATAAGAGTCTTTTAAACTTTTGAGGAATATTTTTATCTGTAACTATTAAACATTTATCAAATTTTAGACGGTTAGCCTTTAAAATTTTGTCAATTTTAACAATTAAATCTCTTCCAATTACAATTGAGTAGTTCTTATTGCTTGTTTTAATTGAAATTTTATTTGTATTCATAAATTTCTGTTATCTTATTTATAATTTCAACTTTGTCTAATTTATCACAAATAATCCTGTAATTAGATAAACTATAAACTTTTGATCTTTCTTTTAATAAATTATTAATTTGACCCTTAGTAAGATTAATTGCCAATGGTCTTTTCTTACTCTTATATATCCTTTTTATTATTGTTTCATTTTTCCAATCTAGCCAAAAAGATAAACAATTTTTCTTACACATTTTTCTGATTGAGGTATTTATAAAACCGCCTCCACCTAAAGATATTACAGAATTTTCTGAACTTAGAAATTTTAAAGATATTTTTTCTTCAATTTTACGAAAATAATCTTCCCCATATTTAGTAAAAATTTCAGATATTTTAGAATCCTCGCTTTCTTCAATTTTTTGATCAATATCAACAAATGTTAAATTTAGTTTTCTTGACAAAATTTTACCAATTGATGATTTTCCAGATCCCATCATTCCAATTAATACAATATTTTTATTTGATTTCATGAGTTTCTATATTGAAAAAACACAAATATGTCTTATTTTGAAATTATTAAATTATATGCAATTTACAAAAAATACAAGTAAAGACAAATTTTTTAGCTTAAGGACAATTTTAAAAATTGTAATAGCCAGTTTTATAATTGTATTTGGCATTATTTTGATCAACCAGATTAATTTGCCCGCACCAGATAAACAAATTGAAAAAATTTTACCAAATGAAAATTTCAAAACAATTAAGTAAGATTTTAATTTCTGCTTCTTTTTTTTTGTTTGTTCTATCAGCCCAAGCTCAGGAAGTTAAAGAGATTTGGTCAGAAATAGAAAAAAAAGAGATTGAAAATACTGAACAAAAAAATGATATAGGCACATCTATTAATACAGACCAGCTTGAAGGTGTCAAAGTAAAACTTTCTGACGAGAATATTGTAGTAGATCAAAATATAGACAATTCAGATATTTTGTTGGCTGGATTATTCGACCCTGATGACAACGATCTAAACCTTAATATGTGGTCAAAAACAGATGGAATAAAAATAAAAAAGTTACTGGAACAAATACAGTCTAAAAATTTGTCAAGTTTCTCTGAAAGATTAATGGATGTAGCATTATTAACAAACTCTTATATTCCAAATCAAAACTTTTCATTATATGAATTTGAAAATTTCACACTTGACCATCTAATTAAAAAAAAAGATTTTGATTTAGTTGAGGAATTTATTCAAAAAAATTCATCAATAAAAGATAAAGAAAGACTTATAAAACACGTAGCTGATTATTACTTGTCATTAAACAAAATAGAAAATTCATGCTCTGCTATTGAAAGTTTAAGTTTAATAACTGATGAATACTTAACATATTTCAAAATTTATTGCTTAATAACTCAGAATAAAAAAGATGAAGCTCAGTTGTTGTTTGATCTTAACTCGGAGCAAGATTCTTTGAATGACTTTTTTATTAAAAAGTTTGAAGTATTAATGGGATATGAGGATAATAATTTTATATTTTCTGATGAAAATGTTCTTTATTTTCATTTATCTCACAAAACAGATAAGAAATTTTTATACTATCCATCCGTAGAGTCTGAAGAATTTATTTGGAAATATTTATCTAACTGGAATTTACTAAAAAATCTAAAAGATTTTAATCTTAGTGATATTGATCAAGTAAAGTTTTTAGAGAAAGCAACCAGTGAAGGTATTTTTGATGAAAAAGATCTATTGAATTTGTACAAAAAATTTCAATTTGAGATTGATGACCTTATTAATTATGAAGATGCAGTAAAAAATTTATCTGATTATGAAGGAAGAGCTCTGATGTACCAGAGGTTTTTACTAGCAGATAATCTTGAAAATAAACTTTCATTATTATCAAAATTAAATAATTCCTTTGAAAACTCAAATTTTAAAAAATCATTTGACGATGAACTATCTAAGTTATTAAAAAAAATGGATAAAAAAGAAATTCCCTTAAAGTTTTCTGACTTCTACCAAATTAATTTAATTACTGAAGAAAACAGAAAAAATAAAATTAAGTTTAATAATGAAGTTTTTCATCAATCAAAAGTATTAAATTATTTTTTGAATAAGCAAAGCTTGCCTAAAACACAAAAATTAACTGACAATTTGTTGTCAAAGATGAAAAAAGACAAAAATTACTCTTTTAACTTTAAAGACGTTGTATTATTACAATCATTGAGAGCAGATGGAATTCAAATAGATCAAATTGAAGAACTCTCCCAATATAAATCTGAATTAAATTCTGAAATTGACAAAATGATAGAGAATAATGAGTCAGGCATGATACTATTAAAATTAGTTGAAATTATTGGTGAAAAAGAATTGAATGAATTAAATAGTGAGTCACTAAATTTTGTAATTGAAATTATGAATAGAACAAAATTAATTAGCTTGAGAAACGAACTATTGTTGGAAATTCTTCCATTAAAAGTTTAAAATACTCCAATTAATCATGACAATAAAAACTATTATAACTGAACCTAATGAGATTTTAAGACAAGTCTCTAAACCAGTACAAACAGTGGGTAATGAAGAAAGAAAGTTAATGGATGATATGTTGGAAACAATGTATGCAGCTAATGGTATTGGTTTGGCAGCTATTCAAATTGGTATTCCAAAAAGGATTATAGTTATGGATATTTCAAAAGATGGAAAGAAAAATCCAATGTATTTTGTAAATCCTACAATCAAAAACAAAGACAAAGAAAAAACTACATATGAAGAGGGATGTTTATCTGTCCCTAATTATTTCGCAGAAGTTGACAGACCTAAATATTGTGAGGTTGAATATTTAAATTATAATGGGGAAAATAAAGTTTTAGAAGCCGATGGGCTCCTTGCAACTTGTATACAACATGAAATGGATCATCTTGAAGGAATTCTGTTTATAGACTACTTGTCAAAATTGAAAAAAACAATGATTGTTAAAAAATTATCAAAAAGAAAAAATCCCCCTGATAGAATTATTGTTTAATGAGCAAAAAAATTGCGTTCATGGGTACCCCAACCATTTCTGGGCAAATACTAAAATCATTGTATCAAAATGGTTTTGATATTGAGGTTGTTTATACTCAACCACCTGTAGCATCAAATAGAGGTCACAAATTAAATAAGTCACCTGTTCATATAATGGCTGAAATATTAAATATACCTGTTAGAACTCCGATTGTATTAGATAATATTGAAGAAAAAAACTTTCTTCATAAACAAAATATAAGTTTAGGTATCGTTGTTGCTTACGGTCAGATTCTTAAAAAAGATATTTTAAAAATTCCAAAATATGGATGGATAAACATTCATTATTCACTTTTACCAAAATTACGAGGTGCAGCTCCCATTCAAAGAGCTATTATGAACAATGAAACATCAACAGGCATTTCTATTATGAAAATTGATGAGGGTTTAGACTCTGGTCCTGTCTGTAATCAATATTCTATAAATATTTTAGAAAATGAAAATAGTGAGGATCTGGCTCAAAGATTAAGTAATTTAGCATCTCAAAAAATTCTTCAAAATATTGATGATATATTGGATGATAAAGCATCTTTTAAAGAGCAAGATCATATTAAATCTACATATGCAAAAAAAATTAAAAAAGAAGAAGGAAAAATAAATTGGGAGGACAGTAATTTAAAAATCATTGGAAAAATCAATGGTCTATACCCTAATCCAGGAGGTTGGTTTGAATATAAAGGGGAAAGATATAAGATACTAAAAGCAGAAAAATCAATTTTAAGTGGAAAATCTGGATATGTCTTATCAGATAATTTTGAAATTGGTTGTGGTGAAAATTCAATAAAGATCATTGAGATACAAAGACAAGGCAAAACTGCGCAAAGAACTAAGGAATTTCTGCGTGGTAGCCAAATTACTAAAGGTACTGATTTGAATTAAACATGTTCAGATATCAAATTCTAATCGAATATGTTGGATCTTCTTTCATAGGTTGGCAGGTACAAACAAAAGGAAAAACTATTCAAGGATTAATTCAAAAAAAAATTTCATATCTTTTAAATGAAAAAATTACACTTATTGGTTCGGGAAGAACAGATACAGGTGTTCATGCAATTGAGCAATCTGCACATTTTGATGTCACTGGAAAAATTCAAAATTTAAGTAAATTTTTAAAATCAATTAATTATTTTTTAAATAAATACGAAATAGCTATTTTAAAAATAAAAAGAAAAAATATGAAATTTCATGCACGTTTCTCTGCGAAAGAGAGAATTTATAAATATGTTATTTTCAATCAATTAAGTAAACCGATCCTTCAAAATAAGCGAGGATGGTTTGTTGTTAAAAATCTAGAATTAGAGATAATGAAAAAAGCAGCAAAAAAGTTAATTGGAACTCATGATTTTTCAACTTTCAGAGCATCTGGATGTAATGCAAAGAGCCCAATAAGGTCAATTAAATCTGTTAAAATTAAAAAGACAAAAAACAAAATTGAATTAGAGTTTAGATCTCAATCATTTTTAAAACAACAAGTTAGATCAATGGTTGGATGTTTAAAATATATTGGTCAAAAAAAGTGGACATTAAAAAAATTTACAAGTGCAATTAAATCAAAAAATAAAAATTTATGCGCACCGCCAGCACCAGCAGAGGGATTATTTTTGAAAAAAGTTTTATATTAATTTTTTCTATTACCCATTGAGAATTTTTTATTAATTCTCCACCTTGACTCTGCTCTTACAATATAGCCACAACAATTTTTTGACTTACATTTACAAGGGAATTGTTTGTAATCTTTGTCGTAACCAAATCCATAGTCACAAGTTAATTCCTCACCTTTTTTAATATCTTTTATAGCCTTAACCCAAATTTTAAGCCCCTTACCATCGTAGTCACAATTATTTTCACATGAGTGATTTATTAGACCAGCTGTATTCCATGGGAAATCCCCATCGAGATCATATCTTTTATTTATTGTAAATAAATATATTGGATTACTGTTATCGTATTTATCAGAATTCTCAGTTTGTTTTTTTGTAATTAATTTTCCGATGTAATCTATTATTTTTTCACCTTCTTTTATATCTCTTGTGGCGTAAAGTCCTTTACCTTTTTTATCAATATCAGATTTTTTAATCTTATATGGTTTCATATATTTGTGTGTATTGATTAAAAAAATATTATCAATTAAATTCTATCAACGCATCAACATGTCTTTGAGTACTACTTTGTAATGCTTTAAGATCATAACCACCTTCAAGAATTGAAACGACCCTACCATTACAAAAAGATTTAGAATATTCCAAAGTCCTTTTGGTAATTTTGTAAAAATCTTCTGTACTTAATCTCATTTGCGCTAACGGATCGTCAATATGTGCATCAAAACCTGCAGAAAATAACAAAAATTCAGGCTTGAAGTGCTTTATTTTATTTAAAACATTTTCATATGCATTTAAATATACTTCAGATGTTGTTCCAGCTTCTAGTGGAATATTTAAAACATTATTAAATTTTCCATTTTCCTTATCTGAACCTGAGCCGGGATAAAAAGGGTATTGGTGAGTAGAAACATACAATACTTTTTCATTATCATAAAAAATATCTTGAGTTCCATTACCATGGTGAACATCAAAATCAATTATTGCAATTTTTTTGTATTTATACTTTTCAATTAGGTAATTAGCACCAACGGCTACATTATTATAAATACAAAATCCCATAGCTTTATCTTTTTCTGCATGATGACCTGGAGGTCTTACAGCACAAAAAGCATTTTTAAGTTCTTTATTATGTACTCCATCTATTGCTGTAATAATTGAACCTACTGCATCTTTAGTAGCATCTTTACTCCCAGGGGAAACAATTGTGTCACCATCTAAAAATACTAAACCATTTTTTGGAAAAGACTGTTTAACATGATTAATATATTCTATTGAATGGGTTTTATTCAAAAAAAATTCGTCAAATTTATTTGGTTTTTTCCATACAAGGTTTTTGTTATCAACTTTTTTAAAGTTATCAATTATTGCGGTAACCCTATCAATTTTTTCTGGATGACCATTTCCAGTATTGTGGTTTTTATAAGTATCTGAAGTGATTAGACCAGTCTTCACTTAAAATAACTTTTTAAAACTTTTGAATATATTAAACTCAATTTTTTTAAATCGGTTAGTGAGACAGCCTCATCAACTTTATGCATAGTTTTTCCTACTAAGCCAAATTCTAAACAAGGAGCTATTTTCCTAATGAACCTTGCATCTGATGTGCCTCCAGTAGTTGAAAGTTTAGGTTTTATTTTAGTAACTTTTTTAATAACATTTTGTATCATAAATGTTGTACTATTAGGCTTTGTAAGAAAAGCTTCACCTGAAACACTGTAATCAATTTTATATTTAGATTTAGTTTTATTACATACTTTTTTTAAAATTTTATTAATTTTTTTTTTAATGGAATTTGAATTATGTATATTATTAAATCTTATATTAAATGAAGCATATGCAAGACCTGGAATTACATTGTCTGCAGTATTATTTATGTTGATTTTTGTAATTTCAAGATTTGTTGGTTGAAAATCCTTCGAGCCTTTGTCAAATCGTATATCTTTAAGTTCTTTAAGTATTCTAACTATAGCAGTCGAAGGGTTATTTGCTCTATGAGGATATGCTACATGCCCTTGAACTCCTGTAATTGTTAATCGACCGTTCATACTTCCTCTTCGACCAATTTTAATCATTTCACCTAATTTATTAGGATTAGTTGGCTCTCCAACCAAGCAAAAATCTATTTTCTCTCGTTTCTTTTTTAAATAATCTACAACTTTCTTGGTTCCATTAATGGCAACACCTTCCTCATCTCCAGTAATTAAAAGACTTATCGATCCATTAAATCTTCTATTTTTTTCAACAAAAACGCTTATAGCAGACACAAACGCAGCTATAGAGCTTTTCATGTCATTTGCACCCCTTCCGATTAAATGTCCTTTTTTAATTGATGGTTTAAACGGATTTACTGTCCAATCACTTAAATTTCCAGCAGGAACAACATCAAGATGTCCAGCAAAACAAAAATTAGGACTTTTTTTCCCTAATCTTGCATATAGATTTTTGACTGGAGCATTTCCTTTTTCTTTGAACTCTAGAATTTTAGTTTTAAAGCCAAGTTTTTTTAATTTTTTTTCCAAAAATTTCATTATTCCCGCATCTATAGGGGTTACAGTTGGAAATCTAATTAGCTCTTTAGCTAATTGAAGTTCATTTATAATTTTCATCGAAACTATTCTCTCAAGAGATCGTTAATAGAAGTTTTAGATCTTGTTTTCTCATCTACTTGTTTAATTATTACTGCACAATATAGTGAGGGTGCAGTTGAGCTATTTTTATCAGGAAGTGAACCTGGAACTACAACTGAATAAGGAGGAATTTTTCCATAAGTAATTTCTCCAGTCTTCCTATTAACAATTTTAGTAGATTGTCCTATATACATTCCCATACTCAGCACGGATCCTTCACCTACAATTACACCTTCTACAACTTCAGACATTGCACCTAAAAAAACATTATCCTCGATAATAGTTGGTAGAGCTTGTGCAGGTTCTAAAACTCCACCCACACCCGAACCTGCTGAGATATGACAATTTTTTCCAATTTGGCTACAGCTTCCTGCTCTTGCAAATGTATCAATCATTGTTCCTTCGTCTATGTAAGCACCAATGTTAACGTAGCACGGCATTAAAACTGCATTCTTGCCAACAAAACTTCCTTTTCTTACTGGTGAGTTAGGCACCATTCTAAAACCTGCTTTCTCATGATCTTCTTTTGTCCATCCTGCAGTCTTACCCTTCAGTAAATGAGCTTTATCATACCAACTACTATATGGACCATTCAAATTCTCCATTGGATATAATCTAAAACTTAACATGATTGCTTTTTTTAAATGTTGATGAGTTATCCATTCACCATCTATTTTTTCAGCAACTCGTGACTTTCCACTATCTAAATCATCAATAACTTGATTTATAGTATCTTTTAAAGACTGATCTGAAGCTGGATTTATTTGATCTCTTTTTTCCCAAGCTTCATTTATTACATTTTCTACACTCATAATTTATGAGTTTTTTAATAACCTTATTTCTTTTAAAAATAAAGAGAGATTTTCTATTTTATAGTCAATATAATCTTTATCAGATTCTTTTTTACCCCAATATTCATTATTGATTAGCCAGACTGTCGTAGCTCCTCTTTCTTTACCAATTGATAAGTTTTTTGCAATATCTTCAATATAAATTGTTTCTTTTGGGTCAATATCAAATTTTTTTACCATCAGATCGAATGCTTTCGCTGCAGGTTTTGGGCTATATTCCGCATCAACTATATCAAATACATCTTCAAATAGATCATCAATACCCAAATGTGAAGTTATATTACTAACATGCTCACTAGAACCATTGGTAAAAACAAACTTTCTTAAATCCAACTTCTCTATTTCACTTCTTAAAACAAGGTCTTTTTCCATAAAAGATAAGTCAATGTCATGAACGAAATTTAAAAACTCTTTAGGAGGAATATCGTGATGGATCATTAATCCATTTAGACTTGTATTATATTTATGAAAGTAGTTGGTTTGTAATTTTTTAGCCTCGACTAAGTTAATTTTTAATTTTTCAGAAATGTATTGCGTCATTCTTTTACTTACTTGACCAAATACAGATTCTAAATCTTGATAGAGAACACCATCACAATCAAATAAAATATTCTTAATATTTTTCATTTTCTTATTAATGTACCAGCGCCTTTATCTGAGAATAATTCAAAAAGAATTGAATGTTTTTTTCTTCCATCAATAATACCAACACCGGTAACGCCATTCATTACTGCATCTAAGCAAGTGTTAATCTTAGGAATCATACCTTCTGTTATAATTTCATTATTTATCATCTCTAAAATTTCAGATGACGTAATTTCCTCAATGAGTTTTTTTTCTTTATCTAGTACACCTTCAACATTGGTCATTAACAATAATCTTCTACATTTCAAAGATTTAGCTATAGCACCAGCAGCTGTATCTCCGTTTATATTAAATGTTTGATTATTTTTACCTAAACCTAAAGGTGATATAATTGGAACTGAATTTAATTTAATTATATCTTTTATAATATTTGTATTTATTTTATTTGGTTTTCCAACAAAACCAAGTTCCTCTGCTTCTGGAATAACCTCAATAACATTATTTTTTTTTGTGTTTATTGATACCGCGTTTGATCCTTTTTCAATTAAAGAATTAACAATATCCTCGTTAAAATCAATAAGGACATCTTCAACTATATTAATAATTTTTTTATCCGTAACTCTTAAACCTCTAATAAATTTTGATTGAATATTAGATTTTTCTAACTCTCTTTTAATTCTAGGACCACCTCCGTGGACTATTATTATTGATAATCCTAACTTATTTAGAATACTTATATCTGAAATAAAATTGTTAAAAATATTTCTATCAATAAAAACGTTTCCTCCATATTTAATAACTATTAATTCATTTTTATATTTATCTATATATTTTTTAACCTCTTCGATGGGAGGACCATCTTTTGGTACTATTTTTTCTATTTCCATTACTATTAAACAGTTTTGACAGTCGTTCTTTTGATTATTATGTACTGTTGTGCCATTGTTAAAATGTTATTTATAGTCCAATAAATAACTAGTCCTGCTGGGAAAGGAGCTAGTATTACAGTCAAAAATAATGGAAAGAACATAAATATTTTTGCTTGAACAGGATCCGGAGGCGTTGGATTTAGTTTTTGCTGCATCCACATTGAAACACCCATTAAGCACGGCCATACACCTATTAGTAAAAAAGAAGGGGGATCCCATGGAATCAGTCCAAATAAATTAAATATGGATGTAGGATCTCTTTCACTTAAATCTTTAATCCAACCAAAAAATGGTTGATGTCTCATCTCAATTGTTACAAACAAAACTTTATAAATTGCAAAGAAAAAAGGTATCTGTATAAAAATTGGAAGACACCCGCTTATTGGATTAACTTTTTCTCTTTTGTATAACGCCATCATCTCTTGTTGGAGTTTCATTTTATCTTCTTTATGTAACTCTTTTAGTCTTGTCATTTCTGGCTGAAGAACTTTCATTTTAGCCATTGACCTAAATGAGTAATTTGCAAGTGGAAAAAATGCTAATCTTATACAAGCAGTTATCATTATAATTGCTATTCCAAAATTACCAGCAAGATTAAAGAAATATTGAATTGCAAAGAATAAAGGTTTTACAATGAAATAAAACCATCCCCAATCTATTGCTAAATCAAACTTATTAATATTTTCACTCTCAGCATATCCATCAATAACGTTTACTTCTTTTGCAGCAATTATTACCCTAATTAAATTACTTTTTGTTTCGTTTGCACCAACTTCAGTAGCATTAGTCTCAATAAAATTTGCTCTGAACTTATTTTTGTAATCAAAATCGGATCTAAAACTTTTGTCTTTTTCGGGTATAAGACTAGTAAGCCAGTACTTATCAGTTATACCTAGCCATCCAGATTGTGCATTCTTAGAATATTTTTTTTCCTCAATATCATCATAATCCTCTTCAACTAATTGATCATCAAAAACTCCAATTAAACCCTCATGCAAAATATAAAAATTAGTTACATCAGGGGCTACATTTCTAATAATTTGTCCATATGGATAAAAGTTATAAGTTTTATCCGAATTATTAATTATCGTTTGTTTGATGTTAAAAAGATATTGTTTATCTATGCTAATTTCTTTTAAGAATTTAATATTTTGACTGTTAGTCCAACTTAATATCACTGGTGAACTAGGTGTGAGTTTGTTACTTCCTTCAATGCTCCAAAGAGATTTTGAGTTTGGTAAATCAATATTTTTGTTAGTAGTTGCCCATCCAGTTTCTACATAATATCCATTATTAGACTGTTTAGGATTTAATAAGATTACATTATCATCTCCATTTAAAGTATTTGTATAATTTTTAAAAGTTAAGTCGTCTATTGAAGACCCAATTAATGAAATTGAGCCTTTAATTTTGTTATTTTCAAAAAGAACTCTTTCATTTTCTTTTAAAGCGTCATTTCTAGATATTTTAATTGTTTCTTGGTCCTGAACTAATGATGGTGCATCCGTTGAAGAATTTTCACTGGTAATATTTTTGTCATTAGAAATATCTTTTTGGTCTACTACTGCTGGAGCGAAAAATAGACTATAAAGTATTATTACGGCCGCACTCAGAGATATCGCGGCAATTACGTTTTTTGTATCCATAAATTACTTTTTCTTTTTAACTGGATCAAATCCCTCTCCACCACCCAAAATTTTTATCGGGTGACAACTAAGTATTCTTTTAAATCCATTAATACTTCCTTTTAAAATTCCATTCTCTTTTAAATTTTCAATAAAATAATCAGAACATGTTGGAAGATATCTACAATTATTTCCTAGATATGGAGATATAATTATTTGATAAAGCCTTATCATCTTGATCATTAAAAATTTAATAGGATTGGTCATTTAATTTTTTTAAAGTCTTCTAGTGTTGAGTTTTTTATTTTTTCATAAGGATCTTTGCTAACAGATATTCTTGCAATCAATAAATAACAGTAATTAAAATTGATGTTAATTGATTTCACAGCTTCGTTCATAATATTTCTTAGTCTTCTTTTAATTCTATTTCTTGTTACTGCATTTCCAATTTTCTTTTTGGCTACAAAACTAATATTTAATCTATTATTATTTTTATCAGAAAGTTTTTTAAAGAAAATTGTTAAGTATTTGTTAGAAATTTTTTTTCCACTCAGAATAGACTTAAAATCCTCATTTTTAGAAAGGCTAACAATCTTGTTTTTCATTAAGCATTTGTCAATTTTTTTCTTCCTTTAGCTCTTCTTCTTTTTAATACTTTTCTCCCACCCTTTGTCTTTTTTTTAGCTCTAAAGCCAACAGCCTTTTTTCTTTTTCTGTTACTTGGTTGATATGTACGTTTCATTGTTGTTAAATTAATGTTAAATTTCGGTAGTTATACAAATATATATATATAAGTACAGCGATTTTTAATAAGTTAAAAATCAATGAATAGAGAAAAAAAAATTAAACTATTTTTAGGCTCTGCCTACATTTTGATAGTATTTGTTTTTTTATTGATTTTTTTTAACAACTTTTCATTTCAGGATTTTTCAAGTTATGAATTAATAAGAGAAAATAGAGAAGCTTTAGAAAATATTAAAAATAGTAATATTTTTTTATCAAGTATTATTTTTTTAATAGGTACCATAGTCTGGGTTCTCTTATTAGGATTTGGATCACCAGTATTTCTAGTTGGTGGTTTTATTTTTGGAAAATGGTTAGGAACTTTACTAGTAGTTTTCGGGTTATCTATTGGCGCAACACTTCTTTATATGTTTGCAAATTATTTTTTTAAAGATTTGGTTGAGGAAAAATTTTCATCTCGTTTTAGTAATTTTACTGAAAAGTTTAAAAAGAATGAGTTTGTTTTTTTTCTAATCTATAGATTTATAGGTGGTATTCCTTTTTTTATTTCAAATATTTTACCGACAATATTTAATGTTAAGGTAAGAAATTTCTTTCTAGGATCAATAATTGGAATGACTCCGCAATTATTTGTTGGAGCATCTCTGGGTGCTGGTTTGAGTAAGATATTGGAGGAAAATTCTGAAGTACCAAGTATTTTAGAGTTAATTTTTTCTCCTGATATTTATTTACCAATTCTAGGAATTATATTTTTAGTTATAATTGGGTTTTGGCTAAAAAAAAATTTTTATACAAAATAATAGTGGTGCCCTCGACGAGAATCTAACTCGTAACTGACCCTTACCAAGGGCCTGTTTTAACATTAAAACTACAAGGGCATTTTTTAATGATAATTAGTGTATAAATTAAAATTTTTCAAATTATTGCCTTATTTTTTTTTAAAAATGGGTTATATCTATTTAAGGAAAATGTTATGGGAATTCACTACACATATGGAGCAAATAAAAATGCAAAGCTCATGGAGAAAAAAGCTAAAAGAGAGAAAAAGCTTGCAGAAAAAAGAGCAAAAAAACAGGTTAAAACTGGCCCAGTAAAAATTGAAGAAGACAAAACAATTCCTCTTGATCAGGTTATAACACTTGATCATCTTACAAATCCTGACAAAAAATAAATAATGAGTTCAAAAAAGAATAATTTTAGTAAACTTGAACTTGCTTTAAGAAAAAATTTAAAAAAAAGAAAAGAATTTCAAAAAAAAACTAAGAAAAAAAATAAATAATGTCAGTTCAATCTGATAAGTGGATTATACAAATGGCCAGAGAAAATGACATGATCTCTCCTTTTGAAGACAAACAAGTTAGAGGAGATAAAATATCATTTGGTGTCTCATCATATGGTTATGATGCGAGAGTTTCTGATGAATTTAAAATTTTTACCAACGTAAATTCCGAAATTGTAGATCCAAAAAATTTTAAATCTTCAAATTTTATTACAAAAAACTCATCTGAATGTATAATACCACCCAATTCATTCGTATTAGCGAGAACAGTAGAATACTTTAAGATTCCTAAAAATGTTTTGGTTATATGTTTAGGAAAATCTACATATGCAAGATGTGGAATAATTGTAAATGTTACACCTCTTGAACCAGGTTGGGAGGGACATGTAACATTAGAATTTTCTAATACAACACCGTTACCAGCAAAAATTTATGCCAATGAAGGAGTTGCTCAATTTGTCTTTATTAAGGGCAATGAGGATCCAGCCGTTTCATATGCAGATAGAAATGGTAAATACCAAGGTCAAAAGGGAGTTACACTTCCAAAAATATAATAATGGAGAAATTTATTGTTAAAGGCCCTTGCAAAATAAAGGGCGAAATTTCAATTTCGGGTTCAAAAAATGCTGCCTTACCAATTTTGGCATCGACAATCTTATTCGAAAAAGAGGTCATAATAAAAAATTTACCTCGTGTTAAAGACATAAATACAATGATAAATCTTTTAAAATCTCTTGGCTCTGAAATAAAATTTAATAAAAATAGAAAAATTGTTAAAATAACAAAGAAAAAAAAGCAAAATGTTTTTGCATCATATTCGCTTGTTAGAACAATGAGAGCTGGAATATTAGTTTTAGGAGCACTTGTTGCCAAATATCAAAAGTCCATTACTTCTTTGCCTGGTGGCTGCCTTATAGGGGCAAGACCTGTAAATTATCATTTGAATGCACTTAAAAAACTTGGAATGAAATATGATATTAAGAAAGGCTATATCCACGCACATACGAAAGAAAAACTCAAAGGTGCAAAAATCAGATTTTCAAAAATTAGTGTTGGAGCAACTGAAAATACAATTATAGCAGCATGTTTAGCAAATGGAATTACCATTCTTAGAAACTGTGCAATCGAACCAGAAATAATTGATTTAATAAATTTTTTAAAATCAGGTGGTGCAAAAATAAAATTTATAGGCAAACGTACTGTGAAGATAGAGGGAATTAAATCATTAGAAAGTACAAGTTATTCAGTGATGTCAGATAGAATAGAAACAGGAACTTTTTGTGTAGCAGCATGCTTAACTGGAGGTAATTTAAAAATAAATAATTTTGATCCAAAAATTATAAAAACAGAATTATCATTACTAAAAAAAGTTGGAGCAAAAATTAAAGTAGACAAAAAACAAATTTATATATCTGGTCCAAAAAAAATCAAAAATTTAACCAATTTAGTTACTAAAGAATATCCAAACTTTCCAACAGATTTACAAGCTCAGTTTATGGTTCTACTTTGTAAGGCCAAAGGTAAAAGTTCAATAACTGAGAGTATTTTCGAAAATAGATTTATGCATGTAGCTGAATTAAGAAGATTAGGTGCTGAGATTTTAATTAAAAAAAATAAGGCATTTATTTCAGGTGATACTAACTTTCAAGCTGCAGAATTAATGTCTAGTGACTTAAGAGCTTCAGTTGCTTTAGTTTTAGCTGCAATAGTTGCCACAGGATCGTCCACAATTTATAGAATTTATCACCTTGATAGAGGATATGAAAATATAGAAAATAAACTAAGAAAAGTTGGGGTAAACATTCGACGTGTTAATTGATGGAAAACCAGTATTTAAAAAAGATAATCGCACAAACTTCTGAAGATCTTCATATCATTTCAGCTTGCTGCTCTGGAGGTAAAGTTGATATTGAAGATGTTAAATATTTAGCTTCTAATAAGATTTTCCTAATTTCAATAGCAAGATTTAGTAAAGAAGAGGAAAATAAAAATAAATTAATAAACAGTATTATCAAATTTGAATTTATTAATTCGTCAAAATCTAAGAATATAGACCAAAATGACACTAATCTAACATTAGAATTATTAACAATTGATATTTTTAAGAAAGGGGAGAATTTTGAAATAACTATGTTATTTTCGAAAAATAGAATTATAACTCTTGCCGCTGAAGTAATTGAAGTGACACTAGAGGATCAAAAAATAGTAAATGATAAAAATAATTAATTGTAATAAAAAAAATTACTTAAATAATTTAACAAAATTTTTAGATCTTAGAAGATCTGGAAAAAAAAATGAAAATAAAATAATTTCCAAAATTTTAAAAGATATTAAGAACAATAAAAATAAAAGTCTTTTAAAATATGAGAAAAAATTTAGTAAAAATAGTCAAATTAAGCCAAGTATTAAGCAAATTAATAAAGCAATTAAATCTTTAGACCCTAAGATTAAAAGAGCTATAGATTTTGCTTACAAACGGATACTCAAATTTCATTCTTTACAAAAAACTACAGATATCTTTTATAAAGATAATCTAAATAATAAAATTGAGTATAAATATTTACCAATTCAATCGGTTGGTATTTATGTTCCAGCAAACTTACCGTCAACACTATTGATGAATGCTATACCAGCAAAAATTGCAGGTGTTAAAAGAATTGTACTAGCAAATCCAAAAAATAATGGAAAATTAAATCCTGCAGTTTTGTATGCAGCAAAAAAATTAGGAATTAATGAAATTTATTCAATGGGAGGTGCTCAAGCTATAGGTAGTTTGGCTTATATTCAAAAAGTAAATAAAATTGTTGGACCGGGCAATATCTTTGTTGCTGGAGCTAAAAGGCAGGTTTTTGGAGATGTAGGTATTGAAGGAATGATTGCCGGCCCATCTGAAATAACAATATTAGCAGATAGCAAAACTAATTTAAATGAAGTTACTACATCTATGATTGGGCAAGCAGAACATGATTCAAATTCTCAATGTATATTGATCACTAAAAATTCTAATTTGATCAACAAATTTAAGAAAGATTTAGAATTAAAATTAAAAGATTTACCAAGAAAAAATATTATATCTAAAAGCATTAAAAACAATGGACTAATTTTAAAAGTATATAATGATAGACAAATCATTGATGCAATTAATGAGATAGCTCCTGAACACTTAGAAATAAATGTTAGCAATTATAAAAAGTATAAGGATAAAATTTTTAATGCGGGAAGTATTTGTATAGGAAAATATTCTCCAATGGCATTAAGTGACTATGCTGTTGGGACAAATCATGTATTGCCAACTAATTCGTCAGCTAAATTTTCGTCAGGCTTAAGTTTAAGTGAATTTTATAAAAAAATTAGCCTTATAACTCTCTCAAAAAAAGGTGTTGAGAAAATAGGAGAATACGCTACACATCTCGCTGAGTATGAGGAATTAAAAGGTCATGCTTTGAGTATTAAATCTAGAATAAATAAGGAGTAACAAAATTTGTCGAAACAAGATTTATTGGAATTTAAAGGTAAAGTAATCGATTTATTACCTAACGCCATGTTCCGAGTAAAGCTTGAAAATAATCATATTGTTACAGCTCATACAGCTGGAAAGTTAAGGAAGAATAGGATTAGAGTTCTTCAAGGTGATAATGTAACAGTGGAAGTAACACCTTATGATTTGACAAAAGGAAGAATTATTTTTAGGTTTTAAATAATGGCTTCGTAGCTCAGTTGGTAGAGCAGAGCCCTGAAAAGGCTTGTGTCGCTGGTTCGAGTCCCGCCGAAGCCACCATTTTAGAAATAAAACCGTGGAGCAAAAATGCTTGCATTCAATTTTAAAATCTAATAATTATCCCGCTAGCTGAAGTTTAGCTAAGTTTAATATAATAAAGAAAGAGTAAAAGAAAAGTATGAGTACATTAAAAGGAAAAGTAAAGTGGTTCAACGGTAAGAAGGGCTACGGATTTATAGAAAGAGAAGACGGAGAAAAAGATTGTTTCGTTCATGCAAGCGCAGTTCGTGAAGCAGGACTTCGTTTTTTGAATGAGAATGACGCTGTAGAATTTGAAATTCAGGATGGAGACAAAGGTCCAAGCGCAGTGAATTTAAAGAAAACTTCTTAAAATTTATTTCATTTAAAATTTTGTATAGGAATAAAATTAGGTAAACCCTATGAATATTCCTATACAATACATACTTGCATTTTAAGTCTAAGATGCTATTTAACCTACATGATTAAAAAAAGTAAAATTTTCGTATCTCACAAAAGTCATTATTTTCATGCTGGCTTGCAGCTAGCTATTTAACTATTTTAAAATTTAAATTTAACTCTAATTAGTATAAAACAACAACAGGCCCTGGTGGTGAAATGGTTATCACGAAAGTTTGTGGAACTTTAGTTTTTGGTTCAATTCCAAGCCAGGGTACCAAAAAATGAATAAAGAAAATAAATTAATACCTGGGTTGCCCCCAGGATTTGAAGATCGTTGGGATAAGAAACTTCTTCTCAAAAAAAAGCTGTTATCAGTAATTGAGAATAATTTTATTAAGTTTGGTGCTGAACCACTTGAAACACCATCGTTCGAAATAAGTGAAAATATAGGATCTTTTCTAGCAGAAGATGAAGCTAATTCTATGTCTGATGTATTTTCATTTAAAGATGCAGATAAAAGTATTACTCTTCGATATGATTTATCTAGTCCTCTAGCAAGATTTGTTGCTCAAAATAATCAAGAATTACCATCAATTTATAAAAGATATGCTATTCAAAATGTATTTCGTAACGAAAAGTCTGGCAATGGAAGATATAGAGAATTTTTGCAGGCAGATTTTGATATTGTAGGAAATGTTAGTTCATCACAAGCTAACGCTGAACTTTGTAATTTAATTTCAGCTACACTTTTAAAATGTGGATTAGAGAAAGATCAGTTTACAATCAATGTAAGTAATAGAAAAATAGTTCAAGGCTTACTAAATGAATTAAAAATATCTGAGGAAAAACAATTAAAAGTTATTAGGGCAATTGATAAACTTGATAAGCCTGGATTTGGAATAAAAGGTGTAGAGGACCTTTTGAGAAAGGAAAGAAAAGATACTAGTGGTGCTATTACAAAAGGTGCAGACTTAAATGATAAGCAGGTTTCTAAAATATTAGATTATTTAAAAATTAAAGATTTAAATAAACTGAAACAAAATTTAAAAAACTCACTATCGCAAGAAGGAATCATGGAATTAGAAGACTTTTTTGAGGTCCTTGGATATGTATCAAACTTAGATCAAGTCAAAACCAACTTCACAATTGTCAGAGGCTTGGCTTATTATTCTGATTTCATCGTTGAAACTAATTTAAATTTTAAAGTTACAAATAATAAAGGTAAAGAGGTAGATATTGGGAGTATTTGTTCAGGCGGAGCCTACGCACAACTTATATCGAGATTTAAAGGAGTGGATATTCCAGGTACAGGTATAAGTTTTGGTGTAGATAGACTTTTGTTTGCATTAATGCAATTAGATCAGATTCAATTAGATGAACAAAAACCAGTTTTAGTGTGTGTGATGGATCAAAAATACTTAAAAAACTACTACGAAATTTTAGATCTTTTAAGACAAAACAATATTAATTCAGAAATATTTTTAGATACCAAAAAAAATCTTGGAAAGCAGCTTACTTATGCAAACAAACGCCAATTACCAGTTGCAGTAATTTGTGGAGAAAATGAATTTAAAGATAATACAGTGACCATTAAAAATTTAAAGGGTGTAAAGGGTGAGAACAACAAAACAATTCCCATGAAAGATTTAATCGATGAAGTCAAAAAACTTATCTGAAAATATACTTAAATCTTTAAAATCAAGTGGATTTGATTATATAGATCTAGATACTGTAATTCCAACCAATCTAATTCTTGAGAGATCTGGCGAGTCATTTAGAAGTTTAATTTTTTCATTTATGGATCATAATGGAAAAGAAATTTGTTTAAGACCTGATTTAACCATTGCATCTTGCATCAAATATCTCAATCAAAAAAAAAAGAAATCTTCAAAAGTATTTTATAATGGTCAAGCATTCAGAAAAGTTCAGAAAAAAAATGAAAAAATTATTAGAGATCAAATAGGTTTCGAGATCATAGGATCAAAAGATGAAAAAAGAGACGATAAACAGATAATAAATACCGGTATTAAAGTTTTAAGTAAATTTATTTATAAGTCTGGGAGTATAACAATAGGAAATATAGAAATATTTCACTTATTGATAAATAAATTAGATATTCCAAAAAGGTGGAAACTTAGATTACAAAGACATTTTTGGCGTGAGGCTTATTTTAATGAATTATTAAGACGTTTAGAGACTAATTCAGATGTTGATGAAACTATCGTTGAGTTGGATAAAAAAAGATATCTTAAACTATGTAAACAAAATCAAAACAGAAATATAGCAGGGCGTTCATTAAGAGAAATACTCATCAGATTTGATAACAAAATTAAAGATCCTAGAAGACAAGTAAAAGGTCAAAATGTAGTAAAGATTATAAGGGAATATTTAAAAATTAATTGCAAAATGAGTAATGCAGCAACCATTCTTAATGCTTTTTTTAAAAAAAATAAAATTAATCTAACTGTTGGAAAAAATTATTTTCCAATCACAAAAGATAAGATGTCAAAATTAAATGTAAATTTTTCATCTTCTTTTGGAAGACATTTGGAATACTACACTGGGATGGTATTTAAAATTACAATAAATTCAAACTCTAGAAAAATTCAGGTTAATGGAGGTCGTTATGACAATCTTATTTCTGATTTAGGATCTTCAAAAAAAATACCAGCAGTTGGAGGTGCAATAAGTTTAAATGATTAAAATTGGTATTCCAAGTAAGGGTCGGTTAAGAAAGGATACCTTAAATATATTTAAAAGTAAAAAGCTCAAAATTCTATCAGAAAGAGGTGATAGAGATCTCTTTGGATATATTAAAGGAAATAAAAATATTAAAATTATTTATCTACATGCGAGGGAAATTATAGAAAGATTGGGTGATGGATCTCTAGATATTGGTTTTTCAGGATATGATTTATTAAAAGAGAGTGAATTAAATATACAAAATAAAGTCACTATTGCTAAAAAACTAGAATATGGACATGCAACTTTAGTATTAGCTGTGCCAGACGAGTGGATCGATATTCAGACACTAGCTGATTTAGAGGAAATTTCATTTGATTTTAAAGATAAAAAGAAAAGTAGGATGAGAGTTGCAACAAAATATCCAAATCTAACTAGAGAGTTTTTATTTTCAAAAGGCGTAACTCAATTTAAATTAATTCCTTCTCTTGGAGCAACTGAAGTATATCCATTCACTGGTTCATCAGAAATTTTATCAGATATAACTAGTACAGGTGAAACTTTACGTGCAAATAATTTAAGAGTCTTAAAAGATGGAATTATTCTTATAAGTACTGCAATTTTAATGTTTAATAAAAAATTGAGTAACAAAAAAGGTTTGAAGAAAATTTTAAACTTGCTTAGCTCTTAACTCTCACTATTATCTTAAATCTATGGAAACGATTCTATTAATAACCTTACTTTTATTATTTGGAGCAACTTTAGGGGTTTTATATTTAAATTTAAGGTCAAAACACAAACAAAAGACTGAAAATAAAGAAGCTGAGGAAATAACTAATTTAAAGTCAGAAATCGTTTCTTTAAAAGATACTTTAAATAATACTATTAATAATTCATTAGGCTCAATGTCTACCTCATTTAATAATCTTTCTACGGGTGTTACTAAAGATATGACAGAGGCTTTAACTAAAGTAGATGAAAAAGTTGGAAATTTTAACCAACAAGTACAGTTATTGAATCAGAGCCAAGAGGGTATAAGTAAAATTTTGGCAGGTGTTAAAAAATATGGAACACTTGCTGAATTTAGTTTGGACGCTTTAATTAAAGATTTATTACCAGCCTCTCAATTCATGATTAATGTAAAAATGAAAGAGGATACAAGTGAAAACGTTGAATTTGCAATTAAACTTCAAGGTGATGTCGTGGTTCCAGTTGACTCCCATTTCCCAGTTGAAAAATTTAAAGCAATTACAGATGGTTATGACTCAGATGATAAACGAGCTGTTGCAGATGCAAGAGCAAAATTAGCATCAGCCTTCAAAGCTAAAGCTAAAAGTGTAAATGAAAAATACATAGTCCCTCCAAAAACTACGGATTTTGCTATCGTTTATGCACCAACTGAGAGTTTATATAAAGAATTGACTGAGTATCAAGATCCAAGCACAAAAGAGTTATTAACTCAAGAATTAATGAAGAAACACAAAATTGTAATTTGTGGACCAAACACTTTATCTGCTTACTTGCAGTCTTTGCACATGGGTTTTCAATCGCTCAAAGTCCAAAAGGGAGCAACTGAAATATATACTCATTTAAAAACTATTAGCACACGGTTTTCAAGACATTTTGATAATATTATAGTCTTGAATAAAAAACTAGAAGAGGCGATGGCTGTTGTTAATAAGTTTGGAATGGATGCAAGATCTATTACGAGAACTTTGGAAAACATAAAAGATCCAGAGCATATCGAAAAAGCTCTGAAAACAGACAATGTAGAAAAACTTGAAGATCTTCCTAGACAAGCCAAAAAATAAATTTAATTTAAATATAATTTCTCATATAAGAAATACATGAAATGGAAAAATAAATTTAATTATCCAAAGTCCACAAGGTCAATTGAGGATGGTTATAGGAAATACTCTTTAGGAGAAGAAAAACTTCCAAGCGTAACAACAATTTTAAGTGCTACTAAATCTGAAGAAGAAAAAGCTTCTTTAGCAAACTGGAGGGAAAGGGTAGGATTTAAAGAAGCTAATAAAATTAAAACAGAGGCATCTTCAAGAGGTACATTAATGCACTCATATATAGAGGATTACTTAAGAGGACGTATCAATGAAAGTTTTTTTGAAAGTAATGAACAATATAAAAATATGGCAAAAGAAATAATTGAAAAAGGTATAGATAATAAATTAGATGAAATTTATGGAATTGAAGAAACGTTGTATTATCCTGAACAATATGCAGGTACAGCTGACTTAATTGGTGTATATCAGGGAAATGACGTTGTAATCGATTTTAAACAAAGCAATAAACCAAAAAAAACAGATTATATTCAAGATTATTTTTTACAACTTGGAGCATATACTCTAGCTCATGACGTTGTTCATGGAACAAAGATGAAAGCTGGAATAATTTTACTTTGTACAAAAGATATTTTGTTTCAGGAATTTAAAATAGAAGGTGCAGAATTAGAGATGTATCAAAATTTATTCATAGGCAGGGTCAAAAATTTTTACGAGATGAATAATATAGCTTGACTTTACCAGACCATTTCATAGAAGTGATAAAACTAACTAGAAGCTACTTGTTTAGATGCAACGGTTTGGTCCTAAAAAGCTTTCCAAAAGCCCATCAAAACATAGCTAATTTGAGGTTAAAAATATGAATTTAGCAATTTGGGATATAGAATCATCAAGTGCGAGTACTGATTTCGGTAGCATAATAGAAATCGGAGGAATTTTAGTAGATGAAGACTTCAAAGAGAAAGACCGATTTAATTTAAGATGCAGTCTGCCTGAAGGGGAAATATTTCAAGCTATGGCCTTAATAGTCAACAAGACATCGATAAAACAACTTACTCAAACAAACCTAAGTCATTATCAAATGTTGGGGGAAGTTGAAAAAATTTTTAAAAAATGGAGTCCTGCAATATTTTTAGGTTGGAGTAGCCTTAATTTTGATGAAGAGATGATAAGGAAAGAGTTTTTTAAAAATATTAGATATCCTTATATTACTAATGCAGCACCCAATAAAAGACATGATGGTATAAATATTGCAAGAGCTGCTTATGCAATTGATCCTACAATCCTAGAAACAGAAATTAATGAAAAAAATAATCCTATATTTAAACTAGCATCTTTAGCTCAAATGCAAGGAATTGATGCAAGTGATGCTCACTCAGCACTTGCTGATGCTGAATTAACTGCAAAAATTTTAAAGATTGTTAAAAATAAACAAGAGCATACTTGGGACTCATTTTTAAGAACTGCAAATAAATCAGATACAGAAACTATAATGAAAAAGGGAGAAGTATTAACTCTAAACGAATATTATTATGGTAAATCTAGACTTCATTTAGTTGTACCACTACATCCAAAACATTGTGTGCACCCAATTTACCAAGGATGGTATTATTCCATAGATTTGAGAACTGAAATCCAGCCTTTAATAAATAAATCAATAAATGAATTAAAAACAGAGATGAAAAAATCTCCAAAATTTTTAAGAACTATACGTGCAAACAAAGCTCCTATTATAATTGATGGGAAGTATGGAATGAATGTGGAACCTTATAACAAACTTGATAAAAACGTAATTAAAAAAAGAGCAGAATTTGTTCAAAATAATGAACAATTTTCTCAAAATATTTTAACAGCTTTAAGAGAAGTAGCAGTGGAAAAAGAACAATCGAAATCCCAAGAAGATATATATGCAGAAGAGAGTATTTATACAAAATTTACTTCAAACAAAGATACTGCTCTATTCCCAACTTGGCATGCAGCACCATGGAAAGAAAAATTAAATTTATTAGATAAATTTGATGACGATAGAATAGTTGGATTTGGTAAAAAAATTATATTTCAAGAGGCCCCAGAAGTTTTACCGGAGTCAATTTATAAATCTATCAGGAGAGAGATTGCAAAAAGAATTTTAAGTGAAAGAAAAGAGAAATGGTGGACAATACCTACTTTATATAATGAAATTGACACTTTAAGAGAAAAATATACCAATGAAAACGACAACGAGAAATTAGCGCTCTTAGATGAATTTAATACTTATGCAATGTCTATTCAAAAAAAATACGAGAATGTTTGATGTATAAAATTAAATTTACGCATTTTTAACTATTGAATAAATAAAATTAATTTATATAAAACCTATATGGCAACAGTAAAATCTACAGACGAAAGTTTTGATCAATTAGTTAAAGAGAATAAGATATTAATTTGTGATTTTTGGGCAGAATGGTGCGGTCCATGCCATATGGTGGCTCCCAGTTTGGAAGAAATTTCAAATGAAATGTCTGACCAATTATCTGTAGCAAAACATAACATTGATGAAGAGCCAAATACGCCAACAAAATATGGTGTTCGAGGAATCCCTACGATGATTTTGATGAAAGACGGTAATCATGTTTCAACTAAGGTTGGGGCGGTTCCAAAAAGTGAAATTGTTTCTTGGATAAAAGAAAATATCTAATTTAAGCTTAAAATTTCTCCAGCAAGATATAGTGAACCTAGGCAGAGAATAATAGTATTTTCATTTTTTGATAACGATTTTATACTTTCTCTAATATCATTAGAAAGTTTCAGATTTAATTTTAAATTATCTAACTTTTTTTTAAAATCTTCCTTTGATATTGCTCCATCCTGATTAGGAATATCAATTAAAGTAATTGAATTTACTATATTTTCAAAAGTTTTTATAAATTCTACATGTTCTTTATCTTTCATCATGCCTACGATAAGATTTACTTCATCATTTTGATTTTTTATCCAATTAGAAATAGAAACACTTGCGCTAATATTATGACCACCATCTATTACCAGTTTATTATTTCCAGCAATATCTTTTAATTTACCTGATTTTATTTCTTCAAGTCTCGCTTTTAATGAAATATTTTTAATACCACTTTTAATATATTCATCTCTAATATTAAAAATTTTTCTTGATGCAGCAATTGAGGTACTAATATTATAAAGCTGATGGTCTCCAAGAATACTTGGTTCTGGCAATACTAATTCTCCTAACTGATCTTGATATTGAATAAATCCGTTTTCGGACTTTGCAATATTAAAATCTTTACCAAAAAAATATTTATTTGATGTATTTTTTTCCAATGAATATTCTATTTTATCTCTTATTTCATTATTTACTTGTTTATTAATAAATATATTTGAGTTTAAAAGCTTAGCTGTTTTTTCATATATTACACCTTCAATTGATTTATTTTCAAGCCATTGAAAGTGATCATTATGAATGACACCAATGAGTGTCATTAAATTTTCTTTAAATACATTTGTACTATCAAATTGATGAAATAATCCTGCTTCTATAATATTAATGTTATCTCTGAAATTTTCAGCATGTTTAATAAATGTACATGTTAAAATTTCAAATAATGTTGCATTGTCATCTCCCAAAGTTTTTTCAACATCTGTTAGTAATTCTATTAAATCTTCTTCATCGATTTCTTTATCTTCAAAAATGTATCTTTCTGTATAAGAGAGGAGGTGGGGAGAAGTATAAAGATTAGTTTTATGTCCAGCTTGATTAAGTATTGACTTTAAACTATAGCACATGCTTGCTTTAGCATTAGTTCCAACAACTGTGACTACATTTTTTAATTTATCTTGTGGATTTCCAAGTTTTTTTAATAGATTAAAAGTTCTTCCTAGAGATAAATCTAGTTTTTTTTTATGATGCTTCTCTAGTTTGGATATTAGTTTCTGAAGTTTCATTTAAATTTTCTAAATGTATATCAGAATTTTTTCTAAGTAATATCGATAGAAGGTTCCCCACTTCTTTTTGAAGATCTTTTCTTTGAACAACTCTGTCAACAAAGCCATGTTTCTCAACAAATTCAGCTGTTTGAAAATCAGAACTTAATTCTTCCTTAACCGTTGCTTGAATTACTCTTTTTCCTGCAAATGCTATAAGGCATCCAGGTTCTGCTAGATGAACATCTCCTAACATTGCAAAAGAGGCAGTTATTCCTCCAGCAGTTGGATCAGTAAAACAAACTATATACGGTAAATTGTTTTTCTTAAGTTCATTTATGGCGAGTGTTGTTCTGGTCATATTTGCTAAAGCAATTGTAGATTCGAACATTCTCTGTCCTCCACCACAAGGAAAGAACAAATAAGGTGTTTGGTTGTCTATTGCGTGTTGTACCCCATAAATTATTGCTTCTCCTTCTGCGGCTCCAACCGAACCTCCAATAAAATCAAAGTTAATTGCACCAGCAGTTACTTCAATTCCATTTATTTTTCCTTTAGCAATCATAACTGCACAATTTTGATTAGTTTTCTTTCTCGCAATCCTAAGTCTGTCTTTGTAAGATTTTGTATCAACCCAGTTTAATGGATCTTCTGTAGGTATTGGTGATTCTAAAATTTGATATGCATTCTTACCAAAAACTATGTCGAACCTTTGTCTACAACTAATTCTATGGTGCTTTCCACATAGATTACAAACCCATAAATTATTTTGTAAATCTTTCTTTAATATCGGACCCTTACAACAACTTGTCCAATCTGAATTTGCTATATCTTCTTTTGAGGGTCTTTTTCTAAGGACCTTCTTTATTTTTTCTCCAAAATTTATAGCTTTTGTTAACCAATTCATGATATTTTTTTTCTTAGTTTACTAACAATCTTACTTACATTTATGACAGGATTTTGTCTATTGTTTAAACTTCTAGTAATTTCTTTACAAATTTGACTTCCTACGACAAGTCCATCTGTATTTTTAAAATTTGATATAGTTTTTTCTGTTATCCCAAAACCAATAACACAATTTTTTTTAGGACTTATTTTTTTAATTTTATGGTAATTAGCTAATATTTTTTTTGGAGAAACTTTTAGCTTTCCTCCTGTAGTAGACAGCATGCTTATATAGTAAATCATATCATGAGAGTCTTTTGTAATACTTTCTAGTCTTTTATTCGATGTTGTAGGAGACAATAATTGGATAAAATTAATTGAATTTTTTTTACATTTCTTTGAAAAAATTTTGTTTTCTGGCCATGGTAAATCAACTACTATTAAACCATTAACACCTGATTTTTTACATTTTTTTAAAAAATTATTTTCACCATATTGGAAAATCATGTTGTAGTAACCCATAAATATTACTGGTTTTGAATTTTTAATTTTTTTAAAATCTCTTACAATTTTAAAAATATCATTCATCTTAATACCATTTTTAATCGCTCTATAAGCACTAGTTTGAATTTGGCCTCCATCTGCTACTGGAGTGTTATGAGGCACACCGACTTCTAAAATATCTGCATAATTTGAAATTGCTTTTAAGATCTCTAAAGATTGCTTCTTTGAGCTATCGCCAGCTACAGTATAAGTAAGTAACGCTGGTCTTTTCTCATATTTTGCTTGTTTAAATGCAAGGCTAATTGGATTTAACATATTTCTTTCCTAATTTTTTTTCTAAAATACCTCTATCTTTATATGCATCTCCACAACTATTAATAATTACAACTGTATCCTTGCTAAATTTTTTTGCTTCCTTAATTGCAACTGAGAACGCATGGCTTGGTTCAAGAGAGGGTCTTAAATTTTCGTATTTTGTAACTATTTGGTAAGCTTTTAATGCCTCCTCATCACTAGCCGCTGTATACCTTGCACGCTTCACATCTTTTAAAAAGCAGTGAAGTGGTGAAATGCCAGGATAATCAAGACCTGCAGATATTGACTCAGTTTCTTCAATTTGACCATCACTATTTTGATTTACATATTGTGCTGCACCATGAAGTATACCGATTTTGGAACCATAAGTTAAAGGAGCTGCATGTTTTTTACTTTTTCTTGGTCCTCCAGCTTCAACCCCTATAAATTCAACTTGTTTTTTATCATAATCCATAAATTCATTCCAAAACCCAAAACTTGAGGAACCTCCTCCCACACAATTATATAATTTTAGTTTGTGAGGGACTTTACCAAATTCATTTATTAATTGAACCTTAAGCTCTCTAGATATTTGACTAGTACTCCAACCACATATTCGAACAAAAATTGCGGGTCCTACAGTACTTCCTACACACATTGCAGTTGTATCACAATTTGCTACCCAAAATCTCATACATTCAGAAACAGCATCCACAAGTGTTTGACTCCCTGAATATACAGGAATTACATCTGCACCATTTTTCTTCATTGCTTTAACATTTGGTTGTTGTCTCTTTATGTCTTTTGCGCCCATAAAAATTTTACATTTTAGACCAAATTTCTTAGCAGCCATGCTTAACATCTTACCAGCGTACCCGGCGCCGGTGTCTCCAATTATTACTTTCTTTCCAGACCTTTTAGCCAATAAACAATGTACAGTTGCATTATATATTTTGTGAGCTCCACCGTTGGCATCAGAAACAACCTTTGACCAAATCTGTGCTCCACCAACATGTTTTGTTAAATTATTTAACTTAATAAATCTTGTTGGTGCTCCAATCCAATTTTTGAAATATTTATCTCTTTCTCTTATAAAGTTTTTGTCACTTTTTAATTTATTAAATTGTATTTCTAGATCTTCTATAGGTTTTTTTAGTGTTTCAGGCACAAAATTTCCACCAAATTTTCCTCCCCAAAAGCCCAGTTTGTCTCCTTGATCAATTACAGGAATTTTTTTTTTCAATTTCATTATTTACTCACAAGATTCAGTAGTCTATCAATTTTATTGACGTCTTTTTTACCCTCTTCATTTTCTAATGCGCCACTTAGATCTACATAAATATCCTTATCATTAAACTTAGGAATATCATCTAATTTTATATTTCCAGCAATCATTTTATTTAAAGAATTTGGAACTGAATTTAATAATTTATGATCAAAGCCTATAGATTTCTCATAACCTTTACCATCAAAAAGAAATATATCTGAAATTCCCATATAATTTTTATATTCATTAACATCATTTTGATCAATAATTGTTAAAGCAGTGATAATTTTTATACCATACTTTTCTTTTATCATTTTTGTTTTTTTAGGTTCTACATTATACAGTTGTAAAAAATCAAAATTTAATTTTTTCATTCTTTCTAATACTTCGTCTTCAGGATTAACTAAAACACAGACAAAGTTTGTATTTTTTCTCTCAATATTTAATAATGTCTTTAATCTTTCATATGAGACGTATCTTTTGCTTTTTTTATAATCACATATGAAACCTATAAATTTAGGAGGAAAATCATGATCTAGAATGTGAGTTAAAGTTGTAATATCAGAAATACCACAGATTTTTACCCCTTTAATCATCAACTTAAATGATTAATTAAATTTTTAAGATTTCTTTTAATGTTGCCTTTTGTAATTGGCCTTCCAATTACTAGCCAATCACTTCCATTTTTATAGGCCTGCTTTGGAGTTAAAACCCTTTTTTGGTCATTAGTTTTGGAATTAAATCTTATTCCAGGTGTTATTATCTCATTTTTAAAAACTTTTTTAATTATACTTACCTCTTTAGCACTACAAACTATTCCATCTAATTTTGCCTTATTAGCTAATTTTGCTTGTTTAAGAACTATCTCATTCAATCTTTTGTTGAAACCAATTTCTTTTAATGATGTGTTGTCTAAAGATGTTAAAATTGTGACACCAACTAATTTTGTTTTACCTGAAACTTTTTTAGCAGCCTTTAATGCATTTAAACCGGAACTTATGTGAATTGTTAAGTAATCAAATTTTAAATCTTTAACAGCTTTTATGGCAGACACACAGGTATTTGGTATATCTGCAAATTTGTAATCCCCAAAAGTTGTATATTTTTTTAATTTAGAAATGAAATTTCTACCTTGTTTTGAATTCAAAAACTCTAAGCCAAATTTATAACCAATTTTTAATTTTTTACTTTGAGTTAGCTTGATTATTTTCTTAACTTTGCTTATGTTATTAGTATCACAAGCAATAAATATTTTACTCTTTCTCATTAATTTTTTTTACCCATTCTTTTGACATTTTAAACAATATTGTTTTTTTTTGGGGAGTATTGACTTTTTCGTTAGTTTTCGGGTTTCTTGATATCCTAGCTTTTTGAATCCTTGGTTCTAAAGAAAATACATCTCTTAATTCAACTCTATCTCCTCTTTTTAATGCCTCTTGCATTTCGTAGATTATAATATCAAATAATTTAATTAAATCTTTTCTTAGAAAATTTGGATAGTTATTTGCTAATTCTTTTATTAAATCTGATTTTACGACTGACAATTTTTATTCAGATTCCTTTTTATTTTTTTTGCTGCCTAGTTTTTCTGAAAGGGAGGAGAATGGAAGATTCTTTCCACTTAATGGACTAGAATGTTCTTTTATAGCCTTAGCATTCATTATTTCTTCAAGCAATTTAATACTAAGAGAAACTTTTCGTTTTTCAAAATTTAACTCAGCTATTGCTGCATCAATTCTTTCTCCACCAACAAATCGCGAAGGCCTTGCATCTGACGGACTCATAGCTATTTGTGATTTTTTTATTAAAATTTCAATATCGCATCCCTCAGGTTTTACAAATAAGCCCTTGTTGTCTGAAGATATAACCTTTACAGTAATAGGATCTTTAACTTTTTTGTCCTTAAACCATTCAAACGGGTCTTTCTGAAGCTGTTTTAATCCAACTCTCACTTTTTGATCAGCTGTCTTTATTTCTAAAACTCTTACAGTTAATTTGTCTCCTTTTTTATATTTTTTTAGTTCATCCTCGGGTTTTCCAGTAAATGATAGATCGTTAGAGTGCAAAAAACCGTCTATGTCAAAATCTGCTAGTTTTAAGTAAATTGCGTATTCATTAAAATTACTTACTATTCCCTCTATATCAGAGCCTACTGGATAATTATTTTCCAGTTTAGAATATGGATTTTCCTTTGTTAGTCTATGGGAAATAGCTACTCTTCTTTTATCTTTATCTATCTCAGTAATAACACAATTTATCTGGTCATCTACGTTAAAAATTTTTCTTGGCGAAATACTTTTTTTTGTCCAACTTATTTCACTACTATGTAGCAAAGTACTTAGTCCTGGCTCTAATTCACAAAAACACCCATAATCTGTAATCTTAACAACTTTAACTTTATATTCATTACCTATTTGATAATTTGAAATATGCTCAAATGGATCTGGGGAAAGCTGTTTAATAGAGCATCCGACTTGTAACTTTTCCATATCAATTGATATTACTTTCAGATTGTGTTTCTCACCTATATTAAAAATCTCATCTGGATGATTAACTCTACTATAACTTATCTCTTGAAGATGACAAAGTGTATCTATTGTACCTTCTGGAGTAGTAACCTCAAAAAAACAACCGAACGATGAGTAACCTTTAACGACTGCATCCTGAATAATATCTCCAACCTTGAATTTCTCTATAATTTTAGCTTTATCCTCTTTTTTATTTGATGAAACTACCTGTCTTCTTGATACAACGCTGTTACCCCTGACCATATCTATTTTAATAAGTGCAAACTTTTGTTCAATACCAATTAAGTGATCAATATTTTTCATTGGTTTGTCAGAGATTTGAGAACCTGGACAAAACATTAATGAGCCAGTTTCAACGTGTTCAACAATAACACCACCTTTTGTTTTCTGAATAATTTTACCATTTATTAATTCATTATTTTCATAACATTTGACTAATTTATTCCAGCCTTTAATTTTTTGAGCTTTTTGAGCAGATACAACAACATCACCATTTTTATCCTCAATTCTTTCAAGTAAAACAGAAATAGTCGAGCCCTCTTTAACCTCATTTGTTAAACCCATCATTTTTATTTCATTTACATCTATAACTGGTTCACTTTTTAATCCTGGAATGAAAAGAAAAACATACTTACTTGTTATTTTTGTGACTTTCCCTTCTATTATCTTACCCTCTTCGATCTTATTTTTTGATAATTGACTATTTAGAAGTTTTTCGAATTGTTGGCTTGCAGGCGATGATAGATCTTTATAAATTTCCATTAGTTATTTAATTTTTTGTCCATAATAGCTTTTATCTTTAGAAAGCACGCTTTCTTACTTAATTTAGTGGTATTAATCAAGATAGAATCTTTTGTTTTTTTTAGTGGCCCATACTTTCTTTTTTTGTCTGATTTATCTCTATTTCTGAGGCTTTTAAGCACTTCTTTATAAGTAATTTTAATATTTAGTTTCTTATATTCAGCAAATCTTCTTTTTGTTCTTACTTTAAGACTAGCGGTAATGTAAAATTTGAACATTGCATCTTTTACTTGAACAGTAATTATATCTCTTCCATCTAAAACTGACCCTTTATAATTTTTAGGAGGACTATATGCACATCTTTGTTGAAATTTGTGAACTATATTTCTGATTCTTTTATTTTTTGCAATTTCAGAGGCAGATTTAGCCACTTCATTAGATAGAAGTTTTCTATTTTTTAAATTACTTAATTTTAATTTACTAATTTTATGTTTAACCAAATTGTAGGTAAATTTATTATTATTATTTAATTTTAACATTCCAATATATCTGTAGATTTTTCCAGTATCTAGGTAAAATAAATTGTAATTTTTAGATATTAATTTTGCTTGAGTTCCCGCACCAGCTGCGGCCGGAGAGTCTATCGCTACTGTAATTATATTTTTTCTTTTTTTCAATTGATTTGAGCTCCTAAATTTTTAAGAGTTTTTAAAAAATCAGGAAATGAAGTATTTATCGAATCTTTATCATTAATTTTCCATTTACCACCTAAAGTTAAAGCTGCTATACATGACAAAAAGAAAACTCTGTGATCTTTTAAAAAATTTTTAATTTCAAAATTTTTTGATAATATTAGATTTGGTCTCCCATATATATTAATATCATTCTGAAATCTTTCAACTTTAATACCAATTAATTCTAGAAATTTTATAGCAATATCCAATCTTTTTGACTCCTTTTTATTCATTTCACCAAGATTTTTAAATCTTGAAATTCCTTTGGCTTTTGCTGCAACCAAAAAAATAATTAGAAATTCATCAATAGCAGAACTATTTAATTTTGATGGACAATTTATTGCAGTTAAATTTCTTTTACTTTTAACATAAATATCTGCAATTTCTTCGCCGTTATATGTTCTTCTTTTTTTGAGCTGAATGCCGGCACCCATTTTGTTTAAAATAGAGACTATTCCTAACCGACTTTTATTAATATTTACATTTTCAATTATTATTTGAGATTGTTTTGAGAGAAGTGTCAAAACAATAAAAAAAGATGCTGAACTAATATCACCAGGAACATCATATTCAAAAGCCTTAAATTGATGTAGGCCATTAATAAAAATTTGATCAAATTTTTTTTTTTTCTTAATTTTAATTGGATATTTTAAAAATTTTAACATTAATTCAGTATGATTTCTTGATATCTCAGCATTTATAATAGATGTACCAGGTGTATTTAATGCGCATAAAATAATACAAGATTTTACTTGTGCACTACCTATTTTTTCGTTGTAAGTGACTGGTCTTAAAAAATCTGAACCCAATATTTCAATTGGAAGCATATTTTTATAGCTTTTGATGTTTGCACCAAACATTCTTAAGGGTTTTATAACTCTTGAAAAATCTCTTTTTGATAGACTTTTATCTCCAATTAATTTTATTTTTTTTTTTGTTTTTACTAAAAGACCAAGAATTAAACGAGCTAATGTTCCAGAATTTCCACAATTTATTATAGTTTTTTTTTTTATATTAAACCCATTTAATCCATATCCTTCAATATTATATATATTTCTTTTTTTATAGTAATTGATACCAAGTTTCTTAATTGTTTTTAAAGTATTTAAAACATCTTCAGACTCTAATAAATTTGAAATTTTTGAAATACCAACTGATTGAGATGCTAAAAGTATAGATCTTATTGAAATACTTTTATCAGAACTAACTTTAATTTTTTCATTAAAATTATTTATTTTATTTTTTATAAAAATATGATTTTTCATTGACGAATTAATTTATTTTGAATTCGTCACCAAAATACGCTAATCTAGCGCTTGAGTCTTTTATAATCTCGCTAGGGCTGCCCGTAGCAATAATTTTTCCATTAGATAAAACGATAGCTCTATCCACACAACTTAACAAATCCCTTGCTTGATGATCGCAGACTATTACAGTAATTTTCTCCATTGATTGTAAATTAACAATTATTTCTTGAAGCATTTTTATTGTGAGTATATCTAGGGCTGCAAAAGGTTCATCCAAAAGAAGAATACTGGGATCATTAATTAATGCCATTGAAATTACCAATTTTTTTTTCTGGCCCCCAGACAGATGTTTTGACTTAATCTTAAGTATTGGATCAAATTCAAACTGAGAAATTATTTTTTCAATTCTATTTTTTCTTAAATTTTTGTCTTTTATGTGAATCTCTCCAACTAATTGTAAATTTTCTAATAAATTCAAATCTTGAATAAAGCCTCCATATTGCGGCACATACCCAAGTTTAAATTTTGTTGCCCTTTCATAAATAGGTATATTTGTACAGTCTTGTTCATTAATAAAAACTTTACCGAAGCTAGGATCTTTTAGTCCAGTAATAATATGAAAAATTGTTGATTTTCCAACACCATTTGGTCCAAGCATACCCAAAACTTCTTGTCTAAATATATTTAAATTTAAATTATTTAAAATTTGCCGTTTATTATAAAACATTGATATTTTATCGAGCTTTATTATCGAATCTTGTTTTTTAAAATTTTTAATTCTAAATTTTTTAATTAATGCCATTAGTTTGAGTGATAACTTCTACTTCCTTAGTTGTACTCTCGGGGTTTATATTTATATCTTTTGTCTTCAAATCAAATTCTACAAGGCCCGCCTTCATTATTGATTTTGGGTCAGTAATTAATACATCATTGTATGCTATTGCCTTATTTGTTTCCATATTTATGTCAAAATTAACACAAGTTATTTCTTTATCCTGATAATTTATTATTACATTTTCATAAAATTTTGAATTTAAATTCAATGAATTATATTGTGCAAAATCAGAGACTATATAAATGGTATCTCTAATATTAGAGGTAATTTTACCTCTCACATTAATTAGATCTAAGATATCATTATTATCTTTATTTGACTTTCCCGAATTAGCCAATAAGTGAAATTTATTTCCTTTTTGATCTATTGACGTATATTCTACATCTTTAACTAAGTTTTTAATTTTCTTATTTTTAGAAAGATTATCTTTAACACTTTTTTTAACTTGTTTCTCCTCTTCAGTCTGTTTTTCTTGGATTTTTAGTTCACTATTTTCATAAATCTTTTGTTCAATACTTTTTGATAAATTAGTTTCTGAAGGTATTACTTCAGAAATTTTTGCATTCTCTTCAATTTTATCATTTAGTGCTTTGTTATTTATTTCTAAATCTAATATTTTTTTTTCAAGTTCTTTAATACGTTCTTGATTTATAATCTCTGATGAATTTATTTCTTCAATTTTTTTTTTGTTTACAGAAAAATAATTATAATAAACAAAACTAATAATTAATATTATTGATAATAAGATAAAAATTTGAATAAAAGACTTAATGGACATCTAGTTTATATTTGCATTTAAAATCGCGTGAATATGAATAAACCCAATTGTTTTATTTTTTTTTTTATTTTCATGCACACATAAACTAGTTATTTTTTTTGTATTCATTATTGAAAGTGCATGAGCAGCCAGCATATTTTTATCAACACTAATTGGTTTCTTTTTCATTACATCTTTAATTTTTAAATTCTTATAATCAATTTTTATATTTGAAATTCTCTTTAAGTCCCCATCTGTAAGTATTCCACTTGTATTGTTAAGTCTGTTTTTTATAACTAATGCTCCAAGTCCTTTTTTTTCTATATTTTGCAACGCAGTTTTCATATTAATATTTTCTTTAACAAAAGGTATTTTTTTTCCTACTAACATTAAGTCTTCAACGGTTTTTAATTTTATAGATAATGATCCACTAGGGTGAAATTTTTTGAAGTCTATTTTATTAAATTTTTTATATTTCATACAAGTAATTGCTATTGCATCACCTAAAGCCATTTGGACTGTGGTTGATGAAGTTGGGACAAAACCACCAGGTCCTGCTTCTTTTACATTAGGTAATAAGAATTTTACATTAGCATTTTTATATAAAAGAGAGTCTTTTTTTGATGTTATGCCAATTAGTTTAATATTATTATTTCTTGATGCGTACTGAATTATATTTTTTAATTCGTTACTTTCTCCACTTAAACTTATCAGTATAATAATATCATTAGAAGTTACTTGGCCCATATCACCATGACTAGCGTTTGAGGCATCTAAAAAGAATGATGGTGTTCCAGTGGATGAAAGAGTTGCAGACCATTTTTTTCCAACTATTCCGCTTTTTCCAACACCAGAAATTATAACTTTTCCATTTTTACAATTTAAAATTGTTTTAATTACTTGTTCAAAAGATTTACCAATATTTGATTGAAGTTTTTTTAAAGAGTCAGCTTCAAGTCTTACTACGTCTTTAGCTATTTTTAGTAAATTTTTATTCTTCATTTTAGTGAGACCAGATATCCTCTTTAAAAGAAGCAAAATCTAAATCAACTCTAGTACTTATAAAGTTAATAGTTTTGTTATATAAACTTAATCTGTTTTCTCTTTCTAATATATTTAATAATGAGTCGTAAATTTTATGAAGATAAATTACATCTTGTGCGCAATATTTTAATTGCTTTTCTGACAATTTTCCACCAAAGTCAGAAGTTTGTAATTGTTTGCTTATATCAATGCCTACAAATTCTTTAACTAAATCTTTTAATCCATGCTTATCAGAATAACTTCTAGCAATTTTACTCATTATTTTTGTGCAGTTCACATTATCAATATCAACCTGTAAAAATTTCTTAATGAATAAAAGGTCAGCTCTAGCAAAATGGAATAATTTATTAATATTATTATCTTTCAACAATTTTTTTAAATTTGGTGCGTCGTAATTATCTTTATCTAATTGGATAATGTGAGCATCATTTTTACCTGATGAAATCTGTAATAAACATAGTCTATCTCTTTCAATATTTAGTCCAGTAAATTCACAATCAATTGCTATCTTGTCACTGAACTTTATTTCATCTGGTAAATCTTTATTATGTAATTTAATATCTAAATTCATTAAATAGATATATATATATGAAAAATCAGGATTCAATTTTAATATTTGGTTCATCTGGTCAAATTGGAAAATCTTTAATAAGAAAGTTTACAAAAGATAATTATAGAGTTATTGCGGTAACTAGAAGCATTCATAGAAAAGGTTATCAAATTAAAACGCAATCAAATTATGGATACCTTGAATTGAAAGAAATTAATTCATTCAATGAAGAAAGTATTTTAAAATTAATGGAAAGCGCATCCATATGTATAAATTTAATTGGTATATTGTATGAGAAAAAAAAAAATCAATTTGACTTAGTACATTCTGATCTACCTTCATTACTATCAAAGGCAGCATCAAAAAGTTCTCTTAAACAATTCATTCACTTATCTGCTCTAGGAATTGAGTTAGCAACTGATAGCAAGTACGCTATGAGTAAATTAAAAGGTGAAAAAAAAATTAGACAAAATTTTTCTAAGTCTGTTATTTTAAAACCTTCCATTGTTTACTCTGTAGATGATAATTTTACAACTAATTTTATGGGACTTTTAAGCATACTTCCTTTTATGCCTTTGTACTATAAAGGAAAAACAAAATTTACTCCCATTCATGTTTCTGATCTTGTAAATATAATTTTTACCATTGTTCAAAAGAAAATTACTGGAGAAACTATTGAGTGTGTAGGACCAGAAGTTTTTACATTTAAAGAAATTATTTTAAAAATTCTTAAATCTATAAAAAAAAGAAGAATTTTGTTTCCTCTTCCTTTAACATTAGCAAAATTAAATGCTAAAATATTTGAATTAATGCCCAAACCATTGTTAACAGTTGATCAGCTCAAATTATTAAAATATGATAATGTAATCTCAACAAAATATAAAACAAACTTTGATATTAATATGGAAGCAAATAAAAAATTTGAGGATGAGATTAATCTTTATAGTTTTAACTGGACTAGTGGTGGCCAATTTTCAAAAAATAAAACCAATAAAATAAATTAATGTTAGCCAATATTATATATTTTACAGTATTTATAATTTTAGTGTTTGTTTTATCTATTGCTGTTAAAGCTATTACTAGAGGTGTTGAAGCAAAGCAAACAATCAAAGAAAATAGAAATTTAGATTTTAAGGAGCAAAATGAGATTCAAAGTCAAAGTCAAAGTTTGGAAATTATAGATCAAATTAAAGAGTTAAAAAAATTATATAAAGAGGGAATACTAAGCGAAGATGAGTTTAAAAAAGCTAAAGATAAAGTGCTAAAATAAATTATGCAGATTTTATTTTTTTTTCAATAAATTTTGGAACTTCATCATTTTTATCTACAACCTCCTCTTTCTTACCTTTGGGCTGAAAAACTATCATAAGATGTAGTGGACAGTAGGAAAACTTTTCTATAGTTTTTCTTCCACAGAATGATGAGTCTTTTTCATCAGGGTGACCTTCCATATACTTACATGTTTGTTCATTTAAATCCTCTAATTGAATATTTTTAGCAGGCTCAAAGTTTTTGTCTAATAGTAAAGATTTAAATTTATTTTTTCTACTTCCTTTTTTTAAATTATTATTTGAAGACAATACGTCGACATTATTATGATTGTTCCTAGACCAAGTTTTAATTTTTGCAGATAAATTTAATCTGTGTGCTTTTCCAATAACTGCATTTCTGCTTACCCCACCTATAATTCCAGCTATTTGGCTTGCTGTTTGTCCTTTGCCCCATAGATCTTTAAGTTTATTAACTTTTTCGTCTGTCCAGCCCATATGTACTATATTTAGTATATTAAAATTTGTTTACAACACTATCTTGAAATCATAATTAGAACCTTATAACAAGCTTTTTTTCTCCTTTTTTAACAATTATCAAAAAAAAAGTTTATTAATATTTACTTATGGTTGAATTACAGAAAAAATATCAAATTGGTACAAGAAGATTTGGACTTGTGAATTGGGTTGGAACATATTCTTTATTTAAAAAAGAAGTTCTCAGATTTCTGACAGTCTCAGGTCAAACTTTGTTTGGCCCAATATTAACTAGTATATTATTCTTAACAGTTATTTCTTTAGCCATTGGAGATCAAAGAGCTGACGTATTAGGAGCTCCATATATAAAATTTTTAGCAAGTGGTTTAATCATGATGCAGGTAATCCAACAAAGTTTTGCTCATTCTAGTTCATCTTTAATGATGGGAAAGATGATGGGAACAATTACTGATGTTGTTCATAGTCCTTTGTCTTCATCAGAAGTTGTATTTGCAATTACTTTTGCTTCTGCCGCAAGAGGTTTGTTAATTGCATCTGCTTCAACTTTAATATTTGTTTTATTTATAGATTTATCCATACAAAATTTTTTGTTATGGTTTATTTATTTATTTTTAGGTGGATTATTTATGGGATCACTTG
>CACJLY010000007.1 GCA_902594335.1 uncultured Pelagibacteraceae bacterium | reverse complement strand
AACTAGAATTTTATTCATAAATAAACATAGTGTGTTAAGTTGTTTAAAATATGTCTAATATTCTTATAATTAAACATGGATCTTTAGGTGATATAGCCCAAGCTAGTGGTGCAATTCAAGATATTTCTGATTTTCATAAAGATGATAAAGTCTATTTATTAACATCAAAGCCTTACATCGATCTTTTCAAAAAAAATCCATATTTAGAGGACATAATTTTGGATAAGAGATTATCAAGGTTTAATCTGATTTATTTATTTAATCTCATGCGCAAATTAAAAAAATATAAATTTATAAAAGTTTTTGATTTACAAAATTCCTCAAGATCAAGCTTTTATAAAAGAATACTATTTCCAAGTGCAGATAACGTAATTTGGTCATCATCCGAAACCACTTTACCAATGGATCAGTCAAAAGAGCAATTTGATAAAAATCCTGTTTTATACAGATTTAAACATCAATTAGAAACATCTGGAGTAGTTTCTAAATGCACTATGTTTCCTGATTTTAGTTGGGCTTGTACCAATATTGAAAATATAAAAAAAGAATTTGATTTAAACAAATACATAATTTTATTTCCTTTTTGCTCACCACATTTACAGATTAAAAAATGGCCTAATTACAATAAACTGATAGATTTAATTAGGGATAAATTTAAAGATGAATATAAAATTATACTAGCCCCAGGTCCAAATGAAATTAATAAGACAAAAGAGATTAATGCTATTTCAATTTTAAAAGAAAATAAATCTTTAGATATTTCTGAGCTTGCTACATTAATAAAAGACAGTTCTTTCGTTGTAGCAAATGACACTGGACCAGCACATATAGCAGCACATTTGAATACTAAAGGCTTAGCCTTATTTGGTTCTCACACTACTGCTTATAAAGTAAGTATAGAGAGAGAAAATTTTAAAGCAATTCAAGTAACAGATTTAAATAAATTATCTCCTGAAAAAGTTTTTGAATATTTAACAAAATCATTAAATTAATGGAAATAAATTTCCTTTTTTTTATAAGTGTTGTTCCTGCAATAATTTTGTACGGTATTGCAAAGTCTGGTTTAGGAGGTTCAATATCATTAATATCAGTCCCATTAATGACAGTTGTGATGCCTTTGCAACAAGCTTTAGCAATTATTCTGCCAATTTTAATTTTTTCAGATATGATTGCTGTTTACAGATTTAGAAAAGAGTTTAATTTTAGTATACTCAGAGTAATTGTGCCGTTTGCGGCAATAGGGATTGTAATCGGTTCCTTCACATTCAATCATTTTTCAGAGGATTTACTTAAATTAATAGTTGGAATAATGGGATTTTTATTTGCTGGACATTATTTTTTGTTCAAAAAAGAGAAGACAGTTCCAGCCAAGCAGAACTTCTTAAAGGGCGCAATTTGCTCATCTATTGCAGGATTTTCAAGTTTTTGTGTTCATGCTGGTGGAACACCTACAAGTCTTTATTTACTTCCATTAAGATTGAAAAAAGAAATTTATGTAGGAACGAGAATTATTTTTTTTAGTTGTGTTAATTTAATAAAGTTACCTTTGTATATTTACCTATCAATGATGAATTTTGAAACATTGTTTCAATCAGTATCTCTTTTTCCACTAGCTTTAATTGGAATATTTATTGGATATCAATTGCTTAAAATTATAGAGGAAAATTTGTTTTATAATATTATTTATGGTTTAATTCTTGTCAGCAGTACAAAGTTAATATTTGATTTTATTTAAACTTTGTCTTTTTAATAGAGTTGTTACCAAATTTTTTAAGCAAAAATGGTAAAAAAGCTACAATTATTAATATTCTTAAAAAATGATGATAACTTACAAAAATAGGATCAATATTATAGGCAACGCTAATCACAACCATTTCATGAATTCCTCCTGGTGCAAAACTTAAAAAAGTTGGAATGAAATCAAATCCTAAATACTGAAGAAAGTAAGCTGTAATCATCGCAACAATAACTAAAATAGAACAAACAATTAAACCGTGAAAGATATAAAAGAATAATTCTTTGAGCTTTAATCCATTTAGTCTACTTCCAAGAGCAGTACCCAAAAAAATGAAAGCTATATTTATTACTGTATCTGGGAATCTAGAGTTAACAATCTCAAAAGTATAAAATAAGCCAGATAAGGCCATTGCACCAACAAGTATAGGTGAGGGTATACTTAATTTTTTGAGCAATATAGAAAATAGATAACAAATAATTATTAGAAAAAATATTTCTAAAAAATATCTTAAATCGTAAATATTTTCATAATTATATCCTGCAATTTCAGAAAATCCTAATTTGCTAATAAATAATATAGGTACAAAACTTACAATAAATATAACTCTTGTAGCCTGAGGAATTAAAACTTGTTTATGATTTTCTTTTTTTCCATACTCTAAAAGTGCTGCAGCTATTGGGACAAATGCCCCAGGTAGTGCAGCAAGTGTTGCAATAAACTTATCAAATTTACAAACTTTAATAAAATAATATCCTGCTAAAATAGTGCTGACTACAGTACAAACAACCATAGCCACAGATGAGAATATCCATAAATGAATTTTATATAATAAAGATACGTTCAACGTTCCGCCTAATATAATACCAACCATCAGAAAAACTGGATTAAGTAATTTTGTTGAGAATTCAATTTTAAAATTAGTAAAAGCAATACACAGATTTAAACCCAAAGCACCTAGCAACCAAGGCAAAGGAAGACCAATTAGAGTTCCAATATAACCTCCTATTACCCCTATGATTAAAGCTTTATAACTAATGTTAAGCTCATTTAATAATTGTTTAAATGGAATCAAGTTTAACATTTAAGTGATAAATCCTCATTGACACTGAATTTTAATTTATGTTTAATAACTAATTATAATTATAATAGGAGAGAAAATAATGAAACTAATTAAATCAATAATTTCAGTTTTATTCTCGGCAATTCTTATACTTTCAGCAACAACAACTAGTTCAATAGCAATTGATAAATTGCATTTTGTAATCGGTGGTGGTGCTGGTGGTGGTTGGGATGGAACTGCTAGAGGTACTGGAGAAGCTTTAACAAAAGCTGGAATGTTAAAAAGTGCATCATTTGAAAATATGTCAGGTGGTGGTGGAGGAAAAGCATTAGCTTATATGATTAACAACAAGCCTGCTAATACAGTCTTAGTTCAATCAACACCATTGGTTTTAAGATCAATTACTAGACACAAAGGTTATGTAAGTGGCAGTGGAACTTTATCTTATAAAGATGTTGTGCCAATAGCTGGTGTCATTGGAGATTATGGTGCTATAGCAGTTGCAAAAAATTCACCATATAAAAATTTTGAAGATGTAGTTAATGCATATAAAAAAGATGCAAGCTCTATTAAAATGGCAGGCGGATCAGTAAGAGGAAGCATGGACCATTTAATTGGTGCTTTAGCTTTCCAAGCTGCTGGCGCTAATCCAAATGATGTTGCTTATATTCCTTATGATGCTGGTGGAAAAGCATTAGCTGGACTGTTATCTGGGGAAACACAAATTATCTCTACAGGTTTAGGTGAGCTTATGGGTGCAAGAGACCAAGTAAGAATTATTGGTATAACAGCTCCTTCAAGAGTTTCTGATGCTCCAGATGCACCAACTCTTAAAGAACAAGGTTATGATGTGCAGTTTGTTAATTGGAGAGGTTTCTTTGGACCTCCGGGAATGAGTAGTGCAGATAAATCAAAAATTGCTAAAATGTTAGGCGATGTACAAAAGACTTCTGAATGGGAAACTGTTAGAGCAAGAAATGCATGGGTTAATATTTACAATCCAGAAGGTAAGTTTGTATCTTTCTTAGAAAAACAAACTGAAGAAATGACAGCTCTTATGAAGAAATTAGGAGTTATATAATCTAAAAAGATTATTAAAAATTAGAGCAGTGAATATAAATACTACAAAAGTTATATCACTGCTCTTTTTTATATTTTCAGCATTTTATTTATATACAGCTTATCAAATTCAAGTTTTTGCATTCGATGAAAATGCACCTTTTAATGCAAGAACATTCCCAATTTATCTTGGTTATGCAGGTCTTTTTTTTTCAGGATTAAAATTAATTTTACCAGATCCTAATACAATAAAAGTTCAACATAAAACTTTAGAATATAAAAAAACATTAATACTTATTATTATTGCGATAATTTATGGCGCTACAATTTTAAAAGTTGGTTATTTTTTAACTACATCATTATTTTTGTTCTCTTCATATTTTTTTTTAGGAGAGAGAAGATGGGTCTTAATGTTCCTATTGTCTTTTCCTTTTGTAGCAGCTTTTATGTATTTGCTTCATGGAGTTCTTGATATTTATTTAAGAGATCCATTCTTACAATCTATTGGAGTTATGGGATGATTGAAGGAATTCTAATTGGTTTAACAACTGCACTCACTTTACAAAATATTTTAATGGTAATGCTTGGCTGTTTTTTTGGAACAATTATTGGAATGTTACCAGGACTTGGACCAATGACAGCGATAGCTTTAATGATACCAATTACTTATGGTTTTGATCCAGCAACTGGTTTAATTTTAATGGCAGGAGTTTATTATGGAGCAGTATTTGGAGGTTCTACATCATCAATACTGTTAAACGCACCTGGTGTTCCAGGAACTGTTGCAACTTCTTTTGATGGTTATCCAATGGCACAACAAGGTAAGGCAGGTAAAGCACTAGCAATTGCCGCTTGGAGTTCATTTGCTGGTGGAACGTTGTCAGCAATATATTTATTATTTATGGCTCCAAGTTTATCGAAAGTAAGCTTATCTTTTAGATCTCCTGATTATTTTGCATTAATGATTTTAGGTCTTACAGCCATCGCAGCTTTTTCATCTAAAGGTCAATTTTTAAAAGCTATGATGATGGTAGTGCTTGGTTTAATGTTAGCATCTGTTGGTCAAGATAGCTTATCAGATATTACAAGATTTACGTTTAATAACATGAATTTAACTGATGGTATCAGTTTTGTTCTTGTTGTTATGGCAACTTTTGCGATGAGTGAAGCATTAACTATAATATTAAAGAGAAATGATCCTGCAAGCGCCGCTAAGCAAGTGTCATTAACAGAACTTGGTTCAATTAAAATAAATAAGGAAGAAAGAACCAAAATGTACAAAACAATTCCCAGATCATCAGTAATTGGTTTTTTAATTGGCGTGTTACCTGGCGCTGGAGCAACAATTGCTTCTTTTTTAGCTTATGGAATGGAAAGAAATATAGTCAACGACGAGGAAAAAGAAAAATTTGGCAAGGGGAGTGTTAATGGTTTATCTGCTCCAGAAACAGCAAATAATGCAGCCTGTTCAGGATCATTTGTACCTATGCTTACTTTAGGTATACCGGGAAGTGGAACCACTGCAGTTATGTTGGGGGCTTTATTAGGTTTTGGAGTTCAGCCTGGACCAAGATTGTACATGACAAACCCCGAGATTTTTTGGTCCATAATTATGTCAATGTATATTGGGATGGTGATATTGTTAATTTTAAACTTACCTCTCATACCTTACATTGCAAGAATTTTAGCTGTTCCAAAAAATTATCTAATCCCATTAATCCTATTTTTTTCAATTACAGGAATTTACGTAATGTCATTTAATAATTTTGATATTTACTTAATGATAGGAATTGCAGTTGTTGCAACTTTTATGCGGCTTTATGATTTTCCGATGCCACCATTAATACTTGCCTTTGTTCTAGGTGGTTTAATGGAAGAGAATTTAAGAAGATCTTTATTGTTAAGTAATGGATCTTGGGAATTTTTATGGGATAGAACTCTTACTGCATGTATTTTGTTAACCACAATATTAATTGTAGTTTGGCATATATATAAAACTATGTTTAAAAAGACTAAGGGCTAAGTAATATAAATTTTATCTGACAAACCGTAACAAAGTATAGCCATCATTATTAGAAAAATTGCGGGCGCTATAATTCCTTCATTTGTAGATTTTTCATTAATACCCGTTTTATCAATTTTAAGTGAGTAGAAATTTGTTCCTAAAACACAAGCATGGATAATAAATATTAAATTAAAGAAGGCCCAAGTACCTTCAACTCCATTTGGTCTTACAAACATTATATAAATTGCCATTATCACCCAACCAAGCATTAGGGCTCCAACAAATCTAACCATCACTGCTGCGCTGTGATCAATATCAAATCGATCCATCATTTTTTTAGTTCCTACAATTGTTTGAAAACAATATGCAGCTATTCCTATAAAATGCGCAAGAAAAATAATTAGGTAAAAAATATTATTAAATTTAGCAATCATAATTATATTTTATAAGATTCTTTTATAATTTTCAATTATTCTATCCCAAAGAAAGTTTTCAGCATTAATTTTTGCTTCTTTGCCGTATTCTAAATATTTATTATTTTTATAAAGATTATCTATGCTTGAATATATATCTTCCAATTTATTTCCATCACATATCAAGCCAGTTTTTTCGTGGATTATTGCATCTGACGCTCCTCCATCTTTACCACCGATTGAGGGGATACCATATTGTGCAGCCTCGACGTAAGCAATACCAAAACCTTCAACTGACTTTTTATAAATTATTGAAGGCATTATAAAAATATCTGACTTAGAAATAAGAGCATTTTTTAAATCTGAAGGAATATCTTTTAAGAAAGTTACTTGTTCTTCTAATTTAAGTTCAATTACTAATTTTTTTAATTTTTCCTCTTCCTCACCGTATCCGATACATGTATAGACAATTTCTGGATAAATTTCTTTTAGATTTCTCACAGCCATAATTACTTTTTCATGATTTTTTCTTTTATCGAATCTTGACACCGTAATAATTCTATTTTTTTTACCTTTAAGTATTTCTTCTGCCTCATTCAAATATTTTTTTGGAACTTCAACTACTGGATCAACTCCAGGATTAATAATAACTATTTTTTTTTCTTCCACGCCCAAATCAATAGCTAAATTTTTTGTATAGTTAGAATTTGCTACAATATGATCAACATTATTTAGAACTGACAATACTTTTTTATTTAAACTCGAGCCTTTGGGATGGTTAATTTCTTTTGAATGTATCAGGCAGATCTTCTTTTTTTTGGTTTTTATAAGCTCCAAACTTTTCCAATGATCAGCAATAATACACTCCACGTTGTTATTTTGTTCAAGATAATCGTTTACCATGTAAGATTTTCTATATTTTCTAATAAGCTTCATTCCACTTATTCTTTCAATTGAAAATGAAACCGACTTATCAAACTCCTCATGATTTTCATGATAGTCTGCAAAAACTTTTACAAGGTTAAGTTTTGAAAGAGACCTTGCTAGTCCCCACATTAGATTTTGCATACCTCCTAATTCAGGAGGAAAAGTTCTAGTTATTACTAAATACATTAATTATTTAAACCATTTAATACTACAGCCCATACTAGGAAATTGTTCATTTGGACCATTGTTAGTTTTTGCAATCATTTTCATAGCATTTTTAAGTTCGCTATCTCCACTTTCTATTGGTTTTAAATTTTTTAATTCCCTTATTCTTCCTCTGTATTGAAGTTCAAGATCTTTATTATAACCAAAAAAATCTGGAGTACAGACGGCACCATAAGTTTTAGCCACTTCTTGCGTTTCGTCTATTAAATATGGAAAATTAAAATCATTATTTTTTGAAAATTTAATCATGTTATCAAATGAATCTTCCTCATATCTTTTGGGGTCATTTGACATTATTGCTATAGATTTAATTCCATCATTTTCCAATTCTTTACAGTCTTCGACAACATTATTTATGACAGCTAATACATATGGACAGTGATTACAGATAAACATTATTAGTGTCCCATTTTCACCCTTCGCATCATTTAGCGAAATTATTTTATTATCTATAGATTTAAGTTCAAAGTTATCAGCTTTTTTACCAAAGTCACAAATTGGTGTTTTAGTTAATGCCATGTTAAAAGACTATATAATTTATGTTTTACGATTTAAAAGATAAAAAACCAAAAAACCTTGGCGAAAATTGGGTAGCTCCCAATGCTGTTATAATTGGTGATGTAACATTAGAGAAAAACTCTAGTGTCTGGTTTAATGCAACATTAAGAGGGGATATAGAAAATATTCATTTAGGAGAAGGCTCAAATGTTCAAGATGGAAGTGTTTTACACACAGATCCAGGTTACCCTTTAAAAATTGGAAAGAATGTAACCATTGGTCATTTGGTTATGCTTCATGGTTGCACAATTGATGACAACTCTTTAATTGGCATTGGAGCTGTAGTTCTTAATAAAGCTAAAATTGGAAAAAATTGTATCATTGGAGCTAAATCATTAATTACAGAAAGTAAGGAAATTCCAGATAATTCTTTAGTAATGGGTTCGCCAGGAAAAATAATTCGTCAATTAACCGAAGACGAAATTGATGCGGTAAAGCAAAATGCAATAAGGTATCAAGAAAATTGGAAAAAATATTCTAAATCAGTTTTTTAAAATAATAAATCATTAACAGAATAAATTATTAATCCTAAAATAATTACAAAAAATATTATAAAAGCTAGTTGCTCACTAACTTTTTTTGTGACTTTAGTTTCTCCCTTTTTAAATTTTCTGATTTGAAAAATGCCAAACCTCATTACTGCCAATCCCCCTAAAACAAGCGCTATAGCAATAATAAATCCACTTAACATTTTTACGGAATTAGCCAGTTTTGATTATTATTTGTAATATCAAATCTTGCTCTTCTATGACCTTTTGCTGCGAGATAAAGCCATTCAATACTTTCAATATTACATTGTATTACTGTAAAGTTTTTATAACCTTCTTCACTTTGCTCCATCGTAAAGCCTGATTTTTCAATATCTTCACTTAAACCTGAGCTTGGTTCATCCGTTTCTGTTCCTGGTCCATTGTTTACTAAATAACATTTTCGACTTATGTGAGCTGTTTTTGACCATGATTGCTCAGTTATTTTATTATCATGATTGACTACACAATTAACTTTAACTCGAAGCTGAATTTTTTCTTCTTTATCATAGAATATAAGTGCTGCATTACTATTTTTTTTTAATTTTGGAATTTTATCAGATCGTATATCGCTGTGAAATTGAAGAAGATTATTTGATTGGTCAGATTTTCTAAGAACAACAATTCTCCCATCAAAGTCTGATTGATCCCCACATACAAATACTGGAATTCGAAAAGGCGATGATCTATTAGTCACCGCATCATCAAGCATTAACCAAATTTTTTTCTTTATTTCAGAAAAGTCCTCATAGTATGGGACAGTATTTGACATTGGATTATTTCTTTTTTTTAAGTCTAGCGATTAGACTAGAACTATCCCAACGATTTCCACCCATTTTTTGAACATCAGCATAATACTCATCAACTATTTCAGTAATTGGAACAGGTGAACCATTTCTTTTTGCTTCTTCAATTACAATTTTCAAATCTTTTCTCATCCAATCAACTGCAAAACCATAATCAAATTTATCTTCAACCATAGTTTTATATCTATTTTCCATTTGCCAAGATTGAGCAGCTCCTTTAGAAATTGTCTCCATTACTTTATCAATATCTAAACCAGCATTTATTCCAAAATTAATAGCTTCCGATAAACCTTGAACAACTCCTGCAATACACATTTGGTTCATCATTTTGGTTAGTTGACCGCTTCCTGATGGACCAATTAATTTTACTTTTTTACTATAGCAATCAATTACTGGTTCAGCTTTTTTAAAAACTTCTTCATCACCACCGACCATAACTGTTAAAATTCCACCTTCAGCTCCAGATTGACCTCCAGAAATTGGTGCATCTAAAAAAGCAAATCCTTTTTCTTTAGCATTTTTATAAAGTTCTCTGGATACTTCTGCTGATACTGTTGAATTATCTACATAGATCGAACCTTCTTTAGCACTATGATATAAACCATTTTCTCCCAAAGTTACTTGTTTCAAATCTTCATCATTACCTACACAAGTAAAAATAAAATCAGCACCTTCCGCAGCTTCTTTTGGTGTTGTAGCCATTTTGCCTTTATATTCAGAAATCCATTTTTCAGCTTTGGCAGTTGTTCTATTAAAAACAGTTACATTGTGCCCAGCTTTTGATATATAACCAGCCATCGGATAACCCATTACCCCGAGACCTATGAAAGCAACATTACAAGTCATAATTTATTTATATGTTTAAAAATTTAAGTTTAAAAGTAATTATTTTTGGTTTCATTTTTACATTTTTTTCGTGTTTTGGACAGAGTTTTTTTATAGGTTTATTTAATTCAAGCATAAGAGAAACACTTTCCATAACACATGGACAATTTGGCACGATTTATGCATCTGCAACTCTATTTAGTAGTTTGCTTCTTATTTGGATTGGAAAAAAAATTGATGATGTAAATGTGATAAAATTTGCAATCTTTGTTACGATACTTTTATCTTTTTCCTCTTTTTTCTTTTCCAAAACATCATCAGTAGCTTTTTTATTTGTTGCAATTTTTTTCATGAGATTCTCTGGGCAAGGATTAATGTCTCACACAGCTTCAACCACTATTTCAAGATATTTTACAAAATCTAGAGGCAAAGCTTTAAGCATAATTTGGTTTGGTCTATCCTCAGCAGAATTTATAATGCCTGTATTAATTGTTTATCTTTTAACAATGATTATTTGGCAAGATTTATGGGTAATCTTTTCTCTAATAGTTTTAATTTGTTTGCCTTTAGCATCTTTCATTTTAGTTAAAGATGTAAAATTAGATACCAGAGAGAGTTATCAAAATGAAAATTTAAAAGAGGACAATATTAAAAACTGGAAAAGAATTGAAGTTCTTCAGGATTATAGGTTTTACATTGTTTCATTAAATATGTTGGCAATGCCCTGGATAGCAACAGGAGTATTTGTTTATCAATCATTTGTCACTAATTCAAAAGGATGGGGTGAATATACAATTGCTCAATCTTTTATGTCTTACTCAATATTTTCTGTAATTACCTTAATTGTTGCTGGTTATTTAATTGACAAGTTTACAAGTAGAAAATTACTTATCTATATGAATATTCCATTATTATTAGGAACTTTAGTCATTATATATTTTGATGCTCCACAAACTGCTTTTTTATTTCTGGGATTGGTTGGAATTTCAAATGGTCTTGCTAACTTATTAGGATCATCAACGTGGGCAGAAATTTACGGCGTAAAGTATATTGGATCAATAAAAGCATTAACTACTGCCTTGATGGTATTTGCTACCGCTTTTGGAACAGCATTATTTGGTTTTTTTATTGATGCTGGATTTTCAATTGAAAAAATCGCCTTAATTGCTGCAATTGCAATTGCATGCTCTATAGCCTTACTTTTCACTATTAGAAAAAAATTAAATCCAGTTTATCTCTAATACTGCTTGATTTTTTTAAGTTCGGGGTGTATCTAACCGTCCATGGCAAGAGTTACAGTTGAAGATTGTATTGATAAAGTAGACAGTCCTTATGAATTAGTGTTGGTTGCAAAAGAAAGAGCAACACAACTTAATTCAGGATTAGAACCCACATTAGATAGAGATAATGACAAAAACACTGTCATAGCATTAAGAGAAATTGCCGAAGAAACAATTAAAGTTCCAGATTTAACAGAAGCTGCAGTTTACAAATTAAGAAAACATGTTGAGCAAATAGATGACGCTTCAGAGGATGAAGATGATATTGGTGATGATTTTGAAAATCTTTATAAAGGAGAAATTTCAAAGAGTGGAGTGCCAATCCTTCCATCTAAAAGAGCAAGAAAAATTCCAGAAAAAATCCAAGTATCAAAAGATGATTTAGCGGAATTACAAAATACCACCGAACAACCTAGTTCTGACCCTGTCGAAGATGCACAAGAAGAAGAAGTTGATGTTTCTTTAGACGAAATGAAAGATCAAGAGGAAACTGTATCTGAGGCTACAGAAACAGAAAATCAAGAGTAGTTAACCAAATTCTTTTATTATCTTTTCTCTGTGTTCATCTAAATCAGGTATATCCCCTCTAGTTTCTTCGTCTTTGTAAGTAGACATTTTTATAGGATTTCCTGCTGACTTAAATTCCCCAATTACTTTATGATAAGATTTTATAATCATATTCCTCTCTTTGATTTGAGGATTTTCAACGGCCTGTTTAATGTTAAAAATTGGCCCACAAGGAATTTTTAATTCCTCCATTTCTTTGACCCATTCATTTGTAGTTTTTAAAATTAATTTTTTTTCAAAAATTTCTTTTAACTGATCCATATTTTCACATCTTAATGAATTAGTATTAAATCTTTCATCTTTCGTTATTTCAGAAATATTTAATACGTCACAAAGTTTTGCAAAAAGTTTATCATTTCCTGCAGCAATAATTATGTAACTGTCTTTTGTTTTAAAGGCCTCAAAGGGAGCAATAGAGGGATGCCTTGAACCCATCGGACCAGGAATTTCCTTTTTAGAGAGATATCTTGCAATTGCATTTTCTAAAATTGCAATCTGACAATCTAACATAGAGACATCAATAAAAGCACCTTTGCCAGTTTTCTGTCTATCATACAAAGCTGCATTTATTCCTATTGCAGTAAACAGTCCAGCGGTTATGTCTCCAATGGATGTTCCAACCCTTGTAGGTTCAGAATCTGGATGACCAGTTACACTCATCAAGCCCCCCATACCTTGCACAACCATGTCATAAGCAGGAAGTTCTTTTAAAGGTCCTGTTTGACCAAAACCTGAAGCTGATGCGTATATTAATTTTGGATATTTTTTACTTACATTCTTCCATCCAAAACCCCACTTTTCTAATGTACCAGGTTTAAAGTTTTCTACTAAAATATCTGCTCTAGATAATATTTTTTCAAAAATTTTTTTGTCATCTTCGTTTTTCAAGTTTAAGGCTATACTTTCTTTACCCCTATTTAATGACATAAAGTATGCAGAATAATCTTTTACAAAGGGTCCAAATTTTCTAGAATCATCACCAGTTTCTGGAGCTTCAATTTTGATAACTCTTGCACCTAAATCTGAGAGTATCATCGTACAATAAGGTCCAACTAAAACCCTTGTTAAATCAACAACTAGTAAATTTTTTAATGGTCCATCCATAATTAAATATATGACATTTCCTTATATTGACTCTTACTAATAAGTTCAATTTAATATGTTTATTAAATTAATTTATAGAGGGGAAAACATGTTAAAAAAAATAAGTTTTTATTTCACAGCATTATTTTTAGCCTTCTCATTAATTGGATCAGCTTATGCTGTTACATTAAAAGCAAGTCATCAGTGGCCTGGTACTCCACGAGCTGATGGTTCTTTTGATCCAAGACATGAGATGGTACAAATAATTGCTGATGAAGTTAAAAAAGCAGGTGTAGATTTAGATATCAGAATTTATCCTGCAAAATCACTTTACAAACCAAAAGAGCAATGGAAACCAATGACTACTGGTCAGTTAGATATTTCTGCGTTTCCATTAGCGTACGCATCTAAATTTCATCCTGAATTTGATGCAACGTTAATGCCAGGAACAGTTAAAAATCACGATCATGCCTTAAGATTTAATAAAGGCCCAATGATGACAGAAATCAAGAGAATCATTAATGACGCTGGTGTAGTTGTATTATCTGATGCTTGGCTTGGCGGTGGATTTGCATCAAAATCTAAATGCATTAAAAATCCATCAGATGCTAAAGGTCAAGTAATGAGAGCAGCTGGTAAAGCATTTAACCAAATGTTAGAAGCAGCTGGAGCAGGTATTCAAAGTATGCCTTCATCTGAAATTTATACTGGATTACAAACAGGAGTATTAACTGGTGCAAACACTAGTTCAGGAAGTTTTGTAAGTTACAAAATTTATGAACAAGTAAGCTGTGCAACTCCTCCAGGAAAATTTGGATTATGGTTTATGTACGAGCCAATTTTGATGTCAAAAATGAGTTTTGATAAATTAAATTCAAAACAACAAAATGCTTTGATGGAAGCAGGTAAAGTAGCTGAGAAATATATGACTGCGCAAGTCGAAAATTTAGATAAAAAATTTGAAGACGCTTATAAAGCAGCAGGAGTAAAGTTAGTATATATGGATGCAAACGACCATGCAGCTTGGGTTGAGATTGCAAAACAATCATCTCACAAAGCATTTGCTGAAAAAGTTCCAGGTGGCGATAAGCTGATGGAAATGGCTTTGGCAGTTAAATAAAAAAGATATATAAAGAACCCCTATTTGAAAATTAAATAGGGGTTTTTTTTATGAAAGAAAAATATTTAAAATTTTGCAATTTATCTTCAAAAGCTTGTGGTGCTTTTGCTGTCCTTGCCTTAATATTATCCATTTTAGTAATTGTAGAGCTTGTCTTTGAAAGATATTTTTTTCAAAGAGCAATCACATGGCAAACTGAATTAGTTACCATGTTATTAGTCGCTTCAACTTTCATTGGAAGTGCCTATGTTCTAAGCGAAAAAGCTCATGTTAGCATGGAATGGATTTATGATTTTTTGTCGAAAAAAAACATACTGAGACTTAAAATATTTACATCGTTAATTAGTTTATTATTCTTTTTAATTCTATTCTATTTTGGATTTTTAATGGTTGAGGAAGCTTTCATCAAAAATTATTCAACTGGAACAGTTTGGGATCCACCTTTATGGATACCTTATTCTTCAATGATGATTGGAGCAGCTTTAATGATACTTCAATATATTGCAGAAATTATTAAACTTTTTGACGAAAAAGGTGCCAATTAATGGATCCTTTATTAATAGCAGTAATAGTTGCAGTTTTTACTTTAATAGTTTTATTTTCTGGAATACCAATCGCATTTGGTTTGAGTTTTGTCTCTATAGCACTTTTAGTAGCATTTGAAGGGTTTCAAATGTTAGATGTATTTGCAGAAACTTTTTATGCAGGATTAAATTCTTTTGTTCTGCTTTCTATTCCAATGTTTATTTTAATGGGAATGGCAGTTGCTAATTCTCCAGCAGGAAAAGATTTATATACTGGATTAGATAGATGGCTTTGGAGAGTTCCAGGTGGACTGGTAATATCAAATATTGGTGCTTGCTCAGTTTTTGCTGCCCTGAGTGGATCAAGTCCAGCAACTTGTGCAGCGATTGGAACTATGGGAATACCTGAAATGAGAAAAAGAGGGTATTCAGATCAAATAGCAACAGGGACAATAGCAGCTGGTGGTACTCTAGGAGTTTTAATTCCACCTAGTATTGTTTTAATTGTTTATGGAATTGCAACCGGAACATCAATAGGAAGATTATTTTTATGTGGCTTAGTGCCTGGATTTATGTTGGCTGGTATGTTTGCGATATGGGCCCTTATACATAGTTACTTTATTGACAAGGACTCGGCGAAAGCTTTAAAAAACAGAACACCCCCAACACTTAAAGAAAAAATTGAGGTACTACCAAGAATTCTTCCTTTTTTAGCAATCATAGCTGGTGTTTTATATGTGTTGTATGGTGGTGTTGCGACACCCTCAGAGGCATCAGGTGTTGGAGCATTTTTAGTCTTTGTATTGATAGCTGTAGTTTATAAAATTTATCAACCAAAAAAAATATGGAATATTGTTAAAGTTTCAATGAAAGAAAGTGTGATGATAATGTTTATCATTGCAGCATCTTATCTTTTTGCATTTACATTATCTCAACTTTACGTAACTCAATCATTAGCCCAAAGCATGGTAGAATTAAGTTCAAACAAATGGGTCGTATTTATTTTAATTAATATTTTTCTATTAATTGCAGGTTTCTTTTTACCCCCTGTTGCTGTCATTGTGATGACTTCAGCAATATTGTTACCAGTTATAACTACCTTAGGTTTTGATCCATACTGGTTTGCAATTGTATTTACGATAAATATGGAAATTGGCCTTATTACTCCACCTGTTGGATTAAACCTTTATATAATCAAGGGTATTACACCAGACGTTAGTTTGTCTGAAATATTAAAAGGATCTATACCATTTATGATAATTATGGCATTAGCTATATTAATTTTGTGTATTTTTCCTGAAATTGTTACCTGGCTGCCCGATAAAATAATGGGCAAAAGTTTAGGTTTTTAATATATAAAAAAACATCATGTTAAATATAAAAAGAATTTTTGAGACCATAGCTGATGCTGGACAAAAGATTTTAGAAAAAAAATCTATCAAAAGCGTTGCAAAAAAAAGAGATCTTTTAGATCTTTGTGATGATTTATTGTCGACTAAAGGTGCAGCCTTTGGAATAACACTAGCAAGAGATATCTTGTTTAGATATCAAAATTTATCTTTAGAGGATAAAAACAAATTTTTAATTCAAGTAAATGAAAAATATAAACCTGACTCATTAAAAATAGATGAAGCTATTAAAAGTTACAGCAAATCGAAGGATACCTCATCTATATTAAATCTATCTCGGGTTACATCAGGAATAAGAAAAGAGTTATTTGTAAGACTAAATATGGCTCCAAACGGCACCTCAGAGATAGTCTCATTAAGAGAGGATTTATTAAATTTAATAAAAGACCAACCTGAACTTAAAAGTTTAGATTATGACTTAATAGATATATTTAAAAATTGGTTTAACCCAGGCTTTTTAAAATTAAGAAAAATTACATGGGATACAAAAGCAAATATTTTAGAAAAATTGTTAAAGTATGAAAAAGTACATTCTATGAAGGATATGAATGAACTTAAAAGAAGACTAGGAAAAGATAGAAGATTTTTTGCCTATTTTCATCCAGCATTAGATGACGAACCAATAATATTTGTTGAAATTGCTTTAACAAAAGGTCTTAGTCAGTCAATACAAGAATTAACAAGACCTTCAGAAGAAAAAACAAAAAATTATGATACAGCTACTTTTTATTCAATTAGCAACTGTCAGGAAGGTTTATCAAGAGTAACGTTAGGGAATTTTTTAATAAAAAGGGTTGTTTATGAGCTTCAAGAAGAACTTCCAGATGTAAAGTATTTTGGAACATTATCCCCAATGGTAGGATTTGCTGATTGGTTTAAAAAAATGGAAAGTACTCAGGCTGCTGAAATACTAGGAGAGGCAAACAAAAATAGTTTAGATTTTTTAAAGTCTTCTGATTTAAAAATAGGAGACAAAAGAATTGCGGATAATAAGGCTTTGATTAGTAAGTTGGCAGTAAATTATTTAGCAAAACAGAAAAATGATCTTGGTTTTCCAATAAATGATGTTTGTAGATTTCATTTAAAAAATGGAGCTGATATTGATGATATTGCAGTTAACGCAAATGTTTCTGAAGTTGGTTTTAAAAGGTCTTTTGGTGTCATGGTTAACTATAAATACGAATTAGCTAAAATTGAGAAAAATCATCAAGAATATGTAAACGAAAAAAAAGTTAACATTTCGAATAAAGTTAAAAAACATGTCTAAGATTAACAGATTGGTATCAGTTGCACCTATGATGGATTGTACTGACAGACATGAAAGATATTTTTTAAGATTGATAAGTAAACATGTGCTTCTTTACACAGAAATGGTGGTTTCTGAAGCAATTGACAGAGGAGATAGAGAAAAATTATTATCTTTTGATCTAAGAGAAAAACCAGTTGCACTTCAATTAGGTGGATCTACGCCAAAATTATTAGCAAATTCTGCAAAAATTGGTGAGGAATTTGGTTATGATGAAATTAATTTAAACCTAGGATGTCCAAGTAAAAAAGTTCAAAAAAATAGATTTGGCGCATGTTTAATCAAGGAGCCAAACTTAGTGGCTGATTGTTTGTCAGAAATGATTAATTCAACATCTTTACCGGTTACAGTTAAGACTAGAATTGGCTATGATGATGTTGAAGATTACGAACATTTTTATAATTTCATAAAAACTTTAAAGGAGACTGGAGTTAAAACATTTATAATACATGCAAGAAAAGCTATGTTGGGTAAATTTACTCCTAAGCAAAACCTTAATATACCTCCTTTAAAATATAATTATGTATATAAACTAAAACAAGATTTCAAAGATCTTGAAATAATTATTAATGGTGGTGTAACTACAGTAGAACAAGTGAAAGATCATTTAGATAAAGTGGATGGCGCAATGATTGGAAGATCAGTTTATCATTCTCCTTATCTTTTAGCTGATATTGAAAAAGAAATATTTAACAATCACAACATTAAAGAACGGGAAGAAATTGTAGAGGAGTTAATTGATTATGTTAAAGCTCAAGTTCAAATGGGCACAAGAGTAAATCAAGTTATGAGACATACACTAGGTTTATTCCATGGACAAACAGGTTCAAGCCATTGGAAAAGATATTTAAGTGAAAATATGTGTGTAAGAGATGCGGATGTAAAAAAAATAGATCATATTATGGATAAAGTTAGACTTTCTCCTAAATTACATTCGGCAGGTCGAATTGATTAATACTATTCTATCTAATCAGTATTATCTTTTAATTTTATTAATGATAGTCACTGCCTTTCCAGTTGGATTTTTTGCAGGTTACTTTGGCATAGGTGGAGGTCTTATATCTGTACCAGTACTTTTTTTCATTTTTGAAACAGCAGATGTTGATAAATCTTACTTGATGCATCTTTCAGTAGGAACCGCTTTTTCTATTACAATTTTTACTGCTTTTGTTTCAGTAATGACTCATAGAAAACATAAAGCTGTAGATACAAATATTTTAAAAACTTATGGTCTATTTGTTATCTTTGGAGTTTTGCTTGGTACTTACATGGCAGCATTATTAAATACAAAATCTTTGGTTTTATTTTTCGCTGTAGTTGTATATTTTTTTGGCGGATATTTATTGTTAGTAAAACAGGAATTGAAAAAAAATAAAAAATTTAAGTTTCTACCAAGAGCAACTTTTGGTTTCATTTCAGGTTTTATATCCGCTCCTATGGGAATAACAGGAGCCATGATGAATGTTCCAATCCTAAGATATTTTGGGTATCCTATAAGTAGAGCAATTGGAAGTTCAGCTGCAATAGGATTTGTAATAGCATCTATTGGTTCAATTGGTTTTTTGACATCTGGTGTTTTGCTTAATACAAATCTTCCTTTAAGTATAGGTTTTGTAAATATTCCTGCTTTTTTGATATTTATTCCAATTACATCTTTTATGGCTAGAGTTGGTGCAAATATGGTTCACACCACAGATAAAAATAAAACTCAAAGGATGTTTGGGGTATTTTTGTATGTAATAGGTACTCTCTTTTTAATTAGGTTTTTAGATCTTTAATTAAATCTTTTGGTCGTATTCACCTATTTTACCAGTTTTTTGGAGCAAATCGTCGATAAATTCGAAGATTTTTTTCTTTCTTTCATCAGATGTTGGACTTTCAGTAACAACTACAAGAGAAGGCTTATTAGATGAGGCTCTTATCAAACCCCAAGAGCCGTCTTTGAAAGAAAATCTTATACCATTTACTGTAAGTATGTCCTCAATTTCTTGATTATCAATTTGAAAATTATTTGATTTTAAACCCTCAATTTGTTTAATTATTTCTTCAACAACTTGATATTTTTCATTATCTTCACAAAAAGGGGCCATGGTAGGCGATTGATAGGTATTAGGCAATTCACTTATGATCTCACTCATTTTTTTATGATTATTATCTAGTAGATGACAAACTTGTATAGCTGAATTTATACCATCATCATATCCGTAACCTAAAGGTTTGTTGAAAAAGAAATGACCACTTTTTTCAAAGCCCGCAAGTGCTTTTTCATTATTTACTTTTCTTTTGATATGGGAATGTCCTGTTTTCCAGTATAGTGTTTCACACGAGTTATTTTTTAAAACATCATCTGTTGAATAAAGTCCAGTTGATTTAACATCTACAATAAATTTAGATCCCTTGTGGTTAGAAGATAAATTTCTAGCAATCAATAATCCAATTTTATCTGAAAAAATTTCATTACCATCGTCATCTATTACACCTACACGATCACCATCTCCATCAAATCCAAATCCAATATCAGCGTTATTTTTTTTTACAGATTTACTTATTGCATGTAACATTTCAAGATCTTCAGGATTAGGATTGTACTTTGGAAAAGTATAGTCCAAATTGCAATCTAGCTCAATTACTTCACATCCGATTCCTCTTAAAATATCCGGTGCAAATATTCCTGCTGTTCCATTGCCACAGGCAACTACAGCTTTAATTTTTTTCTTAATTTTATTTTTATTTATAAGATCATCTTTATAAACACTTTGAAAATCAATAATTTCTTTTTCATTTCCTTGACCTTTAATAAATTTATTATTTAAGGTTATATCTTTTAATTCTTTCATCTCTTCCGGTGCATGGGTTAGTCCTTTATTTATTCCCATCTTTACACCTGTCCAACCATTTTCATTATGACTTGCTGTCACCATTGCAACAGCATCACTTTCTAAATTGAATTGTGCAAAATAAACCATCGGCGATAACGCTAATCCCACATCTTCAACATAACAACCTGTTGATATTAGTCCTGTTTTCAAAGCTGATTTTATTTCTTCACTATAAGATCTGTAATCATGACCAACTATGATTCTTGGATTACTTTTATTTGTATGATTAATAATCTGTGTTCCTAAACCTTTTCCCAAATTTGTCACACCTTCTAAATTAATATTATCAGGGTACAACCATCGCGCGTCGTACTCTCTAAAGCCAAAAGGATCAATTTTTATTGAATTTTTCATGTTAATATTTTTATATTTTGTTTATTTTTTTATTGATAATTTTTTTCTTAAGTTCTATAAATGTTCTATTGATTTGTTGGTCATATAGTATATTTACCAAACCATCATACAACATCTAGTTGTTTTACTTAATTAAGTATAGTACAAAAAAGGAGCTAAATGAACAAGATTTTATCACAAGCTATTAGGAAAGCTGTCTCTGATTATACACCAAATGTGAATCAAGATCCTAAAGATAAAAGATTAGATTTATTCTCTCTTAATAGTGAAACAGAACTATTTCAAAATTCAAAAGGCATAACAATTAAAATTGATAGAAGCAGAGATGATAATTTAACTGACTTTGGAAAAGCTACTCTTAAAGATAGATACTTAGGAGCCAATGAATCTTTCCAGGATTTATTTGCTAGAGTTTCAAGTCATTATGCTGACGATAATTTACATGCTCAAAGACTATATAACTATATTAGTAATCTTTGGTTTATGCCAGCGACACCAGTTTTATCAAATGGTGGAACAACAAGAGGATTACCAATTTCTTGTTTTCTAAATGAAGCGAGCGATAGTCTTAATGGCATTCTTGATCTATGGAGTGAGAATGTTTGGCTTGCAGCACGTGGTGGAGGTATTGGAAGTTACTGGGGAAACCTTAGATCAATAGGTGAAAAAATTGGAAGAGTTGGCAAAACTTCAGGAATAATTCCATTTATAAAAGTAATGGACTCATTAACAATGGCAATTAGCCAAGGTTCATTAAGGAGAGGTTCGGCTGCTTGCTATATTCCTATAGATCATCCAGAAATTGAAGAGTTTATTGAGATGAGAAGACCAACTGGAGGAGATCCAAATAGAAAATCATTAAATTTACACCACGGTGTTTTAGTCTCAGATTCCTTCATGAGAGCCGTAGAATTGGATGAACAATGGGGACTTAAAAGTCCAAAAGATGGAGCAGTTCAAGCAACTGTATCTGCAAGAAATTTATGGATAAGATTACTTACAGCTAGAATAGAAACAGGAGAGCCATATATTATATTCATCGATACTGTTAACAGACAAATACCACAACATCATAAATTAGCAGGTCTTACCGTTAAAACTTCAAACCTTTGTAGTGAAATTACTCTGCCTACAGGAATTGATAAAGATGGTAGAGATAGAACAGCAGTATGCTGCTTATCATCCTTGAATATTGAAAAATACGATGACTGGAAAGATGATGAAAATTTCATAGGTGATGTGATGAGATTTTTAGACAATGTAATGACAGATTTCATTGAAAACGCACCAGAGCAATTTAGTGATGCAACTTACTCAGCAATGAGAGAAAGAAGTGTTGGACTAGGCGTTATGGGACTACATTCTTATTATCAGAAGAAAATGATCCCAATCGAGTCTGTTATGAGCAAAGTTTGGAATAAAAAAATGTTTGAACACATTCAAAAGCACGTAGATAAGGCATCAAAAGATTTAGCAGAGGAAAGAGGACCTTGTCCTGATGCATCTGATTATGGTGTTATGGAGAGATTTTCGAACAAAACTGCAATAGCACCTACCGCTTCTATCTCAATTATATGTGGTGGAACATCTCCTGGTGTTGAACCAATTGCAGCTAATAGCTTTACTCATAAAACATTATCTGGTTCATTTAATGTTAGAAATAAATATTTAAGACAATTATTAGAAAAACACGGAAAAGATACAGATGAAGTATGGTCAAGTATCACAACAAACCAAGGATCTGTTTCACATTTAGATTTTTTAACTCAAGAAGAAAAAGATGTTTTCAAAACAGCTTTTGAGTTAGATCAAAGATGGCTTGTAGATTTAAGTGCAGATAGAACTCCGCATATTTCACAAGCACAATCTATTAATTTATTTTTACCTGCAGATGTACATAAAAAAGATTTACATCAAATCCACTTCCAAGCTTGGAAGAAAGGATTGAAGAGCCTTTACTACTGTAGGTCTAAATCAATACAACGTGCTGAAAATGTTAATGATGCAAATTCAACCGACATTGCGGCAAACGTTTATAAATCAAAAGATGAAAGTAACAACCAACAAGATTATGAGGAGTGTTTATCATGTCAGTAGCAGAAAAAATTAATAAAGAAATAATTCAACCAAAAAAAATGGGTCTGTTAGTTGAGAACCCAGTTTACAAACCCTTTAGATATCCATGGTGCTATGATGCATGGTTAACTCAACAAAGAATTCATTGGTTACCAGAAGAGGTTCCATTAGGAGATGATGTTAGAGACTGGCAAAAAAACTTGTCACAACCAGAAAAGAACTTATTAACTCAAATTTTTAGATTTTTTACTCAAGCAGATGTTGAAGTTAATAACTGTTACTTAAGACATTACACAACTGTATTTAAACCAACTGAAGTACTAATGATGATGACTGCATTTGCATCTATGGAAACCGTTCATGTTGCAGCTTATTCACATCTTTTAGATACAATTGGAATGCCTGAGTCCGAATACTCAGCTTTCATGAAGTATAAAGAGATGAAAGATAAATACGATTACATGCAAAACTTCAATGTAAATTCAAAAGAAGATATTGCAAAAACTGTTGCAGTATTTAGTGCATTCACAGAAGGTCTGCAATTATTTGCTAGCTTTGCAATCTTGCTTAACTTCCCAAGACATAACAAGATGAAGGGTATGGGCCAAATTGTTACTTGGTCAGTAAGAGACGAAACACTTCACTGCAATTCAATGATTAGAATCTTTAAGGAGTTTATTAAAGAGAACCCTGAAATATGGACGCCAAAACTTAAAAAAGAACTTTATGAAGCTTGCAGAACAATCGTTGAGCATGAGGATTCATTTATTGATTTAGCTTTTGAGATGGGTCCAATGGAAGGTTTAACCGCGAAAGAAGTTAAAGAATATATAAGATTTATTGCTAACAGAAGATTGGATCAATTAGGTTTAGAGCCAATTTATGATGTTCAAAAAAATCCATTAACATGGCTTGATACCATGCTGAATGCAGTGGAACATATGAACTTCTTTGAAGGTAGAGCTACAGAATATTCTAAAGCATCTACAAGAGGATCTTGGACAGAAGCTTTTTCTTAAGATTATCTCTGATTTAATTGCAAAACTTTACGGTGCTTGCTACCTTTATAGCTTGCTAATGGTCTAATAAGTTTATTAGCAGCATGCTGCTCAATAATATGAGCTGACCAACCTGTAATTCTTGAAATTACAAAAATTGGTGTGAAGAAATCAGTATCAAATCCCATTAAATGATAGGTAGGTCCAGTAGGGTAGTCTACGTTTGGATGGATATTTTTTCGATCTATCATTACTTTTTCTACAATGTCGTAAATTTTTTCAAACTTTTTATCTTTTTTGATTTTAGCAACTTTTCCAAAATATTCTCTCATTGTAGGAACTCTTGAATCTCCACTTTTATACACTCTATGACCAAATCCCATTACAACATCTTTATTATCTAGTGCTTTATTTATCCATTTAAGTGCATTCTCTGGTTTTTTGATTTTATTCATCATATGCATGACTTCTTCATTAGCACCTCCATGAAGAGGTCCTTTTAAACTTGCTATTGCACCAGTGATTGCGCCATGAATATCCGATAGACTACTTGTTATTGTTCTAGCTGTAAAAGTTGAAACATTAAAACTATGTTCTGCATATAATATTAAAGATACATCAAAAGCTTTAACTATATCTTTGTTGGGTACTTTGCCAAAACACATATGAAAAAAGTTTTCAGAAAATGAAAGTTTGTTTTTTGGAGGTATAATTTTCTTTCCTTTTCTTGCCCTATAAAATGCTGCAAGTGCAACAGGCATTTTAGCGAAAATTCTCATTACTTTTCTCATATTTGCTTTAGGTGAATTATCTTTTGTTTCTTTATCCTCTAGACCCATGATACTCACTGCTGTTCTTGCTACATCCATTGGATGTGCTTTTTTTGGAAATTTTTTTATATCATCTAATAATGTTTTAGATAATTTTCTTTCTTTTCTCTCTTCTTTTTCAAATTTTTTTAATTGTTTTTTACTTGGAAGTTCACCATTTAAAATAAGATAAGCTACTTCCTCAAATTTACACTTTTCGCACAAATCTTGAGCAGCATATCCTCTATAAGTCAAAGAATTAATCTCTGGCATTACTTTAGAAACTTCTGTTTCGTCAACAACTATACCCAGTAAACCTTTTTTGATTTCGTCACTCATTATTCGTGTCCATCAGTATTAAAATTATAAATTTTTTCGTCTAAAGCATTATATTTTTCGTATTCAACTAAATCATATAATCTTTTCCGCGTTTGCATTTTATCAATAATATTGTTTTGATGTCCATCAGCAAAAATGGCACGTAAACCATCCTCCACATTTTTCATTGCTAATCTTTGGGTGGAGACTGGATAAATAACAATATTATATCCTAAGTTCTCAAGTTGTTTGTAATTGAGTAATTTTGATTTTCCAAACTCAGTCATATTAGCTAAAAGATAACATCCAAGGGATTTTCTAACTAATTCAAACTCTTTTTCATCTTTCAAAGCTTCAGGAAAAATCACATCAGCTCCAGCATCTACGTATGCTTTACATCTATCAATCATGCTGTCTATTCCTTCTACATTTTTTGCATCTGATCTAGCGATAATTTTGAAATTTTTGTCTTTTTTAGCACTCACACACTCTTTTATTTTTGAGACCATTTTTTCTTTAGATATAAGTTCCTTATTATCTAGGTGGCCACACCTTTTCTGCTCAATTTGATCCTCTAAATGAACAGCAGCAACACCAAACTCTTCAAACGTCTCAATAGTCTCTTTGCATGATTTAAATCCTGTATCTATATCAACAATTGTTGGGAGGTTTGTTACTCTCGAGATTAGATAAGATCTAGTACTTACATCCTGAAGTGTTGTTAGACCAATATCAGGAAATCCTAAATCATTCGCCATAACACCACCAGATACATAAACTGCATCGTAACCAATTTCCTCAATTAATTTTGCTGTTAATGGATTGTAAGCGCCAGGAACTCTAAGAATTTTATTAGACTTTAGCTTAGCATCTAAATCAATTCTTTTTTGTGTTAAATCTTTTTCAACAAAATGCATTTAAAAGATTCCCTTTTTATTGTTATTTTTTAAATATCTTTTGCCTGCTTCAATATTTAATTTGTCAAGATTACCTTTTTTTAATTTTTTAAGATTTTGAACAGATTTCAAAAACCTATCACTTTCTTTTTTGGATATAATATTTTCAGTCAAAGTTAAAAATTTCTTTATATAGTCTTTTCTTTTAAAAGGTCTTGCACCATATGGATGTGCGTCAGCTCTTTCTAATTCTTCAGAGATTTTTTTACCATCGTTTAGAGTTACAACAATTCTTGCTCCAAATGATTTCTTTTTTGGATCAGGATGATGATATTTTTTTGTCCATTTTTTATCTTCGTGAGTTGTTATTGATTTCCATATTTTAATAGTACTTTTTTTGTTTGCTCTTGCTTTAGTATAGGATTTTACGTGATGCCAATCTGCATCCTCTAAAGCTACAGCAAAAATATACATTATTGAGTGATCTAAAGTTTCTCTCGATGCATTTGGGTCCATTTTTTGTGGGTCATTCGCACCTGTTCCGATCACAAAATGTGTATGATGACTAGTGTAAATATCAATTTTTTTTATACTTTTTAAATCCTGAATTCTCTTATTTAGTTTTTTGCCAATATCTATTAGTGCTTGGGCTTGGTATTCTGCTGAATATTCTTTTGTGTATGTTTCTAGAATAGCTTTTTTAGGTTCATTTTTTTTTGGTAAAGGAACATAATATTTTGCTTTTTTTCCATCTAATATTCTAGAAATAACACTATCTTCACCTTCATATATAGGACTGGGTGCACTTTCTCCTCTCATTGCTCTATCAACAGCTTCTATTGCTAATTTACCTGCATGTGCTGGTGCATATGCTTTCCAACTTGATATTGCGCCTTTTCTAGATTGACGAGTAGAAATAGTTACATGAAGCGCCTGTTGAACACCTTGATAAATAGTTTCAGTATTTAATTTTAACATGGAACCAATTCCAGCAGCAACACTTGGCCCTAAATGTGCAATATGATCTACTTTATGTTTGTGAAGACAAATTCCTTTTACTAAATTCACTTGAGCTTCATAAGCAGTAATAATTCCTCTTAAAAGATCTATCCCACTTTTTTTAAGCTTTTGACCAACTGCTAAAATTGGGGGAATATTATCACCAGGGTGGCTATAATCAGCTGCCAAAAAAGTATCATGGAAATCTAATTCTCTTACAGCTGTTCCATTAGCCCAAGCTGCCCATTCTGCATCAAATTTTATTTTTGAGTTAACTCCGAATATAGTTGATCCACCATTTCTCAAATGAGCTTTGGCCATTTCACGTGCGGATATAACTGGTTTTCTATTTAATGATGCTATAGCAACAGATGCATTATCGATAATTCTATTAATTGACATCTCAATTGCATCACTATTTAACTTAGCATTATCAGATGCAATCTCTGCAATTTTCCAGGCTAATTGCCTTTTCTTCTGCAGAGTAACTTTTGATGGGTAAACTTTTATTTTATGTAATATCAATTTATTTCCTTTTTTAATTAATATACGGCAACACCAATTTTTCCAAATTAATAAAATTTTTTACAAGATGATTGTGATAAATTTCATCAGGATTTTTATCAGTGTAACCACCTTCAACTAAAATAAATGGCATATTTACAGCTTTTGCAGACTCAGCATCTGTTTCACTATCACCAATCATAATTGTTTTTTTAACATCTCCTTGTAAAATTTCTACTACACTCGTTAAATGTCTTGGATCAGGTTTACAGTATTCAAATGTATTGTATCCAGCAACATATTCGAAATAATCATAAATCTTTATTTGTTTAAGAAGATCAACTGCCAAATGCTCTGTTTTGTTTGTACATACTGCCATTGATATATTGTTGGTTTTACACCAAACTAAAAATTTACTTACTCCTTTGATCAGTTTGCTTTCATTTGCAATGTTTTTACCATAATAATCTATAAATTCTTTTACCATTTGTGATTTTATTTCTTCATCATCAATTTTTTTTAATTCGTTTTTTGCTTGATTCCACATAGATCTACCAATCATTGATGCTGCGCCTTTTCCAACTAAATTTCTTATTTCGTCAGTTGACTTTGTTTCATAACCAAATTTTTTCATTACATGATTGTGAGCATTCATAAGATCAGGAGCTGTATCAATCAAAGTCCCATCAAGGTCAAAAAGAATGGTAAGTTTTTGTGTCATTTAAAAGTATTATTAAGAAATATATTGTGAATTAATTAAACTAATACCCAAATATATAAAAATATCAAATGAAACAAAAAAAAATAAAAATTCTGCAGTCTGAATTGAGAAACAAGTTTATTAAAAAAGGGGTCAAAATGATTGCACCTGAAACAGTCTTTTTTTCTAAAAATACTAAAATAGGAAAAAATGTAATCATAGAACCCTACGTGGTTATTGCTGAAAATGTATCTATAGGAAATAATGTAAGGATTCTATCTTTTTCACATTTAGAAGGTGTAAAAATTGAAAATAACGTAAATGTTGGACCATATACCAGATTAAGACCTGGAACAGTGCTTAAGTCAGGATCAAAAGTTGGAAATTTTGTAGAGTTAAAAAAAAGTATTATTGGAAAAGATTCAAAAGTAAATCATCTATCATATGTCGGTGACACTAAAGTTGGAAAAAAAGTTAATGTTGGAGCTGGAACAATTACATGTAATTATAATGGGGTTAAAAAAAGTAAAACTATTATTGAGGATGAGGTGTTTGTGGGTTCAAACACGTCTCTAGTTGCCCCAATTAAACTTCATAAAAAAACTGTAATTGGTGCTGGGTCAGTTATAACTAAGAGCGTGTCTAAAAATTCTTTGGCTCTAACAAGAACTAAACAAATTGAAATTAAAGATTATAAAAGAAAAAAATAAATGTGTGGAATAGTAGGAATAATTAGCTCTAAAGAAGTAACTGGAAGAATTGTAAGTTCATTAAAGAAGCTAGAATATAGAGGGTACGACTCAGCTGGAATAGCCACATTAGTTGATGGGAATATAAATGAAGTCAAATGTGAGGGGAGAGTTGACACATTAGAAAAAGATATAGGAAAATTCAACCTTACAGGAAATATTGGTATAGGACATGTTAGGTGGGCTACACATGGCAAACCAAGTAAAATTAATGCTCATCCTCATTCTTCTGACCAAGTTTCAGTTGTTCATAATGGAATTATTGAGAATTCTACAATACTAAAAAAATTTTTGTTAAAAAAAGGTTATCTTTTTAAATCACAAACAGATACTGAAGTAATTGCTCATTTAGTTACTGAGTATTTAAAAGCAAACCCGTTAAAAGACACCATAATTAAAGTTTTAAAAAAACTTAATGGAAGTTTTGCTTTAGGAATTATATTTAAAGGTCAAAATAATTTAATGGTAGGAGCAAGAAGAGGATCTCCATTAGCTGTTGGTTATGGACTAAGTGAGAACTATCTTGGTTCAGATTCCTATGCATTAAAGTCGATGACAAATAAAATATCTTATCTAGATGATGGAGAATTTTGTATTGTAAAGCAAGATGAGATAGAATTTTTTGATACACACGGCTCTAAAGTCAACAAAAAGGTGATGAATTTATCTAAAAATGAAATTAACAATGACAAAGGTGATTATAAATATTTTATGGAGAAAGAAATTGATGAACAACCTTCAACAATTAAATCTTGTATAAATGAGTATGTCGATAAATATAACAATCAAATAAATATTTATAATTTTCCCTGGAAAATAAGTTCTATTAAATCAGTAATGTTGATTGGTTGTGGTACAGCTTTCCATTCGTGTTTAATAGCAAAATATTGGATGGAACAAAATACTACTTTAGATGTCAGTGTTGATATAGCCTCTGAATTTAGATACCGCAAAGTTAGATTTAAAAAGAATTGTCTTTATATAGTTGTTTCACAATCAGGTGAAACGGCTGATACCTATGCAGCATTAGATTTATGTAAAAAAAATAAAATGAAAACATGCGCTGTTGTGAACGTTGTAGAAAGTTCAATTGCAAGAGAGGCTGATTTAGTATTGCCAATTTACTGTGGCCAGGAAGTTGGTGTTGCTTCAACTAAAGCATTTATTGGTCAAATGTTGGTTTTGTATATATTATCTACTAAAATTTCTTTTGACCAAAAATGTATTACTAAGAGGGAATATCAAGCTAAGATCAAAAATCTATTAACATTATCTAATACTGCACAAAAAACTTTGAAATTAGACCAAAAAATTTTTAATATTAGCAAAGTATTTGCAAATTCAAAAGGAACTATGTTTTTGGGAAGAGGTTATTCATTTCCTATTGCCTTAGAAGGGGCTTTAAAACTTAAGGAATTAGCTTATGTGCATGCAGAAGGATATCCTGCCGGCGAAATGAAACACGGTCCTTTAGCGTTGATTGAAGAAGGGATGCCCGTAGTGGTTTTGGCACCAAGAGATGAGCATTACAAAAAAACAATTTCTAATATGCAAGAAGTTATTGCTAGAGGGGCTAAAGTTTTATTAATTACTAATAAAAATAAAGATGAAGTAATCTCAGAAAATGTTTGGGAAGAAATAAAAGTAGACAAACTTGATAATGAACTTATCCCTTTTTTGATGACAATACCTTTGCAAAAACTAGCTTTTTATTCAGCCCTAGAAAAGGGTTACGATATAGATAAACCAAGAAATTTAGCAAAATCTGTAACTGTTGAATAATTCTTATTTTTATCTGTCGAAATTTTTAGCCCCATTATTAAATCCTACTAATTTTATCATAATAGGAATTTTAATTCTCTTCTTAATTTATCTAAATTCAAAGAATAAAATCATATATAAAATCCTTTGTATAAATATAATTTTATTTATATTCGTTGCTTTTTTTCCATTGGGAAAGCTTGGTTTAAAATATCTAGAAAATGATTTTATAAAACAAAAACCAATTAAAGATGTAGTTAATATATTTGTTTTGGCAGGGTCTGAAGATATAGATTCAACAACAACAACTAAGAAATTAAATTTAAATAGTAGTTCAGAAAGATTAATTGCCTCTGTAAAATTAGCAAATAATTTTGATGACTCAAAAATTTATTATATTGGAGGAAGTGGATTTATCGTTAAAAAAGAATTAAATGAAAATAGTGTAGCCAAAAAATTTTATCAAGATATAGATTTTGATCTTAATAAAATAATTTTTGTTGGGAATACTAGAAATACAATTGAGAATTTAAAAGAAATTAAAAATTTAAATCTCAATCAATCATATTCAATTATAATAACCTCTGCGTTCCACATGAAAAGAGTGATGATGATATCCGAAAAATTTGAGTTAAATTTAATTCCATATTCGGTTGATTTTAGGTCAATCTCACACAATTCAACTTTGAACAGCTTTCAAAAATACAGTATTAGCTCTAATTTAGGCAATTTTGATTTATTTATAAGAGAAATTATAGGCATTATTGCTTTTAAAGTATTGATCTAAATCTTTTTTTTTCAAAAAAAAAGAGTATATATTCCAGGTTGTAATGAAAAAATGGAAAATAAATAGTTGGAGAAATTATCCAGTTAAACATATCCCTGAATATAAAGATGAGGATGAGTTAAATGTTGTTTTGAGTAAGTTAAAAAATTTTCCACCTCTAGTATTTGCAGGTGAAACACGACATCTCAAGGAACAACTTGCTAACGTAGTTGATGGAAAAGCTTTTTTATTACAAGGTGGAGATTGTGCTGAAAGTTTTGCAGAATTTAACCCAGACAATATAAGAGACTACTTTAAACTAATGCTTCAAATGTCATTAGTGTTAACTTATTCAGCATCACTACCAGTTGTTAAACTTGGAAGAATTGCTGGTCAGTTTTCAAAACCTAGAAGTGCTCCTACAGAAAAACAAGGAGATATAGAACTTCCAAGTTATTTAGGTGATAATATTAATGGTATGGAATTTACGAAAACTGCTAGAATTCCTGACCCAAAGAGATTATTTAGAGCGTACTCTCAATCTGCCTCTACAATAAACTTAATAAGAGCTTTTTCTAATGGAGGTTTTGCTGATTTGAAAAAGGTCCATTTGTGGAACTTGGGCTACATTAAATCCGCGGCGCAAGCCAAAAAGTTTAAAGAATTAGAAGATAAAATTGCTGATGCTTTAGCTTTTATGGAGGCTTGTGGTATCACATCTGATTTTAATAGAAGACTGTATACAGTAAATTTTTGGACGTCCCATGAGGCTCTGCACTTGCCATTTGAAGAAACTATGACTAGAGTAGACTCTACAACAGGCGAATATCACGATACATCTGCTCATTTCGTATGGATAGGAGATAGAACAAGACAAATTGATGGTGGTCATGTAGAATTTTGCAGGGGAATAGAAAATCCAATTGGTATTAAATGTGGTCCAACTTCAAAACCTGAAGAGATAGCTAGAATTTGTGAATTGATTAATCCTAAAAATGAAAAAGGTAAAATTACATTAATTTCAAGGTTTGGTCATGATCAAGTAGAGAAATATTTACCAAAACTTATTAGAGGAATTAAAAAAGAGGGACTAAATGTTATTTGGTCTTGTGACCCAATGCATGGAAATACAATTAAATCAACTACTGGATTTAAAACAAGACCATTTAACAATGTTTTAAATGAAGTTAAAAATGTATTTGGTGTTCATCAAAGTGAAGGTTCTTACGCCGGTGGTCTTCACATTGAAATGACTGGACAAAATGTGACAGAATGTACTGGTGGAGCACAAAAAATATCAGACACAGATTTATCAAGCAGATATCACACTCAATGTGATCCAAGACTTAATGCCAATCAAGCCCTAGAGTTAGCTTTTTTAATATCAGACGAGATTAAAAAGAATACCTTGTATGCTAAAAATGGTATTAGAGCGGCATCTTAATCATTTAATTTTTTAAATTAATTATTATATTTCTATTATGGACTCAAACCAAAAAGTTACATTTATCAAAGATTGGATACTTAATTATGTTAATTCAATGCCAAAAAAAGCTCAGTCTTTGGTAATTGGAATATCAGGTGGCATAGACTCGTCTGTTTCAAGCACGTTAAGTGCGATGACAGGACTTAAAACTATTGTTTTATCCATGCCTATAAAACAAAAAAGTGCACAACATGATCTAAGTTTAAAGCATCAAGAGTGGTTAAAGCAAAATTTTAAAAATGTTGAAGGTATTACAGTAGAACTAGACAGCCTTTTTTCTTCATTTGAAAACACTTTAAAAAATTTTAATAGTTTGCATGGAATGGCAAACTCTAGAGCAAGATTAAGAATGACTACTCTTTATCAGGTTGCTGCGGCAAACAATGGAATAGTGGTTGGTACAGGAAATAAAGTTGAAGACTTTGGTGTAGGTTTTTACACAAAGTATGGTGATGGTGGAGTTGATATATCACCAATAGCTGATTGTAATAAAACAGAGGTTTGGCAATTAGGAAAAGAATTAAAGATTTTACAAGAGATCATAGATGCTCCTCCAACTGATGGTTTATGGGACGATGGTAGAACTGATGAAGGCCAGTTGGGTTTAAGTTACAAAGAACTTGAAGAAGCAATGGAAAATGAAAATTCAAAAAATAGAGAAAAATATATCCAAATAAGAAACGCAAATTTGCATAAAATGGATCCTATTCCAGTTTGCAAGATTCCTAACTAATCAAATAGATTCACAAATCTATAATTAAAGTATATTCCTAGAATAATGAATAAAGATATTTTTTTAACAAATAGCTATGGTGGAAAAAAAGAAAAATTCCAGCCAATTGATGAAAATAATGTCAAAATGTATGTCTGTGGCCCAACAGTTTATGATGATCCACATATAGGTAATGCAAGACCATTAGTTGTATTCGATTTACTTTTTAAAATCCTAAAGTGTAAATATGGAAATGACAAAGTTACATATGTTAGAAATATTACAGATATTGATGATAAAATAATTCAATCTGCAAAAGATAACAAAATTTCAATAAAAGATCTAACCACTAAAATAAATAATAATTTTCAGGAAGATTGTAATTATCTAATTTGTGAAAAACCTAGCTTTCAACCTAAAGCAACAGAAAATATTAAAGAGATGATAGAGATGATCACTATTTTAGTGGAAAAAGGTTTTGCATATGAAAATGAGAACCACATTTATTTTGAAGTAAATAAATTTAAAGATTATGGAAAATTATCTAATAAAAAAATAGATGATTTAATATCTGGATCTAGGATAAAAGTATCAAGAAATAAGAAAAATTCTGAGGATTTTGTATTATGGAAACCCTCAAACGAATATGAACCTAGTTGGGCATCACCGTGGGGAAAGGGCAGACCGGGCTGGCATTTAGAATGTTCAGCAATGTCTAAAAAATATCTTGGTGATAAATTTGATATCCATGGAGGTGGTAGAGATCTATTATTTCCACATCACGAAAATGAAATTGCACAATCATGTTGTGCTAATGGAACTGAAGTTTTCTCTAATTATTGGGTTCATAATGGATTTATTACCCAATCAAATGAAAAAATGTCTAAATCGCAAGGTAATATTTTAAAAATAAGTAGTTTTAAAGAGAAAGATAACGGTCAAGCTTTAAGATTAGCACTGATCAGTGCGCATTACAGACAGCCATTAGATTGGAATGATAAACTTTTAGATGAAAGTCATAAAACAATTGACAAATGGTACAAAAGCTATGTTGTGTTAGATAAACCTAAATTAATCTCAGATGATGATCTTCATCCTTTGTACGATGATTTAAATACACCAAAGTATATAGCTAAACTGCATAAACTTTATGAAAAATCACAATCAGGAAATTTAGAAGATAAAAAAGTATTTGTATCTGCATGTAATTTTGTGGGACTGCTAACTGAAACCAGAGAAGAATGGAATAATTTTAAAAAAAATAAATCTACCCTAAGTAACGAGTTAATTGAAATAAAAATTAAAGAACGAATTAAGGCTAGAGATGACAAAAATTACAAATTAGCTGACAAAATCCGTAATGAGCTTTTAGAAAAAGGAGTTCAAATAGAAGATAAAGATGGTAAAACCTCGTGGAGATTTAAATAATGTCAGACAAAATATACATTTTTGATACTACTTTACGTGATGGTGCACAGACACAAGGAGTTGATTTTTCTTTGGATGATAAAGAAAAAATTTCAGTAGCATTAGATAATCTAGGAGTTGATTATATCGAAGGTGGATGGCCCGGAGCAAATCCAACTGATACAGAATTTTTTAATAAAAGGCATACTTTTAAGAATTCCATATTAACAGCCTTTGGTATGACAAAAAAGTCTGATCATAGTGCTCAAAATGATCCAATGATTTCATCATTAATAAATTCTAAGGCAACTTCAATTTGTTTGTTTGGAAAATCTTGGGATTTCCATGTTGATGTTGCTTTGGGTATTTCAAAAGAACAAAATTTAAAAAATATTAGTGAAAGTGCAAAACATATTATTAATTCTGGAAAAGAATTTATGTTTGATGCTGAACATTTTTTTGATGGTTATAAATCAAACAAAGAATATGCGTTGAGTTGTATTAAATCTGCATATGACCAAGGAGCTAGATGGATAGTTCTTTGTGATACTAATGGTGGAACATTGCCTCATGAAATATCTAAAATAGTTACAGATGTTGTAAAAAATATACCTGGCAAAAATTTAGGAATTCACGCACACAATGATACAGAAAATGCAGTTGCTAATTCATTAGTTGCAATTCAAGCTGGTGTAAGACAAGTGCAGGGAACTATTAATGGTTTAGGAGAAAGATGCGGTAATGCTAATTTAATGTCATTAATTCCGTCTTTGCATTTAAAACACGAATTTTCTAATAATTATGAAATAAATATAAATGAGGAGAATATTAAACATCTAACACAATGCTCTAGACTTTTAGATGAAATTTTAAATAGAAAACCAAATAAACATTTACCTTATGTAGGAGCTGCAGCATTTTCTCACAAAGGTGGAATGCATGTTTCTGCAGTACAAAAAGATCCAAAAACTTATGAACACATTGATCCTGAAAAAGTTGGAAATACAAGAAATATTGTCGTTTCAGATCAAGCTGGGCAATCAAATATTTTATCAAGACTAAAAACTATAGGAATTGACATTAAAAAAAATGATCCAAAAATTAAACAACTCTTAGAAGAGGTTAAAGGAAGAGAATTTATTGGATATAGTTATGATGGCGCAGATGCTTCGTTTGAATTATTAGCTAGAAGAATAGTAGGCGAAATTCCAAGGTATTTAATTATTAAAGCGTACGATGTGTCTGTTAAGAAAAATTCATCTGGAGAAATTATTTCTTCAGCAAAAGCCGAGCTAGAGGTAGATGGTGAAACAATTGTTTGTGAAGGAGAGGGTAATGGACCAGTAAATGCTCTAGATAATGCAATCCGAAATAATATAAATAAGATTTCTAAATATTCTAATTACCTTAAAGATTTGAGATTAGTTGATTATAAAGTAAGAATATTGAACACAGGAACAGAGGCTGTAACTAGAGTTTCTATTGAAAGCACTGACTCAAAAGGTAAGAATTGGTTTACAATAGGTGTATCACCAAACATTATTGATGCTTCATTTAAAGCATTAATTGACAGCCTTGATTACAAGTTATTTAAAAATAATGCACCAGCAAGTGCTTAATGAATTTTAATATCTCATTTATTCTTCACAAACCTCAGCTTTCTGAAAACATCGGGTTATGTGCTAGAGCTATGAAAAATTTTGGTTTTAACAATTTATCAATAATAGAACCAAAACCAATATTTCCAAATGATAAAATTATTGCAACTTCAGTTGGAGCCAAAGATATAATAAAAAAAACTAAAATTCATTTAAACTTAGAAAAATCATTAACTAAAACTGATATTTTAATTGCAACCTCAGCAAGGTTTAGAAATAAAAATATTAAACATATTTCATTAGATGACTTAAAAAAAATAAACTTTACAAAGAGAGTTAGTTTTTTGTTTGGATCAGAAGCCTCTGGATTAACAAACGATGAAGTAAGTTATGCTGACTATACTTTACAAATTCCAAGTAATAGCAAATTTAGATCATTAAATTTATCACATAGCTTAGTAATCGTAGCTCAAACCGTTTCACACTTAATCTCAACAAATAAATTTAATTTTCGAAAGTCAAAAAAAATACAAACAGCCTCTAAGAAGGAAATATCTAGTATGCTGAATTTTTGTCTATCTACTCTAGAAAACCAAAATTTTTTTAAACAAAAAGCAAAAAAACCTATTATGATAGAAAATTTAAGAAGTATTTTTTATAAAATGGAACTTTCCAAAAAAGAAACACGCATTTTATCAAGTGTATTTGCTGGCCTAACTAAAAAACCTTGATTGACAAAAATATTTTGAAGTCTATAAACCCCATAACTGCAATATGACAAAACGATTAAACTCAAAACATAAAGTAGATAGAAGGCTTAAAGTCAATTTATGGGGCAGACCAAAAAGTCCCTTTAATACTAGAGCATATCCTCCCGGGCAACACGGGCAAACAAAATCATCTAAACCATCAGATTATGGTATTCAACTTCAAGCAAAGCAAAAACTTAAATGCTACTATGGTAACATGAATGAGAGACAATTTCGAAATATGTATAGGAGAGCCATTATGAAAAAAGGTGATACGGCTGAAAATTTAATTGGTTTACTTGAGAGAAGGTTAGATGCAGTAATTTATAGATCAAAATTATCAAATACTATTTTTTCATCTAGACAATTAATTAATCATGGACACGTTAAAGTTAATGGTAAAAAAGTTAATATATCTAGTTACCAAGTAAAAGAAGAAGACAGTATTGAAATAAGAGACAAATCAAAACAATTAGCTTTGATAGATATAGCTCTTGCTAATAAAGAGAGAGAAGTCCCTGAGTATTTACAATTAGATGAAAAAAATAAAAAAGTTAAATTTGTAAGAATTCCAAAATTTGAAGAAGTTCCATATCCAGTTGTTATGGAGCCTAATTTAGTAATTGAGTATTATTCAAGATAAATTTTTTGATTAAAAGAACTTCAAAAATACATATAGAAAAAATCCTCTCAGAAAACCCAAACTGGAAAATTTTAGACGTAGGATGTGGATATGGTGCTAATAAGCATGCAACAACAGTTAGTGATATATTAGATTTATCTAATCATTACAAAGATAAATTATTTGTAAAAATAACTGAAAAAAAATTACCTTTTAATGATAAGGAGTTTGATTTTGTGATTGCATCTCATGTCGCTGAGCATGTTGAAGATGTATCATTCTTTTTAAGTGAACTAGCTAGGATTGGAAAAAAAGGATATATAGAAGTACCTACAAGACTGGAAGATAATTTAGTGTTTGAAAATAAAAAAGCACATATTTGGCATTTAGTATTTGATGATGTTAATAATCAAATTAATATCTCAAAAAAACAACAATTTTTCGAACCAGTTTTAAGTGTAGGAACAATAAAAAAATTAAATGAATATTTTCGTGAAAGTTTAGTTATCGAATTAAGTTGGGAGGATAGTATTAAATTTAATATGGTTGAAGATAATTTAAAAGCTCCAGTTAAAATATCAATTTTAAACTTATTAAAAAAATACTTTTCAAAAAAAATTAGATTGTTAATTAAATAAGATTAGTTTTTCTTCTTAAATTCAATTCCATTATCTTCAAAAAGTTTGGCTAGTTCCCCACTTTCGTACATTTCCTTAACTATATCGCAACCACCTATGAATTCATTCTTAACATATAATTGAGGAATTGTTGGCCAATCACTAAAAACTTTAATACCTTCTCTTAGATTTTGATCTGCTAAAACGTTTACACCTTTGAAATTAACTTCAAGCATTTTTAAAATGTTAGTAACAGCCATAGAAAACCCGCACTGAGGAGCATCAGGTGTCCCTTTCATAAACAAACATACTTCGTTGCTTTTAATTTCATTGTTGATTAATTCATTTGTTTGATTGTCCATTTAGTTCTCCTTTGTTTTAACAGCTAATGCGTGCAACTCATTTCCCATTTTGCCTTTAAGTGAATTATATACCATTTTGTGCTGCTGAATTTTACTTTTTCCTGCAAATTGCGACGAAATTACTGTAGCTGAATAATGATTACCATCGCCTGCAAGATCTTGAATTTCAATTTTTGCATCAGGCAGTGCTTCTTTTATTAAGCTTTCTATTTCTTTTAAATCCATTGCCATCAGTTAACCATATATTCATTTAGCCATTTTTTATAGCCTTCTTTAATATCTCCAATTGATATTTTAAGGTCATTTCCATAAGTAATCTTATCACTTTCTACTATACCTAATTTATCAAAATGGATTGAATCTTTTTTAAGTATTTTTTCAACATTTTCTAAATTTCCAGGCTTTATTTCTATTATATATCTTCCTTGGTCCTCTCCAAAAAAATATTCAAATTTATTTACTAAACCTTCAATTGGAAATATTTTTACTCCTTTATTTCCTTTTATACTCATTTTTGAAATAGCAGTTAAAATTCCCCCTAAGGAAACATCATGACAAGTCTCAATTAAATTTTTATTTTTTAAATTTAAAATACTCATCCCATTTTGTTTTTCATTAAATAAATTAATTTCTGGAGGAGGTCCATTATGATTAGACAAAATATTTTTTGCAAATATTGATTGATCTAAATGACCTTCTGTTTTACCAATTATTAATAGATAATTTCCATCATTTTTTAATTCCATTGTAACCATCTTTTTATAATCTGATAATAGTCCAATACCTCCAATAGATGGAGTAGGCTTAATTCCCTTATCTTTTGTTTCATTATAGAAAGAGACATTTCCTGAAACTACTGGGTAATTTAAATATTTTGAAGCTTCTGTAATTCCCTCAACACATTCAACAAACTCTCCCATATTTTTTTCTTTTTCTGGATTTCCAAAATTAAGGCAATTTGTAATTGCTATTGGTTTAGCTCCAACAGAAATCATATTCCTCCAACTTTCACAAACCACTTGTTTTCCTCCTGTTAATGGATGAGCATGACAATAAGTAGCTGATGAGTCTACTGCTGCAGCCACTGCTTTATTAGTTCCATGTACTCTTACTACACCTGCATTACCACCTGGTTTTTGTATAGTATCTCCCATAACCGTGTGATCATATTGGTTCCATATCCATTCTTTATCTGCAATGTTTGGGTCAGTTAAGATTTTATTTAAACAATCACTTAATTTCAAAGACTTAAAATCATCTTTTGAAAAATTGTTTTCTTTAGGTAATTTAGCTTTTATCCATTTACGATCGTACATTGGAGCATTTTCAGCTAAAAAATCTATCGGAATTTCAGCAACTTTTTTATTTTCAAAAAATAATTCTATATTTTTACTATTGGTTGTTTTTCCAATAACTGCAAAATCTAAGTTCCACTTATCAAATATTTTTTTTGCTTCATCTTCTTTTCCAGCCTCTAATACAATTAACATTCTCTCTTGGCTTTCTGAAAGCATTATTTCATAAGGTGTCATATTTTCTTCTCTACAAGGTACTTTTGTTAAATCAATTTTAATACCCAAATCACCTTTTGATGCCATTTCAATACTTGATGAAGTTAGTCCAGCTGCACCCATGTCCTGAATTGATATTATTGATTTACCTCCCATTAATTCTAAACAAGCCTCTAAAAGTAGTTTTTCTGTAAATGGATCTCCAACTTGAACTGTTGGTTTCTTTTCCTCTATTTTATCATCGAAAATAGCTGATGCCATACTTGCACCATGAATTCCGTCTCTTCCTGTTTTTGACCCTACATATATAACAGGCTTATCAACTCCAGCAGCTTTAGAGTAAAATATTTTATTCTTATTTACCAAACCTAATGTCATCGCATTGACTAGAATGTTTCCATTATAAGACTCGTCAAAGCATGTTTGGCCAGCAATTGTCGGAACACCAATACAATTACCATATCCACCAATACCTTTAACAACCCCTCTTAATAGATTTCTAGTTTTTTCATGATCAATTGATCCAAAGTGAATTGAATTTAAATTTGCAATAGGTCTTGCACCCATAGTAAATACATCTCTCATAATTCCACCAACACCTGTTGCTGCACCTTGATAGGGCTCAATAAATGAAGGGTGGTTATGACTTTCTATCTTAAATACAATTGCATCATCATCTTCAATATCAACAACGCCAGCATTTTCTCCTGGACCTTGGATAACTTGATCACCCTTAGTATGTAATTTTTTAAGATGTCTTCTAGATGATTTATAAGAACAGTGTTCATTCCACATTGCTGAAAAAACACCTAATTCTGTTATATTTGGAGTTCTTTTTAATAGATCACAAATTTTTTTATATTCATCTATCTTCAATCCATGATCGATTGCTATTTGTTCATTAACTTCATTCATTACACGTTACCTATTAAATTTTCAAAAAATAGTGATCCGTCTTCTCCCGAAAGAAAAGGATCAATCATTCTCTCTGGATGAGGCATCATACCCAAAATATTTTTATCTTTATTGAATATTCCAGCTATATTTTTAATAGCCCCATTTGGATTATTATATTCGTCTTCATTCCCTTTATCGTCGCAATAGGTAACGGCTATTTGCCCATTATCTTCTATTGATTTTAATTCATCTTTTGAACAAAAATAATTTCCTTCATTATGAGCAATATGAAGCTCTAAAACTTCTTTGTTAATATTTTTAAAATATTTATTTTCTTTATTTTTAATTTTTACAAAAACATTTTTACAAATAAAGTTTAGGTATTTATTTTGCTGAAGTATTCCAGGAAGTAGACCTGTTTCAGTTAGTATTTGAAAACCATTACAGATACCAAGCACCAATCCCCCAGAATTTGCAAAATTAACCACAGACTTAATAATTCTAGATTTACCAGCAATACTCCCACATCTAAGATAATCACCATAAGAAAAACCTCCAGGAAGTACAATTAAATCACTTTTGGGAATTTCAGCATCGTTGTGCCAGACCATTTGATTTTTAAATCCAAATTTATTAAGAGCCACATTCATATCTCTATCGCAATTTGAACCAGGGAATATAATTACAGATGATTTCATTCAGTAGTTACAAGATTTTATAATCCTCAATAACTAGATTTGCTAGAAGCTTTTTACACATTTCCTCTACTTGCGATTTAGCTTTACTTTCATCACTCTCATTTACCTCAATGTCAAAATATTTACCTTGTCTGACCTCTGAAACATTATCAAAAGTCATTCCATTTAAAGTTTGCTGAATTGCTTTACCTTGTGGATCTAGTACTCCATTTTTTAAAGTGACTATTACTTTTACCTTCATTTTTTCTTAATTTTTACTGCCTTTGGTTTAGGATAAGTTAATGGTCTTATGTTTGACTGTTCATGCAATATATTAAGTCTTATGGCAACTTCTTGATAAGCTTCAACTAAGTTTCCTAGGTTATTTCTAAATCTATCTTTATCTAGTTTTTTATCTGTTCTCATATCCCATAGTCTGCATGTATCAGGACTAATTTCATCTGCTAACATAACTTCTTTTCTTCCGTCAGTTTCACATCTTCCAAATTCAACTTTAAAATCTACTAATTTTATTCCAACACCTCTAAACATCCCTTGAAGAAAGTCATTTATTCTTCTAACTTCTTCGTAGATAAAGTCTAACTCAAAAACGTCCATCCATTTAAACGCCAGGATATGTTCTCTACTTACTAATGGGTCTCCTAAATCGTCATTCTTTAAACAATACTCAACTAATGGATAATCAAGTACAGTTCCATCTTCTATTCCTAATCTCTTTGTTAATGATCCTGTTGCTATATTTCTTACAACAAATTCAATTGGTATAATTTCAACTAACTTAACAAGCTGTTCTCTCATATTAAGTCTTTTAACTAAATGATTTTTTATTCCAACATTACTTAATTGAGTTAGAACATGTTCTGAAATTCTATTATTTAAAATTCCTTTTCCCTCAATGATATCCTTTTTTTGATTATTAAAAGCTGTGGCATCATCTTTGAAATGTTGAATTACTAAATTTTTATCATTGCTAGCATAGATTATTTTAGCTTTACCTTCGTATAACTTTTTACCCTTTTTCATTATTTGAAGACCCTATTGAAAATTAAATTAACATTCTTAAAGTGTGAAGAATAATCAAATATTTTTTTCATTTTCTTGCTTGATATTCTAGATGTAATGTTTTTGTCAGTCATAACAACATCTAAAAGATTGAGATTATCTGCTATGCATTTTTTGGCATGAGCTTGCACTAATCTATAAGAGTTTTCTCTACTTAAGCCTGATTTAGTTAGCTCCAACATTAATTCTTGTGAGAAAATTGTACCTTTTGTGATATTAAGATTATTAAGCATTTTCTTAGGATAGACGATCATTTTATCTAATAAGCTAGCTAATCTTACTAAAGCAAAATCTAATGTGATATTTGCATCTGGTCCAATATTCCTTTCAACACTTGAATGTGAGATATCTCTTTCATGCCATAAAGCAATATTCTCCAACGCTGGTAGCGTATAGCTTCTAATCATTCTTGCTAGTCCCGTTAAGTTTTCACTTAATATTGGATTTTTTTTATGTGGCATTGCACTTGAACCTTTTTGTTTTTTTGAGAAAAACTCCTGCAATTCATAAACTTCAGTTCTTTGTAAGTGTCTTATTTCTGTTGAAACTCTTTCAATTGATCCAGCTATAATTCCTAAAACCGAGAAGTAATATGCATGTCTATCTCTTGGAATAACTTGAGAAGATACAGGTTCGACTTTTAATCCAAGTTTTATAGCAACATGTTTCTCTACATTGGGATTAATGTTGGCAAATGTGCCAACAGCACCAGATATTGCACAAGTTGAAATTTCATCTATTGCACTAATTAATCTTTTTCTATTTCTTTTAAACTCTTCGTAGAAAGACGCTAATTTAAGTCCAAAAGTAATTGGTTCTGCATGAATACCGTGACTTCTACCCATACATGGTGTGAATTTATATTTTTTCGCCTTAGATCTTAAAACTTTTAAAATTTGATCAATATCTTTTACTAAAATTTTACCAGACTGAACTAATTGAATATTAAAACTTGTATCCACCACATCTGATGACGTCATTCCTTGGTGTAAATATCTTGCTTTAATTCCAACTTTTTCAGTAACAGAAGTTAGAAAAGCTATTACATCATGTTTAACTTTAGCTTCAATATTGTGAATTCTTTTAACATTAATTTTAGCTTTTTTTCTAACTGCACTTGCGACACCTTTTGGAATAGTTCCTAATTTTTCCATTCCTTCAGCCGCAGCAATCTCTACATCTAACCATATTTGATATTTATTATGTTCGGACCAAATATCTGTAAGTTCTTTTCTAGAGTATCGTGTTATCATTAATTATATGGAGGCCTCTTATAACCTTTAACAGATTCTGTAAAAATTTCATAAGAGTCTTCTGTTATTCCTATGGTATGCTCAAATTGTGCTGATAAAGACTTATCCTTTGTAACTGCTGTCCACCCATCATTAAGTACTTTTACGTCTAACTTTCCAACATTTATCATAGGTTCTATTGTAAAGGTCATACCAGGTGTTAGTTCGTGACCTGTATTTTTCTTACCATAATGAAGAATATTAGGTTGCTCATGAAAAGTATTGCTAATACCGTGACCACAAAAATCTCTAACAACTGAAAAACCTCTTTCTTCAACAAAGGATTGAATTTCAAATCCAATATCTCCCAATTTTACTCCTGGTTTAAGAATTTTAATTCCTCTCATCATAGATTCGTAAGTTGTTTCTATTAAATTTTTAGCTTTTACTGGTATTTCCCCAATGGTAAACATTCTACTTGTGTCACCATAGTACTCATTAACTATTGCAGTTACATCTATGTTAACAGCATCTCCCTCATTCAAAACTCTATCAGAAGGAATGCCATGGCAAACAACATGGTTTAAAGATGTGCATAAAGATTTTTTAAAACCTCTGTAGTATAGTGGAGCAGAGTGCCCACCATTGTCTCTTATAAACTCATAACCCAATTGATCAATTTTATCTGTTGTAACACCTTCCTTAACTTCTTCTGTGAGCATGTCTAAAGTTCTAGATGCAAGTTTCCCAGCAATTCTCATTTTTTCAAATTTTTCTGAATAATTACTCATCTATAATTTTTATTTTTTTTTCAATTTTAATTTCTTTAGAATTTAAACTGCATCTGTAAGCAAGAAAGCTTACACCAGATTTTTTAGCATCTAAATATTCTTTATAATAAGTAAAGTCTATATCTTTTGCTATTCTAAAATTATTTATACCCTGAATTTGAGTTAAAAATAAGACATAAGGCTTATATCCTTTTTTAATTGATTCCTTTAACTTTTGGAGGTGTTTTGTACCCCTAGATGTAATAGCATCTGGAAATTCTGCAATATCATCTTCTCTCATTAACGTAGTATTCTTTACTTCTAATATTTTCTTATCACACAAAAAGTCAAATCTAGTATCATCAGAGTACTTAAATTCAGCTCGTATATTTTTAATTGTATTAAATTCTTTTATTAATTTATTTTCTAAAGCATGTTCGACAATTCTATTTGCTCTATGAGTATTTACCCCAATTATTCTTTTTTTTACTTTTATCATCTCAAGTGTAAATTTTAATTTTCGCTTTGGATCATTGTGTTCACTAATCCAAGCCACATTACCTTGATCTAATAAACCCATCATAGAGCCTGTATTTGGACAATGTGCTACAACAGTTTTATTATTTACTTCTATATCTGCGAAAAATCTCTTATATCTCCGTTGTAATTTGCCTTTTAATAAAGTGTTGGTAAATTTCATAAAATTTTATTTATATTTAGAAATGACTAATAAAAAAGAAATATCTGCAGCAATTATCATTATAGGTAATGAGGTATTATCAGGCAGAACAAAAGATTTGAATACAAGTACCTTAGCTACTTGGCTTAATTCTCTTGGAATTTCTGTTGGAGAGGTAAGAGTAATTCCTGATGTGGAAAAAACTATTATAGATACTGTTCATGAGTTAAGAGTTAAATACAACTATGTGTTTACTACAGGTGGTATTGGACCAACACATGATGACATAACTGCAGAATCAATATCAAAAGCTTTCAATATTGAATATGGATTTCATAAAGAGGCTTTTGCTATTTTAGAAAAATACTATGAGCCAGGTAACTTTAATGATGGAAGACAGAAAATGGCAAAGATGCCAGTTACAGCTAATTTAATTTTAAATCCAACTAGTGGCGCTCCAGGATTTTACGTAGAAAATGTTTTTTCTCTTCCAGGTGTTCCATCGATATTAAAAGCAATGATTGGTGGACTTGGCAATGTATTAGTCGGTGGCGATCCAATTCTTAGTAAGACAATAAATTTGATGACTTATGAAAGCGAAATAGCAAGCTCATTAACTGATGTTCAAGATAATAATAAAGATGTAGAAATTGGTAGTTATCCTTTTTTTAGACAAGGTAAATTAGGTGTATCAATTGTATTAAGATCAAAAGATCAAGATAAAATAAACTTATGTAATTCACTAATCCTTGATTTTGTAAAAGCAAAAAATATTAAAATTGTTGAACTAGAGTAATGTTATATTTTGCTTACGGAAGTAATCTTAATCTTTTTCAAATGAAACGGAGATGTAAAGACTCTATTTTCTTAAAAAAATATGAGCTTAAAGGTTATAGATTAAACTTTAGAAGCAAATATAGAGCTGCTGACATTGAGAAAAGTAAAAATTCATTAGTTCCTGGTGCTTTATTTGAAATATCAAAAAGTGATGAAAAAAAACTAGATGTTTATGAAGATTATCCAATTCTTTATAAAAAACTTTATTTTACCTATTACAATAAGACAGTGATGACTTACATAATGGTTAATAAAACAGAATTTAGATATCCAACTGAAAGGTATTTAAATGTTGTTAAACGAGGATACAAAGATTGTAAGTTGGATGTCAAATATCTTAAAATAGCTCTACAACCAGTTAAGTAAATGCTCTCTAAAAAACAAATATTTTCCAAAGGAATATTGGCTGTAGCACCGCATATGTTCTCAGTAATTCCTTTTGGAATTGTATGTGGAGCAATTGGTATTGAGCTAGGTTTTAGTCCAGTATTAGTTTATGCAATGTCTATCATTATTTTTGGGGGTGCTTCTCAAATTGTCTTTTTACAATTACTTTCAGGTGGAGCTTCTGCGTTAATAGCGGTGACATCAGTAGGTGTAATTAATTCTAGACACTTGTTATATGGGGCCGTGTTATCTGAATATTTAGAAAAGCTCTCATTTATAAAGAAATTATTAATATCTTATTTAGTTGTAGACCAAGGGTTTGCAGAATCTAATAAGTTTTTTCAAAAAAATAGAAATGAAACGCATCTCCATTATCATTTATTAGGAAGTGGTGGAACTCTATGGGTTTGTTGGCAAATATCTACATTAGCTGGAATAATTCTTGGCTCATTTGTACCTGAGGAATTGGGATTAAAATTTGCAGTTCCTTTAACTTTCATTGCAGTTGTTGTTCAAGATATTAAAAAATTAGACCATGTAATAGTTATGATTACTTGTGGATTAAGTTCTTTATTATTTTTTGATGCACCTTTTAAATCCTACATAATTATTTCACCTATTATTGCATTAATTGTTGCTGCGTTAGTTTTGAGGTTAAAAAAATGACTTGGTTCACAATTATAATTGCAGGAATAATTACTTACTTTATGAGAATGACTATGGTTGCTTTAGTAGATAGGGATCTATTAGGAGAGAGAGTTAAAGCTGTATTAGCATATGTTCCATCAGCAGTATTTCCAGCAATAATATTTCCAGGAATATTTATTAATGATTATGGAACTTTTATAGAAATGAATGATCCTAAAATCTTTGGGGCAATAGTTGCTATACTAGTTGGTTATTTTTCAAGAAATGTAATAGCCACAATAATATCTGGATTATTTTCGTATTGGATTATTATATTTTTATTATAAAATTTGTTAATGAGCATCACAAGATCCGAAAGTAATTTCTACAAAAAGAATGGCTACTTATTAAAAGAAGAGCTTATTTCAAAAAAAGATATCAATAAGTTAAATTTACTTATTAACAAGATAGTAACTAAGGAAAAGAACAGTAGAAGAAAAATTAAAGATCAAGGTGGAACCCAAAGTTACAATAATTATCATTTTGTATTTAATAGTAACTCTTCAAAAAATAAAGAAATACTTAGATTAAATAACCCTCAAAATAACAATAAATTATTTTATGATTTATCAAGAAACAAAAAGATAATAGATATAGTAAAAAAGCTTATTGGTGGAACAGTAAGATTTCATCTTGGTAAACTAAATTTTAAATTATCAAATAAGAAAAAAGGAAGTTTAGTTGAATGGCATCAGGACTTTGCTTTTTATCCTCATACAAATGATGATTTGATTACAGTAGGCATATATCTTGAAGATTGTGATGAAAAAAGAGGTCCTTTAAAAGTAATTAAAGGTTCTCACAAAAAAGAGCTATTTAGTCACCATAGTAATGATAATTACTTTGTAGGTAAAATTAATATCAAAAAAAATAAAATTAATTTAAAAAAATCAGTTTCTTTAATTGGAAAAGCAGGTTCTGTTGCTTTCTTTCATTGTCGAACAATTCATGGTTCAGGTTTAAATCATACCAACGGATCAAGACCCTTAATATTATTTGGTTATAGAGCTTGTGATGCATGGCCTATTATCAATGATGGTAATCCTCATCCTGAAACAAACTTTGAAAATTATGATAAAAATATTATTTTCGGAAAAAAATCAATTGTTCCAAGGTGCACCAATGTACCTATAATTATTCCACTTCCAAAAAAGAAACACTACGTTTCAATTTATCAGCTTCAAAAAAGTAATTAAAATATAAGCCCAAAAAGGCTAAGTATAAGAAGGGCTTCCATTCCAACAAACATATCTAATATTTTTTGATTATATGGATTGAATTTTTATCAAGACTTTTAATTGCCCATCCATCATTAGCACGAGCATGTGGATGGACAATTAAGAGGATCACGAAAGCAACTAAATGAAGAAAAAAGAATAATGATAATCTCATGATTCTATTTCTAAAATATTGATTTGTTTTAATTAGGTTCTAATTTCGTTGAGATTATGAATAATAATCACATTTTAAACACAGAATATTTTAGGTATAAGATTAAATATGAAATATATTTTATTAGGTGCTGCTATCGCTTTTGCAATGTATTTAGGCGATAAATACATTCTTTAGTAAGTCAATTTTATACAAGTTTATTATAGTTTTTTTTGCTAAATATATTTAATGAGGTTTAAAGTAACATCTATTTTTTTTATTTCTTTATTTATATTTGAAATTTCAAACGCACATAATCATTTTCCAATAACAAGAGATTCTGAAGCAAACATATTTAAAGGGAAGGTTCTTTATGAACAGCATTGTGCTTCATGCCATATGGTAAATTTAGTGGGTGCAGCGGATTGGAAGGGTGTTGATAAGGATGGTCATAGAAAAGCTCCACCTTTAAACGGCACAGGTCATACCTGGCATCATTCCGATGAAATTCTTCATAAAATAATTAAACTTGGTTTTGCAAAATTAATTAATAATTATGAAGGTAAAATGTATGGTTTTGGAGAAAAAATTAATGATGAGGGTATTGATAATGTGCTTTCTTATATTAAATCATATTGGGCAGATGATATATATAAACATCAAATAAGTATGAGCAAATAATATGAGTACTGAAGCAATAAGTTTTAATTGGAAATGTAAACATACCTGGAGAAGAAGTGCCAAAAATACAGCCTGGTGCTTGTTGGGTTGTGCTATTGGTGATTTTGGAACGATATTATTTTTTCAATTAACTAAAATTCCATTCCCAGTTTTAAGTATTATGATTTTAGCAATAATTAATGGTTTAATTACAAGTGTAATTTTAGAGACTTTTATTTTAATTAAGCAAAATTTTTCTTTTCAAAAAGCATTAAAGACTGCATTAGGAATGAGTTTTATCTCAATGATTAGCATGGAAGTTGCTATGAATATTACAGATTATGTATTAACAGGTGGTGCAATCCTTACTTGGTGGGTAGTGCCAATAATGTTAGTGGTTGGATTTGTAACACCATGGCCATATAATTACTGGAGACTAAAAAAACATAATCAAGCCTGCCATTAAATTAAATTAATTAACCAAAGGACTAAAATGAAAGTATTAAAAGAATTAGAAGATGCAAAATTAGTGATTGTTGATTTAGAAGTAAAGTTAGGCGAAGAAGTTAGAAGTGCGCCAACTTTATGTGCAAAATATAAAGGTAAAATAATACCTCTTAATACAGCACATGATGGTAGACCAATATTAATGAAAGAAGAAAATTCAATAGAAAACTAAATTATGATTGAACAGATTAGTATTTATTTAACAGCAATGATTTTAGGGATAATGTTATTCTTTTCATTTGTTATTGCTCCAGTGGTATTTACTACTTTAGATGAAGATAATGCACGAAAGTTTATAAGAAGAATATTTCCTTTTTATTACAATGTTAACCTAGGTTTAAGTTTAATTGTCTTATTAACTTTTTTATTCTTAAGTAAACTAGGTTTAGATTTTTACTTAATACTTGCAATTACAATTTTATTTGCGACTTCAAATTATTTATTAATGCCTCTGATAAATAAATATAGAGATGAAAAGCAGGATAAAAAATTTAAATATTCACATTTTATTTCTGTTGTGATTAATTTTATTCAGATGATATTTTTAGTTGTTTTACTTTTTTAATGGGCAATCTATCTTCAAAAGAATTAGATTTATATTCAAACCAAATTCTTGAAGATTATGATGCCAAAAACCCCAGCCAAATTTTTAAAAATAAAGTAAAAATAAGTAACGAGGATGCTTTACATATTCAAAATAAGGTTACTGAATTAAGAGTATCAAGAGGTGAGGAAATCATTGGTTATAAAATAGGATGTATTTCAAAGGATACCCAAAAAAAAATGGACCTTTCCCACCCAGCAAAAGGTACACTTTGGAAGCATGAATTACATCAAAACGGAGTTGAGCTTAATAAAAAGGATTATTTCAATCCTGCAATGGAGGCTGAATTTGGAATTATATTAAATAGAGATATCAATCCAGAATCAGTTTCATTTGATTATATATTAGAGTCTGTTCAATCAATGTATCCCTTAATAGAAATACATAATTTAGTATTTAATGGTGAAGCACCAAATGGTGCAGAACTTTTAGCTAACAATGCAATTCATGCTGGAGTTATTTTAGGACCAGAGAACAAAGTTCCAAACAGCAATGAAATCACTGATTTAAAACTAGTCTATGACAATGAAGTAGTTGATAAATGGATAGATAAAAAATGGCCTTTTGATATGCTTGGAGAAATAGAGTGGTTAGTGAAAGATAAAGCAAAAACAAATAATATCTTAAAAAAAAATGACTTAATTTTAACAGGAGCATATGGATTTCCTGTTCCTATTAATGAAAAGAAATTGATCGAAGTTACCTCATCAGCCTTTGGAGATGTATCTTCAACATTTATTTAAATTACGAAAGGAGAGATCATGAGCGATATCATAACAATAGGGGTGATTGGCTTAGGAAATGCTGGTACACCAATTTTAAATAATTTATACAAATCAAAGAAGTATAACCTTGTAGCCTTTGATATTGATAAAAATAAACTCAATGACGTTCCAAAAGATATTAGCAAAGCTAACTCCATCAAAGATCTTGCGCATAAATGTAATGCAGTTTTAACTTGTTTACCTAAGCCAGAACATGTTTTGCAAGCTGTTGATGGTGAAGATGGATTATTACAAAACGCGATCTCTGGTTTGATATGGATAGACACATCTACAACTGATTTTAAACAGACCCAAAAGTTGGCAGAAAAAGCAAAAACCTATGGTGTTTCAATGTTGGAAGCTACCCTAACCGGAGGTGTTCATGCTTTAAAAAATAATAATATGGTTTGTTTAGCCGGTGGAGATAAAGAAATATTTAATATTTGGAAGGAAGTTTTACAAGATGCAATTGGTGAAGTTGTTGTTCTTTGTGGAGATATAGGAGCAGGTGCTATTACAAAAGTTGTTTCAAACATGCTTGCATTTACTAATATGGTTGCAGCATCTGAGTGTATGATGATTGCTAAAAGAGCAGGATTAGACTTAGAGAGTTTTTTTGATGCTATTAGAGTTTCAGCCGGAAACTCCTTTGCGTGGGAAACAGTTGTGCCTCACATTTTTAATCAAAAATATGAAGCTGGATTTACAATGGATTTAGCATGCAAAGATATGAATTTAAGTTACTTACTTGGGCAACATTTAAATGTTCCATTAGACTTGCATATGGAAGTTAAAAAAAAAATGGATAAAGCGAGAGCTCAATATGGAGATAGTGAGGGCTGTTATGTTTACCCACGAACACTCGAGGACAAACTTGGTGAACCATTATCATTAAAAGGTTGGGATAATTGGGGTTATGATATTAAAGTTGTTGATGGATCTATCGTTGTAAATCATAAAAACAGACCTCAATCTAAACATCCTCAGTATAATTCAAAGAATTAAATAAAATTTTAAGAATTAATTATTTTTATTTACCTTTAACTGAAACCAATTCTGGATACTTATCAAATAAAATTTCAGCGGGTCGCTCTCCAGACCTTAATGGATCAATGAGCATTACTTGGCTGGGCATAATATTAGTTAAATTGCAATCTGCGCCAAAGAGTTCAAAATAATTAAGTATATCTGAATACCATCTCACTTCAGCTTCCTTTGGTGAAGTCACTTCAAATGCAACTTTATTTTTACCAAAGTGTTCAAGAACTCCAGTTAATACATCTGACTTACTATCATGAAGTTCAATTTCTTCATGATCAATAAGCATTGAAAATGCGCCATATTCAAAAAAAGGTTCAGCACTTTCAACAATTTGCTTAAATGTTGCAGGAGTATTTTTTTTTGTCTTGTCCCATCCACTTTCTGGATGATGTTCATAAATTATATTCATTCCATTTTTAATCGCATGATTGCACCAAGCTTTAATTTGATTTTCAGGGATGTCTCCAAATGTATTCATGAATTCCATTGCAGAAAATCCTAAATCTGCCGCAACATCAATTGCTTCATTTACTTTTCCCTTTTTAAAAGCTTTTATAAAATAACCATGATCTAAGTAAGGTTCTATCGAGTGTTTTTTGTAAAGATCATTTTTACGTTCCAACCATTCCTTTGGATGACCCAGAACTTGCATTGTTGCAATTTTAACATGGTCAATCCTGTTACCCGCAACCTCTAGAAAGTCTTCTAATTCACGAAGTCCCATTCTTTCGTGGTACCATGGGCCTTCATCAAAACCCACATCTTTCAACCATAGTTGTGATTTAGTTCTGGGCTTTGGTTCTATAGTATTTAAATCAAATACTTTTGATATCGAATTTTTTGTTTTAGACATGTTTTTTGCTTTTATATTAGTCAAATAGATAAATTTCTAACTAAATAAGTCATTTTCATAGTTCTTAGGGATGTAAAAAAATATAATTAGTTGAAAGACCCATAATGAACACGTTATACTATCTCTAACAATATTCTCAAGGGGGGAAATTATGCGTAAAATTCTAATATTAATATTAATGTCGTTATTCTCGTTTGTATCCATAGGAAATGCAGATGTGAATTTCGCAGGCAAAACAGTTACATGGGTTGTGCCATTTAAAGAAGGTGGTGGTACGAGTAGATTTGCAAGATTTATTCAACCTTTCTTAAAAAAATATTTACCTGGAAATCCTGATGTCCAAATCATGCACATACCAGGAGGTGGAGCTATTAAAGGTTCAAATTATTTTGAAAAAAATGCAAAAGCAGATGGAACTTTTATTTTTGGATGCTCAACTTCAGTTATAGTTAATGTTGCTACTGGAAATCCACTTGTTAAATATAATCTTAGTGAATACCGACCAGTAGTTTTGCTACCGCAAAATACTCATTGGTTCACACGTTCAGACTTAGCTGAGCCTCATGATCTATCAAAAATTAAAGAGAGAAAATTGGTTCTTTATGCATTGAAAACTCCAGCATCTGCAGATTTATTTCACATATGGATTTATGAGAAACTTGGTATTAAAGGAGCTAAACCTATACCTGGTCTTTCATCTTCAGGAGGTTATCAAGCATTCCTAAGAGGTGAAATTCATCTAAGTTCACATGGCGCAGCGAATTATGTAAAAAAAGTTAAGCCTGAAATAGAAAAAGGAAAAGTTGTAGATTTAATGACATTAGGAATTATTGGAGCTGACGGTTCAGTTTCTAGAAATCCTTTGGCACCAAATGCACCTACATTTCCTGAAATGTATGAGAAGGTAAATGGTAAAAAACTTGAGGGTGATGACCTAGAGGCATACTATGCAATAGGTGCTGCATGGTCTCAAGCATCTAAAGCAATGATGCTTCCAGCAGATGCATCCGATGAAATAGTAAAAGCATACAGAGATGCAGCTATTAAAATGACAAATGACCCAGAGTTTAAGGCAAAAGCTGTAAAAGCTCTTGGACCATTTCCATTAATCATAGGAGAAGAAGCTGGTGAAATTATTAAAAAGGCTGCAGTATTTTCTGATACTACTAAAAAGCAATTAAATGCAGCTCTAAAGAAACATAAATTCACATATAGAGTTCAATAGAACAAATAAAAAAAGTGCTGCTAGCTATTAGCTAGCAGCTTTTTTTATGGAACAATTATTAGCTGCACTTTTTCAACTTTTTGAGCCTACTCATTTAGCATTTCTATTTGCAGGTACATTACTTGGTTTAATTGTTGGTATCCTTCCAGGTATGGGTGGAACTTCAGGTTTAGCCCTTGTTTTACCTTTTGTTTTTACAATGGAACCTTCACATGCTCTTGCAATGATGATTGGAGTTCTAGCTCCTACAACAACTTCTGATACTTTTCCTGCCGTGCTTATGGGGGTACCTGGTACAGCAGGATCTCAAGCAACAGTGATGGATGGTTTTCCACTTTCTAAAAAGGGTATGGCAGCAAGAGCTTTGAGTGCTGCCTTTAGTGCCTCGTTGCTTGGAGGTATATTTGGAGCATTTATATTATCAATATCTATTTATTACGCCATTCCAATTATAATGGCATTTGGATTTGGAGAACAGTTTCTATTAGTAGTTCTTGCTTTATTAATGGTGGGAGCTCTTACAGGTGACAATTTATTTAAAGGTATTGCCTCTTGTTTTCTGGGATTAATTATTGGATCAATTGGAACAGCCCCAATTACTGGAGATCCAAGATATACATTTGATACATTATATCTTTTAGAAGGCGTTCCTCTCGTTGTTGTTGGACTAGGATTATTCGCAATTCCTGAAATTGTCGGACTTCTTGATGCTAAAGGTTCAATTGCAAAATCACTTAATACTAAAAAGGGTTGGTTCACAGGTTTAAAAGATGTAGTAAAAAATTGGTTTTTAGTTTTACGTTGCTCTACTCTTGGTTGTCTAGTTGGAGCTTTACCAGGTTTAGGAGGAACAGTCGTTGATTGGATTGCATATAGTCACTTAAAACAAACAACTAAAGATACTTCACAATTTGGTAAAGGTGATATTCGAGGAGTTATAGCACCTGAGTCTGCTAATAATGCTAAAGAGGGTGGAGCATTAATTCCAACATTAATTTTTGGAATACCTGGTTCTGGTAATAAGGTTTTATTGCTTGGAGGTTTTGTTCTAATTGGAATTGAACCTGGTTTAGATATGGTAACGACAAACCTAGATCTTACCTATCTAATGATTTGGTCATTAGCTATTGCAAATATTTTAGGTGCTGGGATTTGTATGGGTTTTTCATCTCAAATTTCTAAATTCACTTTAGTTCCATATTACATACTTGCACCTGTGATGGTTTGTTTAATATTTTTTGCGACATTTAATATTAATAGGGACTGGTATGATTTTATTGGACTATTATCATTTGGTATAATTGGTATTACCTTTAAAAACTTTGGTTGGTCTAGACCGGCTCTTTTAATTGGCTTCTTTTTATCAAGCAAAGTTGAACTTCTAAGCTATCAAACTCAAGCAGTATATGGTTTAAGTTTTTTATCCCGTCCAGTTTCAATAATTCTTATAATTTTGTGTCTTGCTACCATCGTTCTATTAACAAAACAAAAGTTTGACAAAAATTATAGGTCTGATCTTATTAAAGGTAAGCTTACTCAAATTTATTATATAGTCATATTACTTTGTCTGCCATTATCAATGATTTGGTTTACAAGTAGTTTAGATTATCGTGCTAATTTGTTTCCAATAAGTCTAAGTGTAATAGCTTTTTCACTCTTAATCTTTATACTTTTTATAAAAATTGCAGATTTAAAAAATTTACCATTTTTAAATAATAGTTTGATGAAGTTTGCTCGGTCGAATATTTTTGAAATAAGTGGAAACTTTAATAATCAACTTTTTTATTATTTAAGTTTTATTGGTTTCTTATTAATGAATTTTACATTTGGTTTTCCAATTGCTGCTGCACTTTTTATTAACATGTTTATATTATTTCATAATAAGAAAGCTTATGTGTCATCAATTTGCATTTCTGCTGTATTAATGGCAATACTATGGGCGTTATCGTCTCTGTTAACTTTACAGTTTCCAAACGGTTTGATAGGATTATTTATCGATTTACCTTGGTGGCTAGGTGGGCAATTGAATTAAATAAATAGAATTTAAATGACTGAAATAACATTTCCAAAATTACCTTTTATAAAAAGAAAGGAAAAACCTCGAGAGACAGGCATAAATTATGTTAGGGCACCTGTGATGGTGGGAAATTGTATAGATGATTACCTAGAAGCATATGCAAACCTTGTTGATATCTTTAAGATTTCTGGAAAACAAGGTGCAATGATGAGCAAAAAATCTCTTTTGAGATTTATTGAAACTTGCAAAAAACACAGTGTTCAAGTCGCATTAGGGAATCCAATAATGGACGTTGCATTGTCAGGTGGTAAAGAAGTGGTAGATGATTATCTGGATACTGTTGTTAATCTTGGTATTGATATAATTGAAATTTCAAGAATAGCTCGTTCTTTAGATGATGATGAGATGTGTAGACTGATAGAAAATGCAACAAGCAAAGGGATAAAAGTTATCAATGAGGTTGGTGTTGCGTTTGCACATTCCAAGGTTATCGATGAAGAAATTTTTGTAGAAAGAATTAAAATGCAATCTAAAAGATTTATTGAGGCAGGTTCTTGGAAAATATTGCTAGAATCAGAGGGTTTGACAGAAAACCTTGATAAGAAAGATTATAGATGGAACGTAATCGATAAAATCATTAGTCCACTAGAATTGAGTCAGTTTATGGTTGAGGCTGATGATCAGGATGTATTATCAAAATACATAGAGATCTATGGTCCAGGTATAAATATGATGGTTGATCATAGTAGAGTTCTCAAAATGGAAGATGCTCGAATAGGGTATGGACCATCTCAATCCCTATGGGGTAAAGTAGTAAAATATTAGATTAAATTACCATAATTTTTTAATAAAGTTAGTCACCAGTTATGCACCGATAATTCTTGAACACGCAAAAGAAGTTGTGTTAAAACAAATGACAGATATACAATGCAAAATCTAGATGCCCTCGTGGTGAAATTGGTAGACACAAAGGACTTAAAAGACGAGGGATAGAAGTAAAAGTCAGTCCATAATTGTCCAAGGCAGTGTAAACATCCTATAAAATCTCATAACTTTAATTTAGCTTTCAATTATGATTAGAAATAGGTTATAATTAGAGTTATGAAAGCAAAATATAACTGTATTGAGACTTTAAAACAATCTGGACCTCCAGTCATAATTGCTGCTGCTGTAAGAGAGGTTGAGGCAATTATAAAAGCTTGCAATGATGCAGGAATAGTAATTTCAGCATTATGTGATAGTGAAAAAAGAAAATCTGGAAAAAAGATTTGTGGATTAGAAATAATTCATACTCCAGTACTTCATAAGAAATTTCCTGAGGCTCGCATTATTATTGCATATCATGACATTCAAAAATGTTTGGATCCATTATTCGAGTTGGGTTATCGAGATTTTTACTCACCTTTAGAAATATTAAAAAATTTTGAAATTTCAAAATATACATATCAAATTTCACAATCATTCATGAATGAAAAAATTGAGGTAAACAAAAAAAGTCATCAATTTTATTTTGATGAAGATAAAACTTATATGCGAAGTTTAGATGTCATGGTTACTACTAAATGTTCATTGAAATGCAGAAATTGTTCAAATCTTATGCAGTATTATACAGACGCTAAAAATACTGATCATGAAGATATACTTAAAGCTTTAGATACATTGTATCAAAATATTGATTATATTTCTGAATTTAGAGTAATAGGTGGCGAACCACTTATGAATAAAGGTTGGGCTGATGTTGTAAATGGTATTTCTAAAAACAATCCCGAAGCTAAAATATTTATTTATACAAATGGCACAATAGCACCGAGAGACGAACAACTAGAATCTTTCGACAAAAATAATGTGATTTTCACAATTACAGATTATGGAAAATTATCAAGAAGTATTGAAAAAATGATAGAAAAACTAGATCATTACAAAATTACTTACAATAGATCTCCTCCAGAAAATTGGGTTGATTGTAGTAGAATTCATCAACACAATAGATCAGCTTCAAAGTTGAAAGAGGTTTTTAAAGAATGTTGTAGTACACAACTCTACACACTTTTGAATGGCAGACTTTATACATGTCCTTTTATAGCAAATGCATATACTTTAAAAGCAGTTCCAAATAATAAAGCTGACTATATAGAATTATTAAATGAAACAGAAAATTTAAGAACCAAATTAAAAAATTTCATTAAAGGAAGACAGTTTTTTCCTGGGTGTGATTTTTGCGATGGCCGCCCATATGATCCGTCTAGTAAGGTTGGTTATGATGGCCGGGGAATGATAGAAGGTGGCGAACAAGTGTCTAAACCAATTCCTTATAAAATTTATAGTTAACTCCAAAAAAAAGAGAAATTTATAAATATAAATAATTAAACAACGATTTATATTATTTGAAAAAAATATGTCCAAAAATCCTTTGATAAGTGTTATTGTTCCAATTTTTAATGCTGAGAAGTATATTGAAAATTGCCTTGAAGTATTAAGAAATCAAGATTTTGATAAACCATTTGAAATACTAATGGTTGATGATGGATCAACTGATAACACCATCAGTATATTAAAAAAAAAAAAATTACAAAATTTAGAGTTTTTCTCATTGAAATTAAATTTAGGGCCTTCAGCTGCTAGGAATTTTGGTTTAAGAAAGGCTATTGGAGACTATGTATTTTTTATTGATGTCGACGACGTAATAGAAACAAATACACTTTCTTTGATGTATGATATTGCGACTCAGAATCAATACGATCTCGTAATCAGTGATAAAAAATGGATACAAAATAATAAAAATAAAAGAGAAAATATTTTTATGTATCCTTCAAGTCGTGATTTGGATAAGTCTGAAATTATGCATGAAATGAGAAAAAGATTTTACAATACATTACCAACACTAACTCTATTTGATCTTACTGGAAGATTAATAAGACGTTCTATTATTAGTGAAAACAATTTACAATTTGATGAAAAATTACGATATATGGAAGATCAAATTTTTTCATGGTCTGTTCTATCATTCACTAACTCAGTGAAATATTTAAAAAAACAACTTTATACACATCACGTTTATCCAAATGTTAATACTGCGGTTTCTGATGGTTTAAATAGAGGATTTCCTATCTCAAATTTTAAATTATTTAAATATCATATAAAATCTAGCTTGAATGATTGTGGTTTTTCTAATGATGAAGCAAAAAAATTGAGTGATAGAGCGTATATATATTTTATTATAAGTGCTCTGGTATCTTTTAGTTTATCCATTATTTCAGGTAAGATTGATAAAAAAAAAGGTAACACACTTAGAAAAGATTTAATAAAAAAAATACTTGCTGAAGACAATGTAAATAGATCTATAAAGAATTATTCTTGTGCAAAAGATGAAAGTCCTTTGATTATTGAGGCAATCTCTAAAAGATCCCACAAAAATTTAGAATTGGCATGCATTAAAAGAGCTGAAGAAGTATTCCTTTTAAGACAACAAAGCAAAGTATAAAAAAATTTTACTTATTAAACTTGTTCAATTATAAATATTAGCATAAATACTCATGAAAATAACTCATGCCCTCGTGGTGAAATTGGTAGACACAAAGGACTTAAAAGCCAAGGGATTCACAGACGAGTCAGTCCGTGGTAGTCTAACGTAGTCTAAAACATCCTATAAAATCACATAATTTTTATTTTGCTTTAAATTGATATTTAAAAATAAGACTTAACTAACTTGTGTAGACTTGTACAAAACTTGTACATGAAGAGATAAAATAATATTATTTGTTAATGAAAAAAATTATTTTTTCGTTGATTTTATCACTCTTAATATCCTTAAGTGCAGTTGCGAAAACTGTTGATCAAAAAAAAGAAGAATTAAAAAAAATCTACGAAGCTGGAGGAATCTCAAAAGTAGAATATGAAAAATCAATTGAATTTTTAGAAAATCCTAAAAGCGAATTAAAAAGCAATACAAAAAAGAAGTTTTCTATAAAAAGCAAAAAAACCAATAGCAAAAAATTATTTGGTAAAAAAGATAAAGATAAAGATAAAGATGAAATTACTTTAGAAAAAATAGAGGAACTTGGTGAAATAATTAAGTTTGATAAATCTTATTATACAGAAGGAATGTTAAAAAAATTTATAGGTTGTGGAAAAGGAATGAAATGCGTTGGTCAAAAAGCAGGATCATACATGTGGGGAAATTTTGGAAAAAACCCATCCTGGGGTCAAAAGTATCCAGGTAAAATGATCAAATCAATGGCTATGTATGAAGTGTTTTATGCATCTAGGTTATACGATACAAGAAAAGCGATAAAAAGATTTAAAGAAGATGATTATAAAAAAAAAGGGCTATTTAAAAAGAAGAAATCAAAAGATGAAGATGCAATTAGATCTTTATTTGGAATGAATAATGGAAGAAAAAATATGCGAGAGGCTCTTGGTATGAACATGGATACTCCAGCTAAAGAAGCTATTCAAAAATTTTGGTTATTAGGAGAATTTTTAGAAATGGGAGTTCCAACAGATAATAATATTACAGTTAATAAGGATATTAAAGACAGACAAGATAGACTTGATGTTTATAAAGCAACAATATCAGCCTTAAAGAAAAAATTAGAGGAAAGAGCTGAAGAAAAAAAATCAACCAAAGATAAATCATGAGAAAAATTAATTTATATTTTTTAACTTTATTATTTTTAATTTTTTCCAACCCATCAATAGCACTTGATCAAGAGTTAAGAGATATTGTTGATACGATTGATGCCGCTACAAAAGATTTTAATGATGTTGATACAAGCGAAGTTATAGAGGCAGTCAAAATGGATAAAGCTTTTGAACAAATAGACAAAGTCACTGAATTTGTAAAAGAATCTTTAGAAGATGGCAATGAAGAGAGTGCCATTAAAGCTTTAGAATTTATAGAAAAATCATTAGCTGGTACGAACGCATTAGTTCCCCAAGAATTTTCATCCGATATGTCAAAAGCAGATATGGGAAGTTTTGGTGAAGAAAATATGAAAATTGTAAATGAAATCACCGCTGAGATGAAAGAAGTAAAAGAAGAAAAGTTAAATGATTTGATTTCAGGAATGGTGGATATAAGCGAAGAGGGTATAGATGCTTTTGGAATAGTTGAAACTCTTGATCAAATTGGTATTGAAACCATTGATGTTGCAATTGCTGTTGAAAAGAAAAAAGAAATGGCAACTTGGACCAAAGAAGAATGGGCAAATTCATGGAAAGGCGACATTCTTACAGATGATGGTAAACAAATAATTTCCGATGATGAGATAAATACAAATATCTCAACACTTGAACAAAAACTTCAGGCTAATAATTTAGAAATTCTTGATAAAAAAAATTCGTTAAATGATTTACAAACAAAAATTGATCCTTTATCGGGTCAAATCACAGATCTAAAAACTCAGAAAACTGACCTTTTAGCTAAATATAATGAGGAGATTTTAAAACAATCCTCAACAATTTTATCTGATGAAGAAATAAACAAAAGTAAAGAGTTAGCAGGTCAATTTAATAGTGAGTTAAGCGATTTAAGTAGTCAAATTAAAACTGCAGAACAACAATCGAATTCACTTCAGCAGCAAGTTCAGGGTTTAAATTTAGAATTGGCAAATGAAATATCAACAAAATCGCAATTAGAGCAAAATATAAGTAATTTAAACAATCAATTAAAAGCTAATCAAAATTTATTAACAAAAAAAGAATTGGAGTTAGATCAACTAAAGAGTTCAGCGCCAAATTTAAATAAAAATTTAAATGAATTAAATACTCAATTAGAAGATGCTTCCTTACAAAAAGATTTTGTTCAAGTTCAATTTGAAAGATCAATAGATAAAGAAGTTGAGGCTTTCAATCATTATGCAGAAATTTTATGGGATGGTCCTTCTTCAACAAGTAAAAAACAAGAAGTTGATTTTGCAATGAGAGAAGTATCTACAATGTTGGACAATGATCCTAAGAAACAAAGAATTTTAGAGATAGAAAAATATGGAATATATGCTGGTTTGTCAGATGCTGAAATAAATAAAGGGATCAATGCAATTCAAAATGATGATTGGGAAGTTCAAAAAGAAGTAACAAAAAATATTTACAAAGGACTTAATAAAAGCAGCGAATGGAATGTCAGTGTTCCAAGTAATGCAGAAATTAATGTAATTATTGCTGAAGAAAAAGCTATTCAAGAAGCGTCTTTAATATCACTAGAGTTACAAAACGCTAAAGATCAAGTTCAAAAATCTATCAGTGAAAAAACCAAAGATATAGAGCAATTAAGAGGGCTAAATACAACTTGGATACAATATTCTAGCCTACAATCAAATGTGGCTGAAACAGATTTAGTTGTAAAGGAAATAGATAAAATTTTGGAGGGAAATCAAGATTTGAAATTACAACAAGAAAAAATTAATCAGTTAACATCCTCACTTGAGCAAGTTGACGTTAACGCAGATCAATTGTTTAATCAATACAACGATAATAGAAATAACGTTGTACAAAATCTAGAAAATTTAAAAAAAGAATACAATAGATTAAGAAATTTACCATCTAACCAAGCGTACAAAAGAGAAAACTGGGATAGACGTTTAAGTATTAACATGCAAATTTGGAATACTCGAATTCCGCAAAGTCTTAACAAGGATCAAGTAATTAATTTAGAAAAAAGTGATATAGAAAAAGAGATAAGAAATACAGAGTATGAAATTTCTTCTATAAAAAATAGCGTATCAGATCAAGCGAGAGAAAATTTGGTTAAATCTGTAGAGGAAGCACGTGTTAAGTATGACGCTATAGTTTCAGAAGAGACAAAGCCTTTAAGGGAAATAAGCCAAAAAGTTGCAGATGTTTTAAATAAGGTTCCTACTTTTGAGGGTAATGCAGAATTAGTTGCAGATTTAGATCCTGCAATGATGAGAGCTAAATTATATGACATTGTTGATGGTACAACTGAAGTACAAGCTTTAGAGGCATTAAGAACTGCAATGGCTGACATAGGAGACAAACCTGTTTCTGAGTTTATGACCGGTCCATATTGGGAAATGTCAAATGTAAAAGCTGCAGCAATATTAAAATCAAAAAAATATAGTTGGATAGATGATTATGCAATTTATAATCACTATGATCCATTAAACCTAAGTCAAAGTGATTTAGAGTTAGCTGAAAATCAATTATCCATTGTGCTTAAAACAACTAATCCAAAATTAGATGCTTTAAATGAAAAAATAGCAAAATTATCTGAAGATCTTGAACAAACAAAGTCTCAATCATTAACTATTAATGATGATATAAATAATTTAGAGAGTGAACTTGCTTCATTAAAATCATCAGAAAGTGAAATTCAAAATCAAATCAGTGATTTATCAAACCAATTTAGTTCTAAAGAAAGTTTGATAGCTGAAAAAACTGAAAACTTAGCTTCACTTCAAGAACAATTAAATCCTTTAAGTGATAAAATGAGTGAGCTAGAAGGTCAAAGAGCAGACCTGGATACTAAACTTAATACTCAATTAACTACTATTGCAAATCAAATTGAAAGTCAGGGTAAAGCAACTGATGAAGCTAATACATTAAAAGCTCAATTTGAAAGTCAAATAGCTCAATTAGATAGTCAATTGAAAGATTATGAAAAACAATCAACAGAAATTAATAGTCAATTAGCATCTCTTACAACTGAATTAACTACTCTTGAAACTGAAACACCAGACATTTCAAATCAAATATCTAAACTTAATCAAGAGTTAACCAATGTCATTGAAATCAAAGCTGATCTTGCAATGACACAAGCAATTAAATCAGGAATTAATGTAAATGAAAAAATTGTTGAAGCTGTTGCCAAATTAGAAAATAAATCAATCGTTCAAATTGAAGGAACTGAGTTAATGAGAATAGTTGATACTAACACTTTAACTGATGATGTTGGTGATTTTGAAGCTCCTGTAGGTACATTTACAAGAGGTAACCAAGTTTATCTAGCTGGAGCAGTGACAAGAGAACAAATTTTAAGCGTTGGTAAAATTGATGCTACAGGAGATTTAAACATACAGTTATCCGAAATAGCTGCTGAAAAAATTAATTCAGGTATGTTTGGTCTTGAAACAGCAAAAGGTCTTGTTGCTACAAATGATATGGCTGAAGGAACTTATTCACTCATTGATCCAAAAACTGGAAGACAAGTATTAGATAGTCATACAGGAAATGCTTTGTATGGAGGAATTATTTGTAGTGGTGATCAATGTGGACCTAGTGGAGATTTAGGTAAAAAGGTTGCAGCCTCTGGATATGTTTTTGTTAGAACTGGAGATATTAATCAAGGTGGAATGTGCTCAGGAGGAGATTGTGCATTTAATATTTCTAAATCAGAATTAGAGACTTTTAATCAACAAATTGCTGATGGAGTTGAATCTCCATTTGGTTTTGATGATGCGTTAGCTGCAGCCACAGTAAATACTAAAGGATTAGTCTTAGACAGTGCAATAGGTGAGGCAGCAGGTGAGGTTACAAAAGAATTTTTTAGTGGAAAATTTAGTATCATGGAAGAAGGTGGTGCAGAGGCGTTACTGCAAAAAGCAAAAGATGCAGTTTCAAGATTAGAAACTGCAAAAGCTTCAGGTCAACAAATAGATGAAAATGTTCTTGCAGCTGCAAAAAATCAAGTTACAGCAGAGCAGAGTGTTGTTGATGCAGTTAATGCGGCTAAGGCAGCCGCATCTTCAACAACAGAAGTTGCTTCAGCTGCATCAGAGGCAGCAACAGAAGCTGCAAGCGCTGCCCAAGAAGCTGCCCAAGAAGTAGCTCAAGAAGTTACTCAAGTTGTTCAGGCAGCAGCACATGAGGTAATTGAGGGAGTAAGAGCAGAAAAAAATGTTGTACAACTTGTTCAAAATTCTGATGGCTCAATAGCTGTTATAGTCGGTCGTACTGGGGTTAACGTCGGACCAGGACAAACTGTTGTTTATTCAGGTCTAACCGATGCAGCAGCAAATCAAGGAAGTGCTTGTAGTTCGGGAAACGCAGCTGGTTGTGCAGATCATAAAAAAGCTGTTGCTGAAGCAGAGGCAGCTAGTGGTTTAACAGTTACAGTAAATCCAGAAGGTTATTGATATATTTTATAGGATTATACAGGAGAACTTGTACAAGACTTGTACATAGACAGATAAAATAAAAAAATTTTACTTATTAATCTTGTTCAATTATAAATATTGGCATAAATACTCATGAAATTCATTAATGCCCTCGTGGTGAAATTGGTAGACACAAAGGACTTAAAATCCTTGCCATTTATGGAGTGCCAGTTCGAGTCTGGCCGAGGGCACCACTAAATGTTAAAATCTCATATTCTTTTTGATAATACTAAAACATCAAAAAAAATTAAAAATTTTCTAGATCATAAAATTAAAAACATATCATTACTTAAATGTAATCTAATAATTGTTATTGGTGGTGACGGTTTTATGCTTTCAGCGCTTAAAAAATATAATAAGTATAAAAAACCATTCTATGGTATCAATGCTGGTAATTATGGTTTTCTGATGAATAAATTTTCATCTAAAAATACAATTAAAAACTTATCAAAAGCTAAGTCTGTTACAATTTCACCATTAGAAATGATTGTTAGAAACAAATTTAATAAAATCAAGAAGTCTATTGCAATAAATGAAGTATCAATTTTAAGACAAAGCAGGCAAACAGCCTTATTAGAAATTTCTAGTGGATCTCAGAAAATTATAAAAAAATTAGTTTCAGATGGAATATTAATTTCAACACCTGCAGGAAGTACTGCATACAATATGTCAGTTTATGGTCCTATACTAAACTTAGATTCAAAGAAGCTATCCATTAGACCAATAAGTGCTTTTAGACCAAGAAGATGGAAGGGAAGGATTGTTAGTGACAAATCAAAAATTATAATCAAAAATCTTAACATCCAAAAAAGACCAATTAGTTCAGTTGCGGACAATTATGAAGTAAGAAATGCAAAAATTATTTCTATAAAAATAAATAAAAAAATTAAATTTAGTCTGCTTTACGATTCAAATAGAAGTCTTCAAAAAAAAATTAAAATAGAACAAATCAGAAAAGAAACTAATTAATGAGTAACAAAAATTTTGGGTTTGGAACTCAAATAAGAAAATCTCCATATTTTGATTCGACTGTGAAATGGGGTGCTACTGGTTTTTCAGTGTATAATCATATGTATATTCCTCGTGATTTTGGAGATCCAGAGCAGAATTTTTGGAACTTAATTGAAAAAGCAATACTCTGTGATGTAGCTGTTGAAAGGCAAGTCGAAATAACTGGACCGGATGCTTTTAAATTTATTCAATTACTTACTCCAAGAGATTTATCAAAATTATCTGTTGGTCAATGTAAATATGTTTTAATTACAAACGCAGAGGGTGGAATACTAAACGATCCTGTTATTTTACGATTGGGAGAAAATCATTTTTGGTTATCTTTAGGTGATAGCGATATATTATTATGGGCCCAGGGTGTAGCGATTAACTCTGAATTAGATGTGAAAATAACTGAGCCAGATGTTTCTCCACTACAATTACAAGGACCAAAGTCTGCAGAAATAATGATTAAATTATTTGGAGAAAGTATTAAAGATTTAAAATATTATTGGTTTAGAGAATTAAATTTAGATGGAATACCATTAATTGTATCAAGAACTGGCTGGTCAAGTGAATTTGGTTATGAATTATTTTTAAGAGATTGTTCAAAAGGAAATGAACTATATGAAAAAATTATGTCAGCCGGAAAGGGATTTGGACTAAAACCGGGCCATACATCCTCTATTAGAAGGATAGAAGGTGGCATGCTTTCTTATCATGCTGATGCGGATATACATACAAATCCTTTCGAATTAGGTTTAGATCGTTTAGTTAACCTAACAGGTGATATAAATTTCATAGGCAAAAAAGCTCTCAAAAGAATCAAAGCCGATGGTGTAAAAAGATTACAAGTTGGCTTAGAAATTAAATGTGAAAAATTAGAAGGACCCAACACAATATTTTGGCCCTTAACGGTTAATAATAAGGTTATTGGAAAAATAACATCAGCTGTTTATTCACCACGTTTAAAAAAGAATATCGCTTTAGCTATGTTAGATATTAATTTTTCTAAAATTGGTTTAGAGATAGAAGTTCTGATAGATAATAAAAAATTTAAATGTGAGATAATAGATAAACCTTTTTTTGACCCAAAAAAGAAAATTACTTCAGGATCATTTTAATTGTTTATATAAATTAATTTAATTATTATTTGTATTGTAAGCCCATTTTTGCTCAATTTTTATACTTTCAATTTGCTTTTCTTTAATACCTTCAATAAATAAATAGCCCTTGATTTTTTTAATAGATTTAATTGCATCAAAATGTGGTCTCTCTAAGCATGGAAACTTTATATCGCCACATCTGTTCAAATTATTTGTAACATAGAAAACTTGATTATTAATTTTTTCATTTTTATATTCATGATATTTATAAACTGGTAAAGGATAGTTTTTATTAGAGTACTTATCAGAATTATATTCATCAATGACTCTATTAATATTTCTACCAAGAAAAAATATAAGACTTATAATTAAAAAAATTCTCAAATTTTTTAAATTTGAATATTTGAATAAATTAAAGTATATACATGACAAAAAAATACCAAATAAAAGATATGAGTATCCACCATATTTAGAAATCGGAATTAAAATCCACCATAAAATTGTTGGCAAGATTAATATAATAAGATTTATTGAATTTAATTTATTAGTATTAAAATTGTTTGAGTATGTTTCATTTGATCTTATTTTGCTTAGAAAAGCTAAAAATAAAAATATAAACATTATTAAGAACACAACTAATAATCTTTTAAAATCTGGATCCTTTACAACATTTAAGTGATACGAGTATTTGAATTTATTTAAATATTCTTCAGCGGTAATATTTTCATCTTTTCTATTATTTCTAATATATGGTTTAATTCCTTTAGCACCTGCTGTGAGACCTTTATTTCTTAATTCAACTATATCATGACCATTTGACCAAGTAATAACATTTTTATCAAAACATGAAATTTTAATTGGGTAAGATATACAGCCACTATGAGCAATATTTTTTGTTGAAGATATTACTATTATGATAGACATCAATAAAATAGTTTTTTTTAAATTATGGTTATCTTTAAAAATTTTTTTTGAATCCTTCAAAAACACAAATAAATATATTGCAGCTAAAGCCGCATATGCTTTTAAAAAAAAAGCAAATGTTAATAAGATTAATATTTTATTTATTATTTCATGTTCCTTATTTTCTAAAAACTTTAAAATATAAAATTGGATTAAAAAAAGTATGCATATAACAGGAACATCTGTTCCAAATTCTTTAGATCTGGTAAATCTTAAAAAGGCTAAAATGACAATACTATAAATAAAAATTTTTATTATTTTTGAACTTTCATTATAATTTTCTATTAAAAAGATAATAAAAAACATAAAAAAAATTGTAGGTATTAAATAAACAGTTTGATTTCCTAAAACTGGAGTTTTAAACAAACCCATGATGTCATAAAATGAATTAGAATAAGCGGTAAATTCATTTAGATTAACCAGACCAAATACCAACTTTTGATTTTGCAAATAGCTTATGTAAGGTAGTTGGTAAAGATAGACATCATCATGAGGATTATTTGATGCACCTAGTAATAAAATTAATAAAAAAAAGGGTAAAATTAACTTTAATTTGTATTTTTCTAATGAAATATTTTTTCTAAGAATTCTAATTGATAAGAGTGATCCAAAAATTAAAATACTTATTGTGAAATATATATTTAAATGGAAAAAAAAATGAAAAACTACTGATAGAATATATAGTGATATAAAACCGTATAAACCACTTTCTCCAATAGTTTTTGATTTATTATTAGAAATTATTTCCCTTAAGTAATATCCGTAACCAAAAATACTTAAGGAAAAAAAAGAAAATAATAAAATATAAATTGATAAATTAAAATATAATAACATAATTTTGTTGTATTACAGTTATTTTAACCGATGTTTTATTTATTAAAAACTTAATTCTTAAAATAATATGTGATGATTCTATTGAATGATGGTGCCCCCGCACGGATTCGAACCGCGGACCTATTGATTACAAATCAATTGCTCTACCAGCTGAGCTACAAGGGCGTAGTAAGTTTTTTAATATCATTTGATATATTTTCAAGAAATTATTTTTGTTGATTTATATGGTGAAAAACTATTGCTGCACTATTAGATATATTTAAACTTTCGATATTTTTATTTATATTAATTTTTACTAAAAAATCAGTGTATTTTTTAGTATGATGATTAAGACCATGTCCTTCAGAACCAAATAGTAATACATTATTTCCATTCCATTTAATCTCTGTAAAATTGTTTTCACTATTTGCGGCAAATCCATAAACCCAAAAATTTTTATTTCTTAAATATTTCAATGTTGTATTAATATTTGATACCTGAAAAATATTAATGTGTTCAACACATCCACTTGAAGATTTGTATAATAATTTACTTTCGCTTGGGAAATGTCTTTCTTTAACAATTAGACCATCTATATTAAATGATGCGGCACTTCTAATTAGTGACCCTATGTTTCTTGGATCAGTAACTTCATCTAAACATACAAATGTTAAATTATTCTTTTCTTTAATAAACTCTTTAAGATCAGGTGTTTCTAAATGCTCGATTTCAGCAACATAACCCTGGTGTAATATGTCTTCACTTCTGCAATATTTATCTAATTCTTTTTTAGTTTTAAAAAAAACTTTTATATCCTTTAATAAATTTTTATGTGGGTTTTGCTTATGTATAGTTTTTTTACTTTCCTCTGTTAAGAATACTTTAATTACTCTTCTTTTTGGGTTCCTCAATGCACCAATAACAGCATGACGACCAGCTATAAAAAAGGATGATTTTTGTGTCATATTTTTCGAATTTAAAGGCTTTTTATACTATTTTTTATGAAATTCACGTATTGCATTTGTACAATAAAAATATATAAAACGCATGTTGTTTAAAGCTTTATTGAACAAGGGGACGCTTCCCCTGCTATTAGGGAGGGGTACCAAAGCGGTCAAATGGGGCGGGCTGTAAACCCGTTGACTTCGGTCTTCGAAGGTTCGAATCCTTCCCCCTCCACCATTCAATAAATATTTAAATAACTTAGGAGTGTACTTGGGTGATGCGGGTGTAGTTCAATGGTAGAACGCTAGCCTTCCAAGCTGGATGTAAGGGTTCGATTCCCTTTACCCGCTCCAAAAATTAAAAATAGAAAAAAAAAGAGGTAAAAAAGTAATGTCAAAAGAAAAGTTTGTAAGAAATAAACCGCACTGTAATATTGGAACTATTGGTCATGTTGATCATGGTAAAACAACATTAACTGCTGCGATAACAAAAGTTTTAGCAGAGTCTGGTGGTGCTCAATTTACTGCTTATGATCAAATTGATAAAGCTCCAGAAGAAAAAGAGAGAGGTATAACAATTTCAACAGCACATGTAGAGTATGAAACTGCAAACAGACATTACGCTCACGTGGATTGTCCTGGTCATGCAGACTATGTTAAAAATATGATTACTGGAGCTGCACAAATGGATGGTGCAATTTTAGTTGTAAATGCAGCTGACGGACCAATGCCACAAACAAGAGAACATATTCTTCTTGCTCGTCAAGTCGGAGTTCCTGCAATAGTGGTATATCTAAATAAAGTAGATCAAGTTGATGATAAAGAAATGATAGATTTGGTTGAAGAGGAAATTAAAGATTTATTAACATCTTATAAATTCCCAGGAGATAAAACTCCAATAGTAAAAGGATCTGCTTTAGCGGCAGTTGAAGGAAAGGATGATGAAATTGGAAAAAATTCTATAATGGAATTAATGAAAGCAGTTGACGAATTTATTCCACAGCCAGATAGACCTAAAGATAAAGATTTCTTAATGCCTGTTGAAGATGTTTTCTCAATCTCAGGAAGAGGAACTGTTGTAACAGGGAGAGTAGAATCTGGTGTAATTAAAACTGGTGAAGAAATAGAGATCGTAGGTATTCGAGAAACAAAAAAATCAGTTTGTACAGGAGTAGAAATGTTTAGAAAATTGTTAGATTCAGGTGAAGCTGGTGATAACATTGGAGCTTTATTAAGAGGAGTTGAAAGAACTGATGTTGAAAGAGGTCAAGTTTTGTGTAAGCCAGGATCAATTAAACCGCATACTAAATTTGAAGCTCAAGCATATGTCTTAAAAAAAGAAGAGGGAGGAAGACATACACCATTCTTTACCAAATATAGACCTCAATTTTACTTCAGAACTACTGATGTAACAGGTGAGGTTGAATTACCATCAGGAACAGAAATGGTAATGCCAGGTGATGATGCAAAATTTACAGTAAAATTAATTACACCAATTGCGATGGATGAAAAACTTAATTTCGCAATTAGAGAAGGTGGTAGAACAGTAGGAGCTGGAGTAGTAACTAAAATTATAGAGTAAACTCATAGGAGTGTAGCTCAATTGGTAGAGCGCCGGTCTCCAAAACCGGAGGTTGGGGGTTCGATTCCCTTCGCTCCTGCCAAAATATCTAATACTTAAATATGAAAAATCCTTTAAAATTTATTCAAGACGTAAAACAAGAAGCTTTTAAAGTTTCATGGCCTACAGCAAAAGAAACAGTGCAGGGAGCACTAATGGTATTTGCAATGGCAGTTTTAGCATCTCTATTCTTTTTATTGTTAGATCAGGTTTTAAAGTTTTTTTTAGAGCTAGTACTTAAGGTAAGCATATAATGAAAAACTGGTATATAGTTCAATCTCATTCAAGTTTTGAAAACAAAGTAGCTAAACTTATTAAGGAAGAGGCAGAAAAAGCAGACATTTTAGAAAAGTTTGAAGAAATAATAGTTCCTACTCACGATGTAACTGAGGTTAAACGTGGAAAAAGAATCCAAAGAAAAAAAAAATATTTTCCAGGCTATATTTTAATCAAAAGCGAAATGGATAATAATATTTACCATATGATAAAAAATTTAAAAAAAGTTAGTGGTTTTCTTGGATCAAGAGGTGCTCCAATCCCTGTCTCAGATAAAGAAATTGAAAAGATTCTAGGACAAATAAAAGATGGTGTTGCACAACCTAAATCTGGTATTGAATATAACGTAGGAGAAAAAGTTCAAGTTATTGATGGACCTTTTGCATCATTCAGTGGATTAGTTGAGGACATTGATGAAGAAAAATTAAGATTAAAAGTTTCTGTTTCAATATTTGGCCGTCCTACGCCAGTTGATCTAGAATATAACCAAGTAGAAAAGGCAAGTTGATGGCAAAAAAAGAAATAAGTGGTTATGTAAAATTACAAATTAAAGGCGGTCAGGCAAATCCTGCACCACCTGTTGGACCCGCCCTAGGTCAAAGAGGAATTAACATAATGGAATTCTGTAAAGCTTTTAATGATAAAACAAAAGCATTTGCAGGGAAACCAGTTCCAGTGATTATTACTGTTTATAAGGATAAAAAATTTGATTTTGTAATAAAATCGCCTCCAGCATCACACTTTATTAAAGAGGCTATGAAATTAAAAAGTGGATCGAAAGAGCCTGGCAGGAATATTATTGGTTCAATTTCAAAGCAACAGCTTAAAGATATTGCAGAAAAAAAAATGGAAGATCTTAACGCACATGATTTAGATGAGGCTTCAAAAATTATAGCTGGTTCAGCTAGATCAATGGGCATAGAGGTTAAAGATTAATGACATCAAAAAGACATAAAAAATTAACAGAATATACAAAAGACTTAAAACCAGAAAATATTGATAAAATTTTAAGTTCAATTAAATCGAATTGTACCACCAAATTTGATGAGTCAATTGATTTAAGTTTTAGAATTAATAATAAACAAAAAAAAAGTGAAGTTAATTTAAGAACAGTTGTAAATATGCCAGGAGGGACAGGTAAAGATGTTAAAGTTGCTGTTGTTTGTGAAGAAGCAAAATTAAATGAGGCAAAAGATTCCAAAGCAGATTTAATTGGAGGGGATGAATTAATAGAAAAAATTAAAAATAGTGAAATAAATTTTGAAAAGCTAATCTGTACACCATCAATGATGATTAAACTTTCAAAATTGGGAAAAGTTTTAGGTCCAAAAGGTTTAATGCCAAACCCAAAATTAGGTACCGTTACAAATGAAATTCAAAAAGCAGTTACTGAAGCAAAAGCTGGTCAAGTAGAGATCAGAAATGATAAAGACGGAAATATTGGAGTAAGTATTGGAAAAAAGTCATTTGATGATGAGAAACTAATTAATAACTATAAAGCGATCATTGATGCTTTAGAAAAAGAAAAATCAAATTTGACAATTAAAGGTGATTTAGTAAAACAATTATATATTACGTCCAGCATGGGTGTATCGTATAAAATTAAATTAGATAAGAATTTATAATTATGCTTAATAAAGAACAAAAAAAAAATTATATAAGCGAAATGACAACTCAGTTTGATAGTACTGAAGCTGTCATAGTCACTCATTACCAGGGTTTAAATGTAACCCAATTAGATGATCTAAGAAAAAAAATGAGAGAGCATGGCATTAAATTCAAAATAACGAATAATAGGATTACAAAATTAGCACTTGAAAAAACAAAATGTAAAGATCTTACAAATTTGTTTAAGGGTCCAACAGCTGTTGCTCTTTCTGAAGATGCTATTACTTCAGCAAAAATTCTGACTAAATTTGCAAAAGAAAATGAAAATCTTAAAATTTTAGGTGGAATCATGGGTTCTGATATTTTAGATGTTGCTGGAGTTCAAAATGTTGCAACTCTTCCGTCGTTAGAAGAGGCAAGGGCTAAAATAGTAGGTATTTTAAGCTCTCCAGCACAAAAAATCGCAAGTATTTTACTTGCGCCAGCGTCAAAAATCGCTATTTTAGCGCTCGAAAAATCAAAAAAATAACTAGGGATAAAAAAAATTATTATTATGGCTGACTTAAATAAAATTATAGAGGATTTATCTAGCTTGACTGTTGTAGAGGCAGCTGAGCTTTCAAAACAACTAGAGGAAAAATGGGGAGTTACTGCAGCAGCAGCAGTTGCCGCCGCACCAGCAGCTTCAGTAAGTGAAGCACCTGCTGAAGATAAAGACGATTTTATTGTTATGCTTACAGCAGCAGGTGACAAAAAAATTAATGTGATTAAAGAAGTTAGAGCTGTTACAGAACTTGGATTAAAAGAAGCAAAAGATTTAGTAGAAGGTGCACCAAAAGAAGTTAAATCTGGTGTTAATAAAAAAGAAGCTGAAGAAATAAAAGCTAAGTTAGAAGCAGCAGGCGCAAAAGTAGAACTTAAGTAAATAAAAAAGAAAGAATTTAATTACTGAATATGTTTATTCGGTAATAAACAAGATATGCAATTATCTTTTACTGAGAAAAAAAACATTCGAAAGAGTTTTGGTAAACTTAAGGAAGGTCTTTCGATTCCAAATTTGATTGAAGTCCAGAAAAATTCATACAAGGAACTTACCGAATTTAAAGATAATTTAGAGCAACATTTAGTAAAGGGATTTCATCGAGTATTTAAAAGTATTTTTCCTATTGAGGATTTAAATGATAAAGCAACTTTGGAATATGTTTCTTATAAACTAGAAAAACCAAAATTTGACGTTGACGAATGTATTACAAGAGGGCTTACCTATTCAGCTGCACTTAAATGTACATTAAGATTAGTTGTTTATGAAATAGACCAGGAAAATAATACAAAAGATATCCTATCTGCAAAAGAACAAGAAGTTTATATGGGTGAAGTTCCTATGATGACAAATAGTGGAACATTTATCACCAATGGAGTTCAAAGAGTTGTAGTTAACCAAATGCACAGAAGTCCTGGAGTATTTTTTGATCATGATAAAGGGAAATCACATGCAAGTGGAAAGCTTTTGTTTAATTGCAGAGTTATTCCGAATAGAGGCTCATGGTTGGATTTTGAGTTTGATGTTAAGGATTTTTTATATTTTAGAATTGATAGAAAGAAAAAAATTTTTGTTTCAACATTACTACAGGCTTTAGGGTTTAGTAAATATGACATAGTTAATGAATTTTATGAAAAAGAGACCTTTTTATATGATCAAAACTTAAAAAAATGGAAAACAAAATTTGATCCTGAAAATTATAAAGCTAAAAATTTTTCAGAAGAAATAATTGATGCAAAAAATAATAAAACTTTAGTAAAAATCGGTGAACAAATAAATTTTTTAACTGCTAAAAAACTTCAAAATGATGGATTAAAGGAAATTTTAGTCTCCAATGAGGCTCTTTATGGTAAATTTTTACATGAGGATCTTGTAGTAGGTGAAGACACATTTAAAATTGGAACTGAATTAAATGACACAATTATTCAAAAATTATTAGAAGAAAATATAAAAATTATTAATGTATCTAAAACCAATTCCATATCTAAAGGACCATATTTACTACATACTATTTTAAATGATAAAAATGAAAATAAGAACGATGCAATTACTGAAATATATAAAATTTTAAGACCAGGTGAACCACCAACTATTGAGATTGCAACCCAAATTTTTAATAACCTATTTTTTAGTTCTGATAGGTACGATTTATCTGATGTTGGACGAGTAAAAATGAATTCTAGGTTAGATTTGAATTGTTCAGATAAAATCACAATTTTAAGAAATGATGATATTCTTGCCATAATAAAAAAAATGCTCGACTTAAGAGACGGTAAAGACGAAGTTGACGACATAGATCATTTAGGAAATCGTAGAGTAAGATCGGTAGGAGAGCTTGTTGAAAATCAAGCTAGAATTGGCGTTTATAGGATGGAGAGAGCTATTAAAGAAAAAATGACAACGCTTGATGTTGAGTCTGCAATGCCCCAAGATTTAATAAATGCCAAACCATTAACTATTTCTTTAAAAGACTTTTTTGCTACTTCACAGCTATCACAATTTATGGATCAAACAAATCCGCTATCTGAGATTACTCATAAAAGAAGAGTTTCAGCTTTAGGTCCAGGTGGATTAACAAGAGAAAGAGCAGGGTTTGAAGTTAGAGATGTTCACCCTACGCATTATGGTCGTATTTGTCCAATAGAAACTCCCGAAGGACCAAACATAGGTTTAATAAATAGTTTATCAACTTACTCTAAAATTAATAAATATGGTTTTATAGAAAGTCCATATAAAAAAGTTGAAAATGGAGTTGTGCAAGACAAAATAGAATATCTTTCAGCAATGGAAGAGACTAAATTTACAATTGCTCAGGCTAATTCTGTTTTAGATAAGAATGGAAAGTTTGTTGAAGAATTAATTTCTAGTAGAGCAAATCTAGACTTCATCTTATCTAAACCTGAAAACATTGATTACATAGATGTATCCCCAAAACAATTAGTGTCGGTTGCTGCATCATTAATTCCGTTCTTAGAGAATGATGATGCTAATAGAGCTTTGATGGGATCAAATATGATGAGACAAGCAGTACCACTATTAAAACCTGAAGCACCACTTGTTGGAACAGGAATTGAAAGTGATGTTGCACTTGATTCTGGAGTAACAATTGTTGCAAAAAGAGATGGAATTGTTGATAAAATTGACGGAAAGAGAATAGTAATTAAAGCTTCTAATGAAAAAGATTATTCTGAGTCTGGTGTGGATATTTATAATTTGCAAAAATTTAAAAGATCAAATCAAAATACATGTATTAATCAAAAACCACTAGTTAGAGTCGGAGATAAAGTTAAATCTGGTGATATAATTGCAGATGGCCCTTCCACTAAAACAGGTGAACTAGCATTAGGTAAAAATGTAACTGTCGCATTCATGCCATGGCAAGGATATAACTTTGAAGATTCAATTTTAATATCAGAAAGATGTGTAACGGACGATGTATTTACTTCTATACACATCGAGGAATATGAAGTTATGGCTAGAGACACCAAGCTTGGTGAAGAAGATATTACCAGGGACATACCAAATATAAACGAAGAAGCCCTAAAAAACCTGGATGAGTCAGGTATAGTTTATATTGGAGCAGAGGTAAAACCTGGAGATATATTAGTTGGCAAAGTTACACCTAAAGGTGATTCAGCATCTGGTCCTGAAGAAAAACTTTTGAGATCTATATTTGGTGAAAAAGCAATTGATGTTACAGATACTTCCTTAAAGATGCCAAGTGGAAGTGGTGGAATTGTAGTAGATGTAAGAGTATTTAATAGACATGGTATTGAGAAGGATGAAAGATCAATAACTATTGAAAGAGCTGAAATTGAAAGTGTTCAACAAGATAAAATTGTAGAAGAAGATATTTTAGAAAGAAGCATCAAACAAAGAGCCACATCGATACTATCAAACACTAAGTTAAATAAAAAAATTAAAAACTATCAGAGTGGTATCAATTTAACCGAAGAAATAATTTTTAACTTACCAGTTTCTGACCTATTTAAGATTCATGTTGAGGATGCAAAAATAAATGAAACAGTTCTTCAATTAAGATCCCAATATGAAAATGCTAAACAAGATATTCAAGAAAGATTTGAAGATAAGGTTCTTAAAATAAGACAGGGTGATGATTTATTGCCAAGTGTTATGAAGATGGTGAAAGTATTCGTTGCAATAAAAAGAAGGTTAAGACCTGGCGATAAGATGTCAGGAAGACATGGAAATAAAGGAGTTGTAAGTAAGATTGTTCCTGTTGAGGATATGCCTTATAGAGAAAATGGAAAACCTGTAGATATAGTTTTAAATCCACTAGGCGTTCCAAGTAGAATGAATGTAGGTCAAATTTTAGAAACCCATTTAGGTTGGTCTTGTAAAGAACTAGGTGAACAATTAACAGATTTAATAAATAAAAATCAGAAGAAAATTGAAAAAGAGGAAAAAATTTCTAAGTTTTTAAAATCCATTTATGGAAATGAAGTTTATGATGAAAATATCGACAATTTAACAAATACTGAATTCAAAGATTTATGCCAAAACATCCAGAATGGAGTGCCGATTTCAACTCCAGTTTTTGACGGTGCAAAAGAAAAAGATGTAACCAATATGCTTGATTTGGCAAACTTACCTAAATCTGGTCAGACTACTTTATGGGATGGAAGAACTGGTGAAAAATTTGATAGACCAGTTACAGTTGGAATTATCTATATGCTTAAATTACATCACTTAGTAGAAGATAAAATACACGCAAGATCAACAGGTCCATACAGTTTAGTCACGCAGCAACCACTCGGTGGTAAAGCGCAACTTGGAGGCCAGAGGTTTGGAGAAATGGAGGTTTGGGCTCTCGAAGCATATGGAGCTTCTTATACACTTCAAGAAATTTTAACTGTTAAATCAGATGATGTTGCTGGAAGAGTTAAAGTTTATGAAACAATTGTAAAAGGTGAGGAAAACTTTGAATCTGGCATACCAGAATCATTCAACGTTTTAGTAAAAGAAATTAAATCACTAGCACTAAATGTGGAGTTAAACTAAATTATGAGTAAAGAATTATCAGATTTATTCAAATCATCAGAGATATCCGAAGCACAAAACTTCAATAGTATTAAAATCACATTAGCAAGTCCTGAAAAAATAAAATCATGGACGTTTGGTGAAATTAAAAAACCAGAGACAATAAATTACAGAACTTTTAGACCAGAAAAAGATGGCCTTTTCTGTGCAAGGATTTTTGGTCCTATCAAAGATTACGAATGTTTATGTGGAAAATATAAGAGAATGAAGTTTAGAGGAATAATTTGTGAAAAATGTGGTGTCGAAGTCACAAAATCAAATGTGCGTAGAGAAAGAATGGGTCATATAAATTTAGCTACACCTGTTGCTCATATTTGGTTTTTAAAATCCCTACCTAGCAGAATCTCATTAGTTGTAGACATGAAGCTTAAAGAAGTTGAAAGAGTATTGTATTTTGAAAATTTCATAGTTATTGAACCTGGATTAACAGGCTTAAAGAAGAACCAATTGTTGGGTGAGGAAGAGCTTATTAAATATCAAGATGATTATGGAGAAGAAGCGTTTACAGCAGGAATAGGAGCGGAAGCAATACTTGAAATTCTAAAATCTATAAATTTAGAGGAAGAAAGAGAACTATTAATTAAGAATATTAAAGAAACTAAATCTAAAGTTAATGAAGAAAGATCCATTAAAAGATTGAAGTTAATAGAGTCATTTATAGAAACAGGAAACAAACCAGAGTGGATGATACTTACTACCGTTCCAGTTATACCTCCAGAATTAAGACCTTTAGTTCCTTTGGATGGCGGTCGCTTTGCGACTTCTGACTTAAATGATTTATACAGAAGAGTTATAAACAGAAATAATAGATTAAAAAGACTTATAGATTTAAAAGCACCAGACATCATTGTAAGAAATGAAAAGAGAATGCTTCAAGAGTCTGTTGATGCGCTATTTGATAATGGAAGAAGAGGACGTGTTATAACTGGAACTGGCAAAAGACCACTAAAATCTTTAGCTGAAATGCTTAAAGGAAAACAAGGAAGGTTCAGACAAAATCTTTTAGGGAAAAGGGTTGATTATTCTGGAAGATCAGTGATTGTTGTTGGTCCAGATTTAAAATTACATGAGTGTGGATTGCCAAAAAAAATGGCTTTAGAATTATTCAAACCTTTCTTATATGCTCGCTTAAATAAACTAGGTTTAGCTTCCACTATTAAGCAAGCTAAAAAGTTAGTAGAAAAAGAAAGAACTGAAGTTTGGGACGCGCTAGAACTAATAGTGAGAGAACACCCGGTAATATTAAATAGAGCTCCGACACTTCACAGATTAGGTGTTCAAGCTTTTGAACCAAAACTGATAGAAGGTAACGCAATAGAACTTCATCCATTAACTTGTGCAGCGTTTAATGCTGATTTTGACGGAGATCAGATGGCAGTTCATGTGCCATTAAGTCTTGAGGCACAGTTAGAAGCAAGAGTTTTAATGATGTCGACAAATAATATTTTAAGCCCATCTAACGGTAAGCCTATTATAGTGCCAAGTCAGGATATGATTTTAGGGATTTATTATTTATCACAACCACCAGTACAAACAGAGAGAGTTGATGGATATTTTGTTAACACTTCTGAAATTGAGCACGCATTAGAAACAGGTCAGATCAAAGTTCACTCAAGAATAGTATCTAGATTTGAAACCGTAGATGAAAAAGGAAATGCCAAGTTTGAAAAATATATAAGTACAGCTGGAAGATTTTTGTTATCAAATATAATACCAAAAAATGTAAATAATAAATTTTCATTAATTGATAGATTGCTTCCAAAAAAAATAGTTTCTGAAGTAATTGATCATGTATTTAGATTTTCAGGTCAAAAAAGTACTGTAATATTTTGTGACAAGCTAAAGGATATTGGTTTTAAACATGCATTTAAGGCTGGAATTTCATTTGGAAAAGACGATCTTTTAATACCTGACAATAAAGAACAATTAATTGAAGAAACTAAAAAACTTATCGCTGACTATGAGGGACAATACGCTGAAGGTCTTATAACAAGAGGTGAAAAGTATAATAAAGTTATTGATGCTTGGTCTAAATGTACAGACAGAGTTGCATCTGAAATGATGAAGAGAATTTCAGCAACTGAAGTTACTGATGAAGGATTAAATATAAATTCTGTATTTATGATGGCAGATAGTGGTGCGAGAGGATCGGCAGCACAAATGAAACAATTAGCTGGAATGAGAGGTTTAATTGCCAAACCTTCGGGTGAAATTATTGAAACTCCAATCACATCGAATTTTAAGGAAGGTTTAACGGCATTAGAATATTTTAATTCAACTCACGGTGCCAGAAAAGGTTTAGCTGATACAGCTCTTAAAACAGCTAGTTCAGGATACTTGACAAGAAGATTATGTGATGTTGCACAGGATTTAACTGTAACAAAAGTAAAATGTGATAATCCTGGATCTATTGAGCTTTCAGAAGTTTTAGAAGGTGGAAACATTATGGTAAGTCTATCAGAAAGAGCCCTAGGAAGAGTTACTGCACAAGATGTTAAAAACCCATTAACAGGCGAAGTAATAATTAAAAAAGAAGAAATGATAGATGAAGCTGCATGTGAGAAGATAGATGCGGCTGGAGTTAAATTATTAAAAGTATATTCTGTAATGACGTGTAGTTCTAAAGAAGGCGTATGTGCAACGTGTTATGGAAGAGACCTATCAAGAGGTAAAATGGTCCATGTAGGGGAAGCAATTGGTATGATATCTGCACAATCAATTGGAGAACCGGGAACACAGTTAACTATGAGAACCTTTCACGTTGGTGGAACAGCCTCTGTAAAACAAGAATCACAAATTGTATCAAATTCTGAGGGAACTCTTAAAATTGTTAATACCAACTTAATCAAAGACTCTAAAAATAATCAAATTGTTATGGGTAGAAATACAGAGATTTCAATTGAAGATGATAATGGTTTACAAGTTGCTTCATACAAAGTTCCTTATGGTTCAAAACTATTTTTTGAAAACGAACAAAAAATTAAAAAAGGTGCAAAAATTTGTGAATGGGATCCATACACAACACCAGTTATAGCCGAAAAAGATGGTATAGCAAATTATGTTGATTTAATTGATGGTGTTTCAATTGCAGAAACAGTTGATGATGCTACTGGTATTTCAACAAAAGCTGTAGTTGATTGGAAGACACAATCTAAAAATACTGATCTAAAACCAAGAATTACTCTAAGGGATTTAAAAGGAAATGTGATAAAAAAAGCAGATGACAATGAAGCAAGATACTATTTAGTTCCAGATTCAATTTTATCAGTAAAAGATGGTGCAAAAATTTCAGCTGGCGATGTAATTGCAAGACTACCAAAAGAAACAACAAAAACAAAAGATATTACCGGTGGCTTACCTAGAGTTGCAGAATT
>CACJLY010000006.1 GCA_902594335.1 uncultured Pelagibacteraceae bacterium | reverse complement strand
GATTAAACAATACACAAACTATTAAAGCATACTTGGAATAACTTTCCTTAAATCCATAGATATTTTTGGTTTTATATTTGAATAAATAATTCCTTTTCCTAATCTCTTAAGGGCCATTATTTTACCATCAGGTGAAATAATAACTGAATGTCCAAAAGTTTCTCTTTTAATCGTATTTCTTCCTGTTTGATTAGGTGCAAAGATATAACAAAAATTTTCAATTGCTCTTGCTTTTAATAAAGTTAACCAATGTCTTTGACCAGTTGTTTTAGTAAATGCAGATGGAACAGTTATAAAACTTAGATTTCTTTTTGACAAGTTTCTATAAAGTTCTGGAAATCTTAAATCATAACAAATTGAAAAACCAATTTTACCCCAAGGTAATTTAGCAGATACTAATTTTTTACCTGCTTTAAACACTTTACTTTCTTTATGTTGTTCTTTTTTTGAAACTTTAACATCAAACATATTTATTTTATCGTAATAGGCATTAATTTTACCCTTAGGTCCAATTAGAACAGATCTATTTCTTAATTTGCTATTTTCTTTAATGCACATTGAGCCAAGAAGTATCCATTTCTTCTTTGTTTTAGCTATAATTTTTACTTTTTTTATTATTGGATCATGTTTCATTTCATATGAGTATTTAAATAAATTATTTTTGTCAGCAGACATCAGTGAAGAAGTTTCTGGTGTAATTATTAAGTCTGCTTTATTTACAATCGCTTGATTAATATATTTTACAATATCTCTAAAATTTTTATTATAATCTTCCCCGCTAGATAATTGAATACAAGCTACTTTCATGTTTGAAATCCATATTTTTTTTCTAAGTACTTTATAATATTGTGAATTATAAATGTAATAAATAAATAAATTATTCCTGCTGTGATAAAAGCCTCAAAAGGTTTAAAAGTTAAAACATTTACTTTTCTAGCTTCACCCATTAAATCCATAATTGTTATAACACTTGCAAGAGAGGTGCCTTTAAGCATTAATATTATTTCATTACCGTATGCTGGAAGTGATTGTTTTATAGCTATAGGTAATTGAATTCTGTAAAAAGTTATTTTTTTTGTTACACCTAAACTTTGCGCGGCTTCAATGTAACCTTTTTTAATTGTCTGAAATGCTGATCTTAGTATCTCGGACGTATAAGCTCCTGTATTTAAAGAAAATGCAATTATTGCACACCAATATGGTTCCTTTATTATTACCCAAAAAAATGAATTTCTTAAAAACTCTATATTAGCTAATCCATAATAAATTAAATATAATTGAACAATCAGAGGTGTACCTCTAAAAAAATAAGAATAACCATAAGCAAACTTATTAATTATTGGATTTTTATTAATTCTTAAAATTGCAAAAATTAAACCTATTATTAATCCAAAAAACATTGAAGATACTAAGAGTTGAAGAGTGATAACTGCACCACTTAATAAGCTCGGAAAAATACTAATCATTAATTTTATATCCATCAGTATCCTTTGCTATATTTTATTTCTAATTTATTAATTAATTTCATACTTAGGAAAGTAAGTATTAAGTATAATACAGCTGCTACTGAATAAAAAAATAAAGGATCTCTAGTTGAACCAGCAGCAATATAAGATTGCCTCATTATTTCTACTAATCCTGTAACAGAAATTAAAGAGGTATCTTTTAAAGTTATTTGCCAAACGTTACTGAGGTTTGGAATTGATAACCTCAACATTTGCGGTAAAATAATTTTGTAAAATTGAATATATTTTTTTATACCCAAAACTTTTGAAGCCTCAAATTGACCTTTATCGATTGATAAAATGGCACCCCTAAAAACCTCTGTAGAATACGCTCCAGAAATAATCCCAATTGCAAGAGCACCAGTTATAAATGCATTTATTTCAATATAACCATCATACCCAAAAATTGAAGCCACATACATAGCGGCTCCTGTCCCACCAAAAAATAACAAGTATATTACTAATAATTCTGGAACACCCCTAATTATAGTAGTGTAACAATTTCCAATGATATTAAGTGATTTATTTTTAGATAGTTTTAAAGGTGTAAATATTAATGCGAATAAAAATCCTATTGCCATAGCTGCAATAGAAACGGCAATGGTCATTAAAGTTGCTAAAAAGAGTTCGTCTCCCCAACCAGTATCTCCAAATGAAAGAAGTTCCATATAGATTGGCGACTATATATTATAGTCGCCATATCTAAAATTAATTACATAGATGCATCAAAGCCGAACCACTTGATGGCAATTCTACTAATATGGCCATCTTTTCTTGCTTTATCGATAGCTTTGTTAAAAGCTTTTAAGAGTTTAGTATCGTCTTTTCTAATACCTACTCCTACACCATTACCAAATGCACCACCTGAAAAAGTTGGTCCCACAAGTACAACAGCTTCACCAGATTTTTCAGCATAGTCCGTAAATGCAACTGCTGCTGCTAAAGCAACATCACATCTACCGTTAGTCAAATCAAGGTTAACTTCATCTTGTGTTTTATAAGTTTTCAAATTTATTTTTCCAACATCTCCAGACTCTAAGAAATTTTGGTGAATTGTTCCAATTTGTGTACAAACTGTTTTTCCAGATAAAGCTGAGGTTAAAGTTTTCATAGCTTTATTTACAGATGAACCACCTAAATTTAAATTCACAGCTTCTGGAGTTTCCATACCTTCTAGGTCAGAACCTTTCATAACAGCCAAAGATGCTACTTCGTCAGCGTATCCTTGTGAAAAATTAATTGTTTTCATTCTCTCATCAGTAATTGACATTCCAGCCATTATTGCATCAAATTTTTTTGATGTTAAAGCTGGTATCATTCCGTCCCAGTCTTGTTCAACGATTTCACACTGCTGACCTATATATCTACAAAGTGTCCATGCAAGTTCTACTTCGAATCCAATAAGTTTACCTGAAGCATCTTTTGAATTCCAAGGCGGGTAAGCACCTTCAGTTCCTATCTTAATTTTATCTGCACTAGAAGTGCTAATTAAAAATAAAGATAACAGAATAGTTAAAAATATTTTTTTTATTACATTCATTATTTCCTCCATTAATAAATAATTATTTCACAATTTTTGAGATTAAAAAAGAAAATTTTAATGGTTTATTGAAGAAGAGAAGTTCCAAGAACAATCAAAACTAGGTATGTAAACTCTAGACAATTTAGTATTACCAAAGTTTTTATTAAATATATTTAACCAATTTTCTACTTGTTTTGGTTTTTTATCTTGGCTTCCGACCTGAGCTGTGATGACACCTTTTGGTTTTAAAATTCTTACAAGTGAATTCATATTTTTAGCAGCCAAATCTATACAGTATTGATCATCATTTAAATCAACATATATCTGATCATAAGTATCATCTTTGACCGATTTAATGCTTTCAAAAGCATCTCCCCAAACACATTTTACAGAATTTTTCTCTGTCGCTTTCTCACCTATTTTACCTAGATGCTTATCACATACTTCAACTACTTCGGGGTCTAACTCATACCAATCAATAAAACTAAAATTTTTTGATATACATTCTCTTGCTACACCACCATCTCCACCACCTATGATAGCTGCTTTTTCTTTACTTGAATTTAATTCAAGTCCTGAATTTACAAAAGTAGAGCTATAAAGATATTCATCTTTTTCCGCTACTTGAATTTCATTATCTATAAACAAAGCTTTTCCAAATTGTTCTAATTCAAGAATCTCAATATGTTGGCCTACCTTTGACTTAAAATTTTCAAAAACATTATTAACTACATATGATTTTTTTAAACCAGGTGAACTATAATTATCATGATAGAGATCTACTGTGTCTCTATTAAATTTTTTTATAATTATTTGTGAATGTTCTATCTCATCTTTAATAATATCTAAAGCAACAGAGGGTGAAATCTTCGCACATGTAAAAAAGTCAAAACTTATAATTTTCTTTTCTGGAAATGTATGAAAACTAATATGACTTTCAGCCAACAATGCAACTAAAGTAAATCCTTGTGGCTCAAATTTATATTTAGAAATTTCAAGCACTGTAACCTTCGCTATTTTCGCGATTTTATAAACTAATTTCTCAAAGAAAACAGGATCGTATTCCTTTTTTGTGCCTATTATATCAAGCGTAATATGTTCTCCAACTTTAGTCATATGAATATTTGATAACTTTACTAATTTAATTTTTTACTTCTTTCAAATAAAAAACTACGATAATAATTTATATGAGGATATTACATTGAAAAATAATTGGTCTAATACAGAAGCTAAAAAATATATATCAAAATACAAGAAACTTGGTCATTCTAGGGACATGGCGTTGAGAGTTTATACAACTAGATTACTAGGAAGAAATAGTGAATTGGTTTTACATGGAGGTGGTAATACTTCTGTTAAAACAACTGTAAAAGATTTAGATGGAAAAAACTATGATGTTTTGTGTGTAAAAGGAAGTGGATGGGATATGGCAGAAATTGAACCAGAAGGCTTGCCAGCAGTAAAACTAAACCCTCTTTTGGCATTAAAAAATAAAAAAAAATTATCAGATGAAGAGATGGTATCATATCAAAAAAGGAATTTAATTAACATCAAATCTCCAAATCCATCTGTTGAAACTTTTCTACATGCTTTTTTACCATTTAAGTTTGTTGATCATACGCATTCTGATGCCATTATGAATGTAACCAACAGACCAAATGGAATTACTTTTTGCAAAAAGATATTTGGAAAAAAAGTAAGTATAATTCCTTATGTAATGCCAGGGTATGGATTAGCTCAGAAGATTAAAGAGGTTTACTTAAAAAATCCGAATATAAACTGTCTTATTTTACTTAATCATGGAATTTTTACATTCTCTAACGATGCAAAAGAATCATACGACTTAATGATCAAATATGTGAGTGATGCTGAAAAGGCTATAAAAAAATTAAAAAGAAGAAAAATTAAACAAATAAAAAATTTAAATACTAAAATTACTCCTGCTCAAATAGCACCAATACTTCGAGGACTTACATCTAATGGTTTAAAAAGTAAATTTATTCTTACATTTAGAAATAATAAGACATTAAAATATTTTATTAATGGAATAGAGGTAGCAAGATATTCTACGGAGGGAACCGCTACACCAGATCATGTAATAAGAGTAAAACCATTTCCTTTAATAATAAAGCCCAAACTTAAATCATCTATTAGTGAGTTTGAAAAAACTGCAAAAAAAGCATTTATAAATTACAGGAAAAAATATCTAGAATATTTTGAACAAAACCAAAAAAAGGTTAAAGAAAAGAAAACAATGCTAGATACTTCACCAAGAGTAATAATAGTCCAAAATATTGGAATATTTTGTGTAGGCAACAGTCTTAAATCTGCAAATATTGCTGCAGATTTGACAGAGACTAATGCAAGAGTAATCTCATCTGTTGAAGAAACCTCAAGGTATAAATTTATACCAAAAAAAGATATTTTTGATGTTGAATATTGGTCTCTTGAACAAGCAAAAATAAAAAAAGAAAAAAAGGAATTAGAGGGAAGTATTGTTGTTATTACAGGGGCTTTTGGTGGAATTGGAACAGCAACATATAAATTATTCAAAAAGTATGGTGCAGAAGTAATTTTAATAGATAATAATAAAACGAAGGTTGATGAAATGAGTAAGAAATTAAAGGATCTTTGTATTTATTGCGATGTGACAAATAAAGAAAGTGTTAAAAAAGCATTTAACGTAATTTCATCGCAATTTGGTGGAATAGATATTTTAATATCAAATGCAGGTACTGCCACGGGGGGTTCAATTGCTGAAGTAAGTGATAAGATTTTAAGAAAAAGTTTTGAAGATAACTTTTTTTCTCATCAATACTGTGCGTCTGAAGCTACCAAAATTATGAAACTTCAAAATAATGAAGGATGTTTATTATTTAATATTTCCAAACAATCTGTAAATCCAGGTAAAAATTTTGGGCCTTACGGATTACCAAAATCGGCATTATTAAATCTATGCAAACAATATGCCGTTGATTATGGGTCTTATGGAATAAGATCTAATGGTGTAAATGCAGATAGAATTAGAAGTGGGTTATTAAATGATAAAATGATAAAATCAAGAGCAAGAGCTAGAGAAGTTACGACAGATGATTATATGAAAGGTAATTTACTTTTAAATGAGGTAAAAGCTGAAGATGTAGCCAAAGCTTTTTTTCATCTTTCAATATCCAAAAAAACCACTGGAGCTATTCTAACAGTTGATGGTGGGAATATTGCTGCATCTTTAAGATAATTTATGCCTTTTTATCAACCAAATGAATTACCTAAATTAATGGTAGCTCCAAATGGAGCAAGAAAAGTCAAGAAAGATCATCCCGAAGTGCCATTAACTATAGAGGAAACTGTTGAAGTCGCAAAGAATTGTTTTAAAGCGGGAGCTGGTGCAATACATTTGCATGTAAGGAATGAAAAAGGAGAACACGTTCTTGATGCAGGTTTGTATAAAGAAGCTTTAAAAGAATTAGAATTTAAAGTTCCAAAAATGCATATCCAAGTTACAACAGAGGCGGTTGGAATATATTCTCCAGAGGATATGAGAAAACTTGCTTATGATGTTACACCACCTGGAACATCAATTGGTATAGCTGAGATGATACCGTCAAGAAATCCAACAGATGAAGATGTAAAGTTGTATAAATATTTAACAGAGGCTGGGACTAAAATACAACATCTTTTATATGATCCAAATGACATAGATTTATTAGTTAATTTATTAAACAAAGCTGAAATTAATGTTGAAGGAGCTTGGTGTCTCTTTGTAATTGGACATTACTCTGGTAAAATAAGTTATCCAGATAACATTCCAATGTTTCTAAAAAAAATGAGAAAGAATAATATTAATTTAGATTGGGCAATCTGTGCTTTTGCGAAAGAAGAAATATCCTGTCTAGAAAAAGCAATAAACTTAGGGGGTAAAATAAGAGTTGGATTCGAAAATTCTTTGTTTATGCCTAATGGTGAGATCGCCCCAAATAATCATTCAAAGATTAAAGCAGTGAATGAAATTTTTAATTTATCTTAAAATTACAGAATATTTTTTTAACAGCAAGTTTATTTCTTGATTTGAATTTGCTGATCCTAAAATAAATCTATCAGGTCTTACTATAACTGCCTTTGTATTTATATTTTTTAAATAGACTGATAGTTTTTTAAATTTTTTTGAATTTACTAAGGTATAATTTTTCGAAACCTTAGTTTTAATATCAGTGGATAATATTAGAATTCCTTTTTTTGAAAAATTGTCATCTAAACTTCTATTTTTGTTTAATTTAAATTGAGGAAATATTTTTCCCCTATTTTTATCTTTTAAATTGCCTAAGCCTTTTCCCATTTTAGGTCTTATTGATTGCATACTTTTAATACCCTTATTATCAGACCTAATATTGTCTGTAATTTGTATAGACTCAACTGCATTAACAAACTCACCCATCCTCATTGTAGTTTCGATATACTCTTTTACATTTAATGATCTCTCCGTTTGATATGTGTTTAAGAAAGTATCATTGTGTTTGACTCTTAAACATGTTGCTATTTTCCATGCTAAGTTAGATGCATCTCTAATTCCTGCACACATTCCTTGTCCCATAAAAGGTGGCATCAAATGTGCGGCATCACCAGCAATAAAAATCCTTCCTTTGCGCCATTTTCGAGCAATTGCTGATTCAAATTGATAAATTGTTTTTCTCTCAATAATTGCCTCACTTTTATTTAACCAAGGCTTTAGAAAATTCCAAATATAATTTTCTGATAATACTTTTTTATCACTTTGATTTTTCTTAATTGCAAATTCCCATCTTCTACGTTTACCAACATTCCTACAATACGTTGCAGGTTGCTTTGGATTTGAATATTGAATTGTTCTATCTGGTAAATTATTTTTTTTCTTCTTCAATATTAGGTCTACAACTGCCCATTTCTGAGTAAAACCTAAATTATCCATTTTTGTTTTCATTTGCTTTCGGGTTACAGAATTTGCACCATCACAACCAACCAAATATTTTGATCTGACATAGTATTTTTTGTGATTTCTTGTGTTTGTGTAAACTATATCAACATGATTTTTTGAATTTGTAATTTTTTTTACTTCAGAATTTTGCTCTATAAAAACTTTTTTATATTTTTTTAATTTTTTTCTTAGTTGTTTTTCTAAATCAGGCTGATGAAATCTATAACTTGGATACCATCCATTATCTGTAATTTTTTTTGGTCTAGGCCAATCCAATATTACTTTTTCTCTAGAGTTTACAAATTTAGTACCCTTGTTAATTATTGTATACTTCAAAAAATCTTTTGTAATTCCTATTGTTTGAAATACTCTCATTATTTCATCATCAAAATGAACGGCTCTAGGTAGTGGATAAAAACTTTTTTCTCTATCGAGAATTAAAATTGAAAAACCATGCATTGCTAAAAGGTTTGATAAAGTTCCTCCAGCAGGTCCTAATCCTACAATTGTGATATCAAATTCTCTCATTGATAATTTTTTTATTATTTTTTATTAATATTTGAATATAGCCAAGGGCAATCAATTAACAATGGAGCTTGTTTACCTTGTGAAGCAGTCTCAAGTCTTTTATTTCTAAATTTCATTCTCTCATCATCTGGTAAATAAAGTCTCTCATGTCCCCAAAAACTTGGCCCTTCAAATGTTTCAATAGGCTGCCATGTGTCTGGATTAATAATCCTTCCACCCCATCCATTTTCAATAAAAAATCCTGAAGGTGTAATTGAATAAAATGAAGTCATATAATCATTGGTATGTCGACCCATTGTATAAGCAATTGCATTATCCTTGTATTGCAACAAGTCATAACCTTGACCTACATCGTCTAAGTTATTGTATTCAATCATAAAATGATGGAAACCAGTTCCACCTGAGCCAAATAAAGCTAAACTATGGTGTCTACCATTAACATGAAAAAAACATAGAGATATTGGAGTATGACTATAATCACTTATATGGAAGCCCATTACATCTCTATAAAAAGGAATTAAATCATCAATTTTTTTAACATGTACAACTGCATGTCCCATTCCTAGTGGCCCAGTCTTAAATCCTGAAATTGGTCTGCCTGGTTTAAAAGGATCTGTATCTAACATAGGTTTATAAACAAGTTCAATACGATTTCCCTGTGGGTCGTTAAAATATATTAAATCCTCAACAAAACGTTTGTCAGCAAAAGAAGTCTTTCCATGTTTTACTACTATTTTATTTTCCTCTAATTTATTTGCAAAGGTTTGGAGATCTTCCTTTGTCTCAACTTCCCATCCTAAAAATCCTAATCCATCTCCTTTATCACCCGTTATTGTTAGTCTTTGTTTTTGATTATCCATTCTAAAAGATAGAATTTCTTTTCCACGGTCCATCTGCTGCATACCGAGATATTTTTGAGAATAATCTGACCAATCTTCAAATTTATCTGAATTAACTCCAATATAACTTAAAGCTTTTACTGCCATTTTATTATTATACTTAATTTTGAAAGAGCCCGCTATGAAATTAGCGGGCTCAAATTTAACTATTAACCGTCTATTTTAGAAATTACTTCTCTTGCTCTTTTTAATACAGCATCTCCATCAAGACCTTTGCCTTTCATTTCTGCTAACCAGTCTGATTCAATTGGAGCTAATATTTTTTTGTATTCAGCTAAAACAGAGTCTGATGCAACAGTTATTTCGTGTCCTGGAGTATTTTCTACTTGAACTCTCATCTTAGCATTCTGAGTATCAATTAAATTAGATGCCCAGTCGCCAAACCACTGACCAGAATGTTTATCAACACATCCTTTTGCTGCTGAAGATAGACCGTTATATTTCCCTTCATTCATTATTAATCCAAATGTTGCATTAGTGATGTTAACTTCTGTATGATATTTAGTAACATCAAATAATCTAAATGAACCAATTGCTGTGTAAGGGAAAGGTGTACCGTCTATAACACCTTTGTTTAAGGCTTCTGAAGTTCCTGGTGCTGGCACTTTAACCCCAGTTGCTCCTAAAGTTTTAAGAATTGTTCCAGCTATTTTGCTTGGAACTCTCATTTTTTTACCTTTAAATTCTGCAGGTTTAACTACTTTAGTATCCTTCATATGGATTTGGTATCCAGGGTTCGAATGAAGTCCTATCAGTTTAATTCCTGCCATTTCTTTATCTAGGTAACCTTCTTCAAAAAGAGTATTTAGAGCTCTAGATCCAGCTTTTGAAGTTTTAGTTAAGAATGGTAGTTCTACAACTGAACTTAAAGGAAATTGACCACCAATATATCCAAGGACAGTCCAAGATATATCTGCAACTCCTGAAGTTACTATATCGTATTGTTTAGGAGGACTTCCTAATACTCCTCCTGCATACATTTTAACGTTTAAAGCACCATTTGAACATTTGTTAACTTTATCTGCCCAAGCAGCTAAAATCTTACTTGCTATAAATGCCTTTGGTGGTTCAAAAGTTGCTAACTTTAATTCTGTAGCTGATGCTGTGCTAATAATGCTTAAGGAAAAAATTCCTATAACAAAACCAATTATTTTTTTTTTCATGTTAATCCCCTCTTATTATTAAATAATTATAAGAAAGTTTAACTTGAAAATTAGATTATTTCATCCTTAATTGTGTTAGATAAAGTGCCAATTTCTGTAATTTCTATTTCAACATTATCTCCAGGTTTCATAAAAATTGGAGGATTCCTTTTAAACCCTACTCCTCCAGGTGTACCAGTAACTAATACATCGCCAGCTCTCCAGGCCATTGCTTTTGAAACATAAGAAATTAATATTGGAATATCAAAAATAAGTTGACTTAATTTTGCGTTTTGCATGACATCACCGTTTAATCTTGTTTCAATTGTTAGATTTTTATAATTTTTAATGTCTTCAGCTAAAACCATGTGTGGACCAAAACTCCCTGTTTTTTCAAAGTTTTTACCCATTCCAAATTGTCTAGTGTGTCTCTGCCACTCTCTTACAGTGCTCTCATTATAACATGAATAACCAATAATGTGCTTTAAAGCATCCTCAGGTTTTATATGTTTGCCACCTTCACCCATAATTACTGCCATCTCACCTTCAAAATCTAAACTTTGTGAAACAAGGGGTCTTTGAATCGGTTGCAGGTGTGCAGTTTGACTTTCTGGAAATCGATGAAAAATTACTGGGTTTTCTTCAACTGTTCTGTTGGTTTCTTTAACATGTTCACTATAATTTAAACCTACACAAATAATTTTTCCAGGATTTGGAATTAATGGTAAATATTCAATATCTGACTCATTAATATCGCCTGGATTATTTGTTGCATAAGATTTAGCTTCTTCAATTCCTTGACTTGAAATTAAATCTTTAATTGTATTTGAATTAGATACTTTTCCAGTTAGATCTGTAATTTTATTATTATTTATAATACCAAACTTATTTTGTTGATTATGTTTAAAAGAAATAAATTTCATGATTAATACTTTCTATTTTTGAAACTATTTATATGTTAATGTTTAGATAATTTGAAGCAACATTTTTATGATCTCTAAAGTCAGTAAAGTTTTTGATTATTCAGCGATAGCTTCAGGTATTATTTTATTTTTATTAGCTGTATTAACTTTTTGTGATGTATTTGGAAGACGATTTTTAAATTCACCAGTAACAGGTACAATTGAGTTAGTTGAGATAGGGATGGCATTAGTAGCTTTCCTTGCAATGCCAAGAGCATTTTATTTAAATGCCAATGTTTCAGCGGACTTTATAAATAATTTAAATTTGGGAATATTTAAAACTTATTTGGTTATTTTAAAATTTGTTTTAATGATATCGATTATGTCTGTAATGGCATATTCGACTACTTTGACATCATATAAATTTATGAATAATCAAAGAGTAACACTTGATTTAGAACTATATTTTTATCCATTTTATTTCATATGCTCTATCGGGATGTGGTTAAGCGTTTTTGCAATAGTAATATGGTTTATCAAAACTATTTTTAAAAATAGTTCAAAAGAAGAGGAATTATAATGGGTTTAGAAGCTGTAATTAACGGAGGATTATCTTTCGCTGCTGTATTAATTTTAATGGTACTAAATGTACCAATAGGAATTGCGATGTTGGTAGTTGGTTTTACTGGCTTTGCAATGATTTCAGGATTTGATCCTGCAATATTTGTTTTGGGCACTGCTCCATTTGATGCAGTTTCAAAATATACATTATCAGTGTTGCCTCTCTTTGTATTAATGGGAAATCTTGCTAATAGCTCAAATTTATCAAGAAATTTATATGATGCTGCCTATGCAATAGTAGGTCATTACAAGGGCGGTTTGGCAATGTCTACGGTTGGTGCATGTGCTGGATTTGGAATGATTTGTGGATCTTCAATTGCAACAGCTGCAACAATGTCTCAAATGGCAGGTCCTGAAATGAGAAGGCACGGTTATAGCGATGCTCTAATTAGTGGTTCTATTGCCTCTGGAGGAACACTTGGAATAATAATTCCACCAAGTGTTATTTTGGTAATATATGCTTATTTAACCGAACAATCAGTCCAAGAACTTTTTTTTGCTGCACTCGTACCAGGAATAATCGCAGTGTTACTTTATATGATCGCAATTAGAGTTTATCTTTTAATTTACCCATCACAAGGTGGGTATGGAACTAAAATGCCATTAAAAGAAAGAATCTCAGCTATCTCAAAAGTTTTTCCAATATTTTTAATATTTGCAATTATGATGGGTGGACTCTATTTAGGTTTTTTCACCGCTACTGAGAGTGCTGCGGTAGGTGTAATATTAGTTTTAGTTTTTATTTTTTTTAGAGGCCAATTAAAGTTAAGTTTATTGAAAGATGCAGTGTGGACAACAATCAAGACAGTTGGTTCTTTATATTTAATTGTAATTGGAGCAAGTATATTTAATTATCTTATTACCGTTACTCAATTACCTTTTGCCGTAGTTGATTTTATAAATTATTTAGAACTAACTCCTTTAGGAATAATTTTAGTAATTTGTGCAATATACTTAGTGCTAGGAACAGTAATGGATTCTTTAGCAATGTTATTTTTAACTATTCCAGTATTTTATCCTGTTATTGTTGATGCTGGAATTGATCCAGTGTGGTTTGGTATATTTGCAGTAATAGTTGTTGAATTTGGATTAATTTCACCGCCTGTGGGTATGAATTTATTCGTTATTAAAGGTGTTATGCAAAAAACTCCTCTCCAAACGATATGGTTTGGAACTCTACCTTTCTTAATGACAGATGTAATTAGACTTGCTTTAATTATTGCTTTTCCTGCAATTTGTTTATATTTGCCTAGTCTGATGGCTCACTAGTATCTTTAATTTTTTTTATATAATTAAAATAAAGAAAACCAAAAACTGCGCCTACTATCATTAATATATATTGATAGAATTTTAATAATACAAATACTATTGGTAATTCTTTACCTGGATTCTGAGCATAAAAATTATCTGTACCATCTTTATATAAATCCATTGGACCTAAAGTTGCATACAAACCAAAGATAAATATATAAATACAAGGTAATAAAGAAATAATTAATAAAATTCTATTTCCACGAATTAATTTAATTAAATTTGCAGAAATCCCTACCGAAACTAAGCAAATTAGCGACAATATTAAAGGGTTCATTACCAAACTCCTATCATAATTCCATCATCTTTTGTATAATCTCTTTCTTTTAAAACAAATTCATCTGTTGCTGCAACCCTATTTTTTCTATTTGTAATTCTTTTAAGCAATATATCCTTCATTTCATCAATAATTTTTTTATGTTCAGATGATTGGCCTAGATCATTGAATTCATCTGGATCATTTTTTAAATCAAATAATTGAGGTGGAAAACCTTTATAATAAATATACTTCCAATTATTATTTCTAATCATATAAGCTCTAGCGTCTGATGCTCCAATATTAAGAATTTTTCTTGCTTCGTTAAATGAGTAATCTATTTCACTAAATACACTATCTTTCCAATTAGAAACTTTATTTCCTCTAATAATTGGTAACAATGATTGTCCCTCAAGGCGATGCTTGCTTACATTGCTATCTACAGAGTCTAAAAAAGTAGGTAGTAAGTCTATAGCCTCTACAAATCTTTTTTCTCTTACTCCCCTATTATTATCTGACAAATTACTTGGATCATAAATTATCATTGGAACTTTAACAATTTGTTCGTGAAATAGTTCTTTTTCTCCTAGCCAATGATCACCCTGGTAATCACCATGGTCTGATGTAAAGACTATCATTGTATTTTTCATATAATCTTTTTCTTCTAGAAATTTAAATAGCCTACCAAGATTGTCATCGATTTGTTTTATTAACCCCATATATCCCGAAAGAACAGTGTTTCTTACTTCTTCTCTTGAAAAAGTCTTTGAAATATTATTTTCCATGAAAGCTTTGTAGACTGGATGATCTATTTCTTTTTCAGTATTACTTCGATGAACTGGGTAAAATTGATTTGAGGAATACATATTATGATAAGGGGCAGGAGCAATGTATGGCCAATGAGGTTTAATATATGATAAATGTAAAAACCAAGGCTTCTCTCCACTTTCTTGAATAAATTCCATTGATCTATTTGTCATAAATGCAGTTTCAGAATGTTCTTCTTTAATTCTTGCTGGTTTATTTGAATTTCTTAACCTCCATCCACTCAAAATATTTCCATTTTCATCCTCTGATGAATTTGCCCAACTATCCCAAGGATTATCACCCTCATATCCAAGTTTGTTTAACCAATCATTGTAAGATAGTTTTTTAGTTGAATTTTTAATATGGTTATTAGGATGAAGTCCGTCATCTCTCTCATAAGGATCAAATCCTGGTTCACTAACTGTCAGACCTATTTCTGTATCTTTTGAAATTCCAAGTCTATTCATTCCATCTATATCGGGTCTCATATGTGTTTTACCAACAACTCCAGTTCTAATTCCAGATTGCCTCAAATAATCTCCAATAGTTAACTCACCGATTGGTAAAGGTATTTGGTTCCAAGTTGATCCATGGCTAAATACTGTTCTTCCAGTATAATAGGATGCTCTTGATGGGCCACAAACAGGAGCTTGAACATAAGCTGACTCAAATATAACTCCTTTTTTTGCTAAACCGTCTATGTGAGGTGTTTTAAGGTGTGGATGACCATAACAAGAAAGATAATCAAATCTTAGTTGATCAGCCATTATAAATAAGATGTTTTTAACTTTATTCATTATCTATTAAACATTTGTTTTAAACTGATAGTTGATGCCTGGCATATACCTTTCTCTGTAATTAAGCCTGTTACATATTTTGCTGGAGTTATGTCAAATGCTAAATTCATCGATTTACTGTTTTCAGGATAAATTAAAACTTTCTTAATATTATTTTTATCGTCTTTTCCTTCTATATGGGATAGTTCCTCAGAATTTCTTTCTTCAATAGGTATCTTGTTATAATCTTTAGTTTCCCAATCAATAGTGGAGCTTGGTAAAGCCACATAAAAGGGTACATTATTATCATGTGCTGCTAATGCTTTTAAATATGTACCAATTTTATTACAAACATCTCCCGTAGATAGGGTCCTGTCTGTTCCAACAATACACATATCAACCTCTCCTCTTTGCATTAAAATACCACCAGTATTATCTGTAATAATTGTATTTGGTATACCCTCTTCATTTAATTCAAACGAAGTTAGATTTGCTCCTTGGTTTCTTGGTCTTGTTTCGTCAACCCAAACATGGATAGGAATTCCTTTTTTATGTGCATGATAAATTGGTGAGGTGGCTGTCCCCCAATCTATAGTTGCTAACCACCCTGCATTACAGTGAGTTAAGATATTAACAGTTTTATTGTTTTTATTATAAATTTCCTCGATAATTTTAAGTCCATTAAATCCTATATTCTCACAAAATTTTACATCTTCATCACATATTGATTTTGCTTCTTCTAATGCCACATCTAATAAGTCATCAGACTTCACAAATGATAATTTATTATTCATTCTATGAACTGCCCATTGTAAATTTATGGCCGTAGGTCTTGAATTAACTAATTCTTCTGAACTTTTTTTAATAAAATCTAAATTTTTATTTTCTTGTATTGCCAATACTAATCCATAAGCAGCAGTTCCACCAATAAGAGGTGCTCCTCTTACCTCCATAGTTTTAATTGCTTTTACTGCATCTCTTATTGTCTTCAAATCTTTAACAACAAACTGATGTGGAAGTTTGGTTTGATCAATTATTTTTACTATATTATTTTCATACCAAATTGTTCTATATTTTTTCCCCTTTATTCTCATTTAATTGCTCCAAACCACAGGAAACCAATCCCTTCTCATTTTATCTCCTGAATTTAAATCTATTCCTTCAAAAGGTGGAGAAGTTTCTCCTTTTCTTTCAATGTATCTTACATCGTCTCCAATAAATCTTGCGGAGAATGCTTTACGACTTTTTTTGTCATTATTTCCTGAAGATGAATGTAAAACTTTAAAATTAAATAATATTGCATCTCCCATATTCATCTCTGCACTAAAAATATTTTTTTTATCTATATTTGGCATATCCATAAAATTCTTATTATTTTTATACCAAAAAGTTTCATTTGACCATTTGGTAGGATTTACTAACATTGGTAACTTATGGGATCCTTTCAAAACTTTCAGGCAGTTATTTTTTGAAACGTTATCTAATGGTATCCAGAAACTTCCTGTATCATTTCCATCTACACAATAATATGGAAGATCTTGATGCCATGGGGTTTCTTTTTTTGTTCCAGGTTCCTTTAAGAAAATGTGCTCGTGAAATATCTGAATTTGATTAGATTGAGTTGATTGCGCAACAATTTCTGCTGCTGGTGAATTGAAAATAAAATCTTTAAACTCTTCAATTCTTTCCCAGTTACAATAATCCTCAAAAAATCTCCCTCCTTGTTGTTTTGAAATATTTTCTCTTCCGTGTGAACTTGGGTTATTTAATACTTTATGAAATCCAGTTTTAAGTTTTTCAATCCAAGGTAAAAAAACTTCCTTGATTAAAATTACACCATCATTTTTATAATTTAAAATTTGGTTATCAGATAATTTTACTGTCACTTATTTAAAACTCTTCCAGCTACTGTTTTTAGTTTGTCTTTCGTTTTTTGTGATCTTTTTTCTGGAGCAGTAATTATAGCAACATCTAAGCAATTATTTGTTGGGTCATTCGGGTCAATATGAGTATCAAAATTATCAATAAGATTTTTAATCATACTTTTTGCTTTAGAAGCATTATCTAATAATACTTTTATCACTTGTTGCACATCAACATTTTCATGATCTGGATGCCAACAATCATAATCAGTCACCATTGAGACAGATGCATATCTAATTTCTGCTTCTCTTGCTAATTTGGCTTCAGGCATATTTGTCATTCCTATCACATCGGCTTTCCATGATCTGTAAAGATTCGACTCAGCTAAAGTTGAAAATTGTGGACCTTCCATTACTACATAAGTTCCTCCCTTTTGATAATCTATTCCTTCTTTTTTAATTGCATCCTCACATGCATTCATTAAACCCTTAGAGGTTGGGTGTGCCATTGATACATGAGCAACTATTTCATCTTCAAAAAAAGTTTTGTTCCGAGCAAATGTTCTGTCTATAAATTGGTCAATAATAACAAATTTACCGGGAGGCAAGTTTTCTTTCAAAGAACCAACTGCAGAGACAGAGACAATATCTGTTACACCCAATTGTTTTAATGAGTCAATGTTTGCTCTAAAATTTATGTTTGATGGTGAAATAAAGTGTCCCTTACCATGTCTTGGTAAAAAATAAACTTCCTTATTTTTATAAATTGTTTTTAAAATCTGATCTGATGGTTTTCCCCAAGGAGTGTTTAAATCTAATAATTCTCTATCTTTAAACTCTTCTACGTCGTATAGACCACTTCCACCTATTATTGCTAATTTATTATTTGCCATGTAAAAAGTAATTATATTGTATTTATAAATAACTATTATGAATTTAAAAGATTATATTCGCTCAATAAAAGATTATCCTAAAAAGGGTATTTTATTTAGAGATATAACTACTTTAATAAAGAATGAGACAGCTTTTGAGGAAACAATTAATCAAATCGTTGCAAGATCCAAAAAATTTAAGGTAGATAAAGTAGCTGCAATTGAATCACGTGGTTTTGTATTTGCATCTGCTGTTTCTTACATATTAAAAAAACCATTTATAATGCTAAGAAAAAAAAACAAACTTCCTGCTGATGTACACTCAGTTGATTTTAATCTTGAATATGGAACAGCAACAATAGAAGTTCATAAAGACTCAATATCAGAAAATGACTCTGTTCTTATAATAGATGATTTAATAGCAACAGGTGGAACTGCAGAAGCTGCAGCAAAACTAGTAGAGGTTTCTAAAGGAAATATTGCAGCCTTTATATTTGTCATAAATCTTTTTGATTTAGGTGGTTGTGATAATCTTTTAAAAAAAGGTTACAAAGTTGAAAATTTGATGGATTTTCCTGGTCATTGATGTGGTAGCGGGAAGTGGGATCGAACCACTGACCTCGGGCTTATGAGTCCCGCGCTCTAACCAACTGAGCTACCCCGCCATAAATTCCTGAAAGTTATAATAGAAATTTTATATAACGCAATCAACTATTAAAAAAATTAGCTTTTTTTAACTCCTGTTGGATGTGGAACTCCATCAATTATTAATTTTGGTTCAACACTTACATCAATCAATTCAGAACGTTTATCCAAATAAGATTTAACACTTTCGATAGACATTATGTCCTCCAGAAATTTTTCTAATCTAGGAAATTTTTTTATTAATGAGGGATCTAACAATTTGGATAAATCTAAATGATGAAACGTGACAAAATCACATGCTCTTGGCTCATCATAAATAAAGAATTTTTTATCATTATTCTTCATGGCTTTTTCAAGATCCTCAAATCTAGATATTAAAAAAGGCATCATATCATCTCTTTTTTTTATAAACTTTTCACCAGTTGCAAAATTGACAGTTGGATTCAGTGGCATAAATAACTCTTGGGCACTTTGCATGATTGCGTTTGCTTTTGCATTTAATATTGGATCAGTAATATTGATACCTGCCAAATTTTCCGTGAAAGTCATTATTGCCATACTTTGACAAATTTCATGTTTTTTATCGATCACTAACATGGGTAATTGTTTAAAAGGAATATTTGGTTTTACCTCTGACCAATCCTTCCCATAATAATCCCATGACATAACATCATCATACTCAATATTAGTATAATGAAATAATAAACGAGGAGCTTCTGCAAGCGCTCTCATTTTGAAATAAATTAATTCCAATTTATGTTTCATATGAATTTTATTAGGAAGATATAAATTTTATCAAATAATAAAGAATACCAGTAATTATCGTTGCGTAGATAAATCCAACAACAAATAACTTTATGATAGTTTTGTTATCATCGTATTTAGATTTTAAATAAACATAAATAATTGTGTATATCCCAACAATTGCAATACTTAGCAGAATATCTGTTGGGTTCATTGAATTTCCTCAAAAAATAATTTTTTTAATTTATAGGTAAAAGGATATTCTTTTCCAATTGGTTGAAATTTGGTTTTAATAACCATTAAATTTTCTTTTCCAATTTTTATTTTCCAGGTGAGTTTTACATCACCGTTAAATAATCTTAGAGCTCCTAATTTGGAAAATCTCCATCCATCTTCGGATATGATATTACCATCCTTATATCTTTTATAATTCTCGCTATTGAAAATATAGGTTACCTCACCATCAGTTCTTTCATCTTTAAGGGTAATTGCATAATTATTCAAAAATTCAGCTGTTTGATTTTTGTTTAGCCCCCTTTTTGAAACAGACTTTAAAAAATCTGTAGTTTTATCAACAGCTTCATCTATTTTAGTCTCGCTATAAGAATAATTTGAAAATAAAAGTAGAAAAAAAAGCACAAATAGGCTTTTCGATAATTTGTAAATCATGGTTACAACTAATATAACATTAAGACCTTATTATTCAAATTTAAGCAGTTTTATTTTGATTGTTTTAATTGAATCAAAATAATAAGATTATTTAAAAAAAGAGAGGTAAAATATGAATAAAATAAAAATATTATCAAAAAGTTTAATTAGCTTTTTCTTAGTTATTTCATTTGTAATTTCTTCAACTGCAGCCTTTGCTGAGATTGTTGGACGTTTATCTGTTCATTGGAGTCCAAAACATCATAGTGCAAAGCATGCTCAAATTTTTGCAGATGAAGTAAATAAAAGAGCAAATGGAAAACTTAAAATTGAGGTATATCCATCTAAACAACTTTTTGGAATTAGAGAAGTAATGGGTGCAGTAACTTCAGGAGCTGTTGAATTAGGAGGAATTGTTGGTGTTGTAAGTTTTCCACCAATCAATAAAAACTTTAATGTAGCCTCTTTTCCGGGACTATTTAATTCTTGGGAACAACAGAGAGGTTTTTTCCAAAATTCGTCAAAAGGAAAAGAAATTTGGGGTGAATTAACAAAAAAAACTAATTCAACTTTAGTCATGTACAATCCAGTGGGACCTGTAATGTCAATTTCAAGTGCAAGAGAATTAACGGGCATTGACGCAATGAAAGGTCTTAAAGCTAGAAGACTGCTTAAAAGTGAAGAACCTATGTGGGATGCTCTTGGGGCGAACCGTGTATCTTTAAAAACTGGAGAAGTATATAATGCTTTACAGTCTGGAATGATTGACACGATAAATAGTCCTCCAGGAAGTATAAAAGCATACAGTTGGTGGGAATTTTTAAAATACGCTCAAAAACCTTACCAATACTATGCAGATGCATACATAATGGCTAACTCTAGTTGGTTTAATAGTTTACCTGCTGATTTACAGAAAATAATAATGGATGTTGGTAAAGAAGTGGGAACACTTTCAACAGACAGAATTATGGATCATGGTGAAACTGTTCTTAAAGAATTTCAAGATAGAGGTGGTGTAGTAACTACTCTTTCAGGAGCTGAAAAAGCTAAATTTGATAAGCTAATGAAAGATAAAGTTATGCCTGCGATGGCTAAAATGATTGATGCTGATGCTTTAAAAGCAGCACAAGATTACGCAAATAATAATTAGAATAAGTTTTTGCTTAATCTAAAAAAATGAAAGCGTTGCGAGCAGTTAATAATTATCTAGCTTCGGCTTCATTAGCTCTCGCAATGTCAATCATTTTTATAATGGTTGCTGCATTATTTCTAAGTGCAGCCACACGTTTCATAACTGGGACTGGATTTGCCTGGTTTATAGAATTACCTCCAGTGTTGGTTAGTTGGCTAGTATTTCCTTTATTAGGACCTTTGCTCAAAAAAGGACAGCATATTAAAGTTGATTTTTTAACTCCCTTACTTTCAAAAAAAAATAAGGAAATTTTGTTTTTAATTGTAAACATAGTTGCACTTATATCTGCTTGCATTTTTTTTAAAGCTGGTCTTGATGCAACAATAATGTATTTCAATTTAGGTCAAGTCATGGAAATTGAAATTAGCATTCCAATATGGTGGATGTTTTTAGCATTTCCTGTTGGTTTTTTTATATTAGCTCTTACCTCCTTAGAGTTAATATTCGATAACATTATAAATTTAATAAGAAATTAAATGTTTGTATTGGCATCTATATTATCTCTATTAGCTTTGATCATCTCTGTTCCAATTTTTTTAGTATTTGGTTTAGGTAGCTCTATAGCTGCTATTGGAGGACTAAATCTACCTTGGTCTGTTCTAATTCAAGTGTCTTTTGGGGCTCTTACAAAACATGTCCTTATAGCAGTTCCTTTATTTATTTTTAGTGGAATGGCGATGCTTAAAGGTGGTGCAGCACTTAGACTTGTCAGGTTTGCAACAACTTTAGTTGGACATTGGCCTGGAGGATTGGGTGTTGCAATGGTTATTGCTATGGGATTTTTTGCAGCATTTTGTGGATCTATATTAGCCGCAATAACCGCAGTGGGCACAATCATGATGCCCAAAATGATTGAGCAGGGTTACCCTACACCATTCGTTGTTGTTTTAGCTGCATCTGCTGCATTACTTGAAGCTTTAATACCTCCATCAAATGCTGCTATTTTATTTAGTGCACTTACATATGTCCCTGTTTCTAAAACATTTGCAGCTGGAGTAATACCAGGAATTATACTTTTAATTTTAATGGTTCTATTAGTTTTATTTAAATGTAGACACATAAGAGCAGATAGAAAAGCAACCCTTAAAGAGAGATTTAGTTCTTTTGTAGCTGCACTTCCAGCTTTAATAACTCCAATTATAATATTAGGTGGAATATACGCAGGTTTTTTGACACCATCAGAGTCTGCAGCGGTCGCAGGAGTTTATGCAGTAGCAATAGGATTTTTGATTTATAGAGAATTAACTTTTTCATCTCTTTTAAGTTGTTTGAAAGATACAGCTATAATTACTGCAGTAATATTTTCAATTATTGCGACAGCAACTTTTTTAAGTGTTGTGCTTACTTATACACAAGCACCTCAAAAAATTATTACTTACTTTACTGATATGGGTGTAAGTGTGAATTTATTCTGGTCTATGCTAGGTGTTGTATGTTTAGTTCTAGGGACTTTTATCGAAATAGTTCCAGTATTTTACTTAACTGTTCCAATTTTTGCAGCTTTAACTCTATCTTTTGATCAAAGCTTACTTCATTTATATGTAGTATTTGTTGCTTTTGCTGGGATAGGAATGATTACGCCGCCTGTTTGTGTAGGAATTTATACTGCAGCTGGCGTTATAAAAGAAAATCCTGCAAATGCGTTTAAAGAAGTGCCATTATTTACGATTGTTGGAATTATTTATGGAATATTGATGATATTATTTCCAATATTTTCTACTTGGTTACCAAGTCTTCTCTAACTATTCTAGTTGTTCCCTAATTTCCTTTTCACAAATAACTCTAGCTTCTTGTGGGGCTATTTCTTTAAGTATTTTACCTTTAGCTATGACACAAGCTGATATAGATTTTTTAAGACTAAATTCCTCATATTTTCCTACACTAAAATAAAGAAAAATAATTGCTGCCCCTAAAAATAACAACAATTTATAATTTTTATACATTAAGAAGCTTGTTGCTCTGGTAAAGAGATATCTAAATGATAATTTGGTTCATCTCTTTGTTTTTTAAGAGCTGGAATTATTTCTTTATAAGTTTCAAATAATCCATTTTTAATTTCGGGTAATTGATCCTTCAAATGATAGTGTAATTTTTCTAAATTATAAGCTGGAACAGTTGGAAACATATGATGCACACAATGATACTCCATCTTCCAGTACAAAAAGCTTAAAATTGGATTTAATTTCATATCCCTTGCTGATAATCTATGATCTTTTACATCTCTTGCTAAACCAGCATGTTGTGTAAAGGCAACAAACTTATGTAATCCTTTTCCATAATAATGAGGTAATAAAAGATATAATGTTGGTAACCATGAAGATATTAATAAAGACCATACAATTATAGAAAACCAGATGCCAACATAAATTCTTGATATCAAAATAGCTCTTGGTCTTGCATTTTCTGGTATACTATCAATCATAACTTTAGTTTGTATGCCAAAAGCATGTTTTATGACTTCAAAAGCTATACTTTTTTTGAAAAATAATAATTCACCAAAAGGAATTAAATTCATTATTAATTTTTTAGGAGTATCTTTTAAATTATTGTCATATTCAATTTCATGATCATAAGGATGTTTTGTTGAATAAGTATTTCCGTGGTGAACAAAATGTGTAAATCTCCATCTTGTAGGCTCAAAATATGCCATAAAACATGAAACGTAGTAAAATATTTCATTTAGAAATTTACTTTTGAATGCTGTTTTATGACCTGTTTCGTGCCAAATAGGATTGCAAAAACAATAAATATTCCCATAAATGTAAAACCAAAAGACTGACCACCATGTGCCCCAAAAAAAATATGCTAAACATCCTACAAAAATTAGTAAGCCAAAATAAATGCATACATGCTTCAATCCTTTGATATCAGATTTTTTTGTAAGCTCTCTTAAAACTTCCTTATCTATATTTGGTCTGAACCACTTATCTAATTTTACTTCCATAGGATAAAATTATATTACTAAATGAAATATTAAAAATAAACATTAATAAATTAATTTTTACTATAATCTACCAACTCTTCGATTATTTTTTTTGTGTTATAAAATTGTTTCCATTTTGGAAAGTCTTTTTTGAATTTACTACAATTACTAATATACCATTTGTGATCTCCAACTCTTGGTTTTTTCATGACAGTAATTTTAATATTAATATCTGTTAAATTTCTTACTATATTAATTGCTTCAAGTATAGAGCAGTTAGAGAATCTACCTCCACCTATATTATAAACTTCTCCCGAGGTTGGTTTTTTTAAGTATTCCCAAAAACAATTAATTAAATCTTTAGAATGAATATTATCTCTTACTTGTTTTCCTGAATATCCGATTATATTATATTCTTTATTAATAGTTATATTCTTAACTAAAAAAGATAAAAAGCCGTGAAGTTTTGCTGAAGAATGAGCAGGACCTGTGATACATCCAGCTCTAAAACAAACTGTCTTAAGTCCAAAATTTTTACCGTATTCTTGTACTATTAAATCTGCATATGTCTTAGATACTCCAAACAAACTATGAACACTTTTATCCAATGACAAGTTTTCATTAATACCTTTGTAATACATATGATTTTTATTGAGATCATAACGATACTTAAATTCTTTTGATTTTAAGTAATTTGGGCTATCTCCGTAAACTTTATTTGTAGACATAAAAATAAATTTTGAATTAGGACAATATTTTTTTGTTAATTCTAAAAGATTTAATGTTGAAAGAGAATTAATTTCAAAATCTAGCCTTGGATTATTGTATGCCCAGTCATGTGATGGTTGCGCCGCACAATGAATTATAGAAAAAATATTTTTTTTATATTTTTTAAATATTTTTTCAAGACTATTTCTATTTCTTATATCACAATCAAAATGTAAATAATTTTTATATCTTTTTTTTAAATTTTTTTTTATCCAGTTGGTATCTCCTTGTTTGCCAAAAAGTTTTTTTCTTTGATTGTTATCAATACCAACCACATCAAAACCTTTAGATGAAAAAAATTCAGTAGCCTCTGAGCCAACTAGACCACAAGATCCTGTAATTATAATTATACTCATTTAAAAATTTTTATTTATCACTTTTTCGTGCTTAATCATCCAATTATAAATATCTTTTACAATTAAATCGATTTTTTTTTGTGGTTGCCAGTTGTAATATTTTTTTATTTTAGAGTTATTTGTTAAAAAGATTGGAATATCAAATAGGGATGTTTTTTTAATAGGAGTAAATTTTATTTTATTTTTTGTAATTAATTCACATAGATTGGTCAATTTTTTTAAAGATATTAAATTTTTAAGACCTCCTCCAATATTAAATGTAACATTATAGATTTGATGCATATTTTTAATTTGCAGCAAAATAATTTGGCAAACATCGTCGATATGGATTACATCTCTCATTTGATGTCCAGAGCCTCCAAATCCTATATATTTAAGTTTTTTTTTCAAAAGGTGTGAGGCGACCCATAACGAAACAAATCCTTGATCTTCATACCCAAACTGCCATGGCCCAGAAATCACACCAAATCTATTTATAATATATTTTAAATTGTTGGAATAATTATACTCTTTTATTAAATCCTCAGAGGATAATTTAGTAAATCCGTACAATGATTTTATACCACTAACATCATAATTTTCTTTAATACTTAAATTTCTTAATTTTTTTAATTTTATTTTTTTTAAATCAATTTTTTTTAATAAATCTATAGAATACACTCTACTAGTAGACAAAAAAATTATATCACTTTTATCTGTTTTACATTTGCTTATTATATTAAAAGTGCCCACCAAATTTGTATCAAAGACTTTTTTTGGTTTTTTAATAGAGTCTGCTACTGCAGCCTCAGCACAACAATCAATGATTAAATCAAATTTAGGTAGCATCATCACACTTTTGTAATTTGAAATATCTACTTTGAAATTCTTAATATTATATAATTTATTTCTTTTATAGCGAATTTTTGATCCTGGTCTTATAAAATTATCTATTGTAAAAATTTTTGAATTATTTAAATATCTCTTTAGAAAAATTGAGAGATTTGAACCTACAAAACCACATCCACCTGTTATTAAAATTTTCATTAAATTAAATGCATATGTTGTCTATTATATTTCCTATACGAGATGAAGAAGAAAATATAGAAAATATTATAAATTTATTTGAAAAAACTAAAATTCCTTTCGATTATGAGATTATTTTTGTTAATGATTTCAGTCAAGATTCTTCTTTAGAGATTATAAAAAAATATTCGATTGAAAATAAATCAATTAAGTATTTAAATAATAAAAACAAGGGAATTGGTGGAGCAATAAATTTAGGAATTGAAGAATCAAAAGGAAATTATTGTTGCGTGATGATGGCTGATTTATCAGATGATATTGGAGATATGACTAAATATTATAAAACGATAACAGAAAATAATCTAGATGCTGTTTTTGGATCAAGATTTATAAAAGGTTCATCTTGTATTGACTATCCGTTAAAAAAGTTAATATTAAATAGATTATTTAATACTTTTGTTAAAATTTTATATTTTAGTAAATATAACGATTTTACTAATGCTTTTAAAATTTACAAAAAAGAAAGTTTAAAAAGCACTATGCCTCTAGTATCTGAAAGTTTTAACATTTTTCTTGAGATTCCATTAAAAGTAATTGGAAGAAATTTAAAGTATGAAATTATTCCAATTAGTTGGCAAAACAGAAAAAGCGGCTACACAAAATTTAAAATACAAGAATTAGGATCAAAGTATCTCTTCACATTAATTTACTGTATAATTGAGAAAATATTAATAAAAAAATAATAATTTTAAACTAAACTTTTTTGTGGTTTCATATCACTTTTACTAATACCTGCGACTTGAACAGGTTTCTTCATGGCATCTCGTCTAAATGGCTCACCTAGTTCTTGATTTAAAATAACCTCAATGAACGTTGTAATTCCTTTTTTCTGGTCTTTGCAAGATTGTTTTATTGCTTCGGTAGTTTCTTCCATGGTTTTAACTGCAACACCTTTTAATCCACAAGCATTAGCAACTTTAGCGTAACTTAATTCTGGATCCAATTCTGTACCAATAAAGTTATCATCGAACCAAAGAATTGAATTTCTTTTTTCTGCACCCCATTGGTAATTTCTAAATATTACCATAGTTATCGCTGGCCATTCTTGTCGAGCACATGAACTCATTTCATTCATGCTAATACCAAAAGCACCATCTCCAGCAAATCCAATTACAGGTGTATCGGGGCATCCTATTTTCGCACCCAGTATGGATGGAAAACCATATCCACATGGACCAAATAAACCTGGTGCAAGATATTTTCTTGGTTTTTCAAAAGTTGGGTATGCATTTCCAATTGCACAATTATTTCCAATATCGCTTGATATAATTGCATCTTCTGGAATTCCAGCTTGTATTGCTCTCCAAGCTTGTCTTGGTGACATTCTATCCGAATCTCTTTCTCTTGCCTCTTTGTTCCAGACAGTTCCTGGGTCATCATCCTCATGATCTAGACTTGTTAGTGTTTGCAACCACGCTGACTTTGTTTTATGAATTAAATTTTTTCTTTCTTCTCTTTCATTATCTCCAGCTGATGGTAGTAATTTTTCTAAAATTTGCTGTGAAACCATCTTTGCGTCGCCACAGATGCCTACTGTCACTTTTTTCGTAAGACCAATTCTATCAGGGTTCATATCAACCTGAATTATAGTTGCATTTTTTGGCCAATAATCAATTCCGTATCCTGGTAATGTTGAGAATGGATTCAGTCTTGTGCCTAATGCTAAAACTACATCTGCTTTTGAAATTAATTCCATGCCGGCCTTAGATCCATTGTATCCTAATGGTCCTGCTGCTAAAGGATGACTTCCTGGAAAACTATCATTATGTTGATATCCATTGCATACTGGAGCATCTAACTTCTCAGCTAACTTTTTACATTCATCAATTGCATCACCAATAACGACACCTGCTCCGGATAATATTACTGGAAATTTTGCATCTGATAAAAGCTTTGCAGCTTTTTCAATAGCATCTTTTCCTCCACCTTGTCTTTCAAACCTAACAATTGGTGGTAACTCAATATCAATTACTTGTGTCCAATAATCTCTAGGCACATTTATTTGCGCTGGAGCTGATCCTCTAAATGCTTTTTCTATTACTCTGTTCAGTACTTCTGCCATTCTTGAAGGATCTCTAACTTCTTCCTGATAGCAAACCATATCTTTAAATAAATTCATTTGCTCAACTTCTTGAAAGCCACCTTGACCCATTGTTTTATTTGCTGCTTGAGGAGTTACTAATAATAAAGGGGTATGGTTCCAGTAAGCTGTTTTAATTGGCGTAACTAATCCAGTAATCCCTGGCCCATTTTGAGCAATTACCATGGACATTTTTCCAGTAGCTCTTGTGTATCCATCTGCAATTAAGCCACCATTTGTCTCATGAGCTACATCCCAAAAAGTGATTCCAGCTTTTGGAAATAAATCAGATATTGCCATAAAAGCTGATCCTATTATTCCAAACGAGTGTTCAATTCCGTGCATTTGAAGAACTTTTATAAATGCTTCTTCAGTTGTCATTTTAGTCATAGTTCAGCCTTTCTAATTTTTTTTTAATTGTCAAAGTTTTCGATTAATATATAAGATTTAACGAATTTCAAATAAAGAAATCGTCACAATGTCAAATACTGATATAATAATACACGATGAAAAAGATAACGTTGGCGTAGTTGTTATAGAGAAAATAACACCAGATCAAGATTGTAATTGTTGGATTATGGAAAATGATAAATCAGTTTCAATACAATCAAAAGACGAAATACCCTTAGGTCATAAAATTGCAATGGCAGATTTAAATGAAGGTGACACTATTTTGAAATATGGACATGATATTGGGAAAGTAGTTAAAAATATTAAAAAAGGTGAACATGTTCATGTTCATAACGTAAAAACAAAAAAGTGGTAATAAATGGAAATTCCAAAAAGTTTTTTAGGATATAAAAGAGAAAATAGACGTGCAGGAACACGAAATCACGTAATTATTCTTCCTGTAGACGATATATCAAATGCATGCGCAGAAGCGGTGGCAAATAATATAAAAGGTACAATAGCTCTACCCCATTCTTACGGACGATTACAATTTGGTGCAGACTTAGAGCTTCATTTTAGAACAATGATTGGGACAGGAAAAAATCCAAACGTTGCAGCTGTAATTGTTATTGGTATCGAACCTAAATGGACAAAAAGAATTGTAGATGCAATTGCGAGTACTGGAAAGCCGGTTGAAGGTTTTAGTATCGAAGGTGTTGGAGATATAGACACAATTGCAAAAGTTTCAAAAAAGGCGCAAGAATTTTCAATGTGGGCATCAGAAAAACAAAGAGAGGAATGTCCGATAAGTGATTTATGGATTTCGGTAAAATGTGGAGAGTCAGATACAACATCAGGATTAGCATCTAATCCTACTGTTGGAAATCTTATGGATAAATTAGAACCGCTTGGTGTTCATTTATGTTTTGGAGAGACTTCTGAACTTACAGGAGCTGAAACAGTTTGTGAAAAAAGAGGTAAAACTCCGGTGGCTCAAGCAAAGTTTAAAAAGACATGGAATGATTATAATGATTTTATTCTTAAGGAAGCAACAGACGATTTATCAGAAAGTCAACCAACTGCTGGAAATATTGCAGGAGGATTAACTACAATTGAAGAAAAAGCGTTTGGTAACTTCCAAAAAATTGGAGGATGTCAATTCATTGATGTCCTAGAGCCAGCAGAGGAACCTACAAAAGGTGCAGGATTATATTTTATGGATACATCCTCAGCAGCAGCTGAATGTGTTACTTTGCAAGCAGCTGGGGGTTTTAATATTCATTTATTCCCCACTGGACAAGGTAATATTATAGGAAATCCTATTGAACCTGTAATTAAATTAACTGCAAATCCTCTTACCGCAAAAACAATGAGTGAGCATATTGACGTGGATGTTTCAAAAATTTTATCCAGAGAAATAAATTTAAGTCAAGCTGGAGATGAGTTAATCAAATCAACTTTAAGAGTTGCAAATGGAAGATTAACTTGCGCTGAAGCTCTAGGTCATAAAGAGTTCGTTATGACTAAATTATATAGAAGTGCTTAATTATTTTTTTAATTTAGCTAGTCTTTTATCGTCCCAATTAGAGTAAATTCTTCTTATAATTGCTGCACCGACTCCAAGCACTAAAGCAAGAAGTACAGAAGTTAGACCATAAAATATTGGTAAATCTCTTGAAAAATTCAATATGAATTCACTTAGTGGTCCTAAACTACTAGCACCATTTAAAACAGTGTTAACTGTTTTTTCATCTTTAATAAAAGTATCATAAGCAATTGCTATACCAACTAATAATAATAATATTGCTAAAATAGTTTTAAATTCTGAGCTATCGATTTTTTCTCCAATTTTTTGTCCAAACTGAACACCAATTATCGAACCTAAAATTAATACTGTAACTAAAATTAAATCTATAGTTCCATAGTTTAAAGCATGTAAAATTGTTACAATCGCACTTATAAATATAGTTACAAAGAGGGAAGTTCCTGGAATTAACCTTGTTGGCATTCCAATAATATAAATCATTGCTGGAACCAAAATAAAAGCACCACCTATCCCCATTATTGCGGCAATGAAACCAACTATCAAACCAATTATTATTGGAGTAAACGCACTTTCATAAAGTTGAGACTTTTTAAAACGCACTCTGAAAGGAAGACCATGTATCCAATAATGTTTATGCAGCTTTTTTCTTTCAGTTATTTTTTTTCTTGCTTTATCAATTTCTGAGACTCCCTGAACAAGCATAAAAGTTCCTAAAATTGCAAGGATATACATATAAGCTAAAGAGATAACTACATTGATTTTTCCAATATCTTTGAAATATGAAAAAGTTATAATTCCAAGTATTGTTCCGACAGTTCCTCCAATGACAATCATGAAACCCATTTTGTAATCGAGTGTTCCTTTGAGATAATGAGTTGTAGATCCAGAGACAGAAGTTCCTAAAATATTACTAGCCTCATTAGGAACTGCATAAATAGGAGGTACACCTAAAAAAATTAAAAAAGGTGTCATCAAAAATCCACCACCTACTCCAAATAAACCAGATAAAATTCCTACAACTAAACTTAAACCAAATATAAAAAGTAAATTAATTTCGACTTGTGCGATTGGAAGAAAATACTCCATTTAAAGTAATTATTCCTCTAAGAATATAAAGTCAATAAATATGAGTAACTTTAGATAAAATTCTGAGCAGTACTAAGAAGAATCATGCCCCAAGCAAAGAAGATAAATAGATATAAAAATGATTTAATTATTTTACTTAGTTGATTTTCAAAGAATAAAGGTAATTTTTTTAAATTATGATTTATCATTTGAAACATACTCGCGGAATACCACAAGTTGTAATAAATGCAAATATTATTTAAAAAAGTTTAGAAAATTGTAGCACCAAACACTTTGACTTCATCCCCCTCTTGACCAAGAACTAATCTTCCCAAAAAGTCTCCGGGGATCTTTGTGCTAGTCTGTTTATATAAGACTGTTATGTAAAGACCTCTTCTCAGACAACCTATGGATTTGCATCCCTCAGCTAAACTTGAAATTAACTCGTTGTTTGCCCATTGTTTTCCGAGTTCAACTTCGTTAGCTCCATACATCATTTGAGAGGACAAATCTCGAGTAAAGCCACCATAATCTTTGATGTTTGAGGACTTAACTAAGTTAGCCCACATAGGTTCTGCAATTTTAATAATTTCCTCGTCGGATTTATCTAAAAGAGCCATTTCTGATTTGTATCAATTAAGAAGCTTCTTTTTTCTTCTCGTTCTCATCTACGATATGGTAAACGGGCACCTTTTCCATTGAGAACTTACCAGTTTTAGGATCTCTTCTAGAAACTGTTAGACAGTGCCAATTATCATCATCAAGTTTCATATGGTCACCTCTGTAATAGTAGCCTGGCCATCTAGTTTCTTCTCTAAACATTGTATGTTCTGTTACACACTGAGATGTTAAAGCTCTATGTTTGAGCTCCCAAGCTCTCATTAACTGATGATAGTCCTCTGCTCCAACATTTTCTAGATCCTCTTCAAGCCATTTAAGTAATTCCAAACCTTTTTTAAGCATATTTGCGTTAGTCATGTAATTTGTTGCTATTCCTCCAACGTACTCATCCATAATTCTTTGAAGTCTTTGAAGTCCCTGAATTGGAGAGATATAACTAGGAGAAACAGTTCCTCCAGTTATCTCATTTCTTCCAACAGTATAATTTTCAAGTGGTTTATAAACAGCTGTTTTAAAGTCCTCACATTGTTTGTCACTTACTTTAATATTATTGGCTTTTTGATCCTCAATGTATTTAACTGCTGCTTTTGCTGCTAGACGACCTTCTGTGAATGAGCCAGATGAAAATTTATGTGCACTCCCTCCAACAGTATCTCCAGCTCCAAAAAGTCCCTCAATTGTTAACATTCTATTATAACCCCAGAAATATTCTGGCGGTGATAGATCTTCTGGTCCACTTACCCATGCACCTGAACATGTGGCATGAGAACCCATAACATAAGGCTCGGATGTAGTAAGTTCTGGATTTGTGTATTTTGGATCAATATTTTGTGACGCCCAAACAACAGCTTGACCAACTGTCATTCCAAGGAAATTTTCCCACCCAACAGTTTCTAGATGTGGATCTTGGAAAGCCTCTGTAGTGACCATGTGTATTGGACCACCACCTGCCATTGTTTCTTGAATAAATGCATGATTTCTTAAGCATGTTGGTGTTGGGTGATGATCTATATATTCGCCTACCAATTCTTTAGTTTGATCATACCATTTCTTCTCGTAGTTTTCTCCATTAGCATTTTGAGTATAGGTTTTAAGGTGTAAGAAATATGCTCCAACTGGACCGTATCCATCTTTAAATCTACATAACACTATTCTATTTTCCATTTGAGTCATTTTTGCTCCAGCTGCTATAGGAAGTGCATAAGCTGAACCGTTACTCCAAGGAGCATACCAGGTTCTTCCCATACCTTCTCCAACAGCTCTCGGCTTAAATATGTGAGATGCTCCACCAGCTGCAACTATAACTGTTTTTGCTCTGAAAACATGAAAATCACCTGTTCTCATATTAAACCCAACAGCTCCACCCACTCTATTTTCTTTTTCCTCATCCATTAAAAGATGAGTGATCATTATTCTATTGTAAATTTTATCAGCTGATTTTTTAGCAGCTTCAGCAACTATCGGTTTATAGCTTTCACCATGAATCATGATTTGCCATTTACCCTCTCTAAGGTATCGACCAGTTTTTTCATTTTTCATCATTGGTAGGCCCCACTCATCAAACATATGAACTGTTGAGTCTACGTGACGCGCCATGTCATAACCTAAATCTTCTCTTACCATTCCCATTAGATCATTACGTGCATATCTAACGTGATCTTCAGGTTGGTTTTCACCCCATTGCATACCCATGTAGCAGTTAATTGCGTACAATCCTTGAGCAACCGCACCACTTCTATCTATGTTTGCTTTTTCAACACAAACAATTTTCAAGTCTCTTCCCCAATGCCTTGCTTCAAAAGCAGCGCCCGTTCCAGCCATTCCACCTCCTACTACTAGAACGTCACAATCTTCGTAATGTGTTTTATGTTTAGCCATTAATAATAAACTCCCTTTTTGAAAGTTTCTTTAGGAACTGATGGTAGTTCTCCATCAATATTTAGACCTTCTGGCTCAGTGTATAATCTTTGAGAATTTATCTCTCCTTGATTTGGTTTATCTCCTTCTGCAAGTTTTGGAATAAACTTTCCCCAAGGTTTAGTTGTAATTGGAGATACAAAATCTTTTGTAGTTCCGTTTCTAAATTTTATTTTCCATGAAATAGTTCCTTTTTCTTCTTCCCGTCTAACTCTTACACTGTGTCCCATTGGTGCGAAATCAGCATAACCTCTTACATCTATTGCATGATTAGGGCATGCCTTCACACACGAATAGCACTCCCAACAGAAGTTTGGCTCAATATTTTTTGCTCTTCTTATTGTTTCATCGATATGCATTATATCCGATGGACAAATATCTACGCAGTGACCACAGCCATCGCAACGAGTCATATATACAAAAGTTGACATAATTTAATTTTTCTCCTTTTTAATTTTTATCATATTAATAATGTTTTGGCTCTTCTCTTTTTATACCTAAGCCAAATTGCTCAGGTGCATCTGCCTCTGGTGGTAGATTATCTCTAGAACCATCAGCTTCTGCTAAATTTTTTTGTAGTGCTGCACCAGGTTTATAGAACATATGAGCAAATTTTGACCAATATACTCCGCCAAATAAAATCAAATTTGCTGCAATAAATAATGTCAAGAAAACCATATCATCATATCTTCCAATAAGATTTAGTGATTGAAGATAAGACCATATCAAACCAAATAAAGACGATGCAATTAATGCTAAAACAAATAAGTCAGCTTTAATCACTCTAAACCAAGGTTGTGCCTCTGAATAAACATCAACTCTTAAAAAGAACCAAAACCAAGATCCTCCTAATACAGTAAGTGCTGCTCCAATATGCCATATCATTGGCCATACTGCAGGGGTTGTAGATCCTGGCGATGTATAAAAGAAGATCATTACAACTGAACCTACCCAAAAAAGTATAGTTCCGTACATTCCCATTACATGCGCCACTCTTCTTTTACCAGCTCCAAGTTCTGATGTAGTAGCAATGTCGCTTGCTATAGTTTTTGAGATGACAGATATTCTCTCTCCTGTTGATAAAGTTTTCGTAGCTGATAATTTTGCTTTTTTTGCATTATTGAAGAAGTACTTCACATTTTTTTTATGAATAATATCCATAACTGTTCCAACTAAAATTAGTAAACCCATTAAAACAACAAAAGATTGCATCAAAAATGGTGGTACTGTCTCAGCTAATATTAAAAATGGATTAGTTGATATCATAGTGAATTTGTTCCTTCCGCATAAGATTTTTAGTACACTTATTTAGATAGATCAACCGCGATAAAATGACATTTCAACAGCTTATAAAGGTAATTATTATTTAGTTTTACGTACATAATGTTGTTTCGGGGCAATTACACTTCTAACTCCACCTTGGGGATTATCAACGTCTCCAGATCTTCTTGGAATCAGATGAATGTGACAATGATTAATTGATTGTCCTGCAGTTTTGCCAGAGTTTGACCCAACATTAAATCCTTCGATTGTATTATCTTTATATTCAAGTTTTTTTTTAAGTTCTTTTAGAAGAGCGTCACAAGCTAGAACTTCCTCGTTATTTAGTTCAAAATAATTTTCTACATGTCTCTTTGGAACAATTAAAGCATGATACTTTGAAACTGGATAAGTATCATAGCTAGCATAGGCCAATTCATTTTCTAGTTCGAAATCATTGTTGGATATATTACAAAATAGACATGGATTATTGGGATCTCTCATTTTTTAATTAAAAATATATTTTTCTTTTTTAAATTCTTTTTCAAAAGTTTTGTACATTGAATTAAATATTTTGTTTTTCTTTCTCTTCCAATTGTTATCTACAATATAACTTGTGGAAACTACTCCCTTACCAGAACCAACAAGCAAGATTTCATCAAATTGATTTAATTCTTTTAGATAAATATTTTTTTTTATAATATTAAATTTTTTTTCATAAAATTTAAGGTTTGTTCCTCTATAATATTTATTTTTTGCTGAGTAAATTTTATTCTTTTTAACAAATAATAAATTTGAAGTTCCAGTTTCAAATATTTTATCATTAACACATAAAGCAATGTCTTCTTTTGAAGTATTCATTTTCGATAAGTAACCTAGTATTTTTTTGTATTTTAAATTTTTATATTCAGGTTTCACTCTTTCATAGTGGACTAATTTAATACCAAATTTTTGCTTAGGTTTAACTCTGTCTCTAAGTGATATTGAAATAGTTTTTTTATTTAAAGCAACTCTAAGTAAATGATTATAGGATATAGTTTTATCTATATTTTCATTTATTAATTTTAATATTTTACTTTTTATTCCTTTTTCATAGATCTTATAGGCCTTTAATGATTTTATTAAATTATCAATGTGTGTTTTGAAAAAAAGAATTTTAGGTGGCTTATTATAGATCCACATTGTTGTAAAAACTCCATCCTTGTTCCATAGATCATCAAACTTAACTTCTCTAAAGTTTTTACGCTGATAAGATTTTTTTAATAAGTATTTTACCATTATTTGTCAAAAAAGATTCTGGGTGAAACTGAAATCCATATACATCATCTTGAGTATTTTCGAAACCCATTGCTATATTAGATTTTGTACATCTCATTGTGATATTAAAGTTTTCATTTATAAAAGGTTCTTTTAACTTTAGGGAATGATACCTGCCAACCTTAAAAATTGAATTTTTTTTAAAAATAGAATGATTACTTGTAACTTTTACAGTTGATTGAAAACCATGGTAAATATTTTTTTGCTGAATAATTTTTCCATTTTCACTATGTAAGATCAATTGATAACCTAGACAAATACCAATAATTTTTTTTGTTCCTTTGAATTTATTATAAATCTTTAAAGATGTTGGATAATCATTAGGCGATCCTGGTCCAGGAGAAAATACTATTGTTTTGGATTTATCCAATAATTTTTTATTAATATCAAAGTAATTTGAGCAATATACTTCATCAAATTCAGAAAATTGATGAACTACATTCCAAGTAAATGAATCTTGATGATCAATAATATAAATCATTTAAATAATTCCAAAAGTGATTTTGCTTTAATAAAGTTTTCATTAAATTCTTTCTTTGAATTACTATCCAACACAACTCCAGAAGCTGCAGATACCTCTGATCTATTTTTAAAATTTAAAATTGATCTAATAATTATATTAAACCTCATGTCTTCATTAAATTTTATATACCCAAAACTCCCTGTGAAAATATTTCTATCCTCCTTTTCTTGTGAATTAAGCAATTCCAATGTTCTTATTTTAGGACAACCAATGACAGATCCGCCCGGCATCATTGACTTAATTATTTCTTTAACAGATGTTTTTTGATTTAATTTGCCAATAATACTAGTTACATAGTGATATAGGTGCTTATATTCTTCTACATATTTTTGTTTTTTGATTTTTACTGAACCTGGTTTGCATATTCTAGATAGATCATTTCTCTCAAGATCAACAATCATATTATGTTCTTTAGTTTCTTTGATGTTGTTTCTAAAGAATTTGAGAGCTTTAGACCTTGTTGTATATTTATTTTTTTTTAAGGTTCCAGCAATAGGTTTAGTATTAATAAAATTGCCAACTCTATTGATTAAAGTCTCAGGGGAACAGCTAACTATAGAGTAATCTTTATCTCTGATCATAAAAGACTCAGGTGATGAGTTTATCTTCATTAGTTTCCAAAAGAAATTTATTGAATTAATAGTCGATTTATTCTTATATTTTGTACATATTTTTATTTGATAAGTTTCTCCTTCTCTAATTTTTCTAGAAAATGAATCAAATATTTTTTGGTATTTATTAAATTCTATATTTAGTTTGAAAGGGCTAAGAATTTTAGTTTTTTGAAAAACTTCATTGAATTCATCTTTTTTTAAATTTGAATGAATTATAATTTTGTTTCTTATTTTGATTAAAGTTTCAGGCTTATAAAAAATACCTTTGTAGAAGTTCATTTTTTTTTGATTTTTTAAAGATAAATTTAAAAGATTACATAAAATCTCATAACCAAAAAATCCCACGTATAAGTCGGTTTCTTTTCTATATTTTTTTGAAGAAAAGCTATCTAAAAATTTTGCAATATTATTTTTATTAAGTGTTATTTTCTTTGAAAAATCCGTATAAATATTATAGCCCCCATCAACTTTATAGATAATAAGGGGCTTATTAGACTGGTAAAGTTTTTCTAAATATTTATTATACTTAAATTTATGCTGGCTGAACTCTTTCAATTGTTTTCTCTATTATAGGTAAGTGTATCACACCTGCAAAAATTGATAATGCGATAGATGCGTACCAAGCGTAGTCAAAATTACCATGCATCTCATAAAAAACTCCCCCTAGATATGCTCCAAGGAAAGATCCAACTTGATGACTAACAAAAACTATACCATATAAAAGACCTAGATGTTTTGTTCCAAATATATGCCCAACTATTCCATTTGTTGGAGGTACTGTAGAAAGCCATAGAAGGCCAAAGGTAACTCCAAAGACAACACAATTAAATACGCTTGGTGGTAAAAATATAAAATAAATTAATGATACACCTCTTAAAAAATAGATTGCGCTTAGTACTTTTTTTTTACTATACCTAGTGGCTAAAAATCCTGCCCCAATTGTTCCTATCATATTAAATACACCAACTAATGCTAATATCATTGCGGCCGTCCAATCAGGCAAACCTCTATCCATCATATAAGTTGGGATATGTGTTGCAACTAAAGCAATGTGCCAACCACAAACAAAAAATCCAAGAGTTAAAAAAATAAAGCTTTTATTTCCAAAAGCTTCTTTAAGAGCTTCCGATGCTGTTTGATTATTATCTAGATTACTACTACCTACTGGAACTTTGGGTGTATTGACAAATAAAGCAACAATTAATCCCATGCCTAAAAGAAAGCAAAAGTATAAGATGGTAATTTCCCAACCCATTTCAATTAGAGAATATCTGACCAATAAAGGTGAAACAAAAAAACCAAAAGATCCTGCGCAAGTAACAATGCCTGTAGCAATTGTTCTATTCGAAGCTGGAAAATGTTTGGCTACAACAGATACGGGAATGCTAATAGCGGTGCCACCTAGTCCAATACCTATTAACACTCCAATTGTAAGTGTAAAATAGTGCCCAGTGTTAAGACCTGAGTAAAAAAGTAATAGCCCCGCTAAAAAAAATAAAAAACCAACAAAAATAGCTGTTGCTCCTCCATATTTATCAGTAATGAAACCAAAAACTGGACTAAAAATCCCCCACATTAAAAGCTGCAACCCGATTACAAAACCAAAATGTGAAATAGAAATATTTAGATCTGCATTGAAATCAAAAAAAAAAAGACCAAATGTTTGCCTAATACCCATTGCAAAAATAACTGTTAATGAAGCTGCTACAAGTGTGATTAGGGCCTTTTTACTAGTGAAAAATTTTTCTGCGCTCATTTAACGAGCATAAGGCTTTTTCTGATATCTGCAATTAAATCTTTTGGGTCTTCTAGTCCTATATGTAATCTTACTAAGTGTTCATTTTTGTTTAAATTAAGGAATTTTCTATCTCCCATCTCAATATCACTTTGCAGCAATGCTAAACTTTCAAAGCCTCCCCAACTATATCCATGACCAAACAATTTTAACGAATTTACAAATTTTAAAACTGATTTTCTACTTTTTGATTTTATGATTAAACCCATAAGACCTGAAGACCCTGAATAATATTTTTTCCACATTTTAAAATTAAATGAACTCTTTTTATAAGGGTATAAAAGTTTTACTTTTTTGCTTTTTGAAAGGAACTCGCAAACTTTTTTAGCATTGGATTCATGTTTATCTAATCTTATATCCAAAGTTCTCAAACCTCTGGTAATTAAGTAAGCATCATCTGGTCCAAGTCTCAATCCTAAAATATCATCTGCTTTTTTTACATGTTTATAAACTTTTTTATTAACTGCTAAGCTACCACCCATTACATCAGAATGACCTGAATAATATTTTGTTGCAGATACAATAGACATGTCAAACCCTAGTTTGATAGGTTTTAAAAAGTAAGGTGTGGCCCATGTGTTATCAATTGCAGTAAATATATTATTTTTTTTTGCAATAGAAATAATCTTAGAAAGATCTTGAAACTCAAAGGTGTTACTACCCGGGCACTCAACATAAATTAATTTTGTTTTATTTGTTACACTTTTTTCTAATGACTTTAAGTCATGTGGGTTATAAAATTTTGTTTTGATACCAAACTCTTTAAGATAGTTTTCGCTTAAATTTCTGGTTGGATTGTATAATGGATCTGAAATTAATATCTCATCTGCTGGTCTAGTAACGCTGAAGATAGAAAGAAAAACAGAACCAAATCCAGTTGGTGTTAAGAATACATTGTAAGACTCTTCTAGTTTTGTGAGTATTTTTTGTAATATGAAAGTTGTTGATGTACCTTTTCTGCCATAGTCATGGTGTCCTCCTAATGGTTTCTTTAAAGCCATTCTTTGAGTTCTTCTTAAATCTTGCATAGATTTAAAAATTATAGTAGATGCCCTCACAACTGGTGGATTTACTGATTGGTTATGAAAATCTTTAGCAGTATGCTTTAAAAAAGTTTTAAAGGAATAGTCCATAAAAAATTTGATATGTAGTTAGGACAATGCTATATCCACCAAATAAGTCAATAAAATAGTAAAATTAAGGAGATTATGGGATACCCGAAAAAGCACAGAGGCCGAAGAAAAATGGGCTCAAAAAAGAGAAGAGCTAGAAAAAAAAATAAAAAGAAATAGAAATTTTTAATCTTTAATCCAACCACCACCTAAAACTTTATGACCAAATTGGTCTTTCTTGTAAAATACACAAGCTTGACCAGGTGAAATACCATATTCTGGATTTAATAAATCAACATTTGCAGAATTTTCATTTTGAATATGTATTTTTGCATCTAAAAGTTTTCCAGTAGATCTAACTTTTACTAAAATATTCTCACTAAACTCTTCTCTTTCAACTAATAAATTTAAATCTCTTAAATTAATACTTGTTTTTGATAATTCTTCTTTCGGGCCAATAAATATTTCATTTTTATTAGCATCAATTTTTATTACGTAAAATGGCTCTTCGTTTGAAACTTTAATACCTTTTCTTTGTCCAATAGTAAAATTAACTATTCCATCGTGCACTCCAACCACTTTACCATCCAAATTTTTTATATTTCCTTTTTTGTATGACTCTGGTTTAAACTTTTTAATTACCGATGCATAATCTCCATTTGGAACAAAACAAATATCTTGGCTATCCGGCTTATCTGCAACATTTAAATTTAAGTTTTTGGCTATTTCTCTTGTTTTGTCTTTAAGTAAACCACCTAATGGAAATCTTATATAATTTAATTGTTCTCTTGTTGTATTAAATAAAAAATAACTTTGATCTCTGTTTTCATCAATAGCTCTATACATATTAGTTAAATTGTTCTCTGTTAAACTTTTTACATAATGACCAGTAATTAGTGCATCTGCATTTAAATCTTTAGAAAATTCAAACAAATCTTTAAATTTTACTGTTTGATTGCATTGTACACATGGTATCGGTGTTTCTCCCTTCAAATAACTTTCAACGAAGTTATCGATAACACCTTGTTTAAACTTATCTTGGTAATATAAAATCTTGTGTTCAATATCTAATTTATGAGCGACTCTTTTTGCATCCATTATATCTTGACCAGAACAGCATTGTTTTGAAGCAGCAACTTCTTTGCCATCATTGTAAAGTTTTAAAGTAATTCCAATTACATTATAACCCTCTTGCTTCATCATCCCAGCAACTGTTGAAGAGTCTACGCCTCCAGACATGGCTACCACCACTGTAGTTTCTGACGGTTTTTTATTAAATCCTAATGAGTTAGTTTCTAAATTCATTTGATGGTATTTATACTTATTTCCATTATAAGTTAAATTAAATGATTTTAGATTTTGAACCAGGTGACAAAGTTATTAATCCAGCAAATAAAAGTTGGGGTGTTGGTCAAGTTCAGTCAATTATCAACGACAAAGTAACTGTTAATTTCCAAAATGTAGGAAAAAAAGTAATAAATGCAAATAATATAGAACTCGAGAGAATTGATAATAATGGATGAAAGTAAAATAAGGAGTGTTGTCGAAGATTTAATTGACACTTTTTTAATGGCTGGTGAATTGTCTATTAAACTAAGAGAGAAAGGTTTGAATAAAGAGATTAAATCTGACAATACCCCTGTAAGCAATGGAGATCTTGAGGTAAATAAAATTATCACAAAAAAATTGTTAGAGTTGACGCCAGATATACCAATTGTTTCTGAGGAAACTTCACACAATAAATCAAAAAATAACTTAAAAAACTTCTGGTTAGTTGATCCAATTGACGGAACATACGACTATATAAATGATGGTGAGGAATTCACTATTAATGCTGGATTAATATTAAATGGAAAAGCTATTGCCGGTTTAATTAATGTTCCTGCAAAAAAAAGGATGTTTTATAGTTTTGGAAAAGATCAATCATATGAATTTACTTCAAACAAAACTATAAAGTTAGACTGTAAGAAAATTTCTCCTAAAGGTTCAGTAAAAGTAGTTTCATATTCAAATAAACTTAAACCTGAAATTGAAAAAATACATAAAGATTTAAGAGTAACAGAACACGTTCGAATGAAAAGTTCACTTAAATTTTGTGTAATAGCTACAGGAGAATTTGATGGATATGTTGCTGAGCCAAGAGCTTGCGAATGGGATATTGCTGCAGGGCATGCTATACTTGAAAACGCAGGTGGAATAGTAACAGATTTTAATGGCAATGAAATTACGTATGGCAAAAAAGATTTTAAAAATCCAAGTATAATTTTAAAGAGAAATAAAAATTTATAATGAGCGAACAATTAAGAATAATTTTAATTATAATTGTATCTGTATCAATATTTGGTTTAATTGTATTTGTGATAGTTAAAAACTTTATAAGAAATAAAATTCAATACTATTTAGAAGAAAAAAATAAAAAAACTAAAGAAGATTAATTATTTTTAAATATTCATCTTTTTCAAGATCCATAACTCTTCTTGAAACTTCAAAATCAAAACCTGAACGAGCTAATACTCCTATATCCTTTTTATAAAACAAAGGTCTATTATCCTCTTGTCTTGATGGTCCAATTCTTTTCTTTTTACAGATTTTTATTGCTGAAAAAAAATCCTGATCTTCGTTCTTATCTTTTATTTGTTCAATTGTATTTTTAATATATTTTTCACCCACACCTTTATTAATTAAGTAATTTCTTATTTTGTTTATAGATGATCCTCTTTGTATTAAACTTTTTGCTTTAGACTCTGAATAAAACTTATCGTTTATAAACTTTGATTTCTCTAAATCCTCAAGAACAATATCTATAAGATTAGAAACGTCGTTTTTTTTTATATTAGGGGTCCTTGATGATAGATATTTTTTTAATAAATAAGTTCTTAATTGTTGTTTAGATGGTGCAAATTTTTCTACATAATTGAGTGCAAAATTCGTCATCTCATCAACGGTTACTTCTAAAGTCTTTTTTTTATTTTTTATGGGAATCATTGTTTTATTTAATATAATATAAAAATAATATGATTGAACAAATAGCAGCTTTTTTTACCATTGAGATGATTTATTTGTGGTTAAATATAGGTGTAATACCCTTCTGGTTAATTCTGATTATTTTTCCACAGTCAAAGATTTGTGGATTATTGGTTACTTCTGTGTTCCCATTTTTTATTTTAACTGCTGTCTATGTTTATCTAGGTTATTATTTCTACATTTCGGGATATGATTTTGATTATAATTTTACGTTGTACCTTGGGCTGTATGACTTGAGAAATCTTTTTGAAGCTGAAGCATTTTTGATAATGTTTTGGACACACTTTTTAGCAATAAACTTATTTTGTGGAGCGTGGATAATGAAAGATAGTCAAAAATTATTTATGTCTAGATACATAGTCTTCATTCCAATAATAATAACTTATTTTATTGGTCCCTTAGGTTTAGTTATTTATTGGATAATAAGAATGTTCTACGCTAAAAGAATTAATTTGTTAGATTAAAAGCTAAATTACTTTACTACTTTAAAACCTGAATTTTGCATTGATCCAAAACCACCATCTACATGGCAAATATTTTTAAAACCCATACTTTGTAAAGTTTTTGTTGCTAATGCTGACCTTAGACCGCCAGCACAAAAAAGTACCATTTCCTTATTCATATCGATTTTACCGTCTTTAAAATATTGACTATCTGGATCCATCCAAAATTCCAGCATTCCTCTTGGTATGTGAGAAGACTTTTCTATTCTTCCTAATCTTTCTAATTCTCTTACATCCCTGATATCGATAAGATTACATGTATTATTATTTAATTTTTCTAGAGCTTCCTCAGGTGATATTGTTTTAATTTCCTTTAAAGCTTCTGCGACTAAAGTTGATGCTGATTTAATTGTCATAAATGTTTATTACACTAAATTAAAAATATTACTATATAAATTAAAAAAAGGTTATTAAATGAAAGCTCCAAATTTTAAATTATCATCTACCTCAGGTAAAACTGTTGAATTAAGTAAAGTAAAATCCAAATTTATCATCATCTATTTCTATCCGAAAGATAATACAAGTGGATGTACAATTGAAACAAATGATTTTAATAAACTTTTAAGTAAATTTGAGAAACTTGGATGCACAATTTTTGGAATATCAAAAGATAGTTTAGAAAGTCATGAAAAATGGAGTAAAAAACTTAACTTGAAATTCGAACTATTAGCAGACGAGGATAAAACTTCTTTAAAAGCTTACAAAGCTTGGGCCAAAAAGAAATTTATGGGTCGAGAATTTATGGGTACAGTAAGAAGTACTTTTATTATTGAGAAAAATAACATCATTAAAGAATGGCGAAATGTTAAGGCAGCGGGTCATGCTGCAGAAGTTTTAGATTTCATAAAAAATTACTAAAAAAAAGGCCCCAGTTAAGGGGCCTTTTATCAACTATAGAGAGAGAGATAGTTATTCTTTAGTCTCTTATTGCGTATGCGATTACTCCAGACTCTGTAACATCTGTACCAAGTCTTTCTGCTTCTTTACTCAATCTTATACCCATTGTACTCTTCATAATTCCCCATACTATTAGAGATACTACGAATACAAATGCATTGATTGAAATTACTCCTAGAAGCTGCGCTCCGAATGATGCATCACCGTTAGTTAGCGGAACTGCTAAAGTTCCCCAAATTCCAGCGAACAAGTGAGCAGGTACTGCACCTACTACATCATCGATTTTTAGTGAGAATAATAATTTAGTTCCGAAGACAACTATTATTCCACCGATCGCACCTATAAGAATTGCTGCTAGCGGTGAAGGCATTAATGGTTCAGCTGTAATTGCAACAAGACCACCAATTGCTCCGTTAAGCATTTGAATAACATCAGTTTTACCCGACATTAATCTTGTTATTGCACCAGCTGCTAATACACCACCACAGGCTGCTAAGTTTGTATTAATGAAAATATTTGAAACTGCTACTGCATCATCAAATGTTCCCATTGCTAATTGTGATCCACCATTAAATCCGAACCAACCTAGCCATAAAATAAATACACCAACTGTAACTAATGGTACAGATGACGCTGCAAATGGCTTCATAGGTTTAGCTGCTCCGGATTTATCAAATCTACCAGTTCTAGCTCCTAAAAGAATTGCTCCAGCTAATGCTGCTGCACCTCCAGTTGAGTGAACAAGTGTAGAGCCAGCAAAGTCGGAGAAACCAGCAGCTGCTAACCAGCCACCTCCCCACTGCCAACCCATAACGATTGGATAGATAATTCCTGATAGAATAGCCGCAAATAAAAAGAACGGCCATAATTTAATTCTTTCAGCTAATGTTCCAGATACAATTGAAACTGTCGTTGCACAGAAAACCATTTGGAAATACCAATCAGATCCATCTGCATATCCAGTATCCACTGAACTTGCATCAGACCATGGAGTAAAGCTTCCAATGTATCCACCTTCTGGAATTCCGTATGCTAAATTATATCCAACCATCCAGAACATAATTCCAGCTATTGAAAATAATCCGATATTTTTGGCACATATTACTGATACACTTTTTGATGTTACCATCCCTGATTCGAGCATGGCAAAACCTGCTGCCATGAACATTACTAAGAAACCACAAACCAAGAAAAGAAATGTATTGAATATGAAACCAACTTCAGCTGAAACTGTAGTTTCAGCATAACCTGCACTAGTCATATTTAGTAAGAAAAATAAACTTACTAATGGACCAGCCAGTTTTTTTAAAAGTTTAACCATTTCACCTCCGTTTAATTAAAGAGGTTGTTATAGATTTAATAAAACTAAAAACTATTGATTGTTATTTAAAAGAGATATGCAGTATTTGCATGTAGTACACCATATGCTTGCATGAAAAAACAGCCTTTATCAAATTCTAATTTTTAATAAAGGCTGTTTTAAAAAGTTTATTTATTGAAAACTTCTTTAAGTGCTTTTGCAGGTAAAAACTTCACCTTTTGAGAAGCAGCGATTTGGATTTGTTCTCCAGTTCTTGGATTTCGACCAATTCGAGCTTTTCTTTTAGCCACTTTATATGTTCCAAAACCAGCAATTTTAACATTATCGTCGCCTTTTAAAGCGTCCAAAATAGTGTTGGTAATCGTATCAAATGTACGCTCAGCATCAGCTTTACTTTGATTCAATGACCCTGCTAATTTTGCTATAAGTTGTTTTTTGTTCATTTTAGCTCCGGTTTTAAAGGTTATATTTATATACTTAACAAAATCGTTGATAATTCAAGCTTTTTTTTTGTGTCTCTAATTAAATTTACCACAACATATAGTTTTAAATAAGTATTGATTTATATAGCTTTTTTAACGTTAGAAAATCCCTTTAAAATAAGCCTAAATCTTTAAGGTCATTGAATGTTGCAAAAAACATTAAAGTTAACAATAAAAACATTCCGATTCGAAAAAAACCTTCCTGTGTTTTTTGACTTAATGGCTTCCCTAAAACCTTTTCAAACGCATAAAACATTAAATGACCCCCATCTAAAAGCGGGATTGGAAATAGGTTAATTAAGCCTAAACTTATTGATATATATGCCATCATACTAATAAATGGCAATATTCCGAATTCAGCCACTTGTCCTGAAATTTTTGCTATTCTAATTGGTCCACCTAACTGGGAACTATCTCCCGATCCAGTAAGCATTGACCCCATATATTTAAGAGATGAGGTAGTTACAAAATATACTTCTTTAACAGACTCTATTAATGCATTTGCTGGCCCTAATCGTTTATGATTTATTTCATTGTTATATGGACTTAGTTTAATACCAACTATTCTTTTATTAATTTTATTTCCTAAATTATCAACGCCTGCAACAATTTTAGGTTTAACCTTTAATAATATCTCTTGATCATATCTAGAAATTTTGAAATCAACTATCTCAGATGTTGACATTAATATCAGTTTAGAAACATCAAGAATACTCTCAACTTTATTGTTATCTATTTCAAGTATCACATCATTTTTTTGCATCCCCGCTATTTCTGCTGGACTATCTTTTTGGACTTCGTCAATAACTGCAGGTGTAAAGTCTTTTCCAGCAAACATATATATGAATAAAAAAATGAATATTGCTAAAACGAAATTTGCTATTGGCCCACCCGCTACAATTAAAGATCTTTGATATAATGGTTTTGTTACAAAGAGTTTTTCTTGATCCTCTTTGTTATATTTTTTTAACAATTCTTCTTGATCGGCTTGAGAAAATACATTTCTATCACCAAAAAATTTTACATAACCTCCAAGAGGTATCCAGCAAATTTTCCATCTTGTGCCTGATTTATCATTCCAACCAATCAATTCTCTACCAAAACCTATTGAAAAATCTGTTACACCAACTCCGTATTTTTTTGCAAAAAAATAATGGCCATATTCATGTATGAAAACAACTACTAAAATCAGCACTATAAATGGTAGTATAAAAGAGAGCATATAAGCTATTTATATTAACTATATTGGTTTCTTACAAGTTTCAAAGTGTCCAGTTTATGTCAATTATAAGCATTCTAAAGACTTAAATAAATGATTTATTGTAATTGGTATTAGAACATATATGCATTTTCCGTATATCTTTAAAAGAATCAACCATGAAAAACTTTAATGAATTAGAAATAGAAAATAAACTAAAGAATTCAATTAAATATTCAAATTTTATCACACCTACACCAATTCAATCTCAAGCAATTCCCATTGCGCTTGAAGGAAAAGATGTGCTTGGAACTGCACAAACTGGAACTGGTAAAACTTTAGCATTTACAATTCCATTAATAAATAAATTGATCATCAATAAAAATGCAATGGCTTTAATCATATGCCCAACGAGAGAATTAGCTAGCCAGGTAATGGGCACGATATCTAAACTCACTTTAGGAGATATAAGAATTGGTAATGCTCTTTTAATTGGTGGAGAAAGTATGCAAAAACAACTAAGACAGCTGAATAAAAGAGCTCGAATAATTGTTGGAACACCAGGCAGAATTAACGATCACTTAAAAAGAAAAAGCTTAAATTTAACAAGAGTTAATTACTTAGTTTTAGATGAAACTGATAGAATGCTTGATATGGGGTTTACCCCTCAAATTGAAATAATTTTAAAATTTATCCCAAAAGAACATCAAACATTATTATTTTCAGCCACTTTGCCAAATAATATAATAAAAATTTCTGAAAAATATTTAAGAAAACCAGAAAGAATTTCAGTTGGATCAGTTTCAACTCCAATAGAAAAAATTAAACAAGAAACTTTTCAAATATCTCCAGATAAAAAATATCATGAATTAATCAATCAATTAGTTGAGAGACAAGGTTCAATATTAGTTTTTGTTAAAACAAAACATGGTGCAGATAAAATTGTAAAAAGATTAAAATATGATGCTCATTCAGCAGAAGCAATTCATGGAAATCTAAGACAAAGTAAAAGAGACAGAGTTATTAGAGGTTTCAGATCTGGCAAAAGTAGAATTCTAGTTGCAACTGACGTTGCTGCAAGAGGATTAGATATTCCATTAATCCAACATGTAATAAATTATGATCTACCACAAGTACCTGAGGATTATATTCATAGAGTTGGTAGAACAGGTAGAGCAGGAAAAGAAGGATCAGCACTTACCTTCTTAACAAATAATGATCGTACTATGTGGAGAGAAATTCAGAAATTAATAAATCCAAATTTTAAATTTGAGGAAAGTTTTAATAGAAAATCTAACAAAAAAAATAAAAAATTTAAAAAAAGAGGCAAATCATTAAAAGATAGCGGGAATAGATACGATAGGCGGGATAACAAAAGAAAATTTAAGTTTAAAAGCAATAAATTTAAAAAGTTTTATTCAGATAAGCCAAACAACAGTGATAGTGAATTTGATAAAAAAAAGAATTTTAAGTTTAAAAATAAAAAATTTAAAAAATTTCATACTGATAACTTAAAAGATCAAGGTGATAATCCTGATATTAGAAAAAAATTTAAATTTAAGAAAAAATTTAAGAATAGAAAAAGACCAAGAAACTTCTCCTTTAAAAAATTTAAAAAAAATTAAATTACCTCAATTTCCACGTAACTATGGGTAAGAGTGTTGCAACAATAAATGAGCAAAACAACAAAGATTGTGAGATAAATATTGGAAAAAAATCTGCAGGTAATATTATTCCTACAAGTATTGATTTTGTGAAATCGGGACTAGGAAATAATAGAATTCCACCAATTAAACCAACTATAATTGAAACATATGCATTTTTTTCATTAAATGATTTTGAAAAAAAACCATAAAATACACTTAATACTGCTGCACAACAAAATAAATCAGCTAATAAAAATAGATATAAAATACTTAATCCTTTTGATGCAACAAAAAATGAAATCAAGGATAAAAATATTATAATTTGTTTAGATAATTTTAAATAATTACCTTTAAATTTTATAACTTTATTTCCATCAACAATAATCAAACTAGAGATAGCATTTACTAGTGTGTCTATACTGCTGACTGTAAGTGAAATTGCCAAAATAGTTATTATTATTGATAAAAAGATGGCTTGGTCTTTTAACAATAAAGAAAAGAATGCAAGGTCAGGAACTACACTAGGATTTTGAGAGGTTGCAACTAAACCTGAAAAGCCCATGATGAATACTATTGGTATAATAATTATAAAAGAAATTATTAAGCTATTTTTTAAAACTTTATTATTTTTAGCAGCATAAACCCTTTGCCAGTTACCTTGATGAAAAAGATTAGTTGCTGCAACAGCTATAAAAAAAGTTAGGCCTGCAGTAAAGTTAGGCAAATAACCTGAGCTTAACAAATAGGGTTTGTTCTGTTTTACAAACTCAAAACTAAAATCATTAGAATTAAAAGAAATTAAATAAGAAAATGCAATTATTAAGAGCAAACCAAAAACTATAAATTGAATATTATCTGTAAATATTGAAGCTCTAAGACCACCATACAAAGTGTAGACAAGTGAGCTAACAATTACAATAAATGCCGTGATCCATAGATCAGTTCCTGAAATGTAATTAATTAAAATTGAAACGGCGGTAACTTCTGCTATTAAAAAAATAGTCATATAGAAGATAGATAAAAACAAAATTAACTTAAATAATTGTGAGCCAAATCTAGATCTAATCACCTCAATTAATGATTTTCCTGTTGGATATTTATCTCTAAATTTTTTTCCTAAATAAATTAATGCAAAAAGAGGAAACGCTGTCCCTAAAGAATATCCAATAACAGCTCCTACTCCTCCCCAGGTTGCTGCTGATGCGGGACCGAATAAAATCCATGCACCTAGAGCAGATGCAATTAAACTAGTTGTTAGTGAAAAAGTCCCTACAGATCTACTTGCAACTAAATAATTGTTTAACCCTTGATATTTTTTTGAATATACAAGGCCAACTATTACAAAAATGATACTAATAATTAAGGTTAATAAAATTGCAGATGATTGATTTAAGATGTTTATTTGATCCATTTTTCCCTTTCTGAATTACCGGACAGGTTCCTTGGGTATTTCTCAGCCATATGGCACCCCAAAATAATTTTTATATTAAATGGTATATAAGTAAAGAGAGATGTTAAGCAACTATATGAATTATACATAGCTATTATTCACTATTAGCGCTCCTAAAATTTAAATAATGTTGTAACTTTAATTTCTCTCTCTTATTATAAGTTAATTATAATACTAGGCTTCGTAGATTGAAGCCTAGAAAAGAAATTTTATTGAATTTTCAGACTAAATTGGAAATAGATGTGTCACTATAAATTATTTTCTTTAGTTGTCTAAGGGTGTAATTTCCTATCTCAATGAAAAAATTTTTAATTTTTATTTTCTGTTTTTTTGCATTTGCTGCAAATTCAATGGAAAAGAAAACTACGTTTGATAAAAATTTGTTTAGCAAAGCCCAGTCTGAGGGTAAAATTATAGTTATAAGTTCTTGGATCGAATATTGTGGATCTTGTGCAAATCAAATGAAAGTTTTACAAAAAGCAAAAAAAAATGGTGAATTATTAGATATTAAATTCGATAACATCGAATATTTTGCATTTGATGTAACAAACAGAGATATAGCAGATTCGTTTGATGTTCTTTATCAAACTACTCTATTAATTTTCAAAGGTGATACAGAAGTTTATAGAAGTATTGGCGAAACTACAGAGGATTTAATTTATGAAGCTTTAAAAGCTTCTATTTAAAACCAAAATCTAAAAAATATTAAATCTTATTCATTTCTGACAAGTGGATAAACTTTTGGACTTAAATACTTAAGGTTTGTAAAAACTATCAAAATCATTGTCACTAATCCAACTGTAATTGTTACATTTAAGAATATATCAAATTCAAATAACCATTTAAGTTGAAAAATATTTTCAATAATAAATTTTGATGAAATTATAGAAAAAATTGTAGAAAAAAGAATTATAGAAAAAAATGTAATTATAAATTCAATTAAAGATGAATAAATTATTTCTTTTTTTGAAAATCCCAAAATCTTAAAAACTAAATTTTGGAAAGTTTTTATTTTTCCTTGCACTATAATTGCACTCGATATTACAACCAATCCTATTATCACTGTAACAGTTGAAATTATAATGACCGCTATAAATACTTTGTTAAGAACATCGGTAACTTTTTTTAAGTAATCAGAGATTTTTACAATAGAAACGCTGGGAAATTCATCTAGAAAATTAATATCATCAAATTTATCAATATTATTAAACTTCACTGTCGAAAGGTACTCATGAGGAATTTTATTTGCAAATTGAGGGTTTAGTAACATTGCAAAATTAATGCTAAGATCTCTATAATCAACTAATCTAAAATTCACTACCTCACCATCTATTTCTCTTCCATAAATGTTTAGAGTGAATATATCTCCAATTTTTACTCCAAAATCTTGTGCCACTTTACTATCCAAAGAAATTTGTAATTTGTCTGGGGTTGATAAATCCCACCAGCTACCTTGTGTTAAAGGATTATCTTTTGGTATCTCATCTGACCAAGATATTCTTCTATCATTCATTATAACCCAATAACTGTCATTAGTATTTTTGATGTAAGAATTAGGATCTATCCCATTAATTTTTACAAGACCTGCTGAAACCATAGGAACTACCTCTATTTTTGACTTATTATCAGAATTGAATATCATTTTTTCGAATTTTTCTCGTTGATCATTTTGAATTCCTAAGAAAAAATAATCTGGCGCAATTTCTGGAATAGATTTGGAAATTTCTCTTTTAAAATTTGAGCCTACAAATGCCAATGTTAACAAAAGTGTCATTCCAAGACCTAAAGACATTATTGTAATGGGTGTTATACTTTTTGATTGAGTTATATTTTTGACAGCTATTTTTACTGAAATCTTAGAATTTTTATATTTTTTTAATAAATAAATAATTGTTACAGAAAGATAATAAAAAATTAATAAACAAATAAAAAATGATACGAAATATGCAACACTATAAAATGGTATTGAGGACCTAATTGCAAAAAGACTAATTAATATTAGCAATAATACTATGCTAATTATTACTGATTTCACTGAATAATTAAATTGCAGACTTTGAAATACATTTCTAAATAAATTAGATGCTTTAACTTGATCTATAGAATTAACAGTTGGTATAGAAAATATTATCATTACCAACATTCCAACTAAAAAAACTATAATTAAATTTATAATAGAAAAACTTGCTTCTATGTTTAAACCCAAGCCATCTGAAATATATTTATCGACTATTGGAATTAAAAAAAAACTTAACCCATATGAAAATACGGTGATTAAAACTAATAAAATAGCTAATTGCAAATAATAGATTGTCTTTATATTTCCAGAAAAAACACCTATTGCTTTTTGAACTGCAATTGATGAATTTTTTTGATTTATAAATGATAAAAGAGTATTCGCTATACCAATACCAGCAATTAACATAGCACTTATTGATACAAGTGATAAAAATTGTGAAAAATTATCAACTATCCGTCTAATGCCTCCTGCTGAGTTTTCGGGGTATCTTAATCTAACTCTATTTTGATCTGTAAATAAGCTCTCTACTCTTTTAATGCCCTCTTTACTGTTAACAGATTTGTTAAATTTAACTTTATATTCATAATTTAAAAAACTACCGAGGGTATTTAAATCTAACTTATCTAAGGTTTTTTTTCCTGTTAAGGCAAAATCTCCAAATACAAATGCACCACCTATATCTGGCAAAACTTTAACTATACCAATAACTATAAACTCTTTGTCTTGAACTTTTACAATGTCATTTATTTTTAAGTTTAAATTTTTAAAAATATTTTCATTTACTAATATTGAACTTTCTATCTGATTTAATTTTTCTAAAGCGTCATTTGGTTCATAGAGTGCTTTTCCATACAATGGATAAAATTGATCAACTGATTTTACTCTAGTAAATGAAGTTTTATTGATTTTTTTATTAACAGTTGAAATCATTGTGCTAAATTCAACCATTTGAGAGACCGTAGCAAATTTAGTAATTTTATCTATTTTAGTTTGATCACCTTCTCTGTTGTTGTAGTCAATTTCTATATCACCCCCTAATAATAATTTTGCATTTTCATTAAGTTCATTTTCTAGACTGTCTTCAATTGTCATTATAGAACTTAAAATAAAGAGACTTATAAAAAGAGTAATAATTATGCTTGAGATCTTATTATAACTTCTTGTTAAATCTCTAAGAGCATATTTAAAATAAAGACCAAAATTTTGATTTTTATTCAATTTTACCATCCTTTATTTTAATAATTCTCTTAGAAAGATTTGCCAATTTATTATCGTGCGTAACCATAATTAAACTTGCATTTTCCTCTTTCACATAATCAAAAAGAATATTTGATATTAGCTCAGAATTTTCACTATCTAAATTTCCAGTAGGTTCATCTGCTAAAATTAATTCAGGCTTCATAACAATTGAACGAGCAATTGCTACTCTTTGCTGTTCTCCTCCAGATAATTGACTGGGTAAATTATTTAGCCTTTTTCCAAGGCCAAATTTATCTAGGATTTCTTTTGCTTTATTAATTGGATCTTTAATTTTATTAATTTCCAATGCTAAACTCACATTTTCTATAGCTGTATAATTGGGTATTAAATAAAACGATTGAAAAACAATGCCAATATCCTTTCGTCTTATCTCTGAAATCTCATCTTCTTTCAAACTCGAAATCTCAAAGTCTTTAAATTCAATTTTTCCTGAAGATGCTTTTTCCAAACCACCTATCAACATTATTAAGCTTGTCTTTCCTGACCCACTTTCTCCTACTACAGATATTGTTTCCTTATAATCAACTTCAAAGCTTACATCTTGTAAAACATTTATAAGATTGTTATCAGTATTATAGTTTAAGTTCACATCTGTTAGTTTAAGAAGTTTAGTCATGTTTAAAAAATGTATTATTAAAATAATTATATTATGTCTAGTTGCATTTGGGGTAAATGCTGAGAATAAAGTTGTTTTATTTGGAGATAGTTTGATGGCTGGATATGGACTTAATAAAGAAGATCATTTGTCTACAGTGCTTCAAAAAAATTTAAATAATAATGGATTAGATGTCAGAATTATAAATGCAAGTGTCTCAGGTGATACAACTGCAGGAGGTTTAAATAGAATTAATTGGACCCTATCAGAAAAGAATATTGATATTTTGGTTTTGGGTTTAGGCGCAAATGATATGTTAAGAGGTATAAAGCCAAACGAGACAAAAGAAAATTTAGAAAAAATAATTAAAATTATAATTGATAAAAATATTAAAATTATATTAGTAGGTATGATTGCCCCTGAAAGTCATGGTAAAGAATACAGGGATAAATTTAATATAATTTATTCTAACCTTTCTGATAAATATAGCTTAACTTTTTTACCTTTTCTTCTGGAAGGTGTTGCCTTGAATCCAGAACTAAATCTAGAGGATGGAATGCATCCAAATCCTAAAGGTGTTCAAGTCATAAGTAAAAATATTGAAAAAAAGATAACTAGTTTGATTAATTAATTTAAAGCCTCACCAGCGCTTAAATAATTATATCCAAAAACATCTGCAACTGCTTTGTATGTTACTTCACCCTTATGAACATTTAAACCAGCTAAGAAATTTGGATCATCTTTTAAAGCTTTGTAATAACCATCACTAGCTAATTTTTTTAAAAAAGGAAGCGTAGCATTATTTAATGCGATGGTTGATGTTCTGGGGACACCACCTGGCATATTTGCTACACAATAATGAACAATATCGTCAACTATATAAGTTGGTTCAGCATGAGTTGTGGGTTTACTGGTCTCTACACATCCACCTTGATCAATTGCAACATCAACTATTACTGATCCTCGTTTCATATTCTTAATCATATTTTTAGTAACTAATTTTGGTGCTTCTGCTCCTGGAATTAAAACTCCTCCAACTAATAAATCACATTCTGAAATTAATTTTTCTAAATCAGTTTTATCACTTAGCTGGGGAATAATTTTATCACCAAACATTTCTGATAATTGTTTTAGTCTTGCTTCTGACTTATCTACAACGTGAACTTTTGCTCTCATTCCAGTTGCAATAATTGCAGCATTTTCTCCAACAACTCCTCCACCAAGAATTACCACTTCTGCAGGTTCTCCACCTGGAGCACCTCCTAATAAAATACCTCTGCCTTTTTGATTTTTTTCTAAGCAATGTGCGCCTGCTTGAACTGACATTCTTCCAGCAACAGCACTCATAGGTGCTAATAAAGGTAACCTGCCATTATTATCGGTTACTGTTTCGTAAGCGATACAAACAGCTTTGGAGTCTACTAAACCTTTTGTTAATTCTTTAGCTGCAGCTAAATGCAGATAAGTAAAAACAATTTGATTTTCTCTTAACATTTTTACTTCATTTGAAAGAGGTTCTTTAACTTTTACAATTATCTCTGCATCATTAAAAATATCTTCTGCCTTATCAATTATTTTAGCTCCCGCAGATTTATATTGATTGTTATCAAAGCCAGCTTCGAAACCACCGTCATTTTCAACTAAAACTTCATGACCATTTGATGTAAGTGTTTTTACACTATCAGGTGTTAATCCAATTCTATTTTCTTGAGGTTTTATCTCTTTAGGAACACCTATTTTCATATAAGTGAATTAATTTTTTTTACTTTTAGAATAACTCGTAATTCCAGTTCTTAATTTATCAATTATTTCATCTATATGTTTTTTCTCACAAATAAACATTGGAGCAATAATTAAACAATCACCTGTTGCTTTAAAGTTAACACCTGCATCATAACAATGTTTAAAACATGTAAATCCAGCTGCTCCAGGTTTTTTATCCATTTTAATATCTATTCCACCCATCATTCCATATCCTCTAATGTTGTCTACAACATCTATATCCTTTAATGACATCAATCCCTCTTGGAAGTATGGAGCTAAATTTTTAGCTCTATTAAATATATCCTCTTTTTCAAATATATCTTGTACTGCTAATCCAGCTGCTACAGAGACAGGAATTCCAGAATATGTATAGCCATGAAATAATTCAACTGACCCATGAGGTGATGCATCCATTACTGCATCATAGATTTCTTCTTTACAAGCAACAGCGCCTAAAGGACTTATTCCGTTTGTTGTTGCTTTTGCCATTGTAATAATATCTGGAGTGACACCATATTCTTGTGATGCAAACGCAGAACCTGTTCTTCCCCATCCAGTAATTACTTCATCAAAAATTAAAAGGATTCCATGTTTGTCACAAATTTCTCTTAATCTTTGTAAATATCCTTTTGGTGGAACAAGCGTTCCTGTTGATCCTGCAATCGGCTCAACTATGCATGCAGCAATATTTTCTGATCCAAAGTTTGTACAAATTCTCTCTAGATCATCTGCAATTTCTACACCTGTTTCTGGTTGTCCTGAAACAAATTTATGTTCTGGTAAATGAGTATGTCTCATATGAACAACACCCGGCATTAAAACGCTCGCAAATGTTTTAACGTTGTTGATCATTCCACCAACTGATGTTGCTCCAATATTCATACCGTGGTAAGCTCTTTCTCTACCAACAAATCTAAATCTCTGTCCTTCTCCTCTAGCTTTGTGATAAGCAACTGAAATTTTTATTGCTGTCTCAACAGCAGTTGATCCACAAATAGTATAAAAAATTCTATTTAAGTTTCCTGGTGTGTGTTTTGAAATTCGTGTTGCTAATTCAAACGAGCCACCAAATCCTTGTTGGAATGGTTGTGCATAGTCGACTGTTCTTAATTGTTTAGTTATCGCCTCAATAATTTCTTCTCTACCGTGACCTAATGGATTACAAAATAATCCTGAACTTGCATCGATTTGTGTTTTTCCATGGTGATTTTTTAAATAAACACCTTTTGCTTCAACTATTAATCTTGGATTTGCTTTAAAGTCTCTATTTGAAGAAAATGGCATCCAATGCTCATTTAAAGAATTTGGTATTTGTGGCTTTTCTGAACTCATAAAAAATTTTTAAATTGTTATTATCACTCTCTCATAGACTAAAATAAAAAAATAGAAAATAATTTCTGTGCATTTTTAGTATGTCATTACGTAATATTAAATACAACCAAAAGTTGAACCCATTTTAGACATCTTCAAATCACCTATGATTAATATGCTTACAAAATACATTTACTTATAATCAAAATTGAACTTAAATAAGGGTAATTAAATTTAATTAAGGAGATAAAATGAAGAAACTAATTAGCTTTATTTTAGGAAGTTTATTCGCTCTTAACTTGTCAATTTCAGCTGCAAATGCTGCTGCAAATGAAGTAAGAGTTGCTTACTTTCTAGAATGGCCAAGTCCAAATTTAGAGGACATGCAAAAAAAGAATTTTGCTAAAGCACTAGGAGTTCCAGTAAAATGGACTAACTTCACTAACGGTGGAGCTATGACTGATGCAATGCTAGCTGGGGATATTGATATTTCTTATTCTCAAGGTTTAGTACCTTTTATTAATGCTGTAAAATCTAATGCACCTATCAAATTAGTCGATATTGCAATGGAATATGGAATGGGTGGAACAACTTGTGTTACATCTAACGCTTCTGGAATTACAAAAGCAAACGGTTCTGAATTAGAAGGTAAAAAAGTTGCAGTTCCACTTGGAACTATGGCTGAGTACGTCTTTGACGAAAGTATGAAAGTTGTTGGAGCTGACAGAAGTAAAATGGATATAATTCAAATGGATCCTGAAGAGGGTGCTGCTGCATTAGTAAGTGGTGATGTTGTAATGGCATGTTTATTTGGTGGAAATTCTATCAAAGCTGCAGTTGCAGTTGGTTCAAGACTTTTAACAGTTCAAGAAGCAAGAGATGCTGGTATCTTAGGAATAGATATTACATCTGTAACTGACAAATTCATGAAAGAAAATCCAGGTATGCTTAGAACTTTTATAGAAGTAACTCATGAAGCAAATGACAGATATAGAGCTGGTAAAAGCGATATGAATTCAATGTCTAAAGCTTCAGAAATGAAAGTTGCTGACATGAAAGAAACTTTAAGTGGATTTAAATTTCTTACTCCAGAAGAGACTAAACAGTCAATGGAGAGCGGTAATCTTGATGGATTCCTAAAAGGTATGGGAACTCCAGGCGGTGCCGTTGATACTAGTTTTTTACCTTTATAACATTAAAGAGTAAAACAAATTTAATAGGCGCTAATTATTTAGCGCCTATTTTTTTTAATATAAGTTTTATATAAAGTTTCTATGAGTGACTTAGTTTCCAAAGATTTAAATATGATTTTTAAAACTCCCAAAGGAGAAACTGTTCACGCATTAAAGGATGTAAATTTTACTTTAAAAAAAGGAGAACTTCTCACTGTTCTTGGTCCTTCAGGATGTGGAAAAACTACTCTTTTAAATATTGCTGCAGGGTTTTTGAGACCAACCTCAGGCTCTATTGTTTTGGCTGGCAATGAAATTAATGGTCCAGGAGTTGAAAGAGGAATGGTTTTCCAACAAGGAGCTTTATTTGAGTGGTTAACAGTTGCTGAAAATGTTGATTTTGGACTTAGGATGAAAAAAGAGGATCCAATAAAAACTGCTAAAAGAGTGGATGAATGGCTAGAAATTGTTGGCTTAAAAGGATTTGGTAATACTCCTACCTATCAATTATCAGGTGGAATGCAGCAAAGAGTGGCTCTTGCCAGATGTCTAATAAATGATCCTGATTTAATATTAATGGATGAGCCATTAGGTGCGTTAGATGCGTTAACTAGAGAAAAGATGCAATCTTTGGTTCTTAAAATTTGGAAAGAGACAGGAAAAACTATCATCTTAATTACTCACTCTGTTGAGGAAGCGTTATTGCTTGGTGAAAGACTATATGTAATGGCGCCAAGACCAGGAAGGATACATAAAGAATACAATCTACCTTTTGCAGAAATGGGTTTAAAGGAAGATTTAAGAGAAATTAAAAAAAATAAAGAATTTTCATCTAAGCGTGAAGAAATTTTATCCATGATTTGGAATATGGAAGAAGAAATTATGGGAAAAGAAAACTAAATGTTAACTCAAATAATAACCATACTTATATTTGTATCCATAATTGGATGCATTATGTACGGCAGAAGATTAATACAAACTGAGAAAGTTGATGCTGTATTTGGAAATCCTGAAAGAGCTAAAGGTGGAACTCATTGGGTTATTGTTGGAAGTGCTGCAATACTACTAGTATGGCTTTATTATTCTTGGGACATAGCAAAAGGTTTTTATCCAAAGTCAGCAAATGAATTATGCCAAGTTGCAAAAATAAACGAATCTTTATTAGGCTTGAAATATCAATTTCCAATAGAAGAAAGAGAATTTAAAAGTACATCGATCATAAAAATTGAAAATAAAAATCTTCAAAAAATCACAGCTGAAATACAAAATTCTAAAGATCTTAGTAATCAACAAAAAACAATTTTAGTCGGATATATTAATAAAACAAAAAAATTAATTCCTTTATTAACTAATGAGGATTTAATTGAAATGGATACCAAAATTAAAATAAGTGAAATGACAAATGAGATAAAACAATTAAGTTCAAATTTTAAAAAAGAAGATTATCCATTTGAAACGGAAGTTGAAAAAAGTGAACGGTTAAAAACAATATCGGAACAGGGTAACTGGGGCATAACAACAGTTAGATCAGGAACTGGTACTATAGAAAATACTATTGAAGTTCCGTTTGTTGCAGAAACATCAAAAGGTTTAAAATTTCAAGCTGCTGCTGAGGAACTGAAAAAAATTAATGATAAATTTTTTAAATTAAGAAATCATAATCCACAGTTCAAAAGTTCAATAAAAGATCTGAAAGATGAGGTTAAAGCTTATAGAAAAAGTTTAGATGATAATGAGGAAGTTGCCTCAGATTATGCCAAAAATATAGTCAAAATTGCAAGAAGAATTGAATTTGCAAGCATTTATCCCCCAAATGCACTAAATGAAATGCAAAAAGCGATTATTGAATTTGATGACCTTCAGGAGAAAGAACAAGCTGGTCTTAGATTAATTGATATTGTTTTATTTCCAGCTGGAACAATTGTTGCGAGTGGTCCGAGTTGCTCGGAACAAGGTTCTGGGAGATGGTTACCCAAACCGTCAGACACATTAAATAAATTTATCCTAATGTCTAATCCAAGTGTTGGTTATAAAAATATACCTCTTCTCTGGGTAGAAATGATTGATGTTAGTTCAATAGTTGGATTTATTTTACCAGATTGGATTGCTGATATTTTACCAGGCGAATACCCTGTTCATACAAGCGAAGGGATAGTTAAAGAAAACTTTAAAGGTAAAGTTTTAAAAGTTGTTACGGGTGATTTTAAACTATTCAAGATACCTGTTCCTTATGGGCATATCTGGGACTCGTTCTTAAGAGTATTTTTAGGATTAGTTTTTGGAATAATTATAGGGGTTCCATTAGGTTTATTTATGGGTCTAAACAGATTTGCTAAAGGATTTTTTGATCCCTTAATTGAGTTATACAGACCAGTACCTCCATTAGCTTGGGCTCCACTTATAATTTCAGTACTTGGAATTGATAATACTGGAAAAGTATTTTTATTATTTATGGTTTCTTTATCAATTATGATTATATCTGCTAGAGCTGGAGCATCAGGGACTCAACTTTCTAAAATTCATGCTGCACACTCACTAGGTGCTTCTAAAAGACAAATACTTCGACATGTTATATTCCCAAATTCTTTACCTGAAATTCTTACTGGAATTAGAGTCGCTGTTGGAATGTGTTGGGGAACTTTAGTAGCTGCTGAATTTTTAGCTGGTACTACAGGTATTGGATTTGTTGAAAATGTTGCAAAAAAATATTTTCAATATGAAGTAATTTGGATAACAATTTTCATTATGGGAATGTTAGGATTATTATTTGATATAACTTTAAGAAAAATAATTGATAGAACAATACCTTGGAGAGGTAAAGGTTAAGTAGAAATATTTTAAGAACTAAGTCTTTTTCACAAGAGAAATTGCAGCACCAATTGTCGTTAAAAATCCTGCTAACGGTAAGATAGCAACTGCGTATTTCTTTGGCATATAATTTTCTTTGAACTCAATACCTTGGAAGCTAATTTCAAAATACCACATTTCCCAATACTTTCCACGCATCCCTTCTACAAGTTCAACTCCATAAATTATCAAGACAATACCAATTACCATAATCATAATTTTCCAGAACTGTCGTATATATAACGAAAGTTTACCGGGTAATTTTTCATATATTAAATTTAAAGCTATGTGTTCATTATCTCTAGCTGTCAAAGCAAGTGCTATAAACATTAGCCAAATATTACTTAATACTGTTAACAAATCTCCCCAAACAGGTGGATTATTAAAAACATATCGCATGATTACGTTATAGAGAGTGAAACCAACCATCGAAGCCAAAAAGATTGAACACATAGCTTCCAACATGCGATGTATAAAACGGTCAATGTTATTAAAAAATTTTAACATACCTCTAATTACTCATTAAGTTTGGAAGAAACATAGTCAACCCTGGAATAACGAGGATTAAAAATAAAAGTACAAACAGACCAATCAGATAGGGAATTAATGCAATAGCTACTTTTTCTAAACGTACTTGCGCTATTGTTGCAGCAGTAAAGTAAGCGACACCGACAGGTGGTGTTACCGACCCTATTAAGAAACCAACTATTACAACTATAGCTGCTTGTACCTCTGGAAAGCCAGCTTGAGCCATAACATTGACTAGAACTGGGCCAACTATAATAATATTTACCGCAGAGTCCATTACCGTTCCAAGAAGAAAAATAAATAGTATCACTGCTAAAATAAAAATAATGGGAGATTCAGTGAGACTTAAAAGCCATCTCTCCAGATCACCAATTGCACCTAAAGAAGTAAGCAACCAACTAAAAGGTCCGGACGCAGCTATGATAATAAAAACCATTGCTGAGTTACGGAATGCCCTACGAAAAGCACCAGTACACTCTTTCCATTTAATTGTTCGGTAAACAAATACACCTGTTAATAACGCAACCATTGCTGTAATAGCGCCTGCCTCAACAACTGAAGCCACGCCACCCATTACTGATCCTACTAAAACTAAGGGTATTAAAAGGGCAAAAGATGATCGATATAATTCCTTACCAGCCCGACGTATCGAAAATGGTTCATCACTTCGCTCGAAGTTATATTTGATTGCGAAATAATGATTAATTATCATGATCACAACGCCTATCAATATGCCTGGAATAATCCCAGCTGCAAATAATGCTGCAATTGAAATCTCAGTCGAGTTAGCAAGTACAATCATCATAATACTAGGAGGAATAATCCCTCCGATAGTAGAACTTACACCTGTAACTGCAGCAGAAAACGCTGCAGGATATCCAGCTTTTTTCATAGCTGGTAAAACCAATGCTCCCACAGTAGCTGTATCTGCTACTACTGAACCATTCATCCCCGCAAAAAACATACTCACAAGCACATTTACTTGAGCTAACCCTCCTCGTATTCGTCCAATTAATGCTCTGCTCAAAGCTACTAACCGATCTGTTATTGTAGCACTTGTCATTAACTCACCTGTCAACATAAAGAATGCAATCGCGGTCAATGGAACTGAGTCAATTGCTGTAAACATTTGACTAGGTATTAATACAAGAGGAACGGCATCTGTTAGTAGAATATAAACAAATGGTATAAGTATTAATATAAAACCAATCGGAGCTCCTAATAAAATTAAAAAAAGGAGTACTACGAGTAAAATAATACTTTCCATAAATATTTATAAGTTATGATTTGTTTTAGGTAAAGATCATCTAACTCTATTAATTGAGCTAAATGATCTTTACACTGATTTTTTGAGCGATTTACAGAGCTCCAGCTGCCTCTAACTGAGCTACAAATCCATCCATACCTTGTTCCATAAGCACTCTTTTTGCTACTGCTGGTTCAAAAGTACCCTTGGCATCTAACCAAGCACCGATTGCGCCTGCTCTCCACTTAGACATTTCTGCTTCAGATGGTACATACCACTCTTTAGCAGATGCTTTAATTGCATCTTCACCATTCTTAATCCAAGCGTTATCAAGCTCATTTACTTTTTCTCCATAAGCATCAGCTGCTGTATGTAGCCATTTTTTTTCTTGAGCAGACAATGCATTATACTGTTTTGCATCCATCGCTAAAATGTTTCCTGACCACATTCCTCCGATCTCGGTGAAATACTTCGCAACTTCATGAAGTTTAGCTACATGCTGCCAAGGTGATGCTACATACTGACCTTCAACTACACCTGACTGTAGGCCTGAATATAGTTGACTCCAGTCATAAGGAGTTGGAGTTGCACCCCAATTTTTAACTAGCATGAACTCAACTGGACTTTTAGTAGTACGCCATTTTAGTCCCTTCATATCATCTGGAACATGAACTGGTTTAGTTGCATTTCCAAGTTGTCTAAATCCACCACTTGAATATACAGAAAGGCAAATGTGACCAGCATTTTCAAGTGCGAGTTTACACTGTCTTTCAGCTAACCACTCATCTGAAATTCTTTTTGCATCTTCCAGTGATTTGAAAATGAAAGGCAAATCAAAAATTGCTAACTCTGGTCCAAAATTACCGTAGTTTGCTGTAGAACTAGTCCATAGAGCTATAAGCCCTTGATTGGCTTGTTCTCCACATTTTTGCTCTGCACATAAGCTTTTTTGATAATGTGGTTCGATTTTCATTTTACCACCAGAAGCTTTTGCCAAAGCTGGTATCAATGCTTGATCTATGGCATCTCCGATTGGCATTCCCAATCTACCAGTAGTTCCAAGCTTTAGAGTTACCTCTGCATAGGCAGCTTGAGCAAAGAAAGCTACTGCAAACACTGTAAGTAATGACTTACAAATTTTTTTAATAAACATAAAATTTCCTTTTAATTAATTAAATTATTAATATTTAAATTCAATTTGAAGAGGAAGTAAAACAAAAAAGAAATTTTTATTATCAAAATGGGTTTGCAATCAAAAGTTGTAATAATAATTATTAGTTAATCTATTTATTTTAGTCTAAAGGTGCCTTAGATTTAAATTTTAGAAATTAAATAAAACAAAATTTATAGAAAGAAATTTATGAGCTCAGGAAACAAATATAAAGCAATATCAAATAAACTAAAATTTGAAGGAAGAGCATTCATTAATGGTAAATATGTGAATGCTATTGACGGTGAGAAATTTGAAACAATCAACCCAGCAACTGGCCAAAAGCTTTGTGCTGTTGCAAAATGCAATCATAAAGATGTTGATTTAGCAGTAAAAGTTTCAAGAAAAGCTTTTAATAGCGGTGTTTGGTCAAAGAGTTCACCTGAACATAGAAAAGAGGTTTTATTAAAATTTGCTGAATTACTTAGAAAACATGGTGATGAAAATTCAGTTTTAGAATGCATAGATACAGGTAAACTTATCGCCGACTGTATTAATGAAGTTGCAAATGATGCACCAATGCATTTTCAGTGGTATGGAGAATTAATTGATAAAGTTTTCGGAAAAGTTGGTCCAACAGAACCATCTATAACTAGTTTAATTGTTAAAGAACCAATAGGAGTTGTTGCTGGAATTGTTCCTTGGAACTTTCCTTTAATGATGGCAGTATGGAAAATGGCACCAGCTCTTGCAGCTGGTTGTTCAGTAATTATTAAACCAGCAGAAGATACGCCTCTTACAGCAATTAGAGTTGCTCAAATTGGAAAAGAAGCTGGAATACCAGATGGGGTTTTGAATGTGCTCCCTGGTTATGGTGATGTTGGCGAAGCTTTAGGTCGACACAAAGATGTTGATGCAGTTTCATTTACAGGTTCAACTGAAGTTGGTGGTTATTTTTTAAAATACTCAAGTGAAAGTAATTTAAAACCTGTTGCATTAGAGATGGGAGGAAAAAGTCCGTTCATAGTATTAGAGGATGCTAAAATTACAGACGATTTAATTGATAACGCCATGAATTCTGCATTTTGGAACGGTGGACAAAACTGTTCTGCAAATATGAGGCAGATAGTTCATAAAAAAGTTAAAGATGAATTTTTAGACAAAGTTATTAAAAAAGTTAAAAAACTAAAAGTAGGAGATCCATTAGATTTAAAATCAAATATGGGATCTATGATTTCAAAAGGACACTTGCAAACGGTTGATGGATATATCCAAAAAGGTATAGATGAAGGAGCAAAACTTTTATCTGGAGGAGTTTCAAGTAAAAAGCAAAAAGGTTTTTATGCAAAACCAACACTATTTGATGGATTAAAAGAAGATATGACCATCGCTCAAGAGGAAATTTTTGGACCAGTGCTTGGTGTTTTAACAGTTAAAAACGATGAGGAGGCTTTGAAAATTGCTAGTAATTCGAAGTATGGATTACACGCTAGTGTTTTTACTCAAGACATTAATAGAGCATTTCATTTAGCAAAAAGTTTGCCTTGCGGGACAGTATCAGTAAACACTTTTTCTGAAGGAGATATCAAAACTCCATTTGGAGGTTATAAGCAATCAGGATCACTAAGTAGAGACCAAGGAACTGAGGCTCTAAATTCATTTCTTCAAACAAAAACAATTTGGATAAGTCATAATTAGTTAATGATCAAAAAATATAAAATAAGTGTGCCTAAAAGCACGCTTAACGAAATTTATAAAAAAGTAAGAAACTTTCCTTGGAGTGCTGCTCAAAATATGAATGGTTGGGAGTATGGAACCAATTTGAACTATCTTAAGAACATATCTAAATACTGGATTACAAAGTATAATTGGAAAAAATTTGAAAACAAAATCAATTCATTTAAAAATTATAAAACAAAAGTTGAAGATATAAACTTACATTTTATTTTTGAGAAAAGTAAAAATCCTAATTCTAAACCATTATTACTTTTACATGGATGGCCAGGAAGCATAACTGAATTTTTAGATATCATTCCAAGACTTGCTCACCCAGAAAAATTTGGAGGAAAAATTGAAGACGGATTTGATATAATTGTTCCATCTTTACCAGGATTTGGATTTTCGTCGCAAATCAAAAAAGCTTTAGGTCCAAGAAAAATAGGAAAAATATTAAATAAATTTATGGTTAAAAACTTAGGCTATAAAAATTATTTCGTACAAGGTGGCGATTGGGGAGCAACAATTGCCGGATGGATTGGTCTTGATAGCTCAAAGAATTGTAAAGGAATACATATTAATTGCTTACCCCTTAGACATCCAGAAGGAACAAAAAATATAAAAGAGAAAAAATGGGAAAAAAAATTTAATTTTGATCAAATTATGCAGGAAGGATATAGAACTCAACAAGCTACTAAACCTCAAACCTTATCTTATGCAATGATAGATAGTCCTGTAGGAACAGCAGCATGGATTTTGGAAAAATTTCATGGTTGGTCAGATTTAAAAATAGGTAAGATTGAAAAAACATTTTCAAAAGATGAACTATTATCAAATATAATGATTTATATAATAACTAAAAGTTTTAATACTGCTAGTTGGATATATTTTGGAAGAAGAAAAGAAGGTGGAAGATCTTTTCCAAAAAATTTTAAAAAAATAAAAGTTCCTACTGCAATAGCAATTTTTCCAAAAGAAATGCTAGAATGGCCTCCTAAATCGTACGTAAATAGAATTTTTAATATAAAAAGGTGGAGGAAATTTCCAAACGGTGGTCATTTCGCAGCTTTGGAAGAACCAGATAATCTAGTGAGTGATATACTTTCATTTTTTAATAAGGATTTAAAAAATATTTAATGGAAAAAAATAAACTTAAAAAAATCATAGTTGAAATATTCAGAAAACATAAACTCTCGATAAATCACTCAAAAATATGTGCTGATGCAATAATCAATGCTGAATTAGTTGGTGCCCCTACGCATGGATTATCAAGGCTAAAAATGTATTGTGACCGTATAAATCATAAATTAATTAACCCTAAACCTAAAATAAAAATAAAAAAAGTTTCTCAATCTGTGGCACACATAAATGCAGATGATGGTATTGGATTTGTCGCAGCAGATACAGCTATTAAAAAAGCCATAAAAAATGCTAAAAAAACAGGAATAGGACTTGTGGCAGTTAAAAACAGTGGCCATTACGGAATGTCGGGATACTACGCTGAGCAAGCTGTAAAAAAAAATATGATCGCCTTAGTATTTACTAATGCACCTCCTGCTATAGCCCCACATGGTGCTATAAAATCTTTATTTGGTACAAACCCAATTTGTTTTGGATCGCCAACTGGTTCTAAAGTTCCATTTATATTGGATACATCTGTCTCAATGATTAATAGAGGCAAAATAAGAGTTGCATCAAGATCTAATTCAAAAATACCTGAAGGTGTTGCTTTGGATAAATTTGGTAATCCAACAACAGATGCTAAAAAAGCACTTGAGGGTGTTCAACTTCCTATAGCAGGATTTAGAGGGTCAGGACTTGCGTGGATGGTCGATATATTAAGTGGTGTTTACACAGGAGGCAATCACGGTGGGAAAGTTAAAGATCCGTTTGATGATTTTTCTGGCCCACAAAATATTGGTCATTTATTTATTGTGATGAGAGCAAACTTATTTCAATCTAATTACAAAAAAAGAATACAAGAAAACATAAAAAGAATTAAAAAACTTCCTAAATTAAAAGGACTTAAAGAAATATTATATCCAGGAGAAAACAAATTAAGAAGATATAAAAAGAATTATAAATCTGAAATTAAAATTCCAGATAATATAATGGAGGATATTCGAATTCTATTGAAATAGATTAAATTATTAACCTGCTCGTCCTAGATAATTCACCATTATAACCCCAGTTACAATTAAGCAAATACCAATTAATCCATAAATATTAGGAACTTGATTATATTTTAATATCCCAAACAAAACTACACCCGCAACTGTTAGCCCGCTGTAAGTTGAATAACTAAATGCTACAGGTATCACTGACATTGCTTTAGCCAGAGAAAACATTGTAACGCTCATTAAAAGTAAACAAGCAATAGTTGGTGTCAGTTTTGTAAAACCATCTGAAATCTTTGCAAAACTGTTTGCAGCTATGCCTGTAGTAATTCCTAAGGCTAAAATTAAATATCCTGCAAATGGTTTCATATCTTTATTATTTACTAATTATTATTTATTACAATAACTGATAATTGTTGAGAATGCCTAAATTTTTAGATTATTTATTTGATTATTAAAGTTAAATAGAAACAAAATATCCAATTACTCCTAATCCAAAAAATAGTGATACGACGATAGCTTTATTTTTAAAATTATCTTTTTTTTCTTGTTTAATCATTTTGAGTTTAAGAGCATCAATATTTACTTTTTGAGGGGTATCAATATTTACGTTACCTGTTAATTGAGAAGAAATTTCAATATCAGATGCTCTTTTTAGGCTATTCAAACTCATATAAAAACTATTAAAACACATATAAATTTTGATGCTATTTCTCAAGTGTCCGAAATGGGTTATTAAAATTTTATTTGATGTCCAAAATGGGGTCAAAAGATTAAAATGGGTTTGCAGAAAATGATTAAAAACTCATCACAATTAAGTGAAAACAAAATTCAAAACACTATTGTAGAAAACTTTGATGAAATAGCTCCCTTTTACTATAAGTTATTATCTGAATGGACTAATTCATCTTATGAAACATTTCAAGACATAGATAAATATTTAATAATTCTTTATCTTATAAATAAAGATTTTGATTATTATATTCAAAATGGACTTGTAGAGAGTTATGATACTTTTTTCTTATATGATAAATCATTAGAGCTAGACAGAATAAATATTATTGAAATATCAAAAAATTTAATTATTCCCAAAGAGAGTGCTAGAAGAAAAATTCTTCGCTTAGAAGAATTTGGTGTACTAAAAAAAATTGGCAAAAAGATATATATCGATAGATCAGCTTTTAGACTGGTTCAACCTAAAAATACTCTTCAAAATTTATGTGCATTACTTTCAAAGATTGCTGAGATATGTGAAAAAAATAATTTAATTAATAAATCTAAGCAATTTGATGAAATCTCAAATGAAATTAAAAATAATTTCACATATTGTTGGTATTTTTTTTTAGAATTTATTTTTATTTTTACAAATAGATGGAAAAATCAAGTAGGAGATCTTGAAATATTTTCAGTTGGAATGGTTATAATGTGGCATTCACTTGTTACAAAATCTTATGAAGCTAATGGATGGAACTTTTCAAATTGGAAAAAGAACAAAATAATAGTTCCTGAAACAGGTGTGAATACTATGTCAATTTCGGAAATAACTCATATTCCAAGACCAACTGTTGTTAGAAAATTAAATTATTTGCTAAAAAATAAATATATAAGTGTTAATAAAAAAAAACTGTTTAATGTTAACATGCAAGACAAAACATTAACTGATACCATTAAACTGCAGGAGAAAAATGTACTCTCACTTTCTCGTTTAATCTTTAAGATATTCGGGCAAATAAATATTAAGTAGATCTTCTAAGTATAAAAATCATTATAAAGCCAGTTAAATACATAATCAGAGCATATGCTGCTGTTGGGATAATATAACTAATGTCACTAAATATTTGTGTAGCTACAAATATTGCTAATGTGCCATTTTGAAGTCCACACTCAATTGAAATACACTTTCTTTGCTTTATGCCAGTGGCTAATAACTTGGCTATGTAATATGCAAGCACCATCATGACAATATTAAGCACAAGAACAGCAAAACCCGCTTGTTTTAAGTAGTTGAATATATTCTCTCTTTCTTCAATCCATATTGTTGCAAAAACAATTACAAATAAAACAGTTGTGATTTTCTCGATTATAGAAATATTTGAAGAAACAAAATTTTCTGCAAATTTTCTTATAATCATTCCTAAAATAACAGGCACTGTAACAACTAGAGCCATTTTTAATGCAATACCAGTCATGGTGATATCAGAAGATATATCTGTAACTCTCAATAAGTTTGCTGATTTAAAAATAATAAAAGGAACAGAAATAATACTAATCAGACTTATTATAGCAGTTAAAGAGATTGATAATGCAACATCTCCATTTGCAAATTTTGTCATTACATTTGATGTTACTCCGCCAGGAGCTGCAGCTATAATCATAACGCCTACAGCAATTTCAATTGGCAAATCTAATATTAATACAATTATAAATGCAACTATTGGTAAAAGTATCAGTTGACTGACAAAGCCAATTAAAAAATCTTTAGGATTATTGATTACTCTTAAAAAGTCACGTCCAGTTAATCCTAATCCAAGACCTAACATTATAAGAGCTAGAGCGATCGGAGCTATTTTGGTAACTACTTCCACTTTTTATCCTTATATCAATAATACTATATTAGTTTTTTTATTAATTTAGTATATATAAATTCAAATGCTTTCAGATAAATCAACAGTCTGTCCATTCAATTTACTTGATATTGCTCACCAAAAAAGAGGAGCCAAAGCAGCAATCGTAAATGCAGGCAAAAGACTTCCTATGCTATCTATAATGGATTGCGTAAAAGAAAAATTGATCATCCCTGTTTTTATAGGTGATGAAATAGAAATTAAAAAAACTGCTGAAGAATTAAAATTCGATATCTCTGAATATGAAATAATAAATGAGCCAGTTGAAAATAACACTGCCAAAATTGCAGCAAAGCTTGCTGGTGATGGAAAAGTAAAAATAATTGTTAAAGGTCATATACACACTGACATTTTAATGAAAGAAGTTCTGCTACGAAAATATAATTTGATTGGTAAAAAAAGATTGAGTCATATTTGGCATATGACTTTAGATAAAGAGGATAAACCATTAATAATAACTGATGGTGCTCTAAATGTTAATCCAAATGTTAAAACAAAAATGCATATTTTAAAAAATGTAGTTGATTTTTGTCATAGAATAAAAATAGCAAGACCAAAAGTCTCAATTCTTTCTGCAACAGAAGAAGTTTTAGATAGCATGCAAAGTTCACTTGATGCTGAAGAAATATGTAAATTAGCTGAAAAAGAGAGTCTTAATGCAGATATATTTGGACCTCTTGCATTTGATAATAGTGTGTCAAAAAAATCAGCAGAAATAAAAGGTATAAAAAATGTAGTTGCAGGAGATGCAGATGTATTGTTAGTTCCGAATGTTGAAACAGGTAACGCTCTAGTTAAAATGATGATTTATTTTATGGGAGCTTGTGCAGCAGGAGTGGTTATAGGAGGAAAAGTTCCAGTGGTAATTACTAGTAGATCAGATGATGCGACAGCAAGGCTAGCATCTATTGCGGCAGCTGTGGTAGCTTTGGATTAAATGAATATTGAAAAAAAATAATAATTAAATTAGGATTTAGACATGGCAATAAATTATTTAAAAAAATCACCCAAAACATCTTCTACTGATGATACAAAAACAAGAGAGATTGTAGAAAATATTCTAAAAGATATAGAGAAAACAAAAGAAGAGGGATGTATCGAGTTATCAAAAAAATTTGATAAATATGAAGGGGAAGTAGTAGTTACAAGAGAAAAAATTGAACAAATTAAAAAAAATTTAGATCCTAAAACAAAAGACGACATTCAATTCTCTCATGAAAGAGTAAGAAAGTTTGCTGAAGCACAATTAAAAAATTATGGCCAAGATTTTGAGGTAGAGCTTTCTGATGGATTATTTGCTGGACAAAAACTAATTCCTGTTAATACAGCGGGTTGCTATGTACCAGCAGGAAGATATGCTCATATTGCTTCCGCAGTAATGAGTGTTACCACAGCTAAAGTTGCAGGAGTTAAAAATATTATTGTTTGCAGCTCACCAAAACCAGGAGTTGGAGTTCATCCTGCTATTGTTTATACAGCTGACTTATGTGGAGCAGATGTAATAATGAATTTAGGTGGAGTTCAGGCTATTGCTGCAATGACTTATGGTCTTTTTGGTAATGCACCTGCAGATATGCTTGTTGGCCCTGGAAATCAATTTGTTGCAGAGTCAAAAAGAATTTTATTTGGCAAAGTGGGAATAGATTTATTTGCTGGTCCTACAGAAATTGCAGTTATAGCAGATGAAACAGCTGACCCAGAATTAGTTGCTTTCGATTTAGTTGGACAAGCTGAGCATGGTTACAATTCTCCTGCATGGTTATTTACTACAAGTAAATCATTAGCTGAATATGTAATGAAAAGAGTACCAGAATTAATTGCAGACTTACCTGACTTACCGAGAGAAAACTCTGGTGCAGCTTGGAGAGACTATGGGGAAGTTATTTTATGCGATACAGACGAAGAAATGGCTAAAATCAGTGATGAATATGCTCCTGAACATTTAGAAATACAGACTAAAAACCTTCAATGGTTTCATGATCGATTAAAAAACTACGGATCATTATTTATTGGAGAAGAAACTACGGTTGCTTATGGTGATAAATGTTCTGGAACAAACCACATTTTACCAACAAAAGGTGCTGGAAAATATACAGGCGGTTTATTTGTCGGAAAATTTATTAAAACATTGAGTTTCCAAAGAATGACAAAGGAATCAACTAAAGAAGTGGGCGCAGCTTGTGCAAGAATTTCAAGATATGAAGGTATGGAAGCTCATGCTCGAACTGGAGATGTAAGACTTAGAAAATACGGATTTTCTAATTAGTTTTAAACTCTAGAAAGTAATAAAATTGTAACTCCAATTACAAAAACAACAATACCTAAGACTTCTGTTAACTTTACTTTTTCTTTGAATAAATATTTTGAAGAAAAATAACTAAATAATAATTCAATTTGACCAACTGCTCTGACAAAGGATGCTTGAATTAAGGTGAATGCATAAAACCATGAGAGTGATGCAAAAAAACCTCCAATGCCAATTAACACACAGTCGTATTTATCATTATATAATTTTTTAAATTCTTTTTTTTCAAAAACTAAAAGGTATATCGTTAAAATAATTGTCGGAATTAATAATCCAAAAAGTAAGGTTGATATTACTTTTTCAAAATTTGAATTTAAATTTTCTAAAGATAAGGCGGCAGATCTAAAATAAACAATACTCAGCGCTAAGAATAAACCAGATATTAGTCCAATTAATGTTGTTTTTGAAAATATGTTTTGAAGAAATAATTTTAAATCTTTTATCGATAAAATTATTACACCTAGAGTTGATATTACAATTCCACTAATTCCTAATTTACTTAATTTTTCGTTTAATATTAAGTATTCAAACATAGCAACTTGTACAACTTCTGTTTTACTTAGTGAGGTTCCAACAACAAAATTTGAGAACTTAAATAAGTATAATAATACAAAGGTAAATATTACTTGAAAAATTGATGCTAGAGTTACATTTATTAAAAAACCTGGTTGATTAAGTATTTCATTAATCACAGAAACTTCTCTAAAATATATAAAGAACAATACTAATGCTAAAGGTAGAGCAAAGGAAAACCTTACATAAGTTGAAGCTATAGTCGAGACATCTTTATTAATTTTTTTTTGAAATGAAGACCTTAAATTCTGAAAAAAAGCCGCAATAACTGTAACAACTATCCAATTCACGTGAAATTATTTATTTAAGAGTTTGTTTAGAAAACTAAATTCTATTTCCATCTTCATCAAATATAAAAATATCTTTCGAGTCAAAATTTATTTCATTTTGAAAATCTTCTTGGCTGGAAATTTTTGCACTTAGTTCTAGATTATCATTGCTCATATAAACAATCTTCTCATTTCCTAAATTCTCAACTAAATCAATTTTAGGCTTAATTTTAAATTGCGAACTACTTGATAAATTAAAATGCTCAGGTCTTATTCCCAAAAAATATTTTTTTTTATCAAATTTAATTTTTTCAAAAATTATTTCATTGCCTAAAAAATTAATTTTATTATCTGAAACAATATTTTCATTGTTTAAGGGTAAAATATTCATTTTTGGTGTTCCTATAAATTGAGCAACAAATATATTAGCAGGATTGTTATATATTTCATCTGGTGTTCCAACTTGTTCAATGTTACCAAGATTTAATATCACAATCCTATCAGCAAGTGTCATTGCCTCTACTTGATCATGTGTGACATAAATCATATTTGTTTTAATTTGATTATGTAACTTTGAAATCTCAACTCTCATTTCAGATCTTAAGGCAGCATCTAAATTCGATAAAGGTTCATCAAATAAAAAAATTTTAGGATTTCTTGTAATTGCACGTCCGATTGCAACTCTTTGTCTTTGTCCTCCTGACAATTGTTTGGGTCTTCTTTCCAACAACTCCTCAATTTTTAAAATCTTAGCTGCTTCAATTACTTTTGTTTGAATTTCTTCTTTGGATCTTTTTTCAATCTTAAGTCCAAAAGACATATTTTCATAAACATTCATATGTGGGTAAAGAGCGTATGACTGAAATACCATCGCTGTTTGTCTTTTAGAAGGGTGTAAGTCATTTATTTTTTGATCATTTATAAAAATTTCACCTTCATCAATCTTTTCTAATCCAGCAATCATTCTCAATAATGTTGATTTACCACATCCAGAGGGACCAACTAAAACTAAGAATTCATCTTCTTTACCTAATAAACTAAAGTCAGTTATTATTTTATTTGATCCAAATGATTTGTTTACACCATTGAATTTTATATTAGACATTAACTTCTATACTCCCCCCAACAAAACTATGAGTAGTTTTATTATAAGAAGTATACCAATTAGAAACTATTTTACGATATTTCGTAATCAGAAAATCTTGATTAAAATATCTAGATTTATAATGAATTTATTAAATCTGGAGCCATTTTCTTAGATTTAGATGAAAATCTAAGTTTTTTTATTGCTTCTAAATTTGATTTATCGTCATCTACAACTACAAAACCAATCATACCCATATTTTTATGGGGTGTGCACCAGTATGCGTAAATTCCAGGAACTTCAAATTTGTATTCAACATCCTTATTGAATTTTGACTTGAATTTACCAACGCCTTCTGGAACTCCTTTTTTTATAAATTCGACGTTGTGACCTTTGTCTTTGGCTTTCCAAAGAACTGTATCTCCAACGTTTACTCTTACTATCTTTGGTTCAAAAACATTTGACTGTTTATCCAGTCTATTTAACATTTCTACTGTTACATCTGCAGCTAAACCGACATTTGCAAAAAGTGTTGATAATAAAAAGGTAGTGATGATTAAAAATTTATTGTGTGATTTCATGTGATGCATATATGCTTTTAAAATAATCTTACAATAAGCAATATCTGTTACAAGTTGACACGGCCTATAAAAATTAAACTTTTTTTAATAATCTATCTGCTCTTAGTGTTGTAAAAATAATTATAATTAAAAAAGGTATGCAAAGCATATTCATTGTTTTCCAGCTAGTATAACTTAAAACAACACCAGCTGTTAAACTTGCAGTAGCTTGAATTGAAAAAACTATAAAATCATTAAAACCTTGAGCTCTAAACCTTTCTTCTTCTCTATAATTTAATACAAGTAAGCTTGTCCCTGATATAAATAAAAAATTCCATCCAAGACCTAAAAATATTAATGAAAATAAATAGTTTGTAACTGTTTGATCAAGATAACTCAGAAATATTGTGATTATAAAAAATAATACGCCACAATACATAATTTTGCTGTGTCCGAATTTTTTAATTAGATTTCCAGTAACTAATGCTGGCAGGAACATGCTAATTATATGTAATTGAATTACAAAACTGGTGCTGTTTAAAGACATATTATCATTAATATGCATACTTATTGGGGTAGCGGTCATTAAAAAAGACATTACTGCATAAGCAAAAGATGAGGAGACTAAAGCCTGAAGAAACCTTGGTTGAGAAATTAATTCTAAAATTGATCTTCCTCTTGAAATTTTTTTTTTCTCGGTAACTTTCTTTTCATTATAAAAAACTAAAAAAATAATTGATGATAAAGTTAATAATGACAAACATAGATAAGAGCCGACATATAAACCCTCTGAAATTAAATTCTTTCCAAGATTTGCTAGATTAGGACCTAATAGAGCTGATAAAATTCCTGCAAAGAGTAATAAGGAAATAGCCTTTGGAGCCTGTTTTTTATCTACACTTTCAGCAGCAGCAAAACGATATTGATGAGCAAATGCCATCCCAAATCCAAGTGAAAAGCATGAGAATGAATAAAGAATAAAATTTTGTTTCATCACTGCATAAGCTGCCAGTAAAGCAAACAATGAGCTTGTTATAGATGATAATATAAAGCCTTTTTTTCTACCAGTGATACTCATTATTTTGGAAGCAGCTATTATAAAAAGAGCTGTGCCTACAATTGATAACGACATTGGTAAAGTCGACAAAGATTTAATTGGACTTATGCTAGAACCAATTATTCCACTTAAAAACACTGTTACAGGTGCAACTGAAAATGCACATGCATTGCTAGCGAATAGCAACCATACATTTTTATTCATTAAAGTATTAAACTCTTTTCTTACCTTGAACTACTCTGTCCAATATTAAAGCAACAAATAATATTGCAACACCAGCTAAAATACCTTGGCCTACATTTGCATATTGTAGTGCCTCAAGCACGTCTTGTCCTAGGCCTTTAGCTCCTATTAATGATGCTACTACAACCATCGCTAAGCTTAACATCACAGTTTGATTTACTCCAGCAAGTATTGATGGAGTTGCTAAAGGTAAATCAACTTTTCTAAGTAAATACCATTTAGATGCTCCGTAAGCTATTGCAGCTTCTCTGATAGTTTCAGGTACTCCTCTTAAACCTAAAACTGTAAGTCTTACAACAGGTGTTCCTCCAAAAATCATTGTAATGATGACAGCTGCAACCTTCCCTGTTCCAAAAAATGCAATTACTGGAATCATAAATACAAATGCAGGCATAGTTTGCATAAAATCCATTATCGGTCTTATCATTGAATAAAATCTTTGACGTCTTGCACAATAAATTCCTAAAGGTATTCCTATAGCAATACTTAAAATTGCAGCTGTACCAAGTAAAGCAAGTGTGGTCATTGCCTTAACCCAAAAACCTAAAAAACCCATGTAAGCTAAAAATCCAGCTGAGTAAATTGCAGTTCTTATCCCAGCTGATAAAGCAGTTAAAACTACAATGGTGGTTATAATTACTATCCATGGAGTTTTTACAAATAAAAGTTCTAAAAAGTCTAGAACTGATCTGATACCAATAGTTATAGCAGTAAATACTGCGTCCCCCTTTATCACCGCATAATCAAAAATTGTTTCAACCCATTTTATGGATGTAAGTCTTATCTCTGGATGGGTAGGAAAATCATTCATTATAGAAAAAAAACCAGGGAAACTGTAATGAATAACTGAAAAAAACATGATGACTATTGTAAATCCAATACTTAACAAGTAGTTTTTTGTTTTCATTCCTGGGCTGATCAATTTATTGGACAGCCATTCTGAATATCTTTTTTCTAAAATTGTATTGGCGAGTACACCCTGAATAAGTTTAATAAAAACTAATAAAGCAATTCCTGATATGGTAATCCATATTGCTGAAGCCTCGATTATTTGGACATCTACCACATATTCTTTCATTGCCTTTTCAAGAGATTTTATTGCTCTTTCATAAACTTCGACCTTATCTGGATTATTTTCGATTGCTGACTGCAGCTGCTTATTTCTAAAATCAATCGTGGACTGAATTTTATCAATTTTTTCTAAAGCATCTTTTGTGATATTGCCAAATAATCCTCTTATAATCTGAACAACTGCAAATGTTTCAACTATTAAAAATGTTAAGGCATAATTCCAAACATTTCTTAACCCAAACCAAATCGGTCCAAACAATGCAGCAAATAAATTAAAAGAAAAAGAGTAAGATGGCTTGCTACCAATTTTCTTAAATTCTTTAATATAATAGTCTGGATTTGTGATTACAAAATTTTTGATTAATTCAGACCTAGATAAATTTTTTATCTCCTTATTCATTGTCATTTCCTTCAACAACCGCTTTCAACAAATCTGACTGTGTAATAATTCCAACTTCTTTGTTGTCATTATTAAGCACTATAATTGGCTTATTCTCTGATACTGATGTCTCAATAAGTTTACTTAATATATCGTTTTCATTAACTATTTCGTTGTTGCCAACATTTTCTCCAAAATTTCTCTTATAATCATCTAACGGTTGCATAATAGTTTTGGCCTGAACGACTTTTAGTCTAGATATACCTTTTACAAAATCTGCAACATAATCATCAGCAGGATTTACAACTATCTCCTCCGGAGTGCCTATTTGAACCACACTACCATCTCTCATGATAGCTATTCTATGACCAACTCTTACTGCTTCATCAAGATCATGAGTTATAAATACAGTTGTCTTTTTCATTTGTTTTGAAAGTTTAATAAATTCAGTTTGAAGTTGACGTCTTATAAGAGGATCTAAGGCACTAAATGGCTCATCCATCAGCAAAAATTCAGGATCAGCAGCTAATGCTCTGGCCAACCCCACTCTTTGTTGCATTCCTCCAGATAATTCGTGAGCATATTTATTTCCCCAACCTTGTAATTCTACAATATTTAAGATGTTATTTGCTGCATCTAATCTATCATTTTTACTAACTCCTCTAATTTCTAATGGCATAGCAATATTATCTAAAACTGATCTGTGAGGCATTAATGCAAAATTTTGAAAAACCATACCAATTTTTTGATTTCTAAGATCTTGAAGATTTTTTTTATCAAATCGCATTACATCTTGATTGTTTATTAATATTTTTCCTGATGTTGGTTCTAATAGTCTATTAATATGTCTAACTAACGTAGACTTCCCACTACCAGATAGTCCCATTACACAAAATATTTCACCTTTTTTTACGTCAAATGAAACATCTGAAACTCCAATTACTGAATTATATTCCTCTAGAGCTTGTTGTTTTGTAATTTTTTTATTTTGAATAGCGTCCAGCGCATCTTTAGATGTGTTTCCAAATATTTTCCAAACATTTTGGATTTGTATGGCAGCTTCCATATAAAGCTTTTAGCTTAAAATTATTGAAAATGATACCTGGCAACTAAATGTCGCCAGGATATTAAATTTAAATTGTCTATTTTAAAGACCTAACCAACCGTCAACAGTTGATTTGTTTTTAGACATCCAATCTCTTGCAACTTTGCCTGGGTCTCTTTTTTGGACTGAAACTTCGTATGCCATCCAAGAAACATCATCAGCTGTAATTTGAAAGTTATTAAAAAAATCTACAATTGCTGGAGACTTGCTTTCAAGAGAAGTTCCCCATCCAATTTGGATTTGTTTTAAAGCATCCTTTGAAGCTACATAAGATTTTTGATACCAATCAGCATCTGCCTTTGGTTGTATCATTTTATATTTTGCAGGATCATATTTTGGTTCTTCGAGCATAACCACATCAGCCATTCCCCAAATAGCGTGAGGTTTGTAACAGTAAAATGCGTATCCTTCACCCTTTTTAATTGAGTCTAACACTCTAGCATTTTTTACAGCTTCAGCAGCTCTTATTGGCTCAATACCAGCATCATATAATTTATAATCTCTAAGTTTTACTTGGTTAACATTTGCAGAAGCCCATCCATCTGCACCAATCCAAAACTCACCTTTTCCATTTCCATCACTGTCCATTGCCTTAACAACTTCAGGTCTTCCCAAATCTTCTATTGCAGTAATATTCATTTTTTTTGCAAATTGTTGAGAGACACAATAGCCTTGATTTCCTTCATAAGGATTTTTGCTTAATTTTAAAGTTCCTTTTGGTACTAAATCTTTTGTATAAGCTTCTTGATTTGGTAGCCAAATATCAGGGTGAACTTCGATTTCTCCTTTACTTCTATCAATCGCTCCATAGATTGCAGTATTGTTTCCTGGGACTAACTCAGCCTCACCACCCATTTTATCAATAACAACAGCAGCAAGTAAATTTGCAATTGCAGTTGCGCCTGTCCAACCAGGATCACCTATTTTTACCTTTTCGGCAAAACTTGAAGCTGGCATAAACAATGAAATTATTCCAGCCACAAGGATTTTTTTGATTATATTCATATTTTCCCCATTTAATTTATTTATATAAATAAAATCTAACTTTGTTTCAAATTTAGAGTCAACTTTTCTAATAAGCTAAAAAGTAAATGCTGCTATGCAAAAGCCTAAAATGGTCTATTTAAATAAGAAAATCCTCAACAACTTGATTGAATTTTTGGGGCTGTTCAAGATGTACATTGTGACAGCAGTTTTTAAATATTTTTAAATCACTATCAGGAATATTATTTTTAAGTGTTGAGACTTGCTCAAAATTATAAGATTTGTCTTTATCTCCCCAAATTATCAAAGTTTTATTTTTTATTTTTTTTAAATTTTCTAATCCATTCCAATCTCGCATGGCTATTAAGGCGTTGCGTGCTGTTTCTTCAGATGTATTTTTAACTGCATTTTCACATAAAAAATAATATTTAGCTTGATCTCCATCAACAAACCACTTCGGTGGTATTCTTTTTACTTGTTCTTTGATTCCTTCCTCACCCAGCTTTTTTATCGATGTATTTATAGGTTCAAATCTTCCTGGAATGTCACCAATAGGTCCTGTAGCAAAACAAATCAATTTATTTATTCTATCTCCAAATAGTTTTGCAATTTCTTGTACTATCATTCCACCCATCGAGTGCCCCAATAAATTAAACTTATCTATATTTTTTAAATCAATTTGTTGGATAATGAATTTAGCCATTAAACTAATACTATTTAAAGACTGTGCATTAAAGCTTTCACCAAACCCTGGTAAAGCTGGAGCAATAATTCTAAATTTTTTTTGTAGATAATCTTTTTGGAGTTTCCACATTTCTGATGATCCTAAATATCCATGAACTAAAACTAGTGGATATCCTGATCCAATATCATCAATATAAATATCTTGCATAATTGTTTATAAAATATAGTTGTATATTGTAACTTTTAAAACAAAATTCAAAGTAGATTTATGATTGGTATTCTTGGAGGAATGGGAACACAGGCTGGATTAGATTTTTGCAATAAACTTGCAAAAATAAACGCTGGTAAACTCGATCAACAGTACCCTATGTTTGTTTTATATAACAAATCTAACATTCCAAAACGACCTGAAAATTTAAAAAAATATTACAACGTTTTAAATTCACTTGTTGAGGGTTGTAAAATGTTACAAAAAAACAATTGCAAATTCATTGTAATGCCGTGCAACACAGCTCACTATTGGTACGATGATTTAAGAAAAAAAGTTAAAATACCAATACTTAGCATGCCTAAAGAAGTCTACTTAGATACGTCAAAAAATTGTAAGAAAAATTCTAAGATTGGTATTTTATCTACTGAAGCTACATTAAGTACTAAAGTTTATAATAAATATTTCGATAAAAATTTTAATTTAGTAAGTCCTAGCAAAGATTTACAAAAAAATTCAGTAAATAAATCTATAAAGCTTGTTAAGATGGGAAAAATTAAAGAAGCAGAAAAAGCAATTAGACCAGCCGTAAATTACTTAATGAAAATTAAATGTAAAAAAATAATTCTTGGATGTACTGAATTACCAATTGCAATATTTGCATACAAATCTTTTAAGAAAATAAAACAATCTAAAGTATTTATAGATCCAAATCTTCTGTTGGCAAATATTTCAATGAAAAAATATAAAAAAGTCTTAATTTAATCTCAGTTCTAATTATTAAAATAGAACTGAGATATTAAATTTATTCGAAACCCTTATTACTTAGTAGGATCTGGAACTTTTCTTAAGTAAGGTTTAACTGTTTCCCAACCATCTGGGTATATTTTCTTAGCTTCTTCATCTTTTACAGCAGGAAGAATAACTACATCTTCACCTTTTTTCCAGTTAGCTGGAGTAGCAACTCTATGTTTTGCAGTTAGTTGCATTGAATCTATGGCTCTTAAAATTTCATGGAAATTTCTACCTGTAGCCATTGGATAAGTTAAATAAAGACCAATTCTTTTATCTGGTCTTACAACAAAAATAGTTCTAACAGTCTCATTATCAACTGCTGTTCTTCCCATTGAAGTTGTTCCTGCATCGCCTTCTAACATATTGAAAAGTTTTGCAACCTTTAAGTCTTCGTCAGCGATAATAGGATAATCTGGCATAGTTCCAGATACATCTTTGATATCTTCTAACCATTTTTTGTGATCCTCAACCCCATCTACACTTAGTCCGATTACTTTTACATTTCTTGCATCAAACTCAGCTTTCATTTGTCCTAATGAACCTAATTCTGTTGTACAAACTGGTGTAAAATCTTTTGGGTGAGAAAATAATACGCCCCAACTATCTCCAAGCCACTCATGAAAGGAGATATCTCCTTCTGTAGTTTTGCATTGAAAATCAGGACACATACTGTTTATTTTTAACATTCTTCACTCTCCTTTAATTAATTAGAACTATTATAAATTATTGAGTAAGTTTATCAACGATATTTAAGTTTGAAAAAACAACTTATAAGACGTGTATCTTAAGCAGATTATAAGTGTTAATTTTTTTATATGAATAACTCTAATCACTCAAATATTTTGATTATCGGTGGCGGATGCGCTGGTATATCAGTTGCTACAAGACTTAAAAGTTTAAAGTCTGACTTATCAATATCAATTATAGAACCTTCTGAAAAATCCTTATATCAAGCAGCATGGACTTTAGTAGGTGCAGGTGCTTACGATGTGAACAGTACTATCAAGCCAATGTCATCTGTGATGCCTAGTTATGTTAATTGGATTAAAGAATATGCAGAAAGTTTTTCTCCAGAGTCTAATTCAGTGAAGACTTCAGGCGGTGAATATTCTTATGATTACTTAGTAGTTTGTCCTGGTTTAAAAATTAACTTTGATGGAGTAGCTGGACTTAAAGAAACATTAGGAAAAAATAATGTTTGTACTAATTATAGTTCAGATATGGCCGTTTATACTTGGGAATGTTTAAAAAATTTACAGGGGGGAAATTTATTATTCACTGAACCTCCAATGCCAATTAAGTGCGCAGGAGCACCTCAAAAAATAGCTTACTTGGCTGCTGATCACTTAAAGAAAAAAGGTACTCTTAAAGATAGTAATTTAGAATTTTTATGTGCGAAACCAGTAATTTTTGGTGTGCCTCATTTTCAAGGTCCATTAAATGAAATATGTGACTCTTACGGAATTAAAAGAAGTTTCCAACATAATTTAATTTCAGTAAATGGAGAGGCCAAAGAGGCTGTATTCAAACAATCAGATAAAGATGGAAATTCTAAAGAAGTTACAAAAAAATTTGATTTTATTCATGTAACACCACCTCAAACTTCCCCTGACTTTATTAAGAATAGTCCATTAGCCGATGCTGGTGGATGGGTTGATGTAGATCATAAAGAAGGGACGTTAAGACATACTAAATATGAAAATATTTATAGTTTAGGAGATGTAATGAATGCTCCTAATGCAAAAACTGGTGCAGCAGTTAGAAAACAAGCTCCAATAGTTGCTCATAATATTATTAAAGATATCAATAAATCATCTGAAGCATATAGACTTTATGATGGATATGGTGCTTGTCCATTAACAGTTGCATACGGTAAAGTTATGTTAGCAGAATTTTGTTATGGTGGAAAAGTTACTCCAAGCTTTCCTTTTGATCCTACAAAACCAAGTTCAATTTACTGGCAAATGAAATCAAAGCTATTTCCTTGGTTACAATGGAATGTGATGTTTAAAGGCAAAGAGTGGAGCAAGCCAAATCATAAAGCTATTGAAAATTAGTATTAATTTTATAAAATTTTAATTATTTTATAATTATGATTTTCGAACAACTATTTGATACTAAATCTTCTACTTACACTTATATTATTTCTAGTGGAAAAGGACGTGAAGCATTAATCATAGATCCAGTAATTGAGCATACTGATGAATACATAAAAGTTTTAGAAAATTTAGAATTAAAACTTGTTAAAGTAATTGATACCCATATTCATGCAGATCATGTAACTGGATTAAATGAACTTAATGAAAGAACTAAATGTGTGCGTATAATGGGTGAAAACTCTAAATCTGAAGTTATTGATATAAAATTAAAAGATGAAGAAAATATAAATATCGAGAATATTGAACTAAAAGCTATTTATACTCCAGGTCATACAGATTGTTCATATAGTTACTTAATGAATGATAGAGTTTTTACAGGCGATACTCTTTTAATAAATGGTACTGGAAGAACTGACTTTCAAAATGGTAGTGCTCATGAGGCTTATGACTCATTATTTGGTAAACTTTTAAAGCTTCCAGAAGAAACACTTGTTTATCCTGCTCATGATTATAATGGAAAAAAGTATTCAACAATTGGTAGTGAGAAAAGTAATAATCCTCGATTACAAGTTAGCTCAAAAGAGGAATATGCTGAAATAATGGATAATCTTAATCTTGCCAATCCAAAAATGATGGATATCGCAGTACCAGCAAATCTCAAGGGATTAACGCTTAAAGAACTCTAAAATCACTGTTATTATTAGTATTGTTTTTAAAAAATATACAATTATATAACTCTTATGGCATGCAATAATACACACTGTAAATGTAAAAACTGTTCTTGTGACAGATGCGTTTGCAAAAACTGTGATTGCAAACCATCATCAGAAAACTGCTGTTGTAACAAGTAGTTAAATTTTAATAACTAATCTTAAAAACATGAATGATTTTTTAGAGTCGATAATTAAAAGAGATCCTGCTGCAAGATCAAAGTTGAGTTTAATACTAACTTATCCTGGTGTTAAAGCTGTATTTTTTCATAGAATTGCAAATTTTTTTTCAATTGCAAAATTTCATCTTGTTGCAAGAATAATTTCTCAGTTCTCAAGATTTTTAACAGGTATAGAAATCCATCCAAATGCTAAAATTGGAAAAAATCTTTTTATAGATCATGGTATGGGAGTAGTTATTGGAGAAACATCTGATATTGGAGATAACGTTACTATCTATCACATGGCAACATTAGGTGGAATTGCTCCAAGTATAAATTCAGACAATCAAAGAAATGTTAAGAGACATCCAACATTAAAAGAAAATGTTGTTGTTGGATCAGGTGCACAAATACTTGGACCAGTTGTAGTTGGTAAAAATGCAAAAATTGGAGCCAACGCAGTTGTTACAAAAGATGTTCCAGAAAATGCAGTAATGGTTGGAATACCTGCAAAAAATGTTGGTACTGCATCTGAAGAATTTAAACCCTATGGAGTTGCACCAGGGGGTGATACAAAGCTTGAAGTATGAAAACTTTACAAAATAATTTTGTCGAAGCAATAGGAAATACTCCTTTATTTAAATTAAAAGCCGCATCAGAAATTACTGGTTGTAATATTTATGGAAAAGCAGAGTACCTTAATCCAGGTGGCTCTGTAAAAGATAGAGCAGCTTTGGCTTTGATAAGAGATGCTGAAGAAAAAAAACTAATTTCAAAAGGTGGAACAATTGTTGAAGGAACTGCTGGTAATACTGGAATTGGATTATGTCTATTAGGAAATTCTATTGGTTATAAAACTATTATTGTAATGAACGATAATCAAACACAAGAAAAAAAAGATTTATTAAGAAATATTGGAGCTGATTTAAGGTTGGTTCCACCAAAACCTTATAAAGATGAAAATAACTTTGTTAAATATGCAGGAAGATTGGCTGATGAGTTGAAGAGTGGTAACAATCACGGTGTAGTTTGGGCTAATCAATTTGATAATACAGCAAATTCTAAAGGTCATTATGAAACAACAGGACCAGAAATATGGGAACAAACTGACGGTAAAATTGACGGTTTTGTATGTTCATCTGGTACTGGTGGTACAATTGCAGGAGTAAGTAGTTTTTTAAAAGAAAAGAATAAAGATATTAAAATATATTTATCGGATCCAACTGGCTCATCTCTTTATAATTACATTGAAAATGGTGAATTAAAGAGTGAAGGTGGTTCAATAACTGAAGGCATTGGATCTAGTAGAGTTACTGCAAATTTTGCAAAAGCAAAAATTGATGGAGCATTTTCAATAAGTGATCATGAGTCTTTACCTGTTTTATTTGATTTAATTGAAAAAGAAGGCTTAAGTTTAGGTACAAGTTGTGGAGTAAACATAGCTGGAGCAATAAGATTGGGTAAACTTTTAGGACCAGGTAAAACGATTGTAACAATACTTTGTGATAAATCTGATAAATACAACTCTAAGATGTTTAATAAATCTTTTTTAAAAGAAAAAGGTCTTCCCTATCCTCACTGGATATAATCACGCATAGCAGTACTGTAATAAATTCATTACATTTCTATCTTATAATAAATTCTAATATGACAATTAATTTAAAGGAGAAACTATGGACGTAAAAGAACAAATGAAAAAAGCATATGAGCTTTTTAACACGGGTGATATGGAAACATTTTTTAACGATATGATAGATGACGATATTGTGTGGACATTTCCAGGCAAAGAAGGAGTTCACCCATTATCAGGAGTTCATAAAGGAAAACAAGCTATGATGGCAACAATGTCTAAAATTCCAGCAACATGGCCAAATTTTAATTTAAAAATTATGGATATGATCAGTGAAGGAAATAAGATTTTTGTAAGAGTTCATGCAAAAGCTGATAACATGGATACTATGTTTGGACATTATTTTGAAATGAATGATCAAGGAAAAACTGTAACCATGATGACATTTGATGACACGCTTAGCATGTTCAACGCTATGAAGAAATAAGGAACAATATGTCAATTTTAGAAAAATTAAATAAAGTCATCATGGAAAAAGATGGTGCAGCAGCAGCTGAGATTATTCATGATGATTATAAGAGATATTCTCATCTTCAGGGAGCCTATACTGAAAGTGGAAAAACAGGTATGATTGAAGCAATTAACAAAGGTTTCATGAAAGTTGATAAATATAGAATTTTATATGAAAACGATGAAATAGGTTTTGATCATTCTATTGTTACTTATGCCGAAGATGGAAATAAAGAGGCTTTAATGTGTTATTGGAAATTTAAAGATGGTAAAATCATTGAACTCGAAACAGGCGCAACCAAAATACCAAAATAATTATAAACTAACAGAAGGAGTTTAATATGAGTAGTATTGAAGTTAAAACCTTTGATAAAGCAGATGAGGTAGTTGATAAGTTTAATAATGCTAAAATAGAAGCAGTTAAAGTAGGCGGTCAAAGAGTAGTTAGATTACATTTAAAACCAGGATGGAAATGGTCTACAGATGTTAAGCCACATATTGGAACTGACAGTTGTCAGGCAAACCATATTGGAATTATCACAAAGGGATCTGTTTGTGCAAAACACGATGATGGAACAGAGGTTACATATAAAGCAGGAGATTCTTACTCCGTAACACCAGGTCATGACGCTTGGGTAGTTGGCAATGAACCTGTTGAAGCATATGAGTTTGCCGGGGTTTGGGGAGAATAAAATGGTAAAAATGGTTGGTAACTTTGAAGTAAAAGACTGGGCTCACTGGAAAAAAATGTTTGATGAGCACTCTGGTCCTAGGGAAGCAGCAGGTATTAAAACTATTTACGTAGGTAATGAAATAGAAAATCCAAATAAAGTACATATTGTGATGGAAACACCAGCAGCAGACACTATGCAAAAATTTATGCAGAATCCAGAGAATGCTAAAGTAATTGCGGAATCTGGTCATAAACAAGAGACAACAGTAATGAGCGTTTGCTCAGATTAAATTAGCAAAAAAAAGGAGATATATTATGTTTGTAAAAATAGAACAAAAACTCTCAAAAGGTTTTAATTCTTGGAAGGAAATGATGCTTGCAAATAGTGAGAAACTTAAAAAGTATGGAATGACTATAGCTTTTGCAGGTGCAGATAAAGAAGATGATAATGCTATGACTGTAGTTATTCATTTTGAATCACCTGAGGGCTTAAAAGGTTTTGGTGGAGATGCAGAACTAACTCAAGCAAGAATAGATTCTGGAGTAATAATGGACCAATCTAAAATGACCATGATGACTGATGAATCTGTGATGAACCACAAAGGATAATTCTAATGATGAAAAAAATATATGTAATTATGTTGTTTTTAATATTTACAACATCAAGTTTTGCAGACGGTCATAAAGGAAAAATTGATCTTAAAGGTTTTATTGTTGGAGATAACAAATTTCTTACTGATAACGAGGGTAACTTTTTAACTTTTACTTACGATGGAGTTGGAGGATTAATGGCAGTCGAAGGTACAACATTCATGGATAATGCTTCACAATATTGTCTTGGCGCAGGCACAATCCCAGGAAAGGGATTTGAAATGGGACACTGTAAAATAAATCAAATGGATGGGGATACTATTTTTACATACTACGAAATTCCACTTGGAGACTCAATGAATGGTACATTTAAATGTTTAGGGGGAACAGGAAAATATAAAGGAATAGAATGTAGTGGCTCAACAGGGTACACACCAATTAACTCAGCCCAAGAAAATAAATTTGCCTCATCAATTTATTTTAAAGGTGAATATTCTTTAATGAAATAATTGAATAATCATTAGATTGATTTAAAATACTAAATAAAAAAAGGAGAAAAAAATGGAAAAAGAAGTTTTAGTGATCGTAGATTTGAAAGAAGGAAAGCTTGAAAAATTTATGGGATGGATGCAATCAGATGAAGGTATGAGTGTGAGAAAATCTGCAGCTCATCCAGAAAAAACTATAGGAGCAGTAAAGCCAGATAAAAGCGGTGTTATGTTTAAGGTATTTGTTCATAATATGGAAAAAATGAAAGAACTAGTATCTGGTACACATCCAGTTGGAAAGCCAATTTATGATGAGTGTGTTATAAAAATGACTGCTTGGGATTTAACAAAGGTTGAAATGTAATATGGCGAAATTTTATTTGGTTGGCAAAATAAGTGCAGAATTAATGAAAAGAATGCAAAATGATCCAACTGCGGATAGATATGCATCGACTAAGAAAGTTACTGAGGCGGCTGGTTTAAAATTGATCAGCTATGAATGGGTAAGAGGTAGATTTGATGTTATCTCATGTGTCGAGGGAGATTATGAACAAGCACTTTCCTTGAAGATTGCATTTAAAAATTCAGGTCTTATGGATGATTTGATGGTACATGAAGTTATTGACTACAATAAAGCTTTTCAAAATGCTGCGGATGCCACAAAGTCTGTTATTAAACCAGGAGAATAATTATGAGTGGTTATGCGATCTTTAACCTTAATGTTAACAATCCTGAAAATTATAAGGAATACATAGACAAAGTTAAACCCACTGCAGAAAAATTTGGTGGAGAGTATCTTGTGAGAGGTGGTACCTGCGAGACTATTGAAGGGTCATGGCAACATCCAAGGACAGTTGTGATAAAATTTCCAAGTTACGAGAAAGCAAAAGAATGGTATAATTCTGAAGAATATAAACCAATAAAACAAATTCGGTTAGATAACGCAGATTCTAATGGAATGATAATTGAAGGAGTTTAAAGGAGATAAAATGTCAATATTAGAAAAATACAGTGCTGCATTAAAAAATAAAGATGAAGCAGCTATGAATGAACTTTTGCATGATGATTTCAAATTCAAAATGCATAAATCAGGAAACACTTTAGGCAAAGCTGAAGTGATCAAATGGGCGATGAGTGGTGATATTAATCAAAGAGATACAAGAGTAGTATATGAAAATGATGAAGTAGGTGTACACCATGCATTCGTAACATTTGATGATGGAAATGTTGAAGCAGTAATGGCAGTCTACAAATATGATAATGGAAAAATCATGAGTTTAGAGACCGGCGCAACACCAATGCCTAAATAATGAAAAAACTTATACTTTTATTTATTTTTATCGCCTTTAATTCTAATGCAGCTTCAATGAAGATGCTTGGATCTAAGGGCGATCCAAACGATGTTACTAGAGTAATAGAAGTAAAGATGTATGACAATTATTATGAGCCAAGTTCAATTCAAGTCAAAAAAGGTGAAACAGTAAAAATAATTGTTAAAAATTTAGGTGAACTTGTTCATGAGTATAATATTGCTACAAAAGAGATGCACATTAAACATACAACTGAGATGGCAAAATTAATTGAAAATGATATTCTATTAGGTGATAGTATCGATCATGCTAAAATGAAGGAAATGTCTAAAAAAGATCCTTCACTTGGTCATAAGCATGCTAATAGCGTAATGTTAGAGCCTAATAAAACTGGGGAAATTATTTGGAAATTTTCAAATGATATAGCATTAGAAATGGCATGTAATATTCCAGGTCATTATGAAACTGGAATGGTTGGACCAATAATAATTAAGTAAATTTAAAATTTTGTAGATATTAATTTTAGATAATATTATTCTAAATTGATGAATAATATAACTGCTTATATAATCTTAATAATTGCAGTTGCTTTAGGGACTGCTTCAAATAGTTTTGCGAAAACTGCAAATGGTTTTGCAATATTTTTACCAAGTGTTTTTACAGCAATAACAATAGTTGCATGCATGTATACGCTATCTTTAGTTATGAAAACTATTCCTGTTGGAGTAACTTATGCTTCATTTGCAGGTTTATGTATAATTGCAACATCTATCGTAGGAATTTATAAGTTTAATCAAATACCAGATCTTTTTACAATCATAGGACTTATATTAATTATATCAGGAGTATTGATTGTAAATTTAGTCGGAAAATCAAGTTAAAATATTATATTTCACTTGGTATATCATGCTTGCCGTCTTCTTTAAGATCTAAATAGTATTCTTTAATTACACAATCTATATCAAAATCCGAGTATAAATGAGGAAACATGTCTCCAGAAGATGATTGTTCCCAAACTAATTTTTGAAGTTTTAGTGCATCTACCTTCAAAAGCACCAAGTTAGATTGATTGCCATAAAATTTATTAAGTGTTTGTTTTACTTGATTTTTATCAGAGAAATGGATGAAACCATCTTTTAAATCAAGAGATGTACCTTTAAAAATTTTATTTTCTTTAGCATCTCTCCACTCTGATTTTGTGCAAATTTTATAAACAAAATCAAAATTCATTTTATTTTAGAAAATCATCAACTTCTACTTGATATCCTTCAACTAAACGGTTTGTTTCATTTGCCATTCCAACTATTGCAATCATTTCATTGATCATCTCGTCGGTAGCACCTTTTTTTTTTGCAGCTAATGTGTGAGATTTAATACAATATTCACAAGCATTTGTTATTGATACAGCAACATAAATTAATTCTTTAATCTCTGGCGCTAAAGCTCCTTTTTTCATTACTTGTTGTAATGATCTCCATGTCCTTTCAAGTGTTTCTGGACTATTGGCCATAGTTTTCCAAAAATTTGGAATTTCAGTTATTTGTCGTGCTTCTTTTATTTCATCAAAAATTTCTTTTACTTTACCAGTAGCCTCATTTTCAGAAATTTTTTTAAATATTGTCATAGTTTTCTCCTTTTAGTTATAAATTGATTCAATTTTTGGCATTAATTTTAGTAGTTCCTTAGTATAATTATGTTTAGGATTTTTAAACAGCTCTTCTGTTTCGGATACTTCACATAATTTTCCGTCTTTAAGCACAGCTATCTTATCACACATTTGTCTAACAACCGGTAAATCGTGGCTTATAAATAAAATAGTAAGATTTAACTGTTCTTGAAGATCTTTTAATAAGTTTAGTATTTGAGCTTGAATGCTCACGTCTAATGCTGATGTAGGTTCATCGCACACAAGAAGTCTTGGTTGGGTTGCTAGTGCCCTTGCTATTGATATTCTTTGTCTTTGTCCCCCTGAAAATTCATGGGGATATCTGATTGCAGACTGTTGAGTTAATTCAACAGATTCTAATAAATCATGAATATAACTATCTAAATCACTAGATTTTATATCTGGATTATGAAGTTTAATAGGTTCTGCAATAATTTCCTTTACTTTTAGTCTTCCATTTAACGAAGAAAATGGATCCTGAAATATCATTTGAATTTGTTTTCTAAATTTAAGTAGATCTTTGTTTTTTTTAATTTTGGTAACATTAACACTGTCAAAATAAATATCTCCAGAACTAGGCTTAAACAAATTAACAACCATTTTTGCTATTGTTGTTTTGCCACTTCCACTTTCACCAACTAAGCCAAAAGACTGTCCTTCTTTTATATTTAGTGAGACATCATCTACAGCCATTACAGAATTCTTTGTATTCTCTGTGAAAAAACTATCATCAAAAGATTTACTCAAGTTTTTTATTTCAATTAAATTTTGATCAACAATTATCTTTTTGGACCACCTATTTAATATTTTAATGTTATTATTTTGATTATTAACATTCTCCTTTTCAATTATTGTAAATCTAGATATTTTTTTATTAGTCGGTGGTACTGAGCTAACTAAACTTTTTGTGTATTTTTCCTTAGGCTCAACCAATACTTGTTTGGTTAAACCTATTTCAACTAAGTCTCCATTTTTCATTACAGCTACTCTATCTGTAGTTTCAGCGATAACTCCCATATCGTGAGTAATAAGTATTACAGCTAAATTTCTCTCTTTTGTTAGTCTTTTTATTAATTCAAGAATTTGAGACTGAATAGAAACGTCTAGTGCTGTTGTTGGTTCATCTGCAATTAATAATTCAGGCTCGCAACATAAAGCAAGAGAAATAACAACTCTTTGCCTCATTCCACCAGAAAATTGGTGGGGATAATTATAAAACCTATTTTCTGCATCTTTGATCCCTACCTCTTTTAATAGATTAATTGCTTTATTTTTTGCACTATCTGAACTTAAATTTAAATGAGTCTGTATTGTTTCTATAAGCTGTTCACCAATGGTTAAAATTGGATTTAAAGACGTTTGAGGATCTTGAAATATTAATCCAATTTTTTTTCCTCGATACTGAACAATTGTTTCTGGATTTTCGCTTATATTAGTTTCTCCCATCAATATTGATCCACTTGAAACTTTACCTGGTTCATCAATTAAATTTACAATGGCATTAGCGACAGTGCTTTTTCCGGAACCAGACTCTCCAACTAATCCAACAATTTCACCTTTTTTTATATCAATATTGATATTTTTTGCAGCATTTACAGTTTCTTTTCTCATTTTATAGTCAACACTCAAATTATTTATTTTTAAAAAAGTCATTTTTTTAGCCTTGGGTTAAGCGTATCTCTCATCCAATCTCCTAATAAATTAATTGAGAAAGCAAGAATAACTAAGAATATTGCAGGAAAGAATGTTATCCACCATTCACCTGAAAATAAAAAATCATTTCCTAATCTAATTAAAGTGCCCAATGAAGGTGTTGTAGGAGGAACTCCCACTCCTAAAAAGCTCAATGTTGACTCTGCAATTATAGCAAGGGCTAGACCTATTGTTCCTATTACCAAAATAGGTCTCATTATATTTGGCAATATATGCTTAAACATAATAAGTAAGTTTGAAACACCTATAATTGATGAGGCTGAAACATAATCTTTATTTTTTTCTACTAAAGTTGCTGCACGAGAAACTCTTGCAAATTGAGGCCACTCTGAAATTCCTATAGCAAAAATTAAAACATATATTGCCATCTCATCATGCATTTCTCTGGAGATGATACCTCTTGCAATACCATCAACTAATAGAGCCATTAATATACTCGGTACTGTTAGCTGAACATCTGTTAATCTCATTACAATCATTTCATATTTTCCACCAAAGTAACCTGCTGTTAAACCTAGGGAGACACCTAAAATTAAACTAAAAATAATTGCTGAAAATCCAACTATTAATGAAATTCGCGAACCATAAAGAATTGTTGAAAGCATATCTCTTCCTTGTCCATCTGTACCTAAGATAAATTTTGCCATACCATCTTCAGTCCAAGAAGGAGGAGTAAAAGCTTCCATTAAAGATAATGATGCAGGGTCAAAAGGGTTATGAGGAGTTACAAACTCAACAAAAAAAGAACAAAAGAAAATTATTAATAATATTACTGACGATACAATTGCAGTTGGAGATTTAATAAAACTAAAGTAAATGTCGCTATCTCTTAGTCTTTCCCAAGAATTTAGTATTTTATTATCCACTTGTAGCATCTCCTTTAACTCGAATTCTTGGATCAATAAAATAATATAGAATATCTACAATGAAATTTATCATCACAAATACGAAAGCTATAAATACTAAATAAGCTGACATAATTGGTATATCTACGAATTGAACCGCCTGAATAAATAAAAAGCCCATACCGGGCCATTGAAAAACAGTTTCGGTAATAATTGAGAAAGCAACTAATGTACCTATGTTTATTCCTGCTATAGTTATGACAGGAATTAATCCATTTTTTAGTGCGTGTTTATAGTTAATACTTTTTTCACTTATGCCTCGAGCTCTGGCAAATTTAATATAATCGGTTTGTAATATTTCCATCATCTCAGCTCTTACTAATCTAATTATATATGTCATTTGAAAAAGACTAAGTGTTACAGATGGAAGTATAATTGCTTTCAATCCTGAAACTGTTAAAAGTCCAGTAGTCCAAAATCCTAAGTCAATCACCTCTCCTCTTCCAAAGGATGGGAGTACACCTAATATAACTGCGAATAAGTAAATAAAAAGTATACCAATTACAAAAGTTGGAAGAGATACTCCTAAGAGTGATATGGCCAATATAAAATCACTCAAAAAACCTTTTCTATTAATACCTGTGTACACTCCTAATAATGTTCCTGAAACTAATGCAATTAATGCAGAAATTAAAACTAATTCCATAGTTGCTGGCAATCTTTCAATAATTAATTCTGAAACTGGTCTTCTTAGCTGATATGAAATCCCAAATTCCCCTTTAGAAGCATTAACTACAAACCTTGAAAATTGAATATGTATTGGATCTGTTAATCCGAGAGTTTCTCTTAATTCTGCTCTTTCTTCATCAGAAGTTTCTTCACCAACCATATTGTTAATTGGATCACCCACAAAGTTAAATAAAGAAAACGAAACAAATGATACAACAAGCATCACTATTACTGACTGAATCAGACGTTTGAAAAAATACTTTATCAATTTAAGAAATATTTATACTTATAAGCCCTTTGTTAAACAAAGGGCTTATAAAAAAAGTTATTTATTTAAAACTTGCAAAACGGAATAATGGTTCATTATTCGGTCTTATTGGAACATTTACATTTTTTTTAGTTGCCCAAGAAATTACTTGGTGATGTAGAGGAAGATATGAAATATCATCTTTTACAATTTTCCAAGCATTTGCAATAGCTGCATTTCTTTTATCTAGGTCAACTTCACCTTCCATAACTCTTATAGCAGCATCAACTTCGCTGTTACTAAAGTTTACTTTATTCCAGCTAGCACCTGACTCATACAGATAATGAAAAACATAATGACTATCTAGTGTTGGAACTCCCCATCCTAGCATATAGAAGTCACCTTTATCTTCTTTAAGCTCTTTAAAGTGTTTACTTTTAGTTTGAGCAAATAAGTTTACATTAACACCTATTTTACCTAACATTCCAACTACTGCAGTACAAATTGCTTCATCGTTTACATACCTGTCATTAGGGCATCTTAGTTCAACATCAAAACCTTTTGGATATCCTGCATCAGCTAATAATTTTTTCGCAGCATCAACATCATAAGGTAATCTTTTATCTAGATCTTGTGTGTATCCATTTACACCAGGAAAAGTTATGATTCCTGCAGGCTCACTAAGGCCTCTCATTACTTTTTTCTTTATTGCTTCAATATCTATTGCTTGATAAAGGGCTTGTCTTACTTCTTTTTTCTTAAATGGATTATCACCAGTATTTCCAGATCTTAATTTATCTGCTGCTTGGTCCATACCTAAAAAGATTGTACGCATTTGAGCAGTACTCACTACTTCATGATCTGCAGAATTTCCAATTCTAGCTAAGTCTTGAACTGGAGCATCAGTTACTAAATCAACTTCACCAGATAATAATGCTGCAACTCTTGTAGCTGAGTTTTTAATTGGTAATAGGTGTATTTCAGTAACACCATTATCTTTCATTGATCCCCACCAATTACTATTTCTTTCAAATACTGTCTTAGTATTTGGCTCTCTTAGAGTAATTTTGAAAGGTCCAGTTCCCATAGCATTAGTTGCTGAGAATGTTTCTTCTCCACCATCCCAATTTTGTGAAACTGTCGCTCCAAAATCGATAGACCATTTTTTAGACATTATAAATATATTTGATAATTGGTTTAAAAGAATTGGATTTGGTTTGCTTGTACTCACTTGAACAGTGTAGTTATCAATTTCTTTAACATCAGAAATTGTACTTATATATTCTTTAAAATCTGATGTAGGTTGTTTTGCTCTCAATATACTAAACACAACATCTTTTGCTGTCATATCTGTACCATCAGAAAATTTTACATCTTTTCTTAAATTAAAGACCCAAGTATTTGGATCAGTTGTTTTCCAATCAGTTGCAAGTTGAGGTTCGATACTCATATCTAGACCTCTTGTTACAAGTGCTTCATAGACCTGTCTTGAAACTTGTGTTGTAGGACCTTCATTTTGGGCATGAGGATCCAAAGTTAAACTATCTCCTTGCATAGACCATTTAATTGTTTTTGCATATGAATGTGTTGATACAAAAACAAATAAAATTGCAAAGAAAATTTTAATAAAATTTTTAAATTTCATTTTTCCTCCTAATTATTACAAATAAAATTAAACCTGATTAATGAGTTAACTACAAGGGTAAAATAGGCAACTTAATTATTAAGAATGATATCGTTTTTGAACTTAGTATATAAAATTTTTGAATAATTATTCATATTTATCATATTTTCTTTGGCCGCTTTATCAAATTTTTCCAGAGCACCTTGTCCTAATTGATTTTCTAGTGCTAACTTATATTCAGGGACGCAACCCCAATCATTTACAGTTGTATCTTTGATCTCTATGTGGAATTGAATACCATAAGCATTTTCTTTATATCGAAATATTTGATATTTTGTCTCTTTTGATGAGGCAATTAATGTTACATCTTTATATTTTTCTAATTCTTGAACTTCATAAGAGTGCCATTGTAATGATGTAATTTTTTCTGGAAAATCTGTAAAAAGTATATCTTTCTTTTTTTCGTCCAAAAAGTTTACATCCAACATTCCAATTTCAGGATTATTAGTTTTAACTACCTTTCCTCCAATTACTTCTCCTAGTAATTGACATCCAAGACAAAAACCTAAGTATGGCTTATTTAATTCTATAACGAACTCTTTAATTTTTTTTTTTCCTCAATGAGCCAAGGATAATCCTTTTCCATCCAAGTATCCATAGGTCCACCCATACATAGCATTCCATCAAAAAAATTTAAATTATTTGGAATTTTTTCTCCTACATCTAATTCAATAGTTGTAATATTTACTCCGTCTTTGATCATTAAATCTTTTATATATCCAGGATCTTCAATATTTATATGTTGAAGAACAAGAATTTCCATTATTAGACGATGGGTTTTAGCAAACCTAATATTTTTTTATGAATTATTTTATTAGATGATACTACTACATGTCCTGCTTGCTTTGCATCTTTATTGTTCCAAGTTGTAGTAATACCACCAGATGCATTGATAATTGGTATTAGTGGATGAATATCCCAAATTTTATTATTGCATTGTATGACAACATCAATTCTACCTTCACATATCTGAGCATACGCCAATGCATCTGAACAAGGAAATTGTATTAATTTAAGAAGTTTTGGAATTTTTTTTTGTTGATTTAATGAAATTGCACCATGAAAACCAGCGGTCAATTTAATATCTTTAAATTTAACATTCTTGTTAACTGATAGTTTTTTTCTTTTTTTATTTTCAACAACGTATGCAATTTTTGGAGATTGATTATAATAATATTTGTTTAACATAGGAAAGTTTGCCAAACCATATATTGGATTACCTTTATAATTTACTGATATTAAATTACTCCAGGTTGGACTTCCTATAACAAACGACCTCGTTCCATCAATTGGATCAATTACCCAACTAAAATCACTTTTAGTTTTTTTGTAACCAAATTCTTCTCCAATAATTTCATGTCCAGGAAATTTTTTGCTTATTTTTGCTCTAATAAATTTTTCAAAAGCTTTATCGCATGTAGTAACAGGATCATATCCTTTGCCGAGTAATTTATTATTAACTTTAAAAGGCTTATTAAGTTTTTTAAAATAATACTTTGTTAGGTCTATCGCTAACTGATTTAAAAACTTTGGAAATTCAATATTTATAATAGTTAAATTATCATTCATAATTTCACTTACTACTTAATTTCTCTTGATTAAAGTTAAATTTTAATTAATGCTCAATCTTATGAAAATTGAGTTAGATAACAATAAGGTTTTTTTTAGAGATGAAAATCTTAATGAAGAAATACATCCTTTTTGGCTCAGAGAAAGAGTAGAAAATGTTGAATTATTGGATCAAAAGACACAGCAGAGACTCTTTGATCCAAGCACAATAGAATCTGACATCATTATCAAATCAGCAATAATTGAAAAAGACCTCTTAAACATAACTTTTTCAGATGGAATAGAAACTAAAATTGATATTAATAAAATAATTCAAGAATTTAAAAATTCCAACTCAATTAGTAAAATTAAAGAAAAAGTAAAATGGACTTCCTCACTTAATGATGTAAAAAAATTTAATTTTCATGAGAATATTTATGAAAGTGTTGAAATGCACGAATTACTTGCTTCTTTTTACAAGTATGGATTTGCAATTATAAAGAATGTTCCAACTCATGATAATTATTTAATCAAATTTGCTAATTCTATAGGCAGCGTTAGAAGAACTAATTTTGGCGAACACTTTAATGTTTCATCAAAACCTAATCCAAATGATCTTGCATATACACCTTTACCTTTGGCTCCTCATACCGATAATCCATATAGAAATCCAGTCCCTTGTATTCAGATATTGCATTGTATAGAAAATGAAGTAACTGGTGGTTTATCTACGTTGGTAGATGGTTACACTGTTACTGAAGATTTAAAAAAAGACTTTCCTGAATATTATGAAATATTAACTAAAGTAAAAGTAAAATTTAAATTTATTGATAAAGATGTAATATTAGAAGACTGGTCTGAATTAATAGAGCTCGATGAAAATAAGAATTTTAAACAAGTTAGATTTAGTCCTCGACTTGATTTCGTCCCGGTTTTAAAAAAAGAGGAATTAGACCTTTATTATAAAGCTAGAAAAAAATTATCTGATTTGTATAACTCAGATTTTTATAGAATAGAATTTAAATTAATGTGTGGGGATTTAATTATGATGGATAATTACAGACTACTGCATGGTAGAACAGAATTTAATCCAAATGAGGGTAAAAGATTTTTACAAGGGTGCTATATTGAATATGATAGTACTGATAGCAAACTTAGACATTTACAAAGAAAGTTTAATATAAATTAATTTATCCTATGCTCTGTAGAAAAGGCATATACTCAAGAAGATAATAACCTAAAGCTTGCAACTGGTTTGTAATCATTAGTATTCCTGTAATTAATAGAAGAGATCCACCAAACATATTTATCATCTTCATCTTGGCTTTTAGGTTTTTTGAAAAAATCATAAACTTTTGTATCAAGTAACCAGATAGAACGAAAGGGATTGCTAGTCCAAGGGAATAAAATGATAAGAGACCAATTCCTTTATTAATGCTATCTTCTGTTGATGCAATTGCAAGAATTGATCCTAGGATTGGACCAATACAAGGTGTCCAACCAAAGCCAAAAGCCATCCCAATTAAAATAGAACTTATTATTCCAGTATTATTATTTGTTTGAAATCTTTTCTCATAATTTAAAAATTTAAGATTTATGAGTCCTAGTATTTGTAGAGAGAATATAATTATGATTATGCCAGCCCCAATTCTGAGTTGATATGAATTATCTAAAATCAGAGAACCTAAAAATGTAGCTGTAGCTCCAAAACTTATGAATACAATAGAAAATCCAACTGCAAATAAAACAATAGGAAAAATATTTACTGTTTTTTTTTCAAGTAATTCATTAAGAGTTGATCCTGATATATATGATATGTACCCTGGTATAAGAGGCAGAACACATGGAGATAAAAAGCTCAGCAAACCTGCGCCAAAAGCTAAAATAAATTCGATCATTATCCTGTATTTTTAATAGCTGCTGAAATACCTGCTATTGATGCCATCATTGCATCATTCAAGTCTTTTTTATCCTTCCTGTTTAATTTTTTTTTCAAAAGCTTATTCATTACAACTGCTTGTAAAACATTAAGGATTTCGGAATATATGTTTCTAATAATTGCTGGACCTCTAAAACTCTTTCTTTGTTTATAAATTTCTTTTGGTGTTATTTGATCATTTAATTTTTTAACTGAATCAAATTGAAATCTTAATTTTTTTCCAACTCTTATAAGTTTATCGTCAGCTAAATTTTTTTCATAAATTTTAGATATCTCGGGGTCTACTTTTGAAAGCACCATATCAAGCAAGTCCATCGTTGAATTAAAATATGGCCAGTTTTTTTCCATATCTATAAGTGTTTTTTTAAATTTTTTAATTGATGAATACCTTAAAGCTTCTGCAGTGCCTAACCATGCGGGTAACATTAATCTAATCTGCGTCCAGGCAAATACCCAAGGGATAGCTCTCAAACTGTTTATATTATCAACATTTTTTCTTTTAGAAGGTCTGGAACCTATTGAAAGTTTGCCAAGTGCCATATGTGGGGTTACAGTTTTAAAATATCTAATAAAATCTGAACTTTGATTTATGTTTTTTCTATAAGAGCTTGTTGATATTTCTGACATACTTTGAATTAATTTTACCCAACTATCTTTTGGTTTTGGAGGTGGGTTTAAAGTAGCTTCCATAACAGACCCAATGTAACTACATAGATTATATTTAGCCAAAGGCTCGTAACCATATTTTTGTTGTATAACTTCTCCTTGATCAGTTATTCGAATTTTACCATTTACTGAACCCGCTGGCTGTGATCTTAATGTAGCTTGTATTGGTCCACCTCCTCTTCCAGCGGATCCTCCTCTTCCATGAAAAAATGTAACATCTATTTTATATTTTTTAGCTAGTTTAATTATTTCTTGTTGTAATTTATATTGATTCCAGCTCGCAGAAAGCTTTCCAGCATCTTTACTGGAGTCTGAATATCCAATCATGATTTCCTGTTTATTATTAATATCTTTTCTGTACCATTTTAATGAAAAAAGTTTTTCCATAATAGGTTTTGCGTTTATTAAATCATCCAACGTTTCAAATAAAGGTACTACTCTAAGTCTATGTTCAATGTTTGCCTCCTTTTGCAAAAACATAACTGATAAAATATCTGAAGCTGAAGATGTCATTGATATTACATACGCTCCTAGACACTCTTTAGGTTGAGTTGCCAATACTTTAAAAGTGGACCATACTTCTTTATTTTCCTTATTTTTAAATTGAAAATTTTTTAATAAATTTTTGCTCTGCATTTTTGTAGATAAATAATTTATTTTTCTATCTTCATCCCATGATGAATAATCTTGGTTAAGCTTTTTCTTAATATATTCTGCCAATAATTGAGAATGTCTTGAAGATTCTTGTCTTATATCAAGTCGAGCAAGATTTATACCAAAACATTTAGCTCTACGCATTAAATCTAGTAGATCACCACTTGCTATATTTTCACTTTGATTTTGCTCTAACGATTCTCTTACTACTCTTAATGGTTTAAGAATTTCTTCTCTTTCAGACAATAAATTTTTTTCATTTAGTAGTTTATTATTTACTAAATACTGTTCTATTGCTCTATGCGTTTTTCTTAATTTATCTCTTAAAGGTCTTAGATAAACTCTATAAGGTTCGAATGTTTTTCCTGTAGTTTTTAATATTTTTTTTGAACATTTTTCCATAGAGTAAGATCTTATTAACTTTGTCATTGACTTCTCATAAAGTTTAGCTGCCTCCCACCTTGATAACAAAATAACTCTTTTAGTAACTTCTGCAGTAACAAATGGGTTTCCATCTCTGTCACCACCCATCCATGACCCAAACTCAATAGGATTAAAATTTTTAGGCAAACCCTTACCCATATTTTTTTCAAATATTTGATTTAACCTTCTGTATACTTTAGGAATTGTATCCCACAAGCTATCTTCTATAATTGCAAGTCCCCATCTTGCTTCTTCTGCAGGGGTTGGTTTAGATCTTTTAATTTCATCTGTATTCCATATAATTGTGATCTCATCAAAAACTTTACGATCTAAAATTTTTAATTTTGAAGGATAATTTTTAAGTAGATTTCTTTGCTCTAATATTTCTGTTAAGGAATGGTATTTCTGTATTAAGGTTCTTCTTTTTACTTCTGTTGGATGTGCTGTAAGTACAATGCCTATATTTAAGCTTTTGGCAACATTATAGATTTTAGTATTTGATATTTTTTTATTTTTAAAAAAATTTTCAAATATTTCTTCAATAAATATATTTTGAAATTTTTTCTTTTGTTTAACATTTTCGTAGAGGTCTAAAGTCCTTGAAGCATCAATTGACTCGGCTAAATTATAAAGTTAATTTGAAAAGTGAATTTGGAGATAATTTTTTAACTTCGTCTAAAATTTTTTTAAAAGGTTCTTTATGGTTTTTATTGGCTATGTTTGCTTTAGAAAGTAATCTAATTTTTTCAACTAGATCATAGAATTTTTGTCCCTCTTGTTCTTTAATTACTCTTCCTAATATATTACCTAAATATCTAACATCATCTCTTAAAGATTTTGTTGGTATTCTTTCATAATAGAGGTCTCTTTTTAGCATTTTTAATTACAAACTTTTTCTGGTTTATACCAATAGCATTAGTTTGTATTTTAAATAAACTTCCTGAAAATTTAAATTTTTTAATTTCACTGTTTTTCATACCTTTTAAAGCAGATGTGACAAATAAATCTGAATTTTTTGGACCACCAAAGGCACAATTAGTAATATTTTTAGCGGGTAAATTGATTTTATGTATCTGTTTGGCAAATTTATTTAAAACACTTATGCAAGCTCCATGAAATTGACATACCCATAAATTTCCAGCTTTATCTAGAGTCATGCCATCTGGCACTCCTTCCTTATTTGAAAATCTTTTAAATATTTTTTTACTAATTATATCTTCATTTTTATCTATCTTAATTTTGTAGATTATCTTTTTTCTACTGTCTGTATGATAAAAGCTTTTTTTATCAATAAATGCAGGTCCATTAGTAATCATGTAATTGTCATCTACTTTTTTAAGATTAAATTTTTTATCGAGGCGATAAAGGGATCCATTTGGAATATTTCTCTCACGGTTATCCATAGTCCCAAACCAAAGTTTTCCATTAAGATCTGTTTTACCATCATTAATCCTGTTCAT
>CACJLY010000005.1 GCA_902594335.1 uncultured Pelagibacteraceae bacterium | reverse complement strand
GAGGGTGTGGTTGATTTTCTTTTAAAAGAAAATATAAAAGTTTTTGGTCCAAACAAAAAAGTTTCACAATTAGAAGGATCAAAAATATTTACAAAGAAAATATGTGAAAAGTACAATATTCCTACTGCACAATTTGGAGTATTTAGAACTGCTACGGAAACTTGTTCATATTTAAAAAATGCAAATATGCCTATAGTTGTTAAAGCAGATGGATTAGCTGCAGGTAAAGGTGTTTATATTTGTGAGGATTTAGAAAGTTCAAATAAAGCAGTGCAAGAAATATTTAATGGAAAATTTGGTTCAGCTGAACAAGTTCTTATTGAAGAATTTTTGCAAGGAGATGAAATGAGTTATTTCGTACTTTCAGATGGAAAAACATATAAAAGGTTTAATACTGCTCAAGACCATAAGAGAGTTGGAGAGGGAGATAGAGGAAAAAATACAGGAGGGATGGGTGCTTATTCACCTTCTGGACTTATAAATGCAGAACTCGACAAAAAAATAATTACAGAAATTGTTAATCCTACTTTTCAGGCTATTAAAGACATGGGAGAAAATTACAAAGGATTTTTATATGTTGGTCTAATGATTAAAGATAATAATCCTTATCTTATTGAATATAACGTGAGAATGGGAGATCCAGAGTGTCAAACAATTTTGCCACTTTTAACCACTGATTTATTAGATTTAATTTTATCTTGTTGTGATGAAACTTTAGAGAGCCAAGATATTCATTGGGAGGAAAAAAAAAGTATGTGTATCGTCCTTTGCTCTAATGGATATCCAGATATTTACGAAAAAAATATCGAAATACCAAACATTGAAAATATAATGAATAATGATTCATTTTTTATTTACCATGCGGGCACAGAAAAAAAGGATAACAAAGTATATGCTAATGGAGGTAGGGTACTGAATTTTGTTAGTATCTCTAATAATTTTAAGTCCTCAAGAGACAAAGTAATCAAAGAAATTGAAAATCTAAGTTGGGACAATGGTTTTTATCGTAGAGATATTGGATATAAAATTATAGATAAATGAGAGTCATTGGAGGAAGTCTTAAAGGAAAAAAATTATCAATTCCTCTGGATAAATCTACAAGACCATTGAGAGATATGGTTAGAGAATCGATTTTTAATATTTTAGATCATTCAAGTAAAATTCCTAAAGATATAAATAACTCTAAAGTGTTGGATTTATTTTCTGGTACTGGTTCATTTGGAATTGAGTGTTTATCTAGAGGAGCTAAAGAGGTAATTTTCTTTGAGAATTATTCAAATTCGATAAAAGTTTTAAAGAATAATATATTTAATTTAAAATTAGAGAGTAAAACTAAAGTATTCGAGAGTAATGCATATAATTTAAAAGATTCCAATTTAAACAATAAAATTTTTGATGTAATTTTTCTAGATCCACCTTTTAAGGACAAAGAAATAAATATTCTAATAAATCAAATAAAAATATTAAAGATTGCTGATATCAATACAATAATAATTATACATCGAAATAAAAAATCGGCGGATAATATTTCTAGATTTTTAAATATTTTGGATGAAAAGAATTATGGTTTATCTAAAATTTTATTCTGTAAATTAATTTAAATTAGTAATTTTGACGTTTCAGTTTTAATTAACTCAACTGAAGGTTGATCGAAAGGGTTGACTTTCATTAGCCTTCCCAACAAAATTGTCTCTAGAACAAAAAAAGTAAATAATTCTCCAACTGTTTCCTCATTTTTACTCAAAATTTCAAAACTTCTAAAAGGTATTTTTTTTCTTTTAAAAACCGTTTGAGTTGCCTGTCTTTGTGCTTTGATAATTTGATTTATATTTTTATTTTTTATAATTGAAAATTTATCAAATAAATTTTTATTTGATAATCTAACTGTTTTTTCATTTAAAATTCCAAAAAATGTAAAAAAATTATTTTTTGGTCCATCTAAATAAAGTTGAAGCAAGCTATGATTATCCTTGGGCATAGATGAAATAATAGGAAAAATACCTTTATTATCTTTGCCTAAACTTTCTGCTGTAAGTTGTTGGTACCATTTAAATAAATTATTAGAACTTTCGTCATAGTTAAGAATTACTGAATTTTTTTTGCCCTTTGAAACACAGTTAAATATGAAATTAACGTTATAAATCAATTGATTAAGAAAATATTTATTTTTTATTAAGTAATTGAGCCTTTTAAATTTTCTCTCATTTAGTCCTAGCAATTCTGCTGGCAACATCCCAACTTCAGATAAAACGGAATATCTTCCTCCAATATAATTTTTATGTTCTATAATATCTGCCTTTAATTTATTTCCAAGTTCTGTGAGAAAACTAGATTTTTTCTCTGTAATTACTATATTTTTATTTTTTTTTTGAGAATTAAGAATTACGTTGAAGTTTGATATAGTTTCAAGTGTGTTCCCAGATTTTGATACAATTAAGTTTAAAGTTTTTCTCTTATTTTTAAAATTAATATTTCCATCAAGATCATTATAAAAATTTATTTTTTTTTTAATTTTAAACTTTAAGAAATCATATATTGCCTCTGTACCTAAAATAGAACCACCCATACCAATTAGATTTATAGTATCAAAGTTATTATATTTTTTTAAAATTTCTTTTTTATAACTATATCTATAATTTTTATTAAACGAATTTAATAATGCATTACTTCTAATTAATTCTTTTTTTAAAATATTATTTATTTTTTTTATTACATTTATATTTTTCTTTTGTTGGAAATTTTTAAAAATAATATTTTTTGAAAACATTTATTTACTTAATTTTTTTTAATATTGAACTTTCAATAGATGTAGATTGTTCTGAAGATAAAGCATCTTCTTCAATATCGCTTTTCTTAAGTAAATTTTCTATGTTTGATTGATCACTTTCAATATCTCTAGTGGATTTTACACTTGCTTCACCGGGTTTTGGTAATTTATCAAAATCTGGGGGCATAGCCAGTGGATTTTTTTTATCAATTAAAAATTCGTCACCCTGATCTGATCTTTTTTTACCTTGCAAAGCTTCTCCAACTGAACCACATGAATATATAAACAATAAAAGGATTAATAACTTAGAAATTTTAAAGAATTTATTCATTTACTTTTTTATAACTTATTAATTCGGCCAGAATAAGTAAAATAATTCCAATTGTTATAAATATATCAGCAACATTGAAAATAAACCAATGATATCCATTATAATTTAAGTCAAAAAAGTCAGGAACTGCTCTATAATATATTCTATCAAATAAATTACCTAGTGAGCCTCCTAAAATAATAACTAAAAAATAATACTTTAGTCCTTTTTCCTTAAATAATAGATAAATTATCACAAAATTAATTAGAATAATTAAAGTAGTAACTACATTATAAAAATAATCTTGATCTGAAGATAATAAACCAAAACCTATTCCTTTATTCCAAACTAAATAAAAATTTAAAAATGAGTTTATATAAATATCTACTCTTCCAGTTTCTTCTAGTATATTTAGAATAAGTATTTTTGATATTCTATCTAAGAAGAAAATGAATAATAAAATGAAAATACTAATTGCTATTTTTTTTATATTTGCACTTTTCATGAAAGATGACAGTTACCATCTCTTTCACAAATATTTTCTCTAATTTTCCAACAAACTGGGCATTTTTTTCCGATAGCTTTTGAACTAGTGATCTCAATTTCTTTTTCTAAATTGTTATCATTTGAAATTGAAGCAGAGGATGTAATGCAAATTTCAGAAAAATCATGGTCCAGAGCCAAACTATACATTTCTTTATCTTTAATTTTTATCTCTATATTTGCCTCTAAGCTTGAACCAATAATTTTATCAGCCCTTTTGCTTTCAATACTAATGTTTGCTTCGTCTCTGATTAATTTAAGTTTATCCCATTTGCTATTTAATTCTTCATTTTTCCATTGATTTGGAATTTTAACAAATTTTTGTAAATGAATACTTCCATTATTATCTTCCTTATGAATTAAATGATAAATTTCTTCAGTGGTAAATGATAAAATAGGTGCAAACCATTTTAATAAGCATTCTAAAATTACTTTTAGTATCAAAATACAATCGGATCGCTTCTTAGAGTTTTTTGGATCACAATAAAGAAGATCTTTTCTAATATCAAAATAAAATGCTGAGAGTTCTACTGTACAAAAATTTAACAACTCTTTATACAAATTATGAAAATTATAGGACTTAAAGTATTCATTAAAACTTTCATCAATCACATACAATCTATGGAGAATATACTTTTCTAATTCAGGAATATTATTTAAATCAATTTTATCAAAATCTACTTTTGAATATTCGTCCTGTATATTTCCTAAAAGATATCTGAAGGTATTTCTAATTTTTCTGTAAGATTCAGAGTGTTGGTCTAAAATAGAATAATCTATTCTTAAGTCCTCAGCATAATTTGATGAGGCAACCCAAATTCTTAGTATATCTGCACCATATTTTTTTAAAATATCTTCTGGAGCTATTACATTTCCAGTCGATTTAGACATTTTTAGTCCTTTTCCATCAACAACAAACCCATGAGATAAAATACTTTCAAACGGCGCTCTACCTCTTGTTCCACATGATTCTAACAGTGAAGAGTGAAACCATCCTCTATGCTGATCCGATCCCTCTAGATACATTGATGCAGGCCATTTTAAATCTTCTCTCTTTTCTAAAACAAAGGAATGAGTTGATCCACTATCAAACCATACTTCTACAATATCACTAGTCTTATCATAATCTTCTGCTTTATGTTTATCTCCAAGTAGTCTCTGAAAGTTATCTTCGAACCAACAGTCTGATCCTTCTTTTTCGTAAATTTTTGCAATATTCTCAAAAACCTCTTCATCGATAAGAATTTCTCCATTTTTTTTTGAAATAAATATTGGAAGTGGAACTCCCCATACCCTCTGTCTGGAGACACACCAATCCGGTCTAGTCTCGATCATTGCTTTAATTCTTTCTTTTCCTTTGCTAGGATAGAAAGTAGTATCATTTATTGCTTTAAGCGCCTTTTCCCTTAACTTATGACTTTCCATTGAAATAAACCATTGGGGTGTTGCCCTATGAACTAAAGGAGCCTTTGATCTCCAAGAATGTGGGTAAGAATGTGTTAGTTTGCCATTGTTTAAAAGACTTTTTAGTTCTTTAAGCTTTTCAATAACAATATCGTTTGCTTTGAAAATGTGAGTTCCTTCAAATATGGGTATATGTTTCGTATACCTTCCATCATCATCAACTGTTTCAATTGCTTTTATTCCATTATTGATACACAAATTAAAATCATCAGGTCCGTGGCTTGGTGCACAATGAACAATTCCTGTTCCTTGTTCAGTTGTTACAAATCTTGCCTCAAGCAATGGAACATCATATTCATATCCAATTTTATGAAACGGATGGCTACAAATAGTTCCATCAAATTCTTTTCCATTAAATTCTTTTAATATCTCAATTTTATAACCAGTATCTTTTGCAACAGAACTCAAAAGTTCTTTTGCAATAACTATTTTTTCATTTTCTAAAATATCGTTGTTATCTATCTCACATAAAACATAATCCAAACTTTGATTATAGGCTAATGCCTTGTTAGCTGGTATTGTCCATGGGGTTGTTGTCCAAATAACAACATTCGAACCAATTAATTCATTGATATTAGATTTTTTAACTGGGAAGGCAGCATAGATTGTATCAGACACATGATCTTGATATTCAACCTCTGCATCCGCTAAAGCTGTTTTTTCAACTGTTGACCATAGTACAGGTTTGTAACCCTTGTACAAACTACCCTCTTTTAAAAATTTTCCAAGTTCTCTTACAATTTGAGCTTCTGCATCGAAACTCATAGTTGAATAATAGTTTTTCCAATCTCCAATTACTCCTAATCTTTTAAATTGATCTTTATGAATATTAATCCATTTACTTGCAAAATCTCTACATTCTTTTCTAAACTCAATAATAGGCACATCATTTTTATTTTTTTTATTTTTTTTGTATTGTTCCTCAATTTTCCATTCAATTGGTAATCCATGACAATCCCATCCAGGCACATAAACCGAATCTTTACCGTCCATTTGATGAAATTTAATTATTATATCTTTTAGAATTTTATTTAGGGCAGTACCCATATGAATATTTCCATTTGCATATGGAGGTCCATCGTGTAAGACAAATTTTTCTTTGCCTTTACTTTGAGATCTTAGTTTTTCATATAGATTAATCTTATCCCAAAATTTCAAATATTCTGGTTCTTTATTTGGTAGATTTGCCTTCATAGAAAAAGCAGTTTTAGGTAAGTTTAAATGTTCCTTGCTCATTACGTTTTTTTAGCTTTTAAAATATCTTTTTTTATTTGATTTTTTAACTCACTGATACCTTTGAATTTTTTTTCTCCTCTTAAAAATTTTAAAAATTCTACAGATAATTTTTTATTATAAAGATTTCCTGAAAAATTAAAAATATTTACCTCTAAAAGTATTTTTTTCTGATTAAATGTGGGTCTATAACCTAAATTAGCAATTCCTTTATAGAATTTTCTTCTATCACTAATTCTTGTTTTTACAGCATAAACACCGGGTTTTGCTATAACATAATTTTCAATATCAATATTGCAGGTTGGAAATCCAATTTTTTGACCCATCATTCTACCTCTTTCAACTTTTCCCTCAATTTCCCAGTTTCTTTTTAAAAAAGTATTTGCTTTAGATAGCTTTCCCTCTTCAAGCAGCTTTCTAATTATTGTTGATGAAATTATTTTTTTATTTTTCATCAAAGGCGGTGGATTTATTAAATTATAACCAAAATCATTCTCATATTTTTTAAGCAGTGTTACATTTCCTTCTCTTTTATGACCAAACCTAAAGTTGTTACTAACAAATATAAATTTTGATCTAAGTTTTTCTGATAAAATATCTTTTATGAATTTATAGTAAGTAATTTTTGAAAAATTTTTGTCGAATTTTTTATTAATTACAAAATCAACATCAAATTTTTTTAAATAAATAACTTTTTGACTAAAATTTGATATTCTATAATTTTTAATCGTTGTATTAAAAAACATTTTAGGTATAGGATCAAACGTAACTACACCTACTTTAGATTTATATTTTGTTTTATATTTTTTAGCTAACTCAAATAATTTTTGATGTCCTGAGTGCAAGCCATCAAAATTACCAATCAATATAATTGATTTTTTAAATTTATTTGGAATATTAAAACTATTAAAAATCTTAAATTTTTTCACCATTTTAATTCTTTCTGAAAATAGTTAATTTTTGCTTCATAATTTTTAAGTACATTTTCAATTGATAGTTTTGAAATTTCTTGTCTATGTATACCACCTGTAATAAGTAATGAGTCAAAATTTTGTATGTTGGCACCTTTTATATCTGTATTTAGATTATCACCAATGCATAATATTTTTTTGTTATTAACATCTGTAGCAATTTCATAAACAGGCGGATAGGGTTTGCCAAAGTAAATAACCTCACCATTAATTTCTTCAAATGATTTTGCAATAGAGCCTGCGCAATATTCTCTTTTGTCTCCTCGATCAACTATTAAATCAGGGTTAGTACATATCATTTTTTTAGTTATATGTTTTGATAATAGAGTTTTGTAATAACTTAAGTCATCTTCATGCTCCTCAAAAAGACCTGAACATAATAAATAATCCGATTCATCTATATTAAGAACTTTATTATCTTCAAAAGTTTTAAATAAATCAAAATCTCTTGGTGGTCCTAAGTGAAAAAATTTTTTATTATTGAAATTTTCTAAAAGATATCTTTTTGACGCTTCTCCAGATGTAAAAACTGTATCTGAAAAATTATTTAACCCCATTTTTTTTAGAGTATTAATTACTGTTTGGTTGGGTCTTGGAGCATTTGTCAATAATATGAATTTTTTCTCATTATTAGATAATTCTTTTAAAACTTTGACAGCATTCTCATATAGCTTAATTCCATTATGGACTACTCCCCAGATATCAATGAAAAATAAGTCATATCTACCAACTATTGATTTTAAGCCTGATTCATCTAAATTTTTACTCATATTTCAGATATAGCTTAAAAATCCAATAAATTCCTGATTTTTCTCATTTATATATTTGGGGCCAGATCTTGAAATAATAGTCACATGCATCTATATGAACATTAATTTAAAGGAGTAAATATGAAGTTTAAACCGTTACACGATAGAGTATTAATCGAAGTTTTAGACAGCAGCGAAAAAACTGCTGGTGGAATCATCATCCCTGATTCTGCACAAGAGAAACCTCAAGAGGGCAAAGTTGTTGCTATAGGTGGTGGATCAAAAACTGAGGATGGAAAAATTATACCAATGGATGTTAAAGTTGGTGACAAAGTTCTTTTTGGAAAATGGTCAGGAACTGAAGTTAAAATTGATGGTAAAGAATACAGCATAATGAAAGAGTCAGACATTATGGGTATCTCTACTTCTAAATAAAATTTAAAAAAGGAGAGTTTAATAATGGCAAAAATAGTAAAATTCGATTCAGATGCTAGATCAGCAATGCTGAAGGGAGTAGATATACTTGCAAATACAGTTAAGGTTACTCTTGGCCCCAAAGGTAGAAATGTTGTTATAGATAAAGCATATGGTGCACCAAGAACAACTAAAGATGGTGTGTCAGTCGCAAAAGAAATCGATCTAGACGATAAATTTGAAAACATGGGTGCTCAAATGGTTAAGGAAGTTGCGAGCAAAACAAATGATGAAGCAGGTGATGGTACTACCACCGCAACTATTTTAGCTCAAGCGATAGTAAAAGAAGGTTGCAAATATGTAACTGCCGGCATGAACCCTATGGATGTTAAAAGAGGAATTGATGCTGCAGTAGAACAAGTTAGAAATACTCTAATATCTTCAGCTAAAAAAGTTAAAGATAGTGATGAGATAGCTCAAGTTGGTACTATTTCTTCTAATGGAGATAAAGAAATAGGAAACATGATTGCAAAAGCTATGCAAAAAGTTGGTAATGAAGGTGTAATAACTGTAGAAGAAGCAAAAAGTATTGAGACAGAACTTGATGTAGTAGAGGGTATGCAATTTGATAGAGGATATTTATCACCATACTTTGTTACAAATGCTGAAAAAATGACAACAGAGCTAGAAAATCCATTAATTCTTTTACACGAAAAGAAATTAACTAATCTTCAACCTATGGTTCCATTACTTGAAGCAGTTGTTCAAGCGGGTAGACCTCTAATGATTATATCTGAAGATGTAGAAGGTGAAGCTTTGGCAACTTTAGTCGTGAATAAGCTTAGAGGTGGACTAAAAGTTGTTGCAGTTAAAGCTCCTGGTTTTGGAGATAGACGTAAATCAATGCTTGAAGACATAGCAATTTTAACTGGTGGACAAGTTATTTCTGAAGATCTTGGTATTAAATTAGAAAATGTCAAAATTAATGATCTTGGATCAGCTAAGAGAGTAAAAGTTGATAAAGAAAACAGTACGATTGTAAGTGGTACAGGTAAAAAATCCGACATAGAAGCAAGATGTGATCAAATCAAACAACAAGTTGAAGAAACGACATCAGACTACGATAGAGAAAAACTTCAAGAAAGACTTGCTAAATTAGCAGGTGGAGTTGCGGTAATCAAAGTTGGTGGTGCGACAGAGGTAGAAGTTAAAGAGAAAAAAGATAGAGTTGAAGATGCTTTAAATGCTACAAGAGCAGCTGTTGAAGAAGGTATAGTTGTTGGAGGTGGATGCGCACTTCTTTATGCTTCAAAAGATCTGGATAATTTAAAAGTTAAAGGTTCTGATCAAAAAGCAGGTGTCGCAATTGTTAAAAGTGCATTGGAAGCTCCAATAAGACAAATAACGACAAATGCTGGTGTTGATGGTTCCGTTATAGTTGGAAAACTTTTAGAAGCTAATAAATCTTCTCAAGGTTATGACGCTCAAACAGAACAATATGTTGATATGTTTAAAGAAGGAATTATTGACCCTGTTAAAGTTGTAAGAACAGCTTTACAAGATGCAGCTTCAATTTCTGGATTATTAGTAACTACTGAAGCAATGGTTGCTGATAAACCTGAAGAGAAGGATGCTGCTGCTGGTGGAATGCCTCCAGGAGGAATGGGCGGCATGGGCGGCATGGGCGGCATGGGCATGTAATCCCCATTATACTCAAACAAAAATTCAAAAAGGGCAGTTTTTACTGCCCTTTTTTTTTATCTTAACGAGAATCATTAGTGATGAAGGAGTGATGAAGGAGTGATGAAGGAATGATGATGTTATAGTCTCATTTGCAAGTGTAACGGTTATTACTTATTTTCAAAAACTCCGTGTAGTGTTTTGCTCATTTTGCTGATTTCTTGACTTTCAACATCGTGTATTTTTAGTTTATTAACAACTGTTAGAAACATATATGTGATTATAACAGTATAATTATTTTAAAAAAAAATGAAAAAAAAATACATTTTCAACTTTGACTCTTTTTCAAAAATTAGAATTTCAGAAAAAAGAAAGTTTATAAAAGATTTTCAGGTAAAAAAGGAAATTGATATTGTACACAAACAACAAAAAATAAATCAAAAAAAAATTAACTATTCAAATGTGCATGCAATAAGTTTATTTTCTGGGGCAGGTGGTCTTGATTTAGGTTCAGTCTTAGCGGGTACAAAAGTGCTTTCATCTCTAGATTTTGACAAAGATAGTATTAACACAATTAGACAAAATAAAATTTTTAAAGACAGTGAACATTTTTGTACTGATATAAGAGATTTTAATCTAAAAAAATATAATCAAATAATAAAGAAAAATAAAACTGAAAAATTAATTTTATTAGGTGGTCCACCTTGTCAACCTTTTTCCAAAGCAGGTTATTGGATTACACACAAAAAAATTTTGGGGAAAAAAGATCCTAGAAATATGATCTCAGAATATTTAAATGTCATAAAGATTATTCAACCAGATGGATTTATTATTGAAAACGTTGAAAGTATTTTGCATCCAAAAAATATTATAGTTGTGAAAGAAATTGAGGAATTTATTTATAAAAATAATTTTGATCTTATTAGATATACGGCAAATGCTATAAATTTTGGTGTTCCTCAAAAGAGGAAAAGAGTTTTTTTTATTGCGACAAAAAAAAGAATTAAATTTGAACCTGTTCAAACTCATGGTGAAAATTTAAAACCTTATGAGAGAGTTATAGATTGGATCTATCAATACGAAAATATGAAATTTTTTGAGAAAGAAGAAAGTGTTAAAAATAAAACATACGAAAATGAACTAAAACAAATTCCACCTGGAAAAAATTATTTTGAATTAACAGAAAGAGATAAACATCCTAATCCAGTATTTAAAGCAAATAAAAGATTTTGGAGTTTTTTATTAAAACTTAATCCATTTTTACCTTCTTGGACAATACCAGCTCAACCAGGACCTTGGGTTGGACCATTACACTGGAATAACAGAAGATTAAGAGTCCCAGAGATTGCTGCGATACAATCTTTTCCCAGTGATTATAAGTTTTTTGGAAATAGGAGATCTATACAAAAACAAATTGGAAATGCTGTGCCTCCAATATTAGGTAAAGCAATGATAGATTGTTTAATTAAGAATTTATGAAACCAAAGATAATTAGTCTATTTAGTGGTGCAGGTGGTATCGATTATGGTTTTGATAAATCAGGTTTTGAAACGGTTTTTGCAACAGACATTTCAAAATTATTTTGTGAGACATTTAAACAAAATTTTCCAACAAGTGACATATTTTGTGGTGATGTAAGAAGTGTAAACTTTTTAAAAATTAAAAAAAAATTTAAAATGATTGATGGTGTTGTAGGTGGACCTCCATGTCCTCCTTTTTCTAAATCTAGATTTTATATAAAAGAAAAAAAAAGAGCTATGGATGATTTAGATGGGAAAGAAACTATAGAAAATTATTTTCGTGCAATAAAAGAAATTAAACCAAAATTTTATTTTTTTGAAAATGTGCATGGTTTTATTTACAAACCACATAAAAGTTCTTTAGAATACTTAAAATCAATAAGTAAAAAATTAGGTTATAAAATTTTTTATAAAGTAATTAATTGTGCCAACTATGGTATTCCGCAAACAAGAGAAAGATTTATATGTATTGGAATCAAAAATTCATTAAGAGATTTTGAATTTCCCATTGAAACTCACTCCTTAAATCCTAGTAGTAATCAAAAAAAATGGGTCACTGCTGGAAATGTTCTGAATGATATAGATTTTGATCTTCCAGAAGATAATAATATGATAGCAGGTTCAAAACACAGCGATCTGTTAAAAAAAATACCACCAGGTGAAAACTATCTTTTTTTTACCAAAGAAAGAGGATACTCAAAACCAAAATTTAAATGGAGATCAAGATACTGGTCATTCCTACTAAAATTATCTCCCAATAGACCCTCTTGGACGATACAAGCAAGTCATTCAAATAATATGGGTCCCTTTCATTGGAAAAATAGATTTTTAAGAATTCAAGAAATTAAAAGACTCCAAACTTTTCCTGATAATTTCAAAATATTGGGTAATTATAAAGAACAATGGAGACAAATTGGTAATGCTGTTCCTCCTTTACTGTCATCAACAATTGCAAAAAAAATTAAAAAAGAATATTTTTAAATTATGAGTGTAAAAGATACTATTATACTTGATCCAAGTGATTTAAAGTTCCTTTTAATAGATAGTTTAAATCAATATACAAATAATACATATTTTATAGATGGCAAAAATCCGTATAGATTTTCAATAAATAAAAAAAAATATTACATCTTAATAAAAAACATTCATGAGTCGGGAGAAGGTAGAGGTAATCAAGATGAATGTAGAATTCAAGTTGCAAAATCAAGAAATTTTAATCCAGCACTCAGCGAACATAGCAATGTAATAGTTTTAGGATATTTTCATGATGAAAGGGTGTTTACAGCATGGAATCCTTTTATGATGAGGGAAAGATTTAATTTGAGAGATACAATATCATTATACTCAAGATTTAGCATACAAAGAGATGCAGCAGAAAATGGCATATCTAATTATGTAGATAACAATAATCAATCTATAGTTTCTTTTAAACCTCAATATCTTGGACTGTATTTAGAAAATTACGAATCTGTTCACTTATTAAACCAAGAAGATCTCAAAAATTTAATTGAAAAATCAGATGAGTTTAACTCCGAAGATTCATTCAATGAATTAAATTACAATAATAATAAAATTACAATTACACACACAAGATATAGAAGAGATCCTAGGTTTAGACTATCAGTGTATAATGCATATAATCACAAATGTGCAATGTGTGGAATACAACTTGAATTAATAGAGGCAGCACACATTGTTCCTCACTCTGATGAAAGAGGAACAGATGAGGTGAATAATGGTATGTGCTTATGTAGACTTCATCATGGCGCATATGACAATTCATTAATCTTTGTAGATGAAAAATATAATATTAAAATAAACGAGCAAAAAATAAACTATTTAATAAAAATTGGAAAAGACTCTGGTTTGCACCATCTTAATAAAATTTCATTCAAAAAACTTAATTTACCTGAAAATCCGGTCCATCAACCTGATATTAATAATATTAAAATTGCTAATAATCTAAGAGGTATTGATAATATTAGTAATTCTTGAATAGTTATAGACGCAAATGCTATTATAACGGTCTAAATTTAATCAATCGCTATTCCAAGTAAATAAATCAGCATCAAAAGGTATGTTTCTAAATTTAAGTAAGATTTTATATTTTTCAAATCTTTCTTCTTTCTTAAATTTTTTTAAGTAGTTGAGTATTTGATCATAAGTCAAACCCTTTAAGTATTTCTTTTTAACATCAACATACTCTTCATAATCCATACCACATATAGAGAATTTTTTTTTAGGTTCTATATGTTCAGCATAACTTATTCCGTCATTAGTTTCTTTAAGGACATCATAAAAATGAGCGATTTGATTATCTTTTTCAAAAAGAATATCTCTTCTGAAATCAAACAGTTCTAATTGTTGCATATTTTGGGGTTATTTAAAGTTTTGAAAATAAACTTTAACAATTAAGAATATAACTCTTAATGAAGGCAATTTTAAGACTTAAAACTTTGTTTAGTAGACTTATATTTTGAATTGCTTTTGAATTGCTTTAAATAGTGATGAAGAGTGATGAAGGAATTTTCAAAATGTTAAGTAAATCAAGTATTATTAGAAACCAGTATGAGAATGTAATCTAATTTTCTCAACCAAGAATTCTAAAAACGCCAATAGTAGCAATACTCTTGGCGTTTTTTTTGTCTTTGATTTACAATGTAGCAACAATGTATATTCAATGTAGTCACCTTCGCTGTTTCGTCTGAATTTGAAGAATATAAAATCAAACAACATAAGAAAAGAGTGAATTACACAATTAACAAACATACAACTGATATGTTTAAAATAGTTGCTGATAAAGATATGAGAAAAATGTCTAATATAGTTGAAAATTTAATTAGGCAATATGTGGAGATTAGAGTTTAAGGAAATTAAGTCTTTTAAATTTTTTATATTTTAATATTTCCCCAAATAATAATATAATTTCCTTCACAGGTGTTTGGTTCTTCCTCTAAAATTGTAATGTTTTTCATATAATTTTTTATTTCTTCCAGCGAAAGATGATTTTTGAAAATACTATTTTGTTTACCTGAATTCATTGTTAGATATCCATTTTTTGAATTTAATAAAATTTTTTTAATATAACTTATTTGAGTCTGTGGAGGTACTTCACTAAAAGCATAGTTACTAATGACAAGATCAAACTGTTTGTTACCTTGTAATTGGTTAATTGTTTTAGTTTCATACGATGAGTTTAATAAATGATGTTCTAAATATTTTTCAATTAGTTTATTTACTTCATGTAAATCCATTAATATGTAGTGATTAATTTTCATTACCTGATCAAGGATTAAATATTGACCGCCATACCCACAACCAATCTCTACTATATTAGTAATTTCATCTTTAAATATTTTTTTTATATCACTTGCTACTTTTATATATCGAAGTGTGGTTGGTGAAATTTTTGTTTTTAATTCTTCATAGTAGTATTTTTTAGGATTTCCAATTTGATCATTAATCAAAAATTTGTTTATATTTTTTAATAGGTTGCTATCTCTTCTTATAATATTTAGATATCCTAATCCTTGTGGATAATTCACATGTTCCAATATATCTTGATAAAAAATATTAGATTTAAAATTATTAAATTTTTTTTTATTAGTGAGTGCTTCTTGAACAGCTAAAGAATACACCCCATTATCCGACTCACTCCTTAACGATTCGATAGAAAAAAAGTTTTTAAATTTAGTTCTACGTAAAAACTTATTTTGAATTTTTTCTAAAATCTCCAAAAAAGTCATTTTTTTTAATTTTCCCCAAACCATTCCCAAATAACTCTCGCCATATTATCGCAATTGGTTGTACCTGCTGATATTGCAGCAGTTACACCAACTCCTCCTCTTTCCCATGCTAACTCTTGTCTTTCAGTAAAATGTTCTATTTCTTTAGAGTATTGATTAAATCTAGGACTGGCTGGCAATCTTTCTATTACCGTTTCGTAATACTGATTATCTTGACAATGTTGCTCATAGACAAATATCTGCACCCAAACACCACCAAGCGTAGCAATATTTTCGTTAGTAACTTCAGTTTCGTGCCATGCAAAAGACTTATTCATAGAAATTATAAATAGAATAAAAAAATAAAATTTTTTCATATGTATGTATTTATTTATTCAATTAAAAATGTTCTTTATTTTAGAGTAGGTGTAAACTTGTTTTGAAAAACTTTTTAATCTTATGTCAATTGAACACATCATATTACTTTATAAATAAATTTAATTTGATTAAATCACTTTTTAATAGAATAATTATATTAATTCAAAAATTTTAGTTTTCAATCTCAGGTTTATATGTATAAGAACTCCAAATTATGAAAAAAGATATCAGAAATATTACTATTATTGCTCACGTTGATCATGGAAAAACAACACTTATTGATAATTTGATGAAACAAAGTGGTTCCTTTAGAGAAAATGAAGTAGTTGACGAAAGATTAATGGACTCTGGAGAATTAGAAAAAGAGAGGGGAATTACAATACTTGCGAAACCTACCTCGATTAATTGGAAAGATATTAGAATAAATATTATTGATACTCCCGGTCACAGAGATTTTGCAGCAGAAGTTGAAAGAGTTTTAAGTTTAGCCGATGGCGCATTGTTATTAGTGGACTCTGCTGAGGGTGTCATGCCCCAAACAAAATTTGTATTAAGTAAAGCACTAAAACAAGGGTTAAAACCAATTGTTGTTATAAATAAATTAGACAAAAGTGATCAAAGGGCTGATGAAGTTTTAAACGAGACATTTGATTTATTTGTTAGTTTAGACGCTAATGAGGAGCAATTAGATTTTCCAGTTTTATATGCTAGTGGAAGATCTGGTTGGGCTTCTAAAGATATTGATGGGCCAAGAGAAAATCTTAATCCACTACTAGATTTAGTTTTAGATCACGTAAAGCCCTCTGAATTTGATAGATCAAAACCATTTGCGATGCTATCGACACTACTTTATGCTGACAACTTTTTGGGTAGAAGTTTAGTAGGAAGAATTTCTCAAGGAACTGCGAAAGCAAATCAACAAATTAAGGCAATCAATTTAAATGGTGAAAAAGTAGATGAAGGTAGACTTACAAAAATCTTTAGATACGAAGGCACAAAAAAAGTTCCAATTGAAGTTGGAGAAGCTGGGGATATTGTAGTCATAGCAGGATTGGAAAAAGCAAATGTAGCAGATACGATTTGTGATTTAGAGGTAAATGAACCAATTGAGGCAACACCAATCGATCCACCAACAATGTCGATAAAAATAACAGTAAATAGCTCACCACTAGCAGGAACTGAGGGAAAAAAATTAACAAGTACTCAAATTAGAGATCGTTTAATTTTAGAAGCTCAAAACAATGTTGGAGTTTCTTTCTCAGAAAACTCAAATAAAGATGCATTTGAGATAAGTGGAAGAGGAGAATTAATGCTTGAAATATTATTAACACAAATGAGACGTGAGGGCTTTGAAATGACTGTAAGCCCTCCTAAAGTTTTATTTAAAACTGACGAAAATTCAAAAAAGTTAGAGCCAATTGAAGAAATTACAATGGATTTAGATGAGGAATATTTATCAAGAATTATAGATTCTATGAATAGAAGAAAAGGTAAATTAGTTGAACTAAAAGATACTGGAAAAAATAAAAAAAGACTCATTTTTCAAGCCCCAACAAGAGGTTTAATGGGTTACACAAGCAGATTTCTAACCTTAACAAAAGGAACAGGTGTTATTAACAGAATTTTTCACTCTTATGGAGATTTTGAGGGAGACATGGAGGGAAGAAGAAATGGTGCTTTAATCTCTATGGACCAAGGCAAGGCTGTTGCATTTTCAATATTTAATTTGCAAGCTAGAGGAGAAATGTTTGTTACACACAATGATCCGGTTTATACTGGAATGATTGTGGGCTTAGCTCCGAAACCAGGCGATATGATTATTAATGTCATGAAAGGAAAAAAACTTACGAATATGAGAACACAAGGCACAGATGAAAATATAGTTCTCACTCCAGTAAGACAAATGTCGATTGCAGAACAGTTAAGTATGCTTAACACAGATGAAGCATTAGAAATTACACCTAAGTCTTGTCGACTCAGAAAAGCAATTTTGGACCCTCACGAAAGAAAAAGAAGCGAAAAACAAAATATTGGTAATTAGTTCATTATTCTGCCAATAATATATAAACTTAAAGCAATACATGGACCGATTCCAAAAGCAAACATCAAAGTTCCAACTCCAATTGTTCCACCCAAATACCACCCAACTGAAGCTACAGAAATTTCTATAAAAGATCTGACAGCAGCAATTGGTAGATTAGTTTTTTTTTGTAAACCAGTCATTAAACCATCCCTAGGTCCTGGACCTAGATTGGCAATTAAATAAATACCACTCCCCACCCCAACTATCATTACACCCACTGCAGCCATTAATAATTTCATAATATAAGTTTCAGGGGTTGGTATTAATGCAATTGTTATATCTAACATTGCTGCAATAATTACGATATTGAATATGGTACCAAGACCAGGTTTTTGTTTTAAGAAAAACCATGAACATAAAACGACAACACTTACTATAAAAGTGACAATTCCAATTGATAATCCTGAATTAATTGAAATTCCTTGTGCCATTACTGTCCATGGAGAATTGCCAATAAATGAAATAACGACTAAGGCCTCGCCAAAACCAAATAATATAAGGCCAGAACATAGAAAAAATAATGTTGATAATTTTGGCTTTAAATTAAAAGTCTCTTTAGAACTCCATGAGACTTTAGGAATATTTTTGATAGTAAGGAACATATATTTAGCTATTATTTATACTTTCTTTAACTAAAATCTATGAAAATGAAACATTTTATAACCGCATCAATAATTATTATGTTTGCTTCTAAGGTGATGGCACATAGCAGTCATTATGAAGGTCTTAAAAAAATTGAGATGGATGTTCTAAGAAATAATGAAATTATTGGAAGCACCAAATACTTCTTTGAATTTGATAAGGATTTGTTTGTAGTAAAAAATTATACTAATTTTAAAGTAGAGTTATTTGGAGTAACAGTCTTTTCAATATTAAGCGAAACAATAGAAAAATATAAAGATGATAAATTAATTTTTTTTAAATCAAATACTTTTCAAAATGATAAAGAGAAATATGTAAATTTAAATTATGATAAATCTATAAATAAATTCATTATAGATGGATCATCATACAAAGGTGAAGTCAGTTTAGATTGTACAATTGGAAATTGGTGGAACCACAAAATATTCAATTCAGATAAACAAATCAGTCCTTTATCTGGAAGCATTAAAAAACAGACAGTGAGTTTAATCGGAAATGAAAACATTACTATTAATGGTAAAGAATATTTAACTGAACACTTTAATATTAAATCAAATGATGAAAATCTTACTGATGAAAAAAAATTTGAATTTGATGTTTGGTATAATCCAGAAAATAATTTAATATTAAAAGTAACTTATAATAAAATGGGTAATTGGGAATATAGATTAAGGAGTTTTGAGTAATGGCAATATGGGGAAGTATAATTGGTGGAATGTTAGGTTTTTCAATTGGTGGCCCTTTCGGTATGCTTTTAGGATCCTTAATTGGAGGAAAAATGTCAAGAGCCAGATCAGGTGGTGGATTTAGATCTTTTGCACAGCCTCAACAAATATTTGCACTCTCTTTGATTGTTTTATCAGCAAAGCTAAGCAAAGCAGATGGACAAGTTAGTCGTGAAGAATTAATTGCTGTGAAAGATAAATTAAAAATACCTGAAAGTGAATTAGATCAAGTTGGTAAAATTTTTAATAAAGCTAAAGAGGAAAGCACTGGATATGAACCATATGCAAAACAAATTGCTGAAGTTTATAGAGATAATATAAATGTGTTAGAGGAAGTAATTAATACACTTTTTTATATTGCTGAAGCTGACGGGCACGTAAGTGATAATGAGTTAATTATGATAGAAGATATAGCCAGAATTTTCGGATTAAATCAGACACAAATTAATGGGATAAAAGAAAGTAGAAAGTCATCAGATAAATTAAATCCTTATATTGTTTTAGAGAGCAAGCCTGACGACTCGCTTGAAGAAATAAGAAAGCGTTACATTAAACTTAGCAAAGAGCACCATCCGGATCTATTATTAAGCAAAGGTGTTCCACAAGAAGTTATAGATGAGAGTAAAGCTAAAATGAGAGCTGTCAATTCAGCATGGGATCAGATTCAAAAATTAAAGAATTAGTCCTAATAAACTCGCCATAAAATACATAGAAAATACAAAAGCCAGGACTACAATAAAATACATTATTGTAACAATTTTATCTCTTTTCCTTCTTTGTCTTACAAATGGCTTATCATCCAGGTCACAAATATCTCTTATGCCAATAACTTTATAATCACAGGTATAACGCCATATAGAGTCAGGCATCCTAGGATCAGTTTGATTATAATATTGAATCCATTGAACCGTATATTTAAATAAGAGATAGCTTACTATTAAAAGAAGACCACTAGTAAACATTAATCTATCATCTAAAACTGTTCTGACTCAGTTGAGCCTTCCATTGCTGTAGTTGAGCTTTTGCCTGAGCTTATTGTATTTGAAACTGCATCAAAATAAGATGTGCCTACTTCTCTTTGATGTTTCACACTTGTGTATCCATCTTTTTCTCTTGCAAATTCATGCTGTTGAATTTTTGAGTAAGCAGTCATACCTTCTGATTTATATTTTTCTGCTAATTCAAATATTGCAATGTTTTGAGTGTGGAAACCAGCTAATGTAATGAATTGAAATTTATATCCCATTTCTCCAATCTTTCTTTGAAATGATCCAATCTCTTCATCAGATAAATGTTTCTTCCAATTAAATGATGGTGAACAATTATAAGCTAACATTTTACCAGGAAATTTTTCATGTATTGCATCAGCAAATTTCTTTGCTTCTTCTAAATTTGGAGTAGCAGTTTCACACCAAATTAAATCTGCGTATGGTGCATAAGCAAGACCTCTAGAAATTGCCTGCTCTATTCCGTCTTTAACATAAAAGAAACCTTCAGGTGATCTTTCGCCAGTTAAAAACGGTTTATCATTATCATCAAAATCATTTGTGATTAATTTTGCAGCATTTGCATCTGTTCTTGCTAAAATTATTAATGGTACATCTGCAATATCAGCAGCAAGTCTAGCAGCCTTTAAATTTCTAACCATTGTTCCAGTAGGAACTAAGACTTTTCCACCCATATGACCACATTTTTTCTCACTAGCTAATTGGTCTTCAAAGTGAACCCCAGCAGCACCTGCTCTAATAAATTTTTTTGTTAATTCAAATACATTAAGTGGTCCACCAAATCCTGCTTCACCATCTGCTATAATTGGTAACATGTAATCAGTTCTCTTACTTTTGTCCATGTCACCATCTATCATTTCCATATGTTGAATTTGATCTGCTCTAACTAAAGAATTATTCATTGTCTCAACTAATTTTGGTGCACTATCATATGGATACAAAGATTGATCAGGATACATTTCACCAGCACTGTTAGCATCAGCTGCAACTTGCCAACCACTTAAATAAATTGCTTTTAAACCAGCCTTTGCATGTTGTACTGCATGATTTCCTGAAAGTGACCCAAGAGTGTTAACATAAGCTTCTGTATTAAGCAGTTTCCAAAGCTTTTGGGACTGCATTTTACACATAGAATACTCAATTTTGATTGATCCTCTTAATCTTTCAACTTCTTCAGGAGTATAATCTCTTTTAATACCTGCAAATCTCTGTAAATCGTATGAAATATTCTCAGCTGACACTTAAACCCCTCTCTTTTGATTAAATGACTAGAAATGACTAATGACTATTTTGAGCTGTATTCTTCAGTAAATTCGTTCATTCCGCTAGATCCCCAATCGCAATGATCATCTCTAATGTAAATACCTTTTGACTTGTGCTCAGAATGCTCTTCTTTATTAGTAATTTGGTAGTTGTTTTCTATATTGTTAATTTTGTTTTTTTCCATGTAAACTTTATAATTTACAATATTTACAAAATCTACAATTAAATTGATTTTACTTGTAAAATCGAATAATTTTGTGTAAATTTAAATTTACAAAATTTACAAATAGTAAAATGAGTCAAATTGATACAAAAATTGGTCCAAAAATCAAAGCATTTAGAAGGCAACTAGGAATTCAAGCCAACAAACTGGCAGAGGAAATGTCTATTTCACCAAGCTATTTAAATCTAATAGAAAGTGGAAAAAGAAAAATTGATGGAGACTTGCTTTTAAGGGTTTGTGATAAACTTAAAATAGAGCTTTCCGATCTCACAAGCAAAACAGACATAAATCTTGAGAATAATATTTCTGAATTGTTGGGTGATGAACTTTTTGAGGATCTTGATATTCTTGGACCAGAGGTAAAGGATTTAGTTAATACAAATCCAAAGATTGCTAAAGCTTTAATTAAACTAGGTGACAACTTTAAACAAAAAGATCATGAAATTTTTAACAAATTAGAAAATATTTCAGGTAAAATTATTGATGGGAGAAAAAATGCATTTCCTGGTGAAGTAATTTCAGATTTTTTACAAGAAAATAAAAATTTTTTTCCAAAATTAGAAGAATTTGCTAATGAAATTTTTGAAAAAGTAAAACAAAACAATAGAACAAGATATATTGCCTTATGTCAGTTTTTAAAAGATGAATATGGTATAACTGTAAAAGATGTAATACCTAAAGAAGGAAAACCATTTTCAAAAATATATAAGGTAAAAGATAAAGAATTATTATTATCTGATTATCTCTCACTTGAAACTAAAAAACTTTTTGCTGCGGCACAAATTTCACAAGAAGGTGCCTCAAAAGAAATTGATGAATACCTTACTACATTTCATTTTCCAACTGAAGAGTCTAAAAAATTAACAAGGGTTGCACTTTTGAATTATTGTGGTGCTGCAATATTAATGCCTTACTCTCTTTTTCATAAAGAATGCAAAGAATTAAAATATGATTTGGAACTTTTACAAAATACATTTGCTACATCTTTCGAACAAGTAGCTCATAGAGTAACATGTTTACAAGATCCAAAACTTCCTGGAATACCTTTTCATTTTTTAAGAGTAGATGTTGCTGGAAATATTTCAAAAAGATTTTCATTATCAGGTATAGAGATACCCAGATACGGTGGAGCCTGTCCAAGATGGAATGTTTACTCAGCTTTTTCAAGGCCGGGTGTTATTCAAGCAGCGGTTAGCAAAATGACCAATGGGGAAAAATATGTCTGTATAGCAAAAACAGTTGAAAAGGGTGTAGGAAGATATGGACAAAAAAAAAGTATGCTGTCTATAGGTCTCGGTTGTGAAGCAAAATATGCTAAAGAATTTGTATATACTGAAAATTTAGATCTCAGTGACAAAAAATCTGAATTACCTATTGGAGTATCATGTAGAACGTGTGACAGGCTTGATTGTTCACAGAGAGCTTTCCCTCCTCTTCATAAGAAATTTGATGTAGACATAAATTCTAGAGGGGTCTCTGTTTACGTAAATGAGTAAATTAAAAATTACTGCTGTTTCTGTCTTTTTTTTGAAATTAGCTGCGTTAAAGAATCTACCATTAAGTCTGAGGCTTTAAATATTTCATTTGCTTTAAACTCATGAGACATGTTTTTTTCCTCATTTGTCTTATCTTCTATAATTATTCCTTTATCAGGTGAATTATCCTTTATATATATTAAAATTAACCATTCATCGTCCGAAGACTCATCCCATTTAATAAATATTTCTCCTGTCTCAAACCTTTTATCTATACATCTAAATATTGACATGTGTCTTGTAATATATCTTTTATTTAACTGAAAAACTAAACTATTGGCACTTCTATAAAAACTTTCTAAAGCAAACTCAATTTTTTGTCTCGCTAAATTATATTCTCTCTCCTTTTGAAGGAGTGCCGATCTATCATCAGCTTCATTTGTCTTGACACCAAGAGCTTCGACTCTCTCTCTAATTTTTTGGTCTCTTATAAGTCTATATTTATTTTTTAAATTCTCTATTCTTTGTTGTAATTCTCCATAGTTCTCTCTTTTTTCTCTTAAAGAGATTTTCTCAAGTTTTTCTAATTCTTTTACTTCTCTAATTCTAAATCTTTCTATTTGTTTTTGTATTCTTAGCTCTTGTAAAAATTTTTTTTGCCGTTCTGATTGTTCTTTTCTTAAAAGCGCCTGTTCTTTTCTCAAAAACAATTTTAGATCTTTGGCTCTTAATTTTTCTATTCTTTCTTCATCCTTTAGTTGCTGCTCTTTTAATTTTAATTGTCTTTCCTCTTGTAAGATTTTTTGTTTTTTTATTTTTTCTTTTTCTTTATCTTTTTTTTCTATTTCTATTAATTTCAATCTTCTTTTTTCATCTTTTCTTTGTGATTTAAATTCATTTATTTTTCCATCTATAGAGTTAAAAAATTTAGAGATACCCCTATCAATTGCAAAAATGTCAAATTTGACATTAACATTTAATTTTGATTTTAAATTTTCTTCTACTCTTACTGATTTAGTAATTAAATTATTTTTTATTTTTTTTTTAAGAACTAGCTTTTTATTAATATTTTTTTTATTTTTGGACTTAGGAATTTTCTTTTTCTTCTTTACTTTTTTCTTATTATTTGAGGAAAATTTACTAACTTTCTTTATCTTTTTTATTTTTTTTTTAGTTTTTAAGGGAACTTTGCTAATTTTTTTTTTTTTATTATCCTTCTTTTTTTTATTTTTTTTCATTATTACTGTTTAATTATTTATCAGTAATGTTTTAATAAATATAGTCCCGAGTATTAGGGACAGATATATTATCCTTTGATAACTGAAATTGAAATACAACCTGGTCGCCCCATTTAAATGCCATTTCGCAACTAGCTAGGTAAAATTCCCACATTCTAAAAAATTTTTCATCAAACATCCCTAAAACAGTGTCTTTTTTTGATAAAAATCTTTCTTTCCAATTTCTTAGTGTATGCGCGTAATGCATTCTTAGAACCTCAATGTCAGACACGATCAGACCTGAGTTTTCAATTGGTTTAACAACTTCACTTAAACTTGGTGTGTAACCGCCTGGAAAAATATATTTTGTAATCCATGGTTGTGGGTCTCTTGGGGGCATTGATGAACCAATAGTGTGAATTAAAGCAATTCCTTTTTCGTTCAAAAGTTTAAAAACAGTATTAAAATATGTTTTATAAAATTTTCTCCCTACATGCTCAAACATTCCAACGCTTACTATTCTGTCAAATTTTTCATTTAGCTGCCTATAATCAATAAGTTTAAAATCAACCTGATTAGACAAATTCATCTCTTTTGCCTTATTCTTACTATAATCAAATTGATTTTCTGATAGTGTTATGCCTGTAACACTTGCTTTTGTCTCCTTGGCAATTGCTAATGCTAATGTGCCCCATCCTGAACCAATATCTAAAACCTTTTGATTGGGCTGAATATTTAATTTTTTTATAATATGATGGATTTTATTATTTTGAGCTTGCTCTAACGTATCATTATCATTTTTAAAATAAGCACAAGAATATTGTCTATTCTCATCTAAAAATAAATCATAGAGTTTTTCAGATATGTCATAATGATGGGCTACGTTTTCTTTTGATTTTACGATTTTGTTAAAATTTGTAAGATATCTGAAAGTACCTTTTATTTTTTTTATTACCGAGCCATAAAAATTTATATCTCCCCTGCCTATATTTTTGAAAGCTAAGTCTAAAAATTCTGTAAGCGTTCCATTCTGTATTACTAATGATCCATCCATATATGCTTCTCCAAAATATAGATCTGGGTTTATCAGTAATTTTTGCATTAATTTTTGATCAAGTAATTTAATTACTATCGGTTTTTCTTTTTTAGGATTTCCTATTACATATTTTTTTGAATTAGAGTCTACAAGTTCAAAACCATCTTCTTTAAACAAATCATTTAAAAAACTTATTAAACTCATTTTATGCTGCTTTTAAATTTGCTATTTCAAATTCTAAATTTCCTAAACTTGTTAATATCTCATTTTTTTGATTAGAATCTAAAAGCTTTAAAGGTGGTAAAAGATTTTCAAATATTTGATTTTTTTCTGACATAACTGTATGTAAACCAGATATTAAATTATATTTTTCAAAACAACCTCTTACATCACATAATTTTTTGTTTGAAGATAAATCTGAATTATTTTTAAAGCCGTCGTAAACTTCTCTAGCCAAAGTTCCAGTGATATTTGTAGTAGCTGTTATAATTCCATCACACCCTAGTTCTAACCCTTTTAATAATTTTGATTCAGAACCAGGAAATATAGAAAAATTATTTATCTTTAAAGTCTCAAACAAATTATAAGAACTATCCTTTACGCCAACAATTTGATCTGGAAATTTTTCAACTAAAGTTTCAATACATTCTGGACTAAACTTATAACCTGAAAGTTTTTCAAAATTATACAAAATAATTTTACAATCATTAACTTCTTCAATTATTTTTGAATAAAAATTTATAACATCACTGTCATCATATTTATAATATGCAGGTGGCATTATAAGAAATGTATTAAAATTCATAGACTTAGAAATTTTTATTAAATTAATGTTATCTGCAAGTGAATTTAAGCCCGTCCCTATTATAAATTTGTCTTTATATTTACTATTTGGTAACTGGTTAATTAGTTGTATTTTTTCACTTAGAGAAATTAATTGTGACTGACCTGTGCTACCAAAAAAAACTACACCATGACAACCCATGTCTATTACGTTTTCTGCATGCTTAATCGTATTATCTATATCAAGAGAAAGATCATTTTTTAATATTGATAAGGAAGCAGCAAAAATACCTTTTAATTCAATCATAAGATAAAATTAATATAAAATAAAATTTAGTAAAGTATTAATATCCCTCAAGATTTATATACTCTTGATTACTATTTCTTTTGCTTCATTTACAATTGAAGCAAGTCTATTTAACTCTGGGCTGACATCAGGATGAATTTTTTTCATAATTTTTTTATATGAGTTTAAGATTTGGCTTTTTGAATATTTCTTCTTGGGATCTAAATTTAAAATTTTATATGCTTCATCTAAATTCATACTTTGTTGAGTATTTGTCTGGTTGAAATTATTAAAATTAAATCTTCCAGAGTTTCTAAGAACTCTGAACAAACCCCAAAGTCTTAGTAATTGAAAAAGTGAAATTCCTGCTTTAGTTTTTATTAGCGGCAAAATAGCTAAAACGAATGGTAATGAAAAAATATATCTACCAGCGTACACCATTAAAAAAGCTAACAAAATTGATGATATAATTATAATTAATCTTATTATTTTTGAAATTCTCTTCGCAGAGGTCCTAGCAAACCACGTCAGAAGAACATAAACTATTATAAAAATTATAACTGTTATAAAAAAAATATTCATATATTAATAATTTCCTAAATGAAAATACCACAACTTGAAAAGAAACCTGAAATAAAATCTTGTCACAACACAACTTGGGAGGATAACTATAGTTGGATTCACCAATCAAATATACTCGATGTTTTAAAAGATAGCTCAAAATTATTACCAGAAGTGAGAAAGTATTTAGAAAAAGAGAATGATTACTTTGAATATCAAATGAATGATACCAAGGAAATTAGAAAAAAAATTTTTAATGAAATTAAAAGTAGAATTAAATTAGACGATGAGTCTTTACCCTTCAAAGATAAAAATTTCGAATATTGGACTAAAACCACAGCAAAAGGTAACTATTCAATTAAATTAAGAAGAAAAATTGGAGAGGAAAAAGTTGAAGAAATTTGGAATGGTGATCTTGAGAAAGAAAAACTAAATACAGAGTATTTTGGTTTGGGAGATCTTGAAGTAAGTTTTGATGATAAATTTCTAGGATACTCTTTGGATTTAAAAGGTTCTGAATATTATACAATTTATATAAGAGATATAAAATCAGGTAAATTGGTTACAGAAAAAATTGAAGAAACGAGTGGAAGTATAGAATTTAGTTTAGATGATAAATTTATATTTTACTCAAAATTAGATGAACATCATAGACCGAGAACAATATACAGACATAAAATTGGTACTCCTGTAAAAGAAGATAAGTTAATATTTGAGGAAAAAAGTGAAGCTTTTACAGTAGGTATAGGTTTAAGTTCAGATGAAAAATATTTTATGATTACAAGTTCTGATCATAATACATCGGAACAATATTATTTTAAAATTGACGAAAATAATCCAAATCCTAAATTAATCCAAAAGAGAAAAAGAGGTATAATTTACTCTGTAAACTCCTGGGATAGATATTTTTACAAACATACCAATGAAAATGCTGAAGATTTTAAGATTGATAGATGTAATGATTTAGTTGAACAAAACTGGGTGCCATTCGTTAATGCAAAAGATGAAGTATTGATAGGAGGTTTGGTATTCTTAAATCATTGGATAATTAGATCAGAGACCTCTAATGCATTAGGAAAAATAATTTTGAGAAATCCCAAAACAAATAAAGAGGAAGAGATAGTTTTTAGTGACGAGAAAGTAATAGTTCCAAGCATATCTTTAATTCAAAAAGATAAAGATACTGATAATGTATATTTATCATATTCATCTCCTAAAACTCCAGGAAGGACTTTTTTATATAATTTAAAATCAAAAGAAAAAAAACTTGTTAAAGAACAAGAAATACCATCTGGACATAACCCGAATGATTATATTGTTGAACGAATTGAATGCCCGTCTCATGACGGACGAATGGTACCAATAACTATAACAAGACATAAAGATACAATTCTGGATGGGTCGTCAAATATTTTGTTATATGGTTATGGTTCTTATGGTAATTCAATGTCGCCTGGGTTTTCATCTACACGATTAAGCTTAATTAATAGAAATATAATTTGGGTTACAGCACATATAAGAGGGGGAATGGAAAGAGGAATGAAATGGTGGAAGGAAGGAAAACTTTTAAACAAAAAAAATACATTTGAAGATTATATTGCTGTTGGAAAATTCTTGATTGAAAAAAAATATACGTCTAAAGGAAAAATTATAGGAATGGGTGGTTCAGCAGGTGGGTTGTTGATGGGGGCAGTTGTAAATGAAGCACCTGAGCTATTTTTAGGGTTAATAATGGCTGTGCCTTTTGTAGACTCTTTGACCACTAACCTTGACCATTCTCTACCATTAACAATTGGAGAATTTGATGAATTTGGAAATGCTAAAGATAACAAAGATCATTTTGACTATATTTACTCTTATGCTCCTTACAATAATATTAAAAAAATGGATTATCCAAATATTTTAATCACTACTAGTCTTAGTGACAATAGAGTTCTGTTTGATGAACCTGCAAAATTCACTGCCAAACTAAGAGACTATAAAACAGATAATAATTTATTATTATTAAAAACTGAAATGAATGCTGGTCATGGAGGAAAATCTGGTAGAGATGGTGCTATAGAAGAAATAGCTCTTGATTATGCTTTTGCTTTAAAAATTGCAGAAAAAATTTAAATAATCTTGTATTGAAATTTTATAATTAGTCACCACATAAGAGATGTAGGTCGCCTTATGGGGCTTACATAAATTAACTTGCTTAACAAAAGGAGTAAATATGACAAGTAAGGATCTATCTATCTTTAACTCACTAAGACCTTTTTCTATTGGTTTCGATGATATGTTTGACCAATTTGAAAGTATGCTTGGTAATGGTGGCATGACAATGCAATCAAATTATCCACCATATAACATAAGAAAAACTGGCAAAGACAACTATTCAATTGAAGTTGCGTTAGCTGGTTTTAATAAAAAAGATGTCGAGGTTGAGTTTGAAGACAATATATTAACTGTAAGAACTAAACAGCTTAATAAGTCTGAAGATCAAATTGCAGACGGTGAAATAATTCACAAGGGCATATCACAAAGACAATTCGCAAGATCTTTTACTATTGCAGATGATGTAAAAGTAAATGGAGCTGAACTTAAGGATGGTCTTTTGACAATTGCATGTGAAAGAATTTTACCAGATCATAAGAAAAAAAGACTTATTGATATTAAGTAATAAATTTTAACCTTGCTTGTGGGGTTCGCCCCACAAGTTTAAAAACATCCACTAGAACTGAAAGCAATTATAGTTCCACCAGCGTTGACTTCAAATCTTCTTTCACACGGTACACCGTATTTTTTTGTTTTATAAATTAACACTTCATTGCCAGTATCATTTATCATGTCTTCGCTAGGAGCCCCTAATTCTAATTTCATTTTATTAACTTCTCCACCGACAAATAATCCATATTTTTGATTTTCCTTTTCTACAACCTCGTCAGTTTTTTTTTGAATAGTTTGGCAGCCTGCAGTAAAAAAAAGAATTGGTATTAATATGATAGCGAATTTGTTTTTCATTATTCTATTATAATACTGAAATGTGACAAAAGATTAACTTAAAAGTTGAAAAAAAAATAAGTTTTCCATCAAAATTAGGTAAATATAATGTATTTATATTACTTAATTCTTTATTTTTATTACTATCAAACCGATTCTAATGAATACAAAACTCAAAGTATCAGAAATTTCAAAAATTTACCCAGGATGCATTGCAAATGACAAAGTATCATTGGAATTTGGGAGTGGGAAAATATACGCTTTATTGGGAGAAAATGGTGCTGGTAAGTCTACGCTAGTTAAAATCTTGTCTGGAGTAGTAAAGCCTGATGAGGGTGAAGTTTTTTTAAATAATGAAAGTATTAAACTTAACTCTCCCCTAGATGCCAAAAAAAATAATATTGGAATGGTTTTTCAACATTTCAATCTCTTCGAAACTTTATCTGTATTTGAAAATTTAAGTATCGATAGTGACAAAAAAGATGAAGAACTAAGAGCATTAGTCAACGATATATTAAAAAAGTACAATTTTAAAATTGATCTAGATATTCCAGTTCTAAATTTATCGGCAGGTCAAAAACAAAAAGTAGAAATTATAAGGTGTTTAATTAGAAATCCAAAAGTGCTGATTATGGATGAACCTACATCAGTTTTAACTGAACAAGAAACTGATGATTTATTTATTTCTTTAAAACAATTTTCTAAAGATGGAATTTTAATTATTTATATTACTCACAAATTAAAAGAAGTTTTGTCACTTTGTGATGAGGTAGCCGTAATGAGAAAAGGCAAAGTAGTTTCAGTTAGTAATACAATTGATGAAAAAATTGAGAGTTTAGCTAATAAAATGGTAGGTGAAAATTTAAATACTATTAAAAAAAAAATTAATAATTTTAAAAATAGTGAGGAAATTTTAAAAATCTCAAATTTAAATTTTAAAAGTGACGACCCATATGAAACAAATTTAAATAATTTAAACCTTTCTTTAAAAAAAGGAGAGTGTTTAGGTATAGCTGGGATTTCAGGAAATGGACAAAATGAATTATTCCAAATACTGAGTGGAGAAATAATTATCGAAGGTACTTCTATAATGTTTAGAAATAAAGAAATTGCCAAGTTGAATCCTAGAGAAAGAAGAGAATACCTTATGGCTTTTTCACCTGAAGATCGCATCTCTCAAGCTGCAGTACCTGAGTTAAAGATATATGAAAATGTTGCATTAAACAATTTTAAGTCATCAAACTTTTTTGAAAAAGGTTTAGTGAATGAAAAAAAAATAAAAGAACACTCAAAAAAGATACTTTCTAATTTTTCTGTTAATACAGACAATGTTGAATTAAAAAGTCAATTTTTATCTGGCGGAAATCTTCAAAAATTAATTATTGGAAGAGAATTAATTACTTCGCCTGAATTGTTGGTATGTTTTAACCCCACATGGGGTCTTGATGTTGGTGCGATCAACTATATTCATGAAACATTAATTCAAATTAATGAACAAGGAAAATCATCAATATTAATTTCTACTGATAACGATGAACTATTAAAATTAAGTGACCGTATTTGTGTAATTTATAAAGGTAAACTATCTAAAATAATGAATGCAGATACTGTTACGGCTGAAAAATTAGGAATTTTGATGGGAGGAGGTTCAATTGATTAAAGTTGAAAAGCGTAACAATGTATCTCGATCAATTTACTTTTTAACACCGGTCTTAGCGATTTTTCTTACATTATTTGGTGGTGGGATTATTTTTTTTATTTTGGGGTTTAATCCTATTGAAGCTTTAAAATTTTTTTTTATTACACCCATTTCAGATTTATACGGATTAAGTGAACTTTTGGTAAAAGCTACACCGCTTTGTTTAATAGCGATAGGTTTATCTTTTTGTTTTAAAAGTAATAATTGGAATATTGGTGCAGAGGGTCAGCTTATTTTTGGTGGAATAGTCGGCGGCGGAGTTGCTTTGATATTTTATAATCATGATGGATTTTATGTTTTACCAATAATTATTTTGTCTGGAGCAATTGGTGGGATGCTATTTGCAATGATACCAGCAATTTTAAAAACCTATTTTAACACTAATGAAATTTTAGTCAGCTTAATGCTGGTTTATGTTGCAAAATTATTATTAGATTATTTAGTGGTTGGTCCTTGGAGCAATCCTGAAGGTTTTAATTTTCCAGAAACAAGACAATTTAGTGAGCCTGCAAGAATGCCAATTTTATTTGACGGTTTAAGAATTCATGCTGGAATATTTATTACTCTAATCACTGTATTCTTAAGTTGGATTATTTTGTACAAAACTTATTTAGGTTTTCAAATAAAAGTTTCAGGCTTAAGTTTAAAAACTGCAAAATATGCAGGGTTCAAAGGTAAGACAATGATTATTATTGTTTTTATGATTAGTGGAGCATGTGCTGGTCTTGCGGGTGTAGGAGAGATAACAGGGCCAATAGGACAATTACATAGAAATATTTCTCCTGATTATGGCTTCACAGCAATAATTGTTGCTTTTTTAGGAAGACTAAATCCAATTGGAATTATTTTTGCATCTCTTATTGTTGCTCTAACTTATTTAGGAGCAGAAACAGCTCAGATATTTTTGCAAGTACCAAAATATACAGGTCAAGTTTTTCAAGGAATGATTTTATTTTTTCTTCTTGGGTCTGATTATTTATTATTTTTTAAAATAAAATTTTTAGGTTTAAAAAAAAATGAGCTTTGATTTAAATTTTATAGGTATTTTAATTGGTGCCATCATGGCATCATCAGTTCCTTTAATACTTGCTGCATCTGGGGAATTAATAACCGAAAGATCTGGTGTTTTAAATCTTGGGGTAGAAGGAATGATGATAATTGGAGCAATCTCTGGATTTGCTTTAATGGTAGTGACTGATAATTTATTTTTTGCAGTAGTAGGCTCTATGCTGTCAGGTTTAATTATATCTCTTATTTTTGGATTGCTTACCCAATCACTCCTTACAAATCACGTAGCAACAGGTCTTGCACTAACTATCTTTGGTATTGGAATGTCAGCAATGATAGGTAAGAATTTCGTCGGCATTCCAGGAAAGGAATTTCCATTATTATTCGTTAATTTAAAAGAAAGTATTCCGTTTTTGGGTCCAGTATTCTTTGGTCACTCAATTATATTATATTTTGCATTTGGATTACCTTTTTTGACAAATTATTTTTTAAAGAAGACTAAAACTGGTTTGATTATCAGGGCTGTTGGAGATTCTCCAACTTCCGCCTCTAATCAAGGTATTAATGTTACTTTAGTAAGATATAGTTGCATTCTTTATGGAGGTGCAATGTGTGGACTGGCAGGCGCATATCTGTCATTAATATACACTCCTCAATGGATTGAGAATATGACAGGTGGCAGAGGATGGATCGCACTAGCTTTAGTAGTTTTTGCAACATGGAGTCCAATTAAAGTTCTTATAGGTGCATTAATATTTGGTGGAATTACAATTTTACAATTGCATATGCAGGCAGTGGGCTTGAGAATTCCAGTTCAATTATTAAGTGCATTACCTTACATCATGACAATAATAGTTTTAGTTGTAATTTCTCGTGATAGTAGAAAAATAAAACTGAATACACCAACTTCGCTGGGACAAATCTTCTATAAGGAAAAGTGATGTTAGCTATTCCAAAATAAATATTTTTTTTTATTAGAATATTGACTAGTTTGTAGTATCACAAAATTAAATTTAAAGGGGAAATCAAATGTATAAATTATTTTTAAGAAGTTTAATTTCTGTATTATTTTTGCTTGGCTTCAGCTTAAATGCAAATGCAGAATTTAAAGTTGGTTTTGTTTATGTTGGTCCAACTGGAGACCATGGATGGACATACCAACACCATGAGGGAAGAAATGCAGTGGAAGCTTTGGGAATAAAAACTACTTATGTAGAAAGTGTACCTGAAGGTGCTGATGCTGAAAGAGTTATAAGACAATTAGCACAATCTGGTCACGACCTAATCTTTACGACTAGTTTTGGATATATGGATCCAACAAACAAGGTTGCTAAGGATTTTCCAAATGTAAAATTTGAACATGCAACTGGTTACAAAAGAGAGCATTCAAATGTCTCAACATATTCTGCAAGATTTTATGAAGGTAGAACTTTATTAGGACATATGGCTGGAAAGATGACTAAGACAAATACTATTGGATACATTGCTTCTTTTCCAATTCCTGAGGTTATAAGAGGAATTAATGCAATGACATTAGCCGCTCAAAAAGTAAATCCTGATATTAAAACAAAAATTGTTTGGGTTTTTACCTGGTATGATCCAGGAAAAGAGTCAGAAGCAGCTCAAGCTTTGATTGATCAAGGTGCAGATATAATTATGCAACATACTGACAGTACTGCTCCGGTACAAGTTGCAGAAAAAGCAGGAGTTTGGTCTTTTGGTCAAGCGAGTGACATGCAAAGATTCGCTCCAAAATCCATATTAACATCAATTATAGATGATTGGGCGCCTTACTATGTAGAAAGATCAATTGCAGCAAGAGATGGGACTTGGAAACAACAAGATACTTGGCATGGATTAAAAGAAGGAATGGTGGCAATGGCACCATATAATTCTGCAATGGGAAGCGACTTAGTAAAAGAAGTGGAACAACTTCAAAAAGACTTAGCTTCAGGAAAAGCTCACTCATTTACTGGTCCAATTTATGATCAAAAAGGAAACATTCTTGTAGCCGAAGGTGCTGTAGCTGACGATGGAATGCTAGCTGGAATGAATGTTTACGTTAAAGGAGTAGAAGGAGACATTCCACAGTAAGAAATTTTATCAAAAGATTAAAATTAAAGGCCAGCTTAGTCTGGCCTTTTTTTATTTAGAATACTTTTTTTTCAAACCATCTATATCAATTTCATCATAGTACTCCGATGGTTGAACAATCCATGGATCATTGTCTAATAAAATTGGACAGAAATCAGGTGTAAAAGTGGAAGATTTTTTTTTCCAAAGACACGCTGTTTTAATTTCACTTATGTGGTTCTTAACAGGTTCATATTCTTTAAGCCACTCTATACTTTTATTTAAGGTAAGGCCTGTGTCTGATAGATCATCTACTAACAGTACTTTTTTAAAATCTTCGTTAGTTGCAATTGAACTTATATCTCTGGCAAATATTAGCTCCCCTTGTTTATTTTGAACCGTATCACCAGAGTAACTTTGAATTACAACATAAGCTGTAGGTAATTTAAAAATTCTAGATAAAATATCTATAATTGGAGCTGCACCTCTCATGATGCCAACTAATACTGTTGGCTTATATTTTTTTTCAATTTCTAAAGCAAGTTTTTCGACGACCTTTTTATATTCTTCATAAGAAATTATTAATTTATCAGCCATAAAAATTTGGTATCATAAATAAAAATATTAAAAAAGGATAAATATGAAAACTTATTGGATAAGTCTATACTTAGAAATCTCAAGCCAGGAGAACTTAAAAAAATATGGAGAAAAGGCTGTTCCTATAATAAAAAGTTATGGGGGAAAACCAGTAGTAAGAGGTGGAAAATTAAAGTCATTTAGTGGTCCAAACGTTGTGCGTACTGTAATATGGGAGTTTCCGACTTACAATGATGCTATGTCATGCCATGAATCGACTGAATATAAATCTGCTTGGACTTATGCAGATGATACAACTAAGAGAATAATGTTTATTGTTGAAGGAGTAGAACATCAACAAATTTGATAAATAAAAATTACAATATACAATGGGTGTAAAGGAGAATTATGAAAGGTTATGTAGTTTGTGTGTGGGAAAAAATTAATAGTGAGGAAAAATTAAAGGAATATGCACTAAAAGCCAAAATTGCTGCAGATAAATACTCAGGGATATTTATAATTAGAGGTGGAAAAAATAGAACAAATGAGGGGATAAACTCTCCTAGAACAACTGTAGTTGAATTTTCAGATTACAACACAGCAATAGAATTTTATGATTCCCCTGAATATCAGGAAGCAATAGACGTTATTAAGGGCCATGCTGTAAGACATCATCAGATAGTTGAAGGCACTTAATATTGTATAGGCTCATCGTCAATGGAACGCCATAAATACCAAGTAGCTACGGAACAATATGGAGAAAATCTCTTTTTCAATCGATTTACATAGCTCATCGGTGGTAAATAGCTTTTCCTATAATTGTTTGAAATAGCTCTAAGTAAACCAATATCTTGAACAGGCCATATGTTAGATCTATTGTAAGTAAATAGTAATATCATTTCTGCAGACCATCTACCTATTTGTCTTAACTCAGATAAATAAAGAATTGCCTCCTCGTCTCCCATTTTTTTTATAACTCTTGGATTAAATGTTTTATTTACAAATTTATTTGCCAACTCTTTAATTCCTCTGACTTTTTGTCTGCTTAAACCACATTTTTTCAACCGAATTGGGGTAATAGCATTAACTACTTTTGGATTTATCTTTCCTCTACATTCTTTTTTAAACTTTAAAAATACAGAATTTGCTGCAGCGACACTTATCTGTTGTCCTATTATACTTTTACATAGTGATAAAAAAATATCTTTTCTTGTTGTTAAGGTTTTATCTTTATATTTAGAAATAAGTTTCTTCATAATCTTATCCTTAGAAAGATATTTTACTGCCTTTGACCAATAAATCGGGGGTTTACTCATTTTTAAAAATTAAGTTTGGTTTTTTCAAATAAATTTCTCTTCTAAATATAATTAATGAAGATAACACTACAAGTAATGAACCCAATAAAGTTTTATAAGATGGTATTTCATTCCAAATAAAATAACCAAATACAATTGCAAATACTAAGCTCAAATACTTAAGTGGAGTAACTAAAGAAACTTCTGAAAGTTTATAAGATTGTCCAAGTAGTAAATTAGCAATACCTCCAAGCAAACCAATCATACACAAAAGAATAAAATCTATTAATGTAGGCATTACCCATCCATATGGAATTGTAAACAAACCTAAAATAGATATTGCTACTGAGAAATATAAAGAAATAAGCCAAACTGGTTCAGATGTAGATAACTGCCTGATAGCAATTGCAACATATGACATTCCTAAACAAAAAATTATTGGGTAAATATAATAAAAATTTAAATTTGAAATACCTGGTTGTGTAATAATTATTACACCAATAAAACCAATCAAAACTGCTAACCAACGATATTTACCAATTTTTTCTGACAAAAAATAAATTGATAAAATTGTTGCAAAAATTGGTGCAGCAAATGAGATACCCACAACCGTTGCCAAAGGTAAATTTCTTAGTGCAATAAATACTGATACTATTGCCATTAATCCTGCGGCACATCTAAAGAAATGTAATTTAGGTCGATCTGTTTTATAAAAATTTGTGTAGTTTTCTTTTGGAATTAAAAAAAATATAGGTATTAGTCCACAAATTCCTCTAAAAAAAAGAACTTCACCAACAGGATAATTCTCAGACCACTTAACAAGTACATCCATCATTGAAAATGCACACACAGACAGAAACATGTACAAAAAGCCTAATTGATTTCTAGATAACATGGATTAGATTATATTATTATTATAACATTAATCTATGGAAATAGCAGTTTTAGCTTTGGGATGTTTCTGGGGTCCAGAAAAAAAATATGGACAATTAGATGGCATCTACAGAACAGAGGTTGGATATTGTGGAGGAAACAGTCCTAATACAAACTATAGAGAAGTTTGTGCAGGAACAACTAATCATGCGGAAGCTGTAAAATTAGAATTTGATCCTAAAGTTATTACATTCGAGCAAATAATTAAGAGATTTTTTGAATTTCATGATCCAACTACACTAAACTCTCAAGGTCCTGATTTTGGAACACAATATAGAAGCGAGATCTTCTACCTTAATGAAGAACAAAAAAATATTGCTCAAAAAGTAATAGACGAAGAAAATTTAAAGTTATCTGGAAAAGTTGTAACTAAGCTATCTGAGTTGAAAAATTACTGCACTGCTGAAGAGTATCATCAGAAGTATCTAGAAAAAAGATAGAATGTCACTTGTTACATCAGATTGGTTAGAAAATAATTTAAGTAATGTCAAAATAATTGACTGCTCATGGCATATGCCAGGAATTGATAGAAATCCTAAAGAGGAGTACTCTAAAAATCATATTCCTGGTGCAATTTTTTTTGACTTAGACAAGAATTCAGATCAAGATACAGATTTACCTCACATGCTTCCTGCAAAAGGGAAATGGGAAGAGATCATATCTTCAATGGGCATATCAAATACCGATAGAATTGTAATTTATGATAGCTCTGATGTTCTAAGTTCATGTAGAGGTTGGTACAATTTTATTTATTTTGGTCATGATAAACACCTAGTAAGTGTTTTAGATGGTGGTTTAAAAAAATGGTTAATTGAAAATAGGAAAACAACAAATGAAAAGACAATTTTAAATAAGTCAACCTACAGAGCAACAGAAAATAAGTCTCTGGTAAAAAATATTCTTGAAATAAATGAAAACATTGAAAAAAAAATTTTTACAATAATCGATGCTAGAAGTAAGGAAAGATTTAATGGAAGTGTTCCAGATCCCAGGAAGAATGTGAGAAGTGGATCTATTCCAAACTCTGTATGTCTTCCATTTAAAGAAATTATAAATAGCTCAGACAATACTTTTAAAAGTGTAAGTGAGATTTCAAAAAAGTTCAGCGAAATTATTGATTTAAATGACGATAAAAGAGTTTTTTCATGTGGATCAGGTATAACAGCATGTGTTTTAAGTCTTGCATATTCCCTAGTAAATAATACATATTCTCCTACAGTTTATGATGGTTCATGGGCTGAATATGGAAGAATATAATAATGAAAAGATCTACTAAAATAACATCAATAATAATAATTTTTTTTCTAATTATTGCAGGTGTGATCATTGCTAGGACAATGATTGGAAACCATTTTAAAAAAAAATTTAGCAAAAGACCACCACCAGGTATTATAGTTAAAACAGTTGAGCAAAGAAAATTTCAAAATATCATTGAAACCTTTGGAACAGCTGTTCCAATTAAAACACAATCATACAATATTGAAAAATACGAAATTCTAGAAGAAATCAAATATAATACCAAAGTTAGGTCTGGTGATGTTATCGCAAAATTAAAAAATAGAACTATAGTAGCACCTTTCGATGGAGTAATTGGTAAAAGAAACTTTTCTGATGATATTAATGTTTCAGAAAGTTCTGTTGTAATTGATATCGAGGACGCGTCTTCTTTATTTATTGATGTTGATGTTCCAGAGGTATTCGCACCGTTCGTAAAAAAAGGACTTGGTGTTGATGTAAAATTTTCTGGTAATAAAGATAAAACTTATAACGGAATAGTAGACTCTTTAGCTAGCAAAATTGATGTTAGCAACAGATCTTTAAGACTAAGAGTTAAAATGCAAAATTCAAATTCTGAGATTTTACCTGGTGCTTTAATGGAAGTCACAATAAAATATAATGAGAGAGTTTCGTTAGGAATACCAGATACAAGTGTAATCTTAGAAGGTAACAAGTTTTATATTTATAAAGTAGACAATGAGAATGTAACTAACAGAATTGAAGTTAAAGTTGGTAACAGAAACAAAGGTTATCTTGAAGTAGAGTCTGGTTTAAACGAAGGTGACATAGTTGTTGCTGAAGGATTAAAAAAAGTAAGACCCAATGGAAAAATTAAACCCATTAAAGATGGTGAAAAAAAAAGTAAGTCTAGTTGGGGAAAAAAAGAAGATAAAAGTAAATAATTAAATGTATTTAACTGATGTTAGTATTAGAAGACCTGCATTGTCATGGGTACTATCCTTGATATTGGTCGTCTTCGGAACTTTTGTTTTTTCGAAGTTACCAGTGAGAGAACTCCCATCTGGTCTGCAACCCCCTGTGGTTCAAGTTCAAGTGGAATATGCCTCAGCGTCAGCTCCTATTGTTGATGAAGAGGTAACACAAGTAATAGAGGAAGTTATAGGTGGTGCAGAGGGAATTAAAAATATAGACGCTAAATCAGAAAATGGGAAAAGTACTATAAATATCGAATTTGATACTGATATTGACCTTGATAATGCTGCAAACGACGTAAGGGAGAGAGTTGCAAGAATTGTCGGAAGATTGCCAGCGGAGTCTGAGGCTCCTAGAATACTTAAACAATCTGCGGGTTTTACAACTACAATGTGGCTTGCTTTATCATCAGAAACCTGGAGCGATCTTGAGCTTGGAGATTATGCAGAGCGATATTTAGTTGATCAGTTTTCTAGCATTAAAAATGTTGGCCGAATAAGAACAGGTGGCCTTAGGGAACAGAGTATAAGAGTATGGATAGATCCAATAAAATTAGCTGCAAATAATTTAACTATTCAAGAAGTAGAAAGATCATTAAGAAATGAAAATATTCGATTACCTGCAGGTACACTTGAAGCTGAAAATATAGATTTAACGATCAATATTGATAAATCATACAATGACTTAGAAAAACTTAAGGGGCTCCCAATTAAGAAAGCTCAGGATAATATAGTAAGATTATCTGATATCGCAAATTTAGAATTAGGCCCTGTCACAGAGAAAGTTTTATTTAGAGCTCAAAGTAAAGGAGCATTAAATTTAAAAACCATGGGTATAGGAATTTATGCAAGAAGTGGGGCTTCAACTGTTGAATTATCAAAAGATGTTGAAAAAAAAATCAAAGAAATTAGAAAAACTTTACCTGGCGACTTAAATTTGGAAATAGCTTTTAATAGAGCTACTTATATTGGCGAAGCAATAAATGAGGTTTATAAAACTTTAGCTATAGCTTTTATACTTGTTGTAATTATAATTTATTTATTTTTAGGAAATTTAAAAGCAGTTATTGTTCCTGCAATAGCTTTACCTGTAAGTCTAATTGCTACATTCCTAGGTTTATATATTTTTGATTTATCTATTAATATATTTGTCTTATTAAGTTTTATATTAGCAATTGGAATTATTACTGATGACTCAGTCATCATGACCGATGCGATATATAGAAGAATTGAAAATGGTGAGACACCGCTGGTGGCAGCATATAAAGGCTCAAAACAAATTACATTTGCAATTATTGCAACAACTCTTATTTTGGTTGCAGTATTTTTGCCTTTAATTTTCATTGAAGGTATTGCTGGAACTTTATTTAAAGAAACTGCAATAGCACTGTCATTTGCAATAGTAGTGTCTTCATTCGTTGCTCTAACTCTTTCACCAATGCTAGGTAGTAAATTTCTTGATAAAAAGAAAAAGTCTAATTTCTTAACAAGAGGATTTGATAAATTTTTTCAAGGCTTTTTAAAATTTTACACTGAGACATTAGGATTTTGGATGAATAAGAAGAAAACAATAATAACGTTCATAATTTTTATCATAGTTGCCTCTGGGGCTTTGTATAACTACACAAAAAAAGAATTGTTACCATTAGAAGATCGTGGAGTTTACTTAGTTATAGGATTTACTGATGAGGGAAGTTCATTCCAGTATACTCAAAAAAGGGCGGAGGATGTTGAAAAAAGACTTATTCCTTTGCTTGATGGCGATAATAGTCCGTACAATAGATTTTTAATGATAGTTCCAGGTTTTGGCTCTGAAAATAGTTTCTTAATAATTTCACTTTTAGACAATTGGAAAAATAGAAAACAGAATTCTCAAACAATAATGAGACAAGCAATTGGAAAAATAGTTACAGTACCTCAAACACTAGCTTTTCCAATTTCTCCTCAGTCCATAAGAGTTTCTAGTTACAATAAGCCTGTTCAAATGGTTATTTACGGAAATACTTATGAAGAGCTGGAACAAATACAGTCTCAAGTTATTAGAATGTTAAGAAAGAACAGAAATTTATCAAGACTTGAGTCTGACTACACCAGAAATAAACCTGAAGTAAACATAAAAATTAATAAAAATAAAGCAAAAGACCTAGGGATATCAACTGAAGCAATTGGTCAAACTTTAGAAACTTTGTATGGAGGTAAAACGGTTACAAAATTTAATAAACTTGGAAAAGAATACCCAATCATTTTACAACAATATTTAGAAGATAGAAAAAATAAAGAAAGTTTGAGTAAAATATTTGTTCGATCTGAAAAAACTGGTAATTTAGTTTCACTCTCTAATCTTGTTGAGTTTAAAGAAAAAGGAACTGCTAGTAAGTTATCAAGATATAATAGACAACGTGCTGTAACAATATCAGCTAATATAAGTGAAGGTTATACTTTAGCTGAAGCGATTAAGTATTTAGAGGAAACGATGACCAATGTTGCTCCGGATAAACAAATTACTTGGAAAGGTAAGTCTGAAGAATTAAAAGAAACTAGTAATGAGCTTTATATTATATTTGCTTTAGCGTTATTGACTGCTTATCTAGTAATGTCGGCTACTTTTAATTCGTTTATCCACCCATTTATAATTATATTAACTGTTCCACTTGCAGTGTTTGGAGGATTAATTTTTATACTATTCTTAAATTCATCAATAAATATATTTTCACAAATAGCCTTAGTAATACTCATTGGTATTTCAACAAAAAATAGTATTCTTATAGTTGATTACGCAAATCAATTGAGAACTAAAGGTAAAGAAATTGAAAAAGCCGTAAAAGAAGCCTGTAGTTTAAGATTTAGACCAATTATAATGACATCTTTAAGCACAATGATTGCGATGTTGCCTTTAGTTATTGGAAATATTGGTCCAGGCGCTGGAGAAGGTTCGCGACTTGCTGTAGGTGCAACTATACTTGGTGGAATGATAATTTCTACCTTCTTCACTTTATATGTGACACCGACGATGTATTTAACTTTAGCCAAAAATACGAAGAGAATTGATGCAGTTGATATAGAACTTAAGAAACAATTAAACTAAAATATTATATATTTTTTTGTAGTAAGTGATTTTCGACAATTATTAAGCTGTATTTTGTATTTCTTAGATTGATTTTCAACTTTTTTTGCTAAAAGAATAATTTTTTGATTTTTTTTATAATTTTTGTAATTTCCCCAGCCTTCATGATAAGCAACATATTGTTTAAAAGCGTCATTTTTTGGGATTTTTAGGATCTTTTCTGTTTTGTTTGTGTACCAACCAATAAAATCTACACTATCTTTAAATCTTGTCCTAGTAGCATACTTGTTTCCTGTTTCTTCTTTGTATTGCTTCCAGGTTCCTCTGACTGCTTGAGAATAACCAAAAGAACTTGATGGTCTTTTATAAGGAATAACTTTAAATAATTTTTTTCTAGGTGGTTTTGCCAACCAATCAAAATCAGATTCCATTTTAATTATAGCAAGTTGCAAATTAATAGGCGTCCCCCATTTTTGTTCAGTTTTTTTTGCATGTTTGTACCAAAGATATCTTTCTGAAAAAATTGAACAGCCGTCTGCAGTATTTTTAGGAATTGAAGAGCAACCAGATAATAAAATAAGAATTAAAAATAAATATATTATTTTGTTTCGAATCATTTTCATTATTATCTATTTTTTTTTCTCCATATCCAAGGATATTCAAATTGCATTTGCCATAAACCTAAGGAAAATTTTTTCGCAAAAATCTGATGGTTTCTAAATTTACCGTTTGAGTATTTGGGATAATCAAATGCATAGCCATTCTTGACCATAAAAACTGATAGGCTTTCATTTTTTATAAAACATTCACCAATTAGCCTGTTGTATTGATCTTTATTTTTTTCTATTTTACAATTTACGATTTGATTTCCGATTTTTTCAATGAGCTTATCTTTAGATAACTTCCCACATAGAATTTCAACATTATTCAAAACACATGATTGTTTTTTTCCAAAAAAAAAACTTTCTGGAGCATCAATTCCACCAAAGCGAATTTTTTTATTATTAATCTTAATTGTATCACCATCTGTAATTTTTGGTTTACCTGAAATTAATAAATAATTTTGTTCTGAAGATAATAAGTGATTGATATTAAATATTAAGAAAAAAAAACTAATTAAAATCAGTTTTTGCTTTTTCATTTAATTCGTCCATTTTTTTTCGTAGATCTTCATCGGGAACGTTTTTTTCTTTTAAATCCTCTTTAATTTTTCTAAAAACATCTTGATCACCTGCTTCAGCAAAATCTGCTTTTATAACTGATTGAATATATTCTTTTTCTTGATCTGGATTAAAATTTAGCATCTGAGATACCCATTCTCCTAAATATTTATTTCTTCTAGCACTAACTTTGAATTGTAGCTCTTGATCGTGAGCAAATTTCTTTTCAAAACTTTTTTTTCTATCTTCAAATGAACTCATTTTAACAAATTAAAAAGATTTAGCTTTATGTCAATATAATTTAATTTATATTTGTGTTAAATTTATGAATAATTTAATACTTGTTAGACACGGACAAAGCGAATGGAACTTAGAAAACCGTTTTACTGGCTGGGTTGATGTGGGTTTAGCTGCTAAGGGCAAACTTGAAGCTTGTAAGGCAGGAGAATTAATTAAGGAATTAAACCTTGAATTATCTTATTTTTATACATCTTTACAGACAAGATCGATTGAGACACTAAATTTAATACTCAATACAATGAGAGTTAAAGATCAGGATATTGTTAATGCTTGGGAACTAAATGAAAGGCACTATGGAGCTTTAACAGGTTTAAATAAAGATGAAATGAAAAAACTTTATGGAGAAGAAAAAATTCATACTTTTAGAAGATCTTGGGATAACCCACCAGAGCCTTTAAAAAAAACAAGCCCGTATCATCCAGCGAATATTGACATATATAAAAATGTTCCCAAAGATAAAATTCCAGATACAGAGTCATTAAAAAATACTTATGAAAGGGTAATACCTTTTTACAAAAAAAATATTGAACCAAAATTAAATAAAAATATTATTGTATCAGCCCATGGAAATTCGATTAGATCATTATGTAAATATTTATTTAATTTAGATAATGAAAAGATTTCAAGCTTAGAAATACCAACTGGCAATCCTTTATTGATTGAAACTGAAAAAGGAAAGATTAAACAAGCTAGATATTTAGATAAAGATAGAGCAAAAGATCTTTTAGTTTACTAAATAAATAATTTTTCATATATTTCAAAATCAGTTAAATGCTTAAATTCACCTTTATGCTCAAAACCATAAAGTTTACTTTCTCTCAAAAGTTCATCCCATATTTCAGACATAGGAAAATAATTTAATTGTTTATGTGATATTAATTCCTTATTAAATATTTGACATCCAGTATATTTAAAATTATTTATTTTTTCTTTAAGAAGTATATTATTTTTTATCTCAAAATCTCCATTAAATCTTTTATCAAAACATGTTGAGTTATTTACAATTAATAAAATGTTTTTCATTTTTCTTTCAAAGTAAATTTTTTTCATAGCGTGAATTGAGTTGATATAACCATCATCCCAAATTGTATCTGGATTGATGACTAGAACATCATCCTCATTAGATTTGTTAATAAGATTTAGCGTACCACCCCCTGTACCTAAGATTGTCTCACCATCATCTACAATTTCAATATTGATTGGGAAATTTTTACTATTGATAAAATCAATAATCTTTTCTTTTAAATAAAAAACATTAATTTTGATTTTTTCGATTTTTATTTTTGTAAGAAAATTAATTGTATTTTCTAATAAAGTTTCATTTTTATAAACTATTAATGGCTTAGGCAAACTGTCTGTTATCGGTTGTACTCTCTTGCCAAATCCAGCACAGAGTATTAGGGCAGTTTTAATTTTCATGAGATTTTCTAATTTTTCTATCAAAGTTTTTACTTAAAAGGTAATTTAAGTCTTTAAATATTGGATTATTCAAAGTTCTGTAATCGATTAACTCCCATGCGTGAGGTATAAGTTTAAGATATTTATTTTTTTTATCTCTCACAGATAATCTAGTAAATATGCCAATTATTTTCAAATTCCTTAAGACGGATAAGATCTCAAAGTCATTTTTGAACTTTTTAAGATTTAATTGTTTATTTTTTTTTATGAATTCATCAAAAATATATTTTTTAGTCTTTACGTCTGTTTTAAACCTAACATCATCGATAAGAGAAGCTAAATCATATGCAATGTTACCATAGACTGCATCTTGACTATCTATCAGCGCTAAACCTTTTTTAGTTATCATTAAATTTGATATATGAAAATCTCGATGCACAAAAACTTTATTTTTATAATAGATATTATTTAGTAATTTTTTAAATATCTTATTAAGTTTAATTTTTAAAATTTTATTTTTCCCTCTTTTAACAAATTTTGGTAAATACCAGTCTAAGAATAAATTAGACTCATCTAATAATTTTTTTAATGAATAGTCTGGCACTTTATAATTTGTTTTCAAAAATGTTTTTTGATACTTAATTTTAATATTTATAATTTTGATTAATAAATTTAGAATTTTTTTATAGTAAATTTTTTTATTTATTGATTTTTTTTGAAATTTTTTAAAAACTGTTAAATCACCAAAATCCTCAATCTCAATATAATTATTTTTGTAATTCTGGGATATTAATCTTGGAGCTAAAATATTTTTTTTTATTAATATTTTATTGACAGCATCATATTCTAGCAAATTACTTTTTTTGTTTTTTACACAATGAACAAGAATATTTTTTTTTCCTCTATAAAAATTTCTAAATGATGCATCTCCAGTTAGTTTTTTTAACTTATTTAAATTCATTAATTATTTTTTTGTTTTTAGAAATTATTGATAGATAACGCTCGGTATAGCTTTTATTATATTTAAATATTAAACTAATACTATTTTTAATTTTGAGCTTTTTTGCTATTTTGGGCCATTCAATTAGAGTTATTTGTTTTTTTAAATTTTCTTGGATTCCTAAGTTATTAAGCTCTTTTTCATTTTTAATTCTGTATAAATCGTAGTGCTTTATTATAATTTTTTTTATCTGATACTCATTAGTAATATTAAAAGTAGGACTAGGAACTTCTGATATTTCTTGTCTATTTATTCTTTGTAGAGAATTTATGATGTATTTAATGAAAGTAGTTTTTCCTACACCTAAATCCCCAGTTAAAAGTATGAAATCACCTAAATTGATAACTTTACAAAGTCTTTCAGCTACAATTTTTGTATCTTTTTCTTTAGAAATATTTATTTTGCCACTTCTAGTAGCGATAAGCATGAGGCTTGTATGGTCCCTCTGGTGTTACACTTATATAGTCGGCTTGTTCTTTTGATAATGGTGTTAATTTTGCACCAACTTTATCTAAGTGGAGTCTTGCCACTTTTTCATCTAAGTGTTTAGGAAGCACATAAACTTTATTTTCATAGTTGTCTGAATTGTTCCAAAGCTCAATTTGAGCAATAACCTGATTGGTGAATGATGCACTCATTACAAAGCTTGGGTGGCCAGTTCCACAACCTAAATTTACAAGTCTCCCCTCAGCTAACAAAATTAATCTTTTGTCATCTGGGAATGTTATTTCGTGAACCTGAGGTTTTACCTCATCCCATTTATAATTTTTCAAAGCCTCAACTTGAATTTCGTTATCAAAGTGTCCAATATTACATAGAATAGATCTATCTTTCATAGCTCTCATATGATCTGCCGTTACTACATCTTTATTTCCAGTTGCAGTTACAACAATATCTGCTTGACCAATCATTTCATCCATTAAAACTACTTCGTAACCTTCCATAGCAGCTTGCAATGCACAAATAGGATCAGTTTCAGTTACCAACACTCTTGCTCCACTTTGTCTTAAAGATGCTGCACTCCCTTTTCCAACATCACCAAAGCCTGCAACGATTGCAACCTTTCCTGACATCATTACATCAGTAGCTCTTTTAATTCCGTCAACTAAACTTTCTCTACATCCATATAGGTTATCAAATTTTGATTTTGTAACTGAGTCGTTTACATTAATTGCTGGCACTAACAATTGACCTTGTTCTTCCATTTTTTTAAGTGCCAAGACACCTGTTGTCGTTTCTTCACTTAAACCTTTTATGCCTTTTAATAAATCTTTATAATCTTTATGCATAAGAGCAGTAAGATCACCACCATCATCTAAAATCATGTTAGGTATCCAGTCTTTTTTACCCTCAATTGTTTGTTTAACACACCACCAGTATTCTTCCTCTGTCTCACCCTTCCAAGCAAATACTGGGATACCAGCTTTTGCAATTGCTGCTGCTGCATGATCTTGTGTTGAGAATATATTGCATGAAGACCATCTACATTCTGCACCTAAATCAACAAGAGTTTCAATCAAAACTGCTGTTTGAATTGTCATATGAAGACAACCTAAAATTCTTGCACCTTTTAGTGGATTTTTGCCTTTATATTCGGTTCTTACTGCCATTAATCCTGGCATTTCAGTCTCTGCTAGAGAGATTTCTTTTCTTCCAAATTCTGCTTCGTTAATATCTTTTACTTTATAATCTGTCATAAGGTACGGCTTGTAGCAACTTTATTTATATTAATCAACTTTTCATTGGGTCGCCGGGAAAATAATTTCAACTTTTGCACCCCTCTCTTTATTATTTTCAGCTTTAATTTGTCCGTTATGTAATTCAACTAAGTTTTTCACTATATTTAGGCCTAAACCAGAGTGCTCACCAAAATTTTCAGGTCTATTACTATAAAATCTATTGAAAATTTTAGCGGTATCCTTCTCACTAAAACCAGTCCCCTCGTCAATTACGACAAGTCTTGGCTTACCTTCTTTGTCTTTACTGACCTCTACTATAATTTCCTGATTCTCATCACTAAAAGAAATTGAATTTTCAAGTAAATTTGCAATAATTTGTTCTATCCTATTGTTGATACCAAGTATAAAATAATTCTCAGATCCATTAGACTTTAATCTTATTTGTATTTTTCTCTTTGAATTATAAATATTATTAAAATCATCAACCACAGATTTTGCAATATCTTTTATATCAATTTTTTGCATTTTTTCTGTTGAAATTACTGCCTCATCTTTCAGCATTTGAGAATAATCAGTAATTAATCTTTCTATTCTCTCAACATCATGAGAAACGATATTAATTAATTTTTCTCTTTTAGTTTTATCCTCTGTTTCTGAAATTATCTCAGATGCACTTTTTAATGAAGCAAGAGGATTTCTAATTTCATGAAGTAGGTCTGTTGAATAATTTTCAGCGGTTGCAATTCTTTTATTTAATTCACTAGTCATTTCATCAAGCGATTTTGACAGTATTCCTAATTCATCATTTCTTTTCTTAACTCTTTCTATATCTGTTTTTTCGTTACTTTTGTCTTTTATAATTTTTGTATAAGTAACTAAATTTTTAATGGGATTTAAAAAATATCTATTTAAGACATATGAAAAAATAATGATAACCAAAAGTACCACAAGAGCTGTTCTAATTATAAATTTCTCTCTCTCTTCAATTTGTGCAATTATATTATCAGCATTTTCAGATATAAGAATATAGCCATTATTATTCAAATAATTAACACTCTTAATACTAAAAACAAAAAACTGTTCTTGCATTTGTTTTAAATTAGTTAAAGATTTTTCAGATCCTGATAAATAATATTTATTAAGATCTTCATCAAAAATTGTTTCATTTTTATTTTCTTGATTACTAAAATTATTCTCACTCGATTGTTCAGTTAATTCTTCAATTAGTAATAATGAAGACGGAATAGATCTTGTATCTCCAATCCAATTCAATTTATCGTCAAAAAATATTACTCTATCTAGTTTTTCAAAATAAGGAAATCGGGATTTTTTGGAAAATAAAAATTCGCTTATTCCGTATTCATTTAATTTTATATTTGATTTTTCAAGATTTAATATTGTTTGAGAAATTATATCTGTATGATTTTTTTGTTTTTCATTAATCAAATTTTTTTGAATAGCACTTAAGTAAAAAAAAGTGATTATTATTATAAATATGAAGACTACTAGATTTATAAAAAGGAATTTCTGCAATATAGAGAGATTTTTTAGTATTTTTCCCATAATTATTATTTAACATTCCATCTATATCCACTTCCATATCTTGTTTCAATTGCTGAAAAATCACTATCTACCTTTTTAAATTTTTTTCTTATTCTTTTAACATGACTATCAATAGTCCTGTCTTCTATATCTGTGTCTTCTCGATAAGCTACGTCCATGAGTAAGGCTCTCTCTTTAATCATTCCCGGTCTTTTTGCTAGCTCCTCAACAATTTTAAATTCAGTTGTAGTCAGTTTATCAGGCAATTGTTTACCATCCCACTCACATTCGAGTTGGGAAGGATCTAATTTTAACTTACCATGAGAAATTACATTTTTATTTTCTTCTATATTGATGTCCTTATCTTTTTTTCTTAATTGTACTTTAATTCTTTCAACTAAAACTTTAGTTGAAAATCCTCCTGTTTTGCCAACAAAGTCGTCTGCACCGAGTTTTAAACCACTAACCTCGTCGGTTACTTCATCTTTAGAAGTTAAAAAAATAACTGGCATAGAAGTTTTTTTTCTAAGTTTTCTTAGAAGTTCTTCGCCATCCATTCTTGGCATTTTAATATCAATCACAGCAAGATCAGGTGGTGTTCTTGATAATCCAACAAGAGCATTTTCACCATCAATATAAGTTTGAACTTTAAAACCTTCCTTTTCTAAAGCCATTTGTACAGATGTTAATAAATTTCTATCGTCATCTACTAACGCAATTGTTTGAGACATAAATTAGTTTAAAAATACTAAATTGTTCAGATTAGGGCAATTGTTTGTTTTCAATGAAGTTCACCCCAATTTTCTCCAATATTCACATCGACTAAAAGAGGTATTGAAAATGAGTGAAGTTCACTATCCTTAACACTCAACATCAAATCCTTAATTAATTTAGTACTTTTTTTTATTTCTTTTAAGCTTTCTTCAAAAATTAATTCATCGTGTATTTGTAACAACATTTTTAAACTATTATTTTTGTTATTGGAGATTTCTTTATTTATCCTGATCATTGCTAATCTCATTATCTCTGATGCTGACCCTTGAATTGGGGCATTTATCGCCGCTCTCTCCTGAAAATTTCTTATATTAAAATTTTTATCGTTAATTCCTGTGAGATGGGTTTTTCTTCCAAATATATTACTCACATAGCCACTTTTTCTGCAAAAATTCACTGTTGTTTTCATATAATCTTTAATTTCTGGGAATTTTTTAAAATAAGAATTTAAAAATTCTTCTGCTTCATTATTTGAAACATTGATTTGTTTGGCTAGACCATATTGAGAAATACCATAGATTATTCCAAAGTTGATTGCTTTTGCTTTTCTTCTTGTTTCTGAATCAATTTTATTAATTTCTTTTCCAAAAACCTGACTGGCTGTCAAAGTATGAATATCCTCATTGTTTAAAAATGCCTTTTTTAGCTGTTTTACATCTGCTAGATCAGCCAAAATTCTCATCTCAACTTGGTTGTAGTCTGCTGAAATTAATTTGTTGTTTTTTTCAGAAACAAACGCTTTTCTAATATCCTTACCATCATCTGATTTAATTGGAATATTTTGTAGATTCGGATCACTGGATGCAAGTCTACCTGTTGTAGTAGCTGCTAACAAAAAAGATGTATGAACTCTTTTAGTATTTTGATTTATATGTTCTGGCAATGCATCTGAGTAAGTATTTTTAAGCTTACTAATTTGCCTCCATTCCAATATAAGTTTTGGAAATTCATAACCTTTAAAAGCTAAATCTTCTAAAACTGAAGCACTAGTAGCAAAACTTCCTTTTTTTGTTTTTTTTAAAGCTGCTATTTTTAAATCGTTGTACATTATTTCACCAAGTTGCTTAGTTGATCCAATGTTAAATATTTTCTTTGAAATCTTAAAAATAGATTTTTCTAATTTTTCAATTTTAGATGCAAATTTTGAAGACAGTTTGTTTAGTGAAGATTTATCAAGTTTAATACCTTTTATCTCCATCTCTGCTAGTATTTTAATTAATGGTTTTTCAAATAACTCATAAATATTCAATAATTTTTCTGCTTTTAATGATTTTAAAAAAATCTTGTACAATCTAAATGTAATATCTGCATCTTCAGCAGCATAATCTTTAGCCTCAGATATACTAACTTCAGAAAAATTAAGTTGTTTTTTCCCTGTCCCAACTAAATCTTTAAATTTTATAGTTTTATGACCTAGATGGATCTCGGAAAGAGTATCCATATTATGCCTATTTTTACCAGCATCTAGTGTGTAAGACATAAGCATAGTATCTTCCATAGAATTTAAAGTTATTCCACGGTGATAAAAGACAATGAAGTCAAACTTAATATTTTGTCCTATTTTTTTAATACTCTTATCTTCTAAATAATTTTTTAGAACACTTAAGACTTTTTTTTCGTTAAGATTATTGCCACTGACATGATTTAATGGGATATAACATGCATTCCCAATTCTATTAGAAATTGAAATACCCACTAACTTTGCTGTGTGAGGGTCTAATGAAGTTGTTTCAGTATCTATTGCAAATTCACCCATTTCCTCAGATTGTTTCATCCAATCTTCAATTTCCTTCTCATTTTTAATTAATTGGTAATTTTTTTTCTTAATTTCTGATGTTTTTTCTGAATTTTTTTCAAAATCTTTATTTCCAGAATTATTTGTGCCCCCATACTTTGAGATGGCAGAACTCAATAGCCTATTAAATTCCATTTCTCTTAGAAAAGTATAAAGCTTATTTTGATCAACACTTTTCAATATAAATTCTTCAATTTTATTTTTTACAGGCACGTCTTTTTTTAATGTAACTAGTTTTTTACTAATAATTGCATCGTCCTTGTTTTCTATTAAAGTTTCTCTTCTTTTATTTTGTTTTATTTTTGATGCATTTTTTAATAAATTTTCTAAACTTCCATATTGATTTATCAATTCAGCAGCAGTTTTAACTCCTATACCAGGCACACCAGGTACGTTATCTGTGCTATCACCAGCTAATGATTGGACATCTATTACTTTTTCTGGAGTAACTCCAAATTTATTATGTACATCTTCTTGATTTATAAATTTATTCTTCATTGGATCATAAATTCTCACTCCTTTTTTATAAAGCTGCATTAAATCTTTGTCAGAAGAAACAATTGTTACCTTTGCACCTAAATCTAAAATTTTCTCTACATAAGTTGCAATTAAATCATCTGCCTCATAATTGATTAACTCAATGGAAGGTAAATTAAAGGCTTTTACAGATTGCCTGATGTATTCAAATTGAGGAATTAGATCGTCAGGTGCATCAGATCTATTTCCTTTATACTCTGAATATATTTCATTTCTAAAATTTTTTCTTGCTGAATCAAATATTACAGCAAAGTGTGTAGGTTTTTCTAAATTATCATCAGATTTAGAGTCTTCTAATAACTTAAAAAGCATATTACAAAAACCACTGACAGCACCAACTGGCAATCCATCACTTTTTCTAGTTAAAGGAGGAAGGGCATAATATGCTCTAAAAATGTATCCCGAACCATCTATTAAGTAAAAATGGTCACTTTTTTTAATTTTCTCCATAATGTAATGATATCTTAATTTTTATAAATGTAATAAATGTATGCCCTCATATGAATAAAAAAAACGTCTTAACTGTTAAAAACTTGAATAAAGTTTATTCAAAAAACGGCTCAAAACAAACGCATGCGCTTAATAATTTAAACTTAGAAGTGAAAGAAGGTGAAATTTTTGGTCTATTAGGACCAAATGGCGCTGGAAAAAGTACTTTTATAAACATATTAGGTGGATCAGTTATAAAAACTGGTGGTGAAGTAAATGTTTGGGGTTTTAACTTAGATAAAAATCCTAGACAAGTGAGAGCCTCTATTGGAATTGTTCCACAAGAAGTGAACTTTGATCCATTTTTTAGTCCCAGAAAACTCTTAGAGCTTCAAGCAGGACTATATGGAATTAGAAAAAAAGATAGAATTACAGATACTATATTGAAATTGGTGTCATTAGAGGAACAAGCTGACAGTTATGCTAGAGCTTTATCAGGTGGTATGAAAAGAAGATTGCTTGTAGCAAAAGCGATGGTGCATCAACCTCCAATTATAATTTTAGATGAACCTACCGCAGGCGTAGATGTGGAGCTTAGAAACACATTGTGGGAAAACGTGAAATCTTTAAATAAGCAAGGGGTAACAACAATACTAACAACTCATTACCTTGAGGAAGCAGAAAAAATGTGTGATAGAATTGGTATTCTAAGTGGAGGAAAATTAGTTGCTTTGGATACTACTAAAAATCTCTTGGAAAGAATTCAAACAAAAATTGTATATGTCACTACAGATAAAAAAACTTATATTAAGGATAACACTTTTGAGTCATTAAAAGTTTTATCAAATGATGGGAAGAGGTTAGTTTTATCCTATGAAAAGAGTAAACTAAGCATCGACTCGATCATTACAGAAATAAAAAAACAAGATATAAAAATACAAGATATTTCAACTGATGATGGAGATCTTGAAGATGTATTTTTAAGACTTACAAAAAATTAAATTATCTAGGAGATCTTTTAGATAGTATTCTCTGAAGAGTTCTTCTATGCATTTTTAGTCTTCTTGCAGTTTCAGAGACATTTCTGTTGCATAACTCAAAAACTCTGTGTATGTGCTCCCATTTTACTCTATCCGCTGACATTGGGTTTTCAGGTGGGGCTGGTTTTTGATTTGGATCAGCTAAAAGTGCTTTTTCAACATCATCTGCATCCGCTGGCTTAGCAATATAGTCAATTGCTCCCTCTTTAATTGCAGCAACTGCTGTTGGGATATTACCATATCCCGTTAACATAATAATCCTACTTTTAATATTACCTTTTTGAATTTCTTTAACTACCTCTAGTCCATTACCATCATTTAATCTTAGATCCACAACAGCAAATGCTGGACTTTTTGATTTTACCGTTTCAATACCAATTTTTACACTCTCAGCTTGTGTAACTGTAAAACCTTTTTTTTCCATAGCTCTAGCCAATCTTTGTCTAAATGGATTGTCATCGTCTACGATCAAAAGCGATTTATCCTCAAAATCACTCAATTTTTGAAGTGTTGGTTGGTTTATCATAGCCCTTATATGGAAGTAAATTTTAATATTTCAATAGCATTATTTACTTTACATTATTAATTATTTCCCATAAATGCTGCATCTATGAAACTTGCATATGTGATATGCAGGTTTTTTTTGTAAATTTTTTTTAGGGGTGCAGATATGCAAAAATTTAAGTCAGTTGAAGAATTAGTTAATCAACTGAGACCGACAGGACCTGTTTATTGTATTAGAAAAGAGTCAATCAAATTGGCTTCTAAATACTTTCAAAAAAATTTCCCTGGAAAAATACTTTATGCGTTAAAAACCAACCCTAATCCAGTAGTTCTTAAAACTATTGTTGATAGTGGTATTAATCGTTTTGACGTAGCATCTATCAGAGAAATAGAAGCCATAAGAAAAATAAGTCCTGATGCGAACTGTTCTTATATGCATACGGTCAAAAATAGAGAAAGTATTAAAGAGGCATATTTTAAATATAATGTTAAGGCTTTTTCTTTGGATACTAAAGATGAATTAATAAAAATTTTAGAAAGTACAAATTACGCAAAAGACTTAGAATTATTTGTTAGAGTTTCTGTGTCTAATGAGCATGCAGAGATTGATTTATCAAAAAAATTTGGAGCTATCAATAATGAAGCAGCTGGACTAATGAGATTAACAAAACAATATTCTAAAAAAATTGGACTTAGTTTTCATGTTGGTTCACAATGCATGCACCCTATATCTTATTCGAAAGGGATATTTGAAATCAGTAATATAATTAAAAAAACTAAAATTATACCTGATGTAATTAATGTTGGAGGTGGCTTTCCTACTGTTTACCCTGATCTTATTCCTCAATCTTTAGATGCGTACTTTAATGAAATAAAAAAAGGTTTAAGTAATTTAAAATTGGATAAGCTCCCAGAAATTATATGTGAACCTGGAAGAGCGATTGTTGCAGAAAGTGGCTCAACAATTGTAAGAGTTGATTTAAGAAAAAAACAGAAACTTTATATAAATGATGGAACATATGGAACTTTGTTTGACGCAGGTGTTCCCAATATTGTTTACCCATCAAAAATGATAACTGATGGAAGAGTAATTTCTAAAAAATTAACATCTTTCGATTTTTATGGCCCAACTTGTGATAGCATGGATTATATGAAAGGTCCTTTTATTTTACCAAATAATATAAAAGAAAATGATTATATAGAATTAGGACAGCTTGGAGCATATGGATTAACTTTTAGAACTAATTTTAATGGATTTTACTCTGATGAAATTTATGAAGTTGAAGATAGTCCAATCATGACGATGTATGACAAAGAAGCAAATAAAGAGTTTCTTGTTGCTTAATGTCAGATAATAAAAACCAATCTAATAATAGAAAAAGTGACTTACTTAGTAAAGAAGTAGAGCATATTGATATAACTTCTTTCGATGCTAGAAAAATAGTTTCTTCAATGGAAAAAATGTCTTTCGTTTCAAGAGAGACTGCAAATGCTGCAAATATTTATAATGATATGATTAAAGATAAAAATTGTACAATATTTTTAACACTCGCAGGATCAACATCTGCTGCAGGATGTATGCATATTTATAGAGATTTAGTTAAATATAATATGGTAGATGCAATAGTAGCAACTGGAGCTTCAATTATTGATATGGATTTCTTTGAAGCACTTGGTTTTAAACATTATCAGGGATCCCAATATCAAGATGATACAGAGTTAAGAAATAACTACGTTGATAGAATATATGATACTTACATTGATGAAGAAGAGCTTCAGATGTGCGATAAAACTATTGGAGAAATTGCAGATCAATTAGAGCCCAAAAGTTATACATCAAGAGAATTTATAAAAGAGATTGGTAAATATCTTAAAACTAACGCAAAGAAGAAAAATTCATTGATAGAGGTTGCCTATGACAATGACGTTCCAATTTTCTGTCCAGCGTTTACTGACTCAAGTGCAGGATTTGGGCTTGTAATGCATCAAGAGAGAAATCCAAAAAATCATATCACGATCGATTCTGTCCGTGAGTTTAGAGAATTAACTGAAATTAAAATTCAATCTAAAGGATCAGGTCTTTTTATGATTGGAGGAGGCGTACCTAAAAATTTCATTCAAGATACAGTCATATGTGCTGAACTTTTAGGTAAAGATGTAGATATGCATAAATATGCAATTCAAATAACAGTTGCTGATTCTAGGGATGGAGCATGCAGTAGTTCAACATTAAAAGAAGCAAGCTCATGGGGCAAAGTAGATATTACAAAAGAGCAAATGGTTTTTGCAGAAGCAACAAGTGTGTTACCCTTAATAGCAAGTGACGCCTATCATAAAGGTGAATGGAAAAATAGAGAAAGAAAAAATTTCTCTAAGATATTTTGATTAATGATCAAAAAAATCAAAATCGGTTTAATACAAAGTAAATCCTTAGGTACAATTCAGTCTAATATTGATTTAGCTATAAAAAATATTAAAAAAGCTGCAAAAAAAAAGGCAAAGATTATATGTCTACCTGAACTATTTTTGACTAATTACTTTTGCCAAACAGAAAGTCATTCAAATTTTAAATTAGCAGAAAAAATTCCAGGAACAACCTCTAGAATATTTTGTGATTTAGCAAAGGAGCTTGGTGTTGTATTAAATATAACGATGTTTGAAAAAAAAACATCTGGGTTTTATCATAACACTAGTATCATTATTAATGAAAATGGAAATATTTTGTCTAAATATCGTAAGATGCATATACCTGATGACCCAGGCTATTATGAAAAATTTTATTTCAGTCCTGGGGACCTTGGATTTAAAAGTGTTAAGACAAAATTTGGAAAGATAGGTCCTCTTATATGTTGGGATCAATGGTTCCCCGAAGCAGCTAGATTAACGGCTTTAAAAGGGGCTCAAATTATTTTTTATCCTACTGCTATTGGATGGCATCCAAAAGAAAAAAGAAAGTTTGGAAAATCTCAATTAGAATCTTGGATTACAATGCAAAAATCTCATGCTATTGCTAATGGAACTTATGTGGCTGCTATAAATAGAGTTGGGGTAGAAACGAAGGGTAGGAAAAAAATTGAATTTTGGGGTAATTCAATGGTGATAGACCCTAGTGGTAAAATAATTGCAAAAGCGGGAAATAAGAAAGAAGATATTTTAGTTTGTGAGGTTGATTATAAAAAAATAGACACTGCTAGACAACACTGGCCTTTTTTAAGAGATAGAAGAACTGAATTTTATAAAGATATTCTCAAAAATCCTGAAGATGAGTAAAAAAATAGATGAATTTAGAATGCCAGCAGAATGGGAGCCTCAAAAATCAGTTTGGATTGCGTGGCCACATAATAAAAATGATTGGCCTGGATTATTTGAAAAAATTCCAAATGTAGTTGGAAAAATAATAAAATATTTAACAAAAGATCAAAGAATAGATTTATTAGTCAATAATAACAAAAGTATTGATACCACAAGAATACATTTAAAAAAAATAGGTTGTAATATTTCTAAAATTAAATTTCATAAACTTAAGACAGACAGACTTTGGCTAAGGGATTCTGGACCAATATTTTTAGTCAACAAGAAAAATCGAAAAAAGACCATGCTTGATTTTAAATTTAATGCCTGGTCAAAATATAAAAATTTCGGAAATGATAACAAAATCAATAATTATATTAGTAGGTACTTAAATATTGAAAGTATTCTGCCTAAAAAATTAAATTCAAAAAAATTTGTAAGAGCAGTGATGGAAGGAGGTGCATTTGATAACAATGGATCAGGCTCCATATTGCTTACAAAGGAGTGCTTATTAAGTAGAAAACAAGAGAGAAATAAAGGCTTCAAAAAAATTGATTATGAGAATCTATTTTCAAAATATTTAAATGCAAAAAATTTTATTTGGCTTAATAAAGGAATTGTTGGAGATGACACACACGGTCATATTGATGATATTGCAAGATTTGTTTCAAAAAGTACGATTATGATAGCTGTTGAAAAGAATAAATCAGATAAAAATTATAAAGCTCTTAAAGAAAATTTAAAAATATTAAGTAAAAGTTACGATGAAAATGGGAAAAAATTTACAATTATAAAGATTCCTATGCCAAGCCCAGTTGTCATAGACAAAACTCGTGTCCCAGCAAGTTATTTAAATTTTTTCATAAGTAATAAAACAGTCTTGGTTCCAGTATTTAATGTGAAAGAAGACAAAAAGGTAATAAAAATTTTTAGAAAATTTTTTACAAATAGAAAAATTATTGCTATTGATTGTAGTGATTTAATTTGGGGCTTTGGAGCCATTCATTGCATGACACAACAAGAGCCAAAAATTTGAATTAAGCAGCTTTTAAAGTACCTAATAATAATCTAAAAGGTATCAACATTACTAAAGCTACAAAAATCTTCACCGTTAAATCTCCTAAAGACAGTGTCACCCAAGGTATTCCTGTTCCATAAAATGAAATCGAAAAGAATAAAAATGTATCAACGGTAGAACCAATTAATGAAGAGGCAAGTGGCGCAATAAACCATTTTTTTTGTCTTAATTGATCAAATATTTGTACATCCAGTAATTGAGCAATAATAAATGCTGTTCCCGAACCAATTGCTATTCTTACTGAGATTAAATCTGCAAAATTTGTTGAGAAAATTAGTGTAAACAAAATACCTATTGTAAATCCTATATATACAATTTTTCTAGCAACTAATTTACCAAAAGATCTATTTGCTAGATCAGTTATTAAAAAAGCTACTGGATAACTGAATGCTCCATATGTAAGAATTTCTTGAAGACCATAATATTGAATTGGAAATTGGACTAAATAATTAGATGCTAAGACCACCAATCCCATTAAAAATGAGAGTGTTAAAAATGCTCTATTCATTATGCTGATTTACTAACTAAGGATTTTTTTAATTTTTTTAGTCTTAATGATAAATCTCTAGACTTAGCTGAAATAAGAAATTGGTCAAAACTGCCTTTTTTATCAACTGATCTAACACCGGCATTTGAAACGGTTAATCTTAAACTTCTCTTAAGTAACTCACTTTTAAACTTAACTTTTTTTAGATTTGGAAGAAATCTTCTTTTAGTCTTATTGTTAGCATGACTAACGTTATGACCCTTGAGTGGGATTTTTCCAGTAAGTTCGCATTTTTTTGACATAAATTATGAGCCTGTATAGGATCTGAATCTTATCGCGTCAAGATTAATTTTTAGTTCCAATAGCCTCTGAAACATTTTTAAAACCCTTATTTTTTAATAAATCAATTAATTCTTTACTTATTTTTAAAGCTATTCGAGGACCTCTATAAACCATTCCAGTATATAATTGAACGAGTGTTGCGCCAGAAATAATTTTTTCAAAAGCATCTTGTCCATTACTAATACCTCCCACTCCTATTATTTTTGTTTTATCGTTTAGAATTTTATAAAATTTAGAAATTACCTCGTTTGAAATCTTTTTAATTGGTTTGCCTGACAGTCCACCCTTTTCTAATTTATTTATATTTTTTAAATTTTCTCTATTCTTGTCAGTAGTATTGGAAACAATAATAATTCCTATTTCTTGTTCCAAAATGATCTTAGATACTTCATTAATTTGATCGTCATTAAGATCAGGTGAAACTTTTATTGCTAATGGAATGTTTGAATTCAATTCTTTTTTTTCATTTTTTAGTTTGTCAATCAATGAATTTAATTCATCCTGTTTATGAAAGTCTCTTAAATTTTCTGTATTTGGTGAGGAAATGTTTATAGTTATATAATCAGCTAAATTATAAAATTTACGAAAACAAATTAAATAATCATCGATTCTATTAGTAGAGTCTTTATTTGGCCCAATATTTATTCCTAAAAAACCCTTTTTATTATTTTCCTTAATTGTTTGACTAATTTGTTCTGAACCAGAGTTGTTAAAACCTAATCTATTTATAAGAGCTTCATCTTCTTCAAGTCTAAAAACTCTTGGTTTAGGGTTACCAAATTGAGGCTTTGGAGTAATTGTCCCTACTTCAACAAAACCAAATCCAAGATTAAACAGTGGATTGTATACTTCAGCATTTTTATCAAATCCAGCAGCAACACCAATTGGTGAAGATAATTTTTTTTCACAAAAAGTTGTTTCTAAAATATGATTATCTTTAGGTTTTGTGTAAGGAATATTATTTAACTTTAGTGCTTTTATTGCTAAAGAGTGAGCTACTTCAGGGCTAAATTTAAAGATTAATGGTCTTAAAATATTAAACATTTTCTAATTTCCTTTTTATTAATTCTTTGGTTTCTTGAACTCCAAAAAAGCTTATAAAAAAACCAAATCGCGGTCCATTTTCTTCACCAAAAACTACCTCATATATTAACTTAAACCAATCACGCAAATTTTCTTGATAGCCATTTTCTTTGCCGACTGTATAAATTGTAGTCTGAATGTCCTCTGGTTTCATTGCGTCATCGCAATTATCTAAAGAGCTTACTAAAGCATCTAAAGCAATTTTTTCACTTTCATTTGGTTTTTTATAAATCTTTTTAGATTTTATAGCGTCATTAAAATATTTAATTGCATAAGATATTAAATTGTCAAAAATTGGATGCATATCCTCATTAATATCTTTCTTGTATTTCTTAACAAACTTCCAAAGTAATTCTTTATTATCAGCATTGCTGGTCTCAACTAAATTTAATAGCATTGAGAAAGACATAATTGAATTTTCCTCTGGTATCTCTGAATTATGAACATGCCAAACAGGGTTCATTAGTTTTTGAAGTTCATTTTGAGTTTTACCTTTTTCAATAAAATCAAGATATTCATCGACAGCCTTTGGTACTACTTCTCTATAAAGTTTTTTTGCTCTTTTTGGATTTTGGTACATATACAAGGAGAGACTTTCAGGTGACGCATACTCTAACCATTGATCAATGGTAATACCATTTCCTTTTGATTTAGATATTTTTTCACCTTTTTCATCTAAAAATAACTCATATGCAAAGCCAGATGGATTTGACTTACCTAATAATTTTATGATTTTTGTAGATAAAATTGCACTCTCAATCAAATCTTTCCCATACATTTCAAAATCTACATCGAGAGCATACCATCTCATTGCCCAATCTACTTTCCATTGTAATTTGCAATTACCATCTAAGATACTTTGTTCTAATTTTTTACCTTTATTGTCAAAAATTATTTTTGAATTTTTGGTATCTAATTCCAAGACTGGTATCTCTAATACAACCCCTGTATCTGGACATATTGGTAAAAATGGAGAATATGTTTTTTGTCTTTCTTTACCAAGCGTGGGAATAACTATATTCATTATTCCATCATAATTTTCTAAAATTAATTTTAATGGGTCATTAAAAGAACCAGATTTATATAAAAGAGTTGAACTTTTAAAATTATATTTAAAATTAAATTTATTTAGAAAGTTTTTTAACATTTCATTGTTGTGCTCTCCAAAACTATTAAATTTTCCAAAAGGATCTGGAACTTGAGTTAGTGGTTTATGAAGATTTTGTGTTAGTTTTTCAGAATTAGGAATATTTTCGGGCACTTTCCTTAGTCCATCCATATCGTCAGAAAAAGTAATTATTTCTTTAGGGAGATCTGATAAATGATTTAAAGCATTAACAATCATTGAGGTTCTTGCCACTTCTCCAAAAGTACCAATGTGGGGTAAGCCGCTGGGACCATATCCTGTTTGAAGAATAATTTTTCCCTTGTTTTCAATATTTTTTTTTCTCTCTTTTAGAAGCTTTTTAGCTTCAACAAAGGGCCATGCGTTTGTTTTGTCTATGTTGGCTTTATCTATCACTTTTAATTAATCAGCATATAAAATAATGTTTTTAATAATTCTTATAGAGTTGAAATTTATTTACCATAAAATAATGTCCAATCAAAATGTCCAATTATAAAACAGTTTTTTTTACTTTAGGAATTTTACAAATTATTTTAGGTTTATCGATGATTGCGCCAATTTTAACGCAGTTTTTTTATGATGAATTTGATTCTAGTTTTATAGGTTCTGGAATTGTAACTATTATATTTGGAATTCTCTTTTTATTATCAAATTTAGATCATGATAAAAAAATTAGCCTGCCTCAGGCTTTTCTTTTAACAGCGTTATCTTGGTTGAGTATTGCTATTTTTGGGTCACTTCCATTTATATTTTCTGAGATAAATTTAAGTGCTACAGACGCTTTTTTTGAAAGTATGTCAGGTATTACTACAACTGGATCAACTATAATTACCAATTTAAATGAGACCCCTAAAAGTATATTGCTATGGAGGGGAATGCTACAATGGTTAGGTGGAATTGGTATTATCGTTATGGCAATTACTTTAATGCCACTTATGAATATTGGTGGAATGCAGCTGTTTATTATATCTACAAGCGATACCCCAGAAAAAATTTTACCAAGATCAAAAGAAATAGCATTGAGATTAATCTTAGTATACTCAGGATTAACTATTATATGTGCATTATTTTATAAAATATTTGGGATGAACTTTTTTGATAGTATAGTTCACTCAATGACAACAATAGCGACAGGAGGATTCTCAAATTATAATGAGTCCATTGGTTTCTTTGATAATTCTTTAATAGAATTTACATCAATAATATTTATTATTTTAGGAAGTATTCCATTTATTGCCTACGTCAAATACTTAAATGGAGACAAAAAAATATTTTTTAAAGATACTCAAATTAAAACTTTTATAAAAATTGTAATTTTTTCAATTGCCTTAATGTATTTATATCTAGTTATAAAAAATCAGAGTTTTATTGATACCAGCATAAGGTCAGTTGTATTTAATGTAATATCGATTTTAACTGGTACTGGTTATGTAACTCAAAACTTTAGCGATTGGGGAGAATTCCCATTAATTTATTTTCTAATTCTTATGTTTATTGGCGGTTGTGCAGGTTCTACAGCTTGTGGAATTAAAATATTTAGAGTCCAAATTTTATTCCAGTTTATATCTGTTCAACTTAAGAAAATAATTTATCCAAGGGGTATATTTAAAATAAAATATGAAAATAATAATATTGATGAAAAGTTTTTAGCATCAATTATTTCCTTTATATTTTTATATATTGTAATTTTTTTTGTGATAACTGCTCTTTTATCAACAAGTGGATTAGATTTGACTACATCAATATCCGCTGCTGCAACATCGATATCAAATGTAGGGCCTGGTTTAGGTGATATTATTGGTCCAAATGGAAATTTTTCAAATTTATCTGATTTTTCGAAGTGGGTTTTGAGTTTAGCGATGATTTTAGGTAGATTAGAATTATTTGCTGTATTAGTATTATTTATTCCGTCATTTTGGAGAAAATATTGATGTCTGAAACAAAACAAAGTTGGGTAGATTCCTTATTAGTTTATAAAGATATTAGGATGCTAAGAATATTGCTTCTAGGAGCAATAAGTGGTTTTCCATGGGTATTAATTGCAAGTAGCTTAAGTCTTTGGTTAAAGGAAGAGGGATTAAGTAGATCAACGATTGGTTGGGCAGGATTAATATTTGGTGTGTATGCATTTAATTATTTATGGGCTCCAATAATTGATAGAGTACAAATTCCATTTTTAACAAAAAAATTAGGGCATAGACGCGGATGGATTGTCTTAATGCAATTAATTATTTTACTAAGCTTAATAGTTTGGAGTTTTATAAATCCTACTCAAAACTTAGCGCTTTTGATTAGTGTTGGATTAATAATTGCAATTGCTTCTGCTACTCAAGATATTACTGTTGATGCACTACGAATAGAACAGATAAATTCAAATGAGGGAAAATCTATGGCCGCAGGTGCTGCTATGGCAGTTGTTGGATGGTGGACAGGATATAAATTAGGAGGTGTTGTAGCATTATTTACTGCAGAATTTTTTGAAAACATGGGCGTTGCAGATTATTGGCAGGCCACTTTTTTAGTTTTAGGAATTTTAATTATATTGATGAATATAGGTTTGATATTTGTTCACGAAACAATTGATTTTAATAGAGTAAATAATCAAAAAGCAACAGATCAAATAATTAGAGATAAGCTTGGATCCAATAATATTATAACAAATTTTGTTGCTTATATTACAGGAACGATTGGTGGACCAATAATTAGTTTTTTCAAAAAAAATGGATTAGCAATTGCATTGGGAATTTTAGGTTTTGTATTTTTATTCAAGATCGGAGAAGCATTTTTAGGTCGGATGTCGATTGTTTTTTACAAGGAAATTGGTTTTTCTAAAGGTCAAATAGCTATTTATTCTAAAGGATTAGGATGGATTACTACTGTAGTTTTCACTTTACTTGGTGGAATAATGGCAATGCGAGCTGGAACCATTAAAACAATGTTTTTTGCCGGTGCTTTAATGGCTCTAACAAATCTTATTTTTGCAGTTTTAGCTTGGACAGGTAAATCTGAACTTTTATTTGCAATAGCTGTAATTGCAGATGACATAACTGCAGCATTTGCTACTGTTGCATTTGTTGCCTTTATATCATTGTTAGTGGATAGAACCTATACAGCTACTCAATATGCATTATTAGCATCAATTGGGACAGCTGGAAGAACAACGCTTGCTTCATCGTCAGGAACATTGGTAGACTGGTTAAATGGAGACTGGGGTACTTTTTTCGTAATAACAACTGTTATGGTGATACCATCACTAATTTGTCTATGGTTTATAAGGAATAAAGTAAAAATCGGTGCAAAATAGCTTTTTTTGCAGTAATTCATACTTGAACGTATATGAGTTAGCATCAAAAAACTCTAATATAAGCACTCAATTATTATACGGTGAAAAATTTAAAGTAATCAAAAGAAATAAAAATTTTTTAAAGATCAAAACTGACTTTGATCATTATGTTGGTTTTATAAAAGTTGGAAAGTTTAAAAAAAGATTAGATAAGACGTATAAAGTTAGTGTATTAAAATCTAAAATTTATTCAAAACCTAAAAGTAAATTTATTACAAAAAAATACCTTCCTTTTTCATCAGAAATTGAAATTTTGAATAAAAATAATAATTTTGTAATGTTTGAAAAAAACAAATGGATTAGCTTTAATGAATTAGAAACTATAAAAAAACAAAATAAAGATTTTACAAAAATATTTAAACTTTTTTTAAATTGCAAATATAAATGGGGTGGGAAAAGTTTTGATGGTATTGACTGCTCAGCTTTATTACAAATATTTTATAAATTTAATAATAAATTTTTTCCTAGAGATACAATTGACCAAGTAAAAATTAAAAATGGATCAATTAAAAAAAAAAAGTTCAAAAAAGGAGATATTATTTTTTGGAAGGGACATGTCGCAATTTGTTTAAATTCAAAGAATTTAATTCATGCATATGGACCAAGAAAGAAGGTATTAATCATGCCAATTAATCAGGCCATAAAATTAATTAAGAAAACTGCAAATTTAAAAGTAGCAAAAGTTATATCAATTTAATCTTGATCTCTTCCAAAATCTGGTTTTGCTATATCTTGTTTTAAACTTAATATCTGTTGCCTTACCTTTTTTGAATTAATTAATTTTTTTCTTAATGTTTTATCATCTAGTTTTTCTATGTTTTTTTTAAATGAATTTAAATTATTAATAAATAAGTTTATTGCACTGACTATATTTCTTTTATTATTGAAAAATATATCTCTCCACATTATTTCATTGGATGCAGCTATTCTTGAAAAATCTCTTAATCCTCCAGCACTAAACTTTATGACATCCTTTTTTTGTTTTTTTTGAAAGTCTTGTGCAGTTTTAATCAGGTTATAAGCGATTAAATGAGGCAAATGACTTGTTATTGAAAAAATTTTATCATGAATTTTTGCATCCATAATAATTACATTTGAACCTAATTTTTTCCAAAATTTCAATAATTTGCTTTGTTTTATTTTATTTTTATCACTTACTACAACACACCATTTATTTACAAAGAGATTTTTAGTTCCATGCTCAGGTCCACTTACTTCTGAACCTGATATTGGGTGACTAGTTATCCAATCAAGAGATTTTGATAGTTTTTTATTTTTAAGTTTTAATATATTTTCTTTAGTTGAGCCCACATCAGTAATTAAGCAATTTTTATTTAAATACTTATTTAAATTAGGAATAATTTTCTCATATTCACTCATCGGAGTTGATAACACCACAAGATCTAAATCAGTTAATTTATCATCCAGTTTTTTAATAATTCTTATTTTATTATCAATTTTTTTTATTTTTCGAATATTTTTTTTTGATTTTTCGAAAACAAAATAATGTTTAGAAATTTTTTTAGTTATAGAGCCTCTCAATATTGAAGACCCTATAAGTCCACAACCAATAATTAAAATTTTTTTAAACATTTTTGAAAATATTTTTTAGTTTATTGAGTAATATTTTATTTTCATGATTATTTCCTATAGTAAGTCTCAGGCAATTTTTAATTCCATATGAATTCATCTCCCTTAAAATTATTCCTGAAGCTTCAAGTTTTTTTTCTACAAAGTTAGCCGAAAGTTTACAATTTTTAAAATCTAAAAGAAAAAAATTTGGCCCGATATCGTTTGTCTTAATATTATATAAATTCAATGTCTTTTGTATTTTTTTTGCCCAATCTAAATTATGTTTTACAGACTTTTTTATAAAACTTTGATCTTTTAAAGATTCAATAGCACATGCCTGGGCTATTTTATTAACATTAAATGGTGGTTTGATTTTATACAGAGCTTCTACTATTTTTTTACTTCCATATCCCCATCCAACTCTTAAAGAAGCGAGTCCATAAATTTTAGAAAATGTTCTCAATATAAATACATTACTTTTATTTTTAAAAATCTCTAAACCTGATTTGTAATCTTTGTTTAGCATGTATTCAAAATAAGCATCATCAACAACAAGTAAAATTTTTTTATTTAAACGCTTTCTTAGATCTAATAACTGATTTTTAGAAATGTATGTTCCTGTAGGATTATTTGGATTAGCTATAAATACAATTTTAGTTCTTTTAGTTGTTTTTTTTATAATTTCATCATTTGATACTTTAAAATTTTTTTCTTTAGAAAATATAACTTTTGCTCCTACTATTATTGCATAAATTCTGTACATTAAAAAACTGTACTCTGGCACAACTACTTCATCTCCTTTGTTCAAAAATAACTGGCATAGCATTTGAATAATTTCGTCAGATCCAGATCCACAGATAATCTGATTTTGCTTACAATTATATTTTTTTGAAATTGTGGATGTTAATTCTTTAAATTTTCCATCTGGATACTTTGATATATTATTTTTGGATTTTATTATTGCTTTATTAGCATTTTTACTCATGCCTAAAGCTGATTCATTGGCTGATAGTTTTATTATACTTTTTTTTTTATTTAAGAAGGATCTTCCAGGCTTGTACGCCTCTAGGTTTAATTTTCTAAATAATGGAGTATTCATGATGCTTAATTTTATTAATAAATAGTCAGATAATTAGATAATACAATCAATAATTCTAAAAAAATTGACATCTAAAAAGCTATCTTATAAAAGCTTTTTGCGCTGATTTATCTGAATTGCGAGCGCTATAAAAAACCTGCTAAATAAGTTTTTTTCTCACAATTCATTCAGCAAAATATTATGAGTAATTTTGATAAAATGAAAAGTTTAATAATTCAACAATCTCTTAAACTTGATTGTGGAAAAGAAATATCAAATTTTCCATTAGCTTATGAGACTTACGGAAATCTTAATGAAAAAAAAGACAATGCCATATTAATTTTTCATGCGCTAACAGGAGACCAGTTTGCTTCGGACATAAACCCTGTGACAAATAAAGAAGGTTGGTGGAATTATGCAGTTGGCCCAGGCAAAGCGTTTGATACTGAAAAATTTTTCGTGATTTGTGCAAATGTCATTGGTGGTTGTATGGGGTCATACGGACCAGGAACTATTGATCCGGTAACTAACAAACCTATAGGAACAAATTTTCCAGTTATTACAATAAACGATATGGTTAATGCTCAATATAAACTTTTGGATCACTTTAAAATAGAAAAATTATTTGCAGTTGCTGGTGGTTCAATGGGTGGTATGCAAGTATTACAATTTGTATCAAATTTTCCGAACAAGGCTAAGGTTGCCTTGCCAATTGCTTGTACAGCTAGTCACTCAGCACAAAATATTGCTTTCAATGAACTTGGAAGACAAGCAATTATGTCTGATATTAACTGGAAAAATGGTTTATATGATGGAAAAACATTTAATCCAGACAAAGGTTTGGCTGTAGCTAGAATGGCAGCACATATTACATATTTATCAAAAAAAGGATTACAAGAAAAATTTGGTCGAAATCTACAAGAAAGATCTGATTTAAAGTTTGGTTTCGATGCTGACTTTCAAATTGAGAGTTATTTAAGATATCAAGGCTCAGTTTTTGTGGATAGATTTGATGCAAATAGTTACTTATATATTACAAGAGCAATGGACTACTTTGATTTGACAAAACAATATGGTGGGAATCTTTCTAGAGCTTTTAAAGATAGTAAGACAAAATTTTTCATTATTTCATTTACTTCAGATTGGTTATATCCAACTTCTGAAAATAAAGACATTGTAATAGCACTAAATGCTATAGGATCTGATGTTGGTTTTGTAGAAATTAAAACTGACAAAGGTCATGACTCATTTTTATTAGATGTGCCAGATTTTTTAAGCACTATTAAAAACTACTTAAACACTACTTATTTAAATATAGATGAAAGAAGAATTTAAAGTCATATCAGAATTAATTGATGAAAAATCAAGAGTACTAGACGTCGGCTGTGGTGATGGGATTTTGATGGAGTATTTGTCAAAAAATAAAGTGGTAGATGTAAGAGGACTTGAAATTTCCAAGGAAAAAGTCAAAAAATGTTTATCTAATGGACTAGCTGTAGTTGAAGGCGATGCAGAGTATGACTTAAAACAATTTCCAGATTTATCTTTTGATTATGTGATTCTAAGTCAAACACTACAAGCTTTTATGAGTCCTGAGAATGTAATTAAAGATTTATTAAGAGTGGGAAAAAAAGTTATTGTAACCATTCCAAATTTTGGACACTGGAAAGTTAGATTAGATTTACTTTTTAAAGGAGAAATGCCAATTACTAAGAATTTGCCTTATGAATGGTATAATACTCCAAATTTACATATGTGTACAATTCAAGACTTTTATAATTTTTGTAATAATAAAGGGATCAATATTTTTAAAACAATTTCTTTAAATGGACAAAAAACTTCAAAAATTACATCTTCAAATTTGAAATTTAAAAACCTAATATCTGAGTTAGGTATTTTTTTACTCGAGAAATAATATGAAAATAGAAATAATAAAATGTTTAGAGGATAATTTTTCATATTTATTAATTGATGAAATTAATAGATCTGCTGTTGTGATAGATCCAAGCGAAGCAGAGCCTGTAATCAATAAAATTGAAAGTCTCAACTTAAAATTAAAATTTATAATGAACACTCACCATCATTATGATCATGTTGGAGGCAATAAAGAGCTTAAAAAATTATATAATGCCAAAGTCATTGGTTTTGATCAGGACAAACACAGAATACCTGAAATAGATATATTGGTAAAAAATAATGAAATTTGGAAAGATGGTATATTTGAAGCAAAAGTTTTTCATATTCCAGGACATACTTTAGGTCATGTATGTTTTTATTTTTTCAAAGAGCATGCATTATTTTCTGGAGATACATTGTTTTCATTAGGTTGTGGAAGAGTATTTGAGGGCACTCATGAAGAAATGTTTAATTCCTTACAGTTAATAAAGAGTTTACCTTTAGATACAGAAATTTATTGTGGACATGAATATACATTAAAAAATTCGGATTTTTGTTTAAAGTATGATTCAGATAACAAGAGACTAATTTCAAAAATTGAGACAGTAAAAAATAAGTTAGCAAAAGGAATACCAACTATACCCTCAACTCTTGAAGAAGAACTACAAACCAATATTTTTTTAAGATCAAAAAACGTTAAAAACTTTTCAAAATTGAGAGATTTAAAGGATAATTTCTAACTTATTCAGCTTGACTAAAATAAGGCCCTGACTATATTGCTGATAATTAAAAATTAGGATCGTTAATGTCATACGCAGTAATACAAACAGGTGGAAAACAGTACAAAGTCTCAGCTGGTGAAATAATAAAAGTAGAAAAATTAGCTGAATCAAATCCAGCCTCTAAAGTAGAATTTAAAGAAATTTTAGCTTATGGAGATGATAAAAGTATTGAATTAGGTACACCAACTGTGGATGGTGCGAAAGTTGAAGCTGAATTATTAAAAAACGGCAAAGAGAGAACTGTTCTTATTTTTAAAAAAAGAAGAAGAAAAAATTCAAGACGTAAAAACGGGCACAGACAACAGTATTCACTTATAAGAATTAACAAAATTTTTTCAAAAGATGGTAAAGTTTTATCAGAGGCTGAAAAGATGAAAAAAAAGGAAGTTGTAGTTAAAGAAGCTAAAGAAGAAAAAATTGAGGCTTCAAAATAAATAGGTAATTTATGGCAACAAAAAAAGCAGGTGGATCATCGAGAAATGGAAGAGATAGTGCAGGCCGTAGACTAGGTGTAAAAAAATATGGTGGTGAATTAGTAATACCTGGAAATATTATTGTAAGACAAAGAGGCACTAAAATTTTTCCTGGAGAAAATGTTGGAATGGGTAAAGACCATTCAATTTTTTCTGTTGTTAGAGGAAAAGTTGTTTTTAAAAAAAGCAAATCAGACAGAACTTACGTATCAGTAAAGCCTAATTAGTAGACAGCTAATTAATTCTGTAAAATCATGAAATTTTTAGATCAAGTTAAGATATTTATAAAAGCTGGAGACGGTGGATCTGGTTCTCCTAGTTTTAGAAGAGAAAAATTCATAGAATTTGGAGGACCTGACGGAGGCGATGGAGGGAAAGGTGGTTCTATTATTCTTGTTTCAGAGAGAAATTTAAACACACTAATTGATTTTAGATATCAACAGCATTTTAAAGCTGAGAGAGGTAGAGATGGAAGTGGTAAAAATAAAACAGGAAGAGGAGGAGAAGATTTATATTTAAAAGTACCGGTTGGAACACAAGTATTTGAGGAAGACAATAAAACCCTGATTTTTGATTTCAAGGGGGAAAATGAAAAATTTGTTGCAGCTATAGGCGGTAAAGGAGGTTTTGGTAACACAAGATTTAAATCATCAACTAATAGAGCTCCAAAGAAATTCACAAAAGGTACATTTGGAGAAGAATTCTGGATTTATTTACAACTTAAGACAATTGCTGATATTGGTATCATTGGATTACCCAATGCAGGAAAATCTAGCTTATTAGCATCATTAACAAGTGCCACTCCTAAAATTGCAAATTATAAATTTACAACTTTAAATCCAAATCTAGGTGTCGCAATGTATGACGATAAAGAGATAACTTTAGCAGATATTCCAGGATTAATTGAAGGAGCACATCAAGGAACAGGATTAGGTATTAAGTTTTTAAAACATATTGAAAGATGCAAAGCACTTTTGCATCTAATTGATGTATCAGAAAATGATTTAATTAACTCTTATCTTCAAGTGAGGGATGAAATGGGTAAATATAGTTCAGAGTTATTAAAAAAGCAGGAAATAATAGTGTTTAACAAAATAGACCTAATCGATGAGAATGAAATAAAAGAAAAAATAAAAGATTTTGAAAAAATTATCAAGAAATCCGCTTTTACAACATCAACACTCGATAAAAAATCAGTATCTGATATTAAATCAACATTGCTTAATTATGTATCTTAAAGACTCAAAGACTGTCGTTATAAAAATTGGATCATCTTTATTGATTAATGACAAAAAAATTATCAGAGAAAAATGGTTGTCAGAATTTGCAAAAGATATTCAACATCTACAAAAATTAAAAAAAAATATAATTTTAGTTAGTTCAGGAGCAATTGCTTTAGGATGTAAAAAATTAAAATTAAGTAAAAAAAAATTGAAACTCGATAAAAGTCAGGCAGTAGCATCAATTGGCCAAATTGAGTTAATGAATCTTTTTAAAAAAACTTTTAATAAGTCAAAAATCAATCTTTCTCAAATTTTGTTAACACTTGAAGATACAGAAAAAAGAAGAAGGGCTATTAATGCAAAAAGGACTTTTGAGAATTTATTTAGTCTTGGTTTTATTCCAATAGTAAATGAAAATGATAGTATAGCCACTTCTGAGATTAAGTATGGTGATAATGACAGACTAGCTTCTAGGGTTGCACAAATATCAAGTGCAGATTGTTTAATTTTATTATCTGACGTAAGTGGTCTTTACTCTAAAGATCCAAAATTAGACAAAAAAGCTAAATTAATTCGTGAAATTAAAAATATTGACCAAAATGTAGAAAAGTTAGCAACAAATAAATCTGGAGAATTTGGATCTGGTGGAATGAAAACGAAGATTGATGCTGCTAAAATTTGTCAATTCTCAGGATGCCATATGGCGATTGCTAATGGCTTAATAAGTAGACCAATTCAAAAAATTTTAACTGAAAATATATGTACTTGGTTTTTGCCTAAAATTTCAAAATTAGATGCGAGAAAAAAGTGGATCATAAGCTCAGTTTCTCCAAAGGGAAAAATAATTATTGATGAAGGTGCATTATTAGCTTTGAATAATGGGAAAAGTTTACTAGCCGCGGGGATTAAGGATGTTCAAGGTAGTTTTAGCAAAGGTGATCATATCAAAATCCTAAACAATAATATGACGGAATTTGCTAGAGGATTAAGCAGTTTTTCTTCGGAAGAAATCTTGAAAATTAAAGGGAAGCACTCTAATAAAATAAATGATATTTTAGGTTATATTTCAAAATCAGAAGTTATTCATAAAGATGATATGGTATTAATCAAATGAGTAAAAACTTAGAAAAAATTGGTACAAATGCGAAAATTGCTTTTCAAAACAAAATAAGTAATAAAAAAAAAAATAAAGTATTAAATTATTACATTCAACTTATTAAAAAAAACCAAAATAAAATTTTAATCGAAAACACAAAAGATATAAAAATAGCCAAATCTAAAAAACTTAAAGAAAATTTAATTAAAAGGCTTGCTCTTAATAATGACAAAATAAGCTCAATTATTAAATCAATTGAAACTATTGCAAAATTTAAGGATCCAGTAGATGTTGATATAGAAACCTGGAAAAGACCAAACGGTTTAAAAATAAAGAAAGTATCAATTCCGATTGGTATTATTGGTGTAATTTATGAAAGTAGACCAAATGTAACTTCGGACGTATCTACACTTTGTTTTAAATCTGGGAACTGCGTAATATTAAGAGGAGGATCAGAGTCTTACTTTAGTAATAAAATTTTAGCTAATCTTTTTAGAAAATCATTAGAAAAATACAAAATAAATAAGAATTTTGTTCAGTTTATAGAGAATAAAAATAGAAAACTGGTCGACTACATGCTGTCAAAAATGTCAAAATATATAGATGTTATTATTCCAAGAGGTGGAAAAAGTCTTGTAAAAAAAGTTCAAGATTTATCCTCTGTTCCTGTCATTGGACACCTTGAAGGTATGTGTCATACTTATATTGATAAAGATGCAAATCTTTCAATGGCAAAAAAAATATTAATCAATGCTAAATTACGTAATACTAGTATTTGTGGAGCTACCGAGACACTTTTAATACATAAAAATAAATCAAAAAATGTAAATGAGATATTAAATGAACTCACTAAGAGAGATTGTTCTATTTATGCTGATAGAAAAATTTCTAAATTGTTTAACGGAAATTCAAAATTAGCAAATAATAAAACATGGTCGAAGGAACATTTATCTGCAAAAATTTCTGTAAAACTAGTAAATAATATTAATGATGCAGTAAATCATATCAATAAATATGGAACAATGCATACTGATGCGATAATTACAAATAATAAAATTTCTGCAAAATTTTTTATAAAAAATATTAAAAGTTCGATCGCTATTCACAATTCTTCAACTCAGTATGCTGATGGAGGAGAATTTGGTTTTGGAGGTGAAGTTGGAATTTCAACAAACAAACTTCCACCAAGAGGTCCTGTTGGACTAAACCAGCTAGTTAGTTACAAATATGAGATATATGGATCTGGACAAACAAGAAAATAAAAAAAAAATTGGTATTCTTGGAGGCACCTTTGATCCAGCACATAAAGGACATTTAAGTATCTCTAAAGAGGCAAAAAAAAGATACGATATTGATAAGATTATTTGGGCGGTTACCAAAAAAAATCCATTTAAAGAGAAAAGTAGTTTAAGTTTAGATAAAAGAATAAATTTTGCAAAAAAAATTTCTAAAAAAAATTCATTTATTAAAGTAAAATATTTTGAGGATAAAATTAAATCAAATAGAACAATTGACCTGATAAAACATATTAAAAAAAATAATAAAAAGACTGATATTTATTTCATAATGGGGGCAGATAGTTTGATTAATTTTCATAAATGGAAAAACTCTGATTTAATTTCATCTATTTGTAACATTCTAGTATTTGATAGAGACAGATATAAGGCTAAATCATTAAGTTCTAGAAGCTTTAAAAAGTATAGTAAGAAAAGCTTAAAATTTATAAAATTTAATAAGGTCAATATTTCATCTTCTAAATTAAGAAAAATTTGATACTCTTTTTATAATTAATGGACAAAATCTCTACTCTTCACAAAGATGTGGTCAATCTCTTAGATGCAAATAAAGCCCTAAATATTGTTTCAATAGATTTAGATGGAAAATCATCAATAGCGGATCAAATGATAATCGCTAGCGGGACGTCTTCAAGACATATCCAAGCTTTATCAGAGCAAGTATATGAATACTTAAAAAAAAATGGTGTAAGTAATTGTAAAATTGAAGGAAGAGAAAGTAGTGATTGGAAACTTGTAGATGGAATTGATCTTATTATTCATATTTTCAATCCTGAAAAAAGAAAATTTTATGAATTAGAAAAAATATGGTCTGAATTAATTCCTAAAGAAAAAGTAATTATATGATGAAAAAACCTAAAACATACTTTTTGTCATTATTTATTTATTTTTTTGTAACTAGTATTTTTGCCGTATCAGAAGAGAATGATATTTATAAAAAAATAGATGTTTTTTCAGAAGTCTTAGATAAAATTAATAAAGAATTTGTTGATGAGGTAAACCAAAGTGATGCAATGGATGCTGCAATCAATGGTGTTCTTCAATCCTTAGATCCTTATTCTGCTTATATGTCACCAGATTCTTATCAAAGTATGCAAACAGAAACGAGTGGGGAATTTGGAGGACTAGGAATTGAAGTGAGCATGGAAGCTGGGGTAATAAAGGTAATAACACCAATGGATGATTCACCTGCGGCTGAAGCTGGAGTTAAAGCTGGTGATTATATAGTAAGAATTAATGATATTCAGGTTCAAGGTAAATCTTTAAGTGAAGCAGTTGACATAATGAGGGGTCCTGTTGGATCAGATATTGAAATCACAGTTAGAAGAAGGGGTGAACGAAAGGCATTAGTTTTTAAAATTACTAGAGAAAAAATTAAAGTTTCATCAGTAAAATCTGAGATATTAGATGATCAAACTGGTTATTTAAGACTTACTTCTTTTAATGAAAACAGTAGTGGTCAAATTAGAGACAAAATTAAAGAGTTTAAAAAAAATGAAAATGTTAAAAATTATATTTTAGATTTAAGAAATAATCCTGGTGGACTACTTTCTCAGGCAATTAAAATTACAGATTTTTTTATAGATAGTGGAGAAATTGTTTCAACAAAAAGTAAAAGAAAATATGAAAGTAGAAAATTCTTTGCAAGAAAAGGTGATATATTAGATGGAGATACAATTATTGTCCTAATAAATTATGGTTCAGCATCTGCATCTGAAATTGTAGCAGGGGCGCTAAAGGATCACAAAAGAGCAATAATAATTGGAGAAAATAGCTATGGTAAAGGCTCTGTACAATCAATCATTCCTCTCAAAAATAAAGGTGCAATAAGATTGACTGTATCTAAATATTATCTTCCATCAGGAAAATCTATATCAGAAATAGGTGTCTCGCCTGATATTGAGGTAGCTGAAGGATCTGATGACTTTAGGTTTAATACTGATACAGACAATCAACTTCAATTCGCTTTAGAGCTTTTAAACGGCTAAAATGAAAGAGAGATATAAAAATTTACCACTTAGAAGTGGTGTTGGGATAGTTGTTTTAAATAAAGAAAATAAAATTTTTGTTGCAAAAAGAATAGATAATAAAAAAAACTTTTGGCAAATGCCACAAGGTGGGGTTGATAAGGGTGAAGACTTTTATGAAGCTGCAATTAGAGAATTAAAAGAAGAAACTAGTATTAAATCAGTAAGTTTAATTAAAAAAATTGATGGCTTACTTACCTACCACTTACCAAATGAATTATTAGGAATTATTTGGAAAGGTAAATTTAAAGGTCAAAAACAACAATGGTATATAATGAGATTTAATGGTGAAGAAAAAGAAATTAATATTAATACAAAACATCCAGAATTTCTTGAATGGAGATGGGTAGATCCAGATAAAATTACTGAACTTGTGGTAGAATTTAAACTACATGTATACGAAAAAATTCAAGAAGAAGTAAAAAAAATTTTAGTTAATTGATTTTAATACTTCAAGTTTTTGATCAAGCAAATATTTTTCCTGATCATTTATATCAGACTTGTTAAGTTCTTCCTCAGCAGATTTCTGAATTTCTGAAATTTTTTCTTTATCAATGTCTTTTAAATTTAAAATAAGACTTGTAAGTATAGAAAGATTATTATCTTTAAATTCAATTATTCCATCATTTACATAAAAACTTTCCTCGCCAGACTTTGAAAATATTTTAATTATTCCTGGTTTTAAAAAAGAAATAATAGAAATATGGTCTTTCAAAATCCCTATCTCACCTTCAAATGCAGGGACAACTACCTCGGTGACATCATTTTTTGATAAAAATGATTTTTCAGGGTTTACTATTTCTACAGAATATTCTTCGCTCATTATGCAGCAGCTTCGTTAGCTAAACTCTCAGCTTTTTGAATAGCTTCTTCAATAGTGCCAACCATATAAAATGCAGCTTCTGGTAAGTGATCATATTCACCTTTGCAAATAGCATCAAAGCCTTTGATAGTTGACTCTAAATCTACAAGCTTACCTGGCGAGCCAGTAAATACTTCAGCTACAAAGAAAGGTTGAGAAAGAAATCTTTGTATTTTTCTAGCTCTAGCAACAACTAATTTATCCTCTTCTGACAATTCATCCATACCCAAAATTGCGATAATATCTTGTAAAGATTTATAAGTTTGAAGAACTTTTTGTACTTCTCTAGCAACTCTATAATGTTCGTCACCAACTATTCTAGGATCTAAAATTCTAGACGTTGAATCTAATGGATCTACCGCTGGGTAAATTCCGATTTCAGCAATCTGTCTAGAAAGTACCGTTGTTGCATCTAAGTGAGCAAATGAAGTTGCAGGTGCAGGGTCAGTTAAGTCGTCTGCAGGAACATAAATTGCCTGAACAGATGTAATTGAACCTTTATTCGTTGTTGTAATTCTTTCCTGTAAATTACCCATATCAGTTGCTAATGTCGGTTGATATCCTACAGCTGAAGGTATTCTACCAAGCAATGCAGAGACCTCAGATCCTGCTTGTGTAAACCTAAATATATTATCAACGAAGAATAACACATCTTGACCTTCTTGATCTCTAAAATACTCAGCTACAGTTAATCCAGTTAAAGCAACTCGCGCTCTTGCACCTGGAGGTTCATTCATTTGTCCATAGACTAATGCTGCTTTAGAACCTTCTCCATCAGTTTTAATAACACCTGAGTCTATCATTTCATGGTAGAGGTCATTTCCCTCTCTAGTTCTTTCTCCTACTCCTGCGAAAACAGAAAATCCACCATGAGCTTTTGCAACGTTGTTAATCAATTCCATAATTAAAACAGTTTTGCCAACTCCGGCTCCACCAAATAAACCAATTTTACCACCTTTTGCATAGGGAGCTAAAAGATCAATAACCTTTATTCCTGTAACAAGTATTTCAGTTTCTGTTGATTGATCATTAAATTCTGGTGCAGCTCTATGAATTGGCCAGTTATCTGAACTTTTAACTTCTCCTCTTTCATCAATAGGCTCACCAATCACATTTATAATTCTTCCAAGAGTCTCCGGCCCCACTGGAACTTTAATTGGAGCAGCTGTGTCTGTTACCTCATCTCCTCTTTTGAGACCTTCTGTTGCATCCATTGCAATTGTTCTGACACTTGACTCCCCTAAGTGTTGAGCAACTTCTAAAACTAATCTATTTCCACCGTTATCGCACTCTAATGCAGTTAAAATTTCTGGTAGTTCTCCCTCAAATTTTACGTCTACTACCGCCCCAATGATCTGTGTTATTTGTCCTTTTCTCATAATTATAAACTTTCTGCTCCTGAAATTATTTCTATTAACTCTTTAGTAATTGCTGCCTGACGACTTCTATTATACTCAATAGTAAGTTTGTCAACCATTTCACCTGCGTTTCTGGTTGCATTATCCATTGCACTCATTCTTGAACCTTGCTCGCTAGCTGAATTCTCTAACATCGCTTTAAAAATCTGAGTTGAAATATTTTTAGGTAACAAGTTGCTCAATATCTCATCCTCTTCGGGTTCAAATTCATAGTTATCTTCTGATGAATTTTCATCTTTTTCAGATGTTTTTAAAGGAATAATTTGTTGTTCTTGAGGTATTTGAGTAATTACATTCTTAAATTGGTTATAAAAAATTGCACATACATCAAATTCTTTTTTTTCAAATTTTTCAATAACTATCTTACCGACTTTATCAGCATCAAAATAATTAATATTTTTTGATTCTTTAAAAGATATCCTTTCAATAATATTATCACTGTATAGACGTTTTAGTTGGTCATAACCTTTAGTTCCCACTGTAATAATCTTTAAAGTTTTTCCTTCATCTAAAATTTTTTGAAAATATAGTTTAGCTTTTTTAATAATATTTGTATTAAAACCTCCGCAAAGACCTCTATCTGATGTCATTACTACACATAGATGCACTTTATCTTCTCCAGTACCAGATAAAAGTTTCGGAGCGTTATCAATGTCAGATATACCATTTGATAAGTTTAAAATAATATTATTCATTTTATCAGAGTAAGGTCTGCCTTTCTCAGCACTCTCCTGGGCTCTTCGTAATTTTGCAGCAGCAACCATTTTCATTGCCTTAGTAATCTTCTGCGTAGACTTAACACTTGATATTCTTTTTTTTAGATCGTCTAAACTAGCCATTATTTTTTATGAGTTAAAATCTTTCTTAAGTTGTAAAATAATTTCATTTAATTCTTTTTCTTTATCATCTTCAAGTTTTCCTGAAGCTGTTATTGACTCAATAATATCTGGCTTTTCAGATTTACATTTTTCAATAATTTTACTCTCAAAACTTGAAATATCCTTTTGTTCAATATCATCAAGATGTCCTCTAACTCCACAAAATACCGAAATGACTTGTTCTGCAACTGTCATGGGAGAATATTGATTTTGCTTTAAAAGTTCAGTTAACTTTGATCCTCTGTTAAGTAATTTCTGAGTAGACGCATCAAGGTCTGAACCAAATTGTGCAAACGCAGCCATTTCACGATATTGCGCGAGCTCCAATTTCATGGACCCTGAAACTTTCTTCATCGCTTTAGTTTGAGCAGATGATCCAACTCTTGATACGGATAATCCAACATTTATGGCAGGTCTTATACCTTGGTTAAAAAGTTCAGTTTCAAGAAATATTTGACCATCAGTAATTGAAATAACATTTGTTGGTATAAATGCGGAGACATCACCACCTTGGGTTTCGATTATTGGAAGAGCGGTTAATGATCCTCCACCATGCTCGTCACTTAATTTTGCAGCCCTTTCAAGTAATCTACTATGTAAGTAAAACACATCTCCAGGATATGCTTCTCTTCCGGGAGGTCTTCTTAATAGAAGTGACATTTGTCTATATGCAACAGCTTGTTTTGACAAATCATCATATATTATCAAGGCATGCATCCCATTATCTCTAAAATACTCACCCATAGTACATCCGGTATAAGGGGCTAAAAATTGTAAAGGTGCTGCATCTGATGCAGTTGCTGCAACTATTGTTGTGTATTCCATCGCACCAGCTTCTTCTAGTGTTTTTTCAATCTGTCTAACTGTAGATCTCTTTTGGCCTACGGCCACATAAATACAATACAATTTTTTCTTCTCATCGCCTGACTCGTTAATTTTTTTCTGGTTTATTATAGCATCAATTGCAACTGCTGTTTTGCCTGTTTGTCTGTCACCAATAATTAATTCTCTTTGTCCTCTTCCAATTGGAACTAGACTATCAATTGATTTAAGACCAGTCTGCATTGGTTCACTTACAGATTTACGTGGAATTATGCCAGGAGCTTTAACCTCAACCCTACTTCTTCTTAAACTTTTATCTAACGCACCTTTTCCATCAATTGGGTTTCCTAAACCATCAACCACTCTACCAAGCAATTCTTTCCCAACTGGTGTATCAACAATTGCACCAGTTCTTTTTACAGTATCACCTTCTTTAACTGCTCTATCATCACCAAAAATTACTACACCTACATTTTCACTTTCTAGGTTTAATGCCATTCCTTTCGAGCCGTCAGAAAATTCTACCATTTCTCCAGCTTGAACATTATCTAATCCATATATTCTTGCTATACCATCACCTACTGATAAAACTTGACCAACCTCTGTAACCTCAGCTTTATCTCCAAACTTTTTAATTTGTTCTTTTAATATTTTTGTTACTTCTGAAGGATTTATTTCCATTTAAGCCTCTATCATTATATTTTCAATTAGTTGTAATTTATTTTTAATAGAGGTATCTACCATAATACTACCAACTTGTATTACTAAACCTCCAATTAAACTTTTGTCATATTTATAGTCTAATTTTATTTTTGCGTCAAAATTTTGAGAAAGTTCGTCTTTTATTTTATTTACTTGTTCTCCTGATAATTCTTTAGAGGAAATTAGTTCAGCTTTTACTTCTCCTCTTTTTTTCGAACAAGTATCTACAAAATCTTGAAGAATTGTTCTTACATAAAAAAATCTTCTTTTAGATATTAGAAAACCTAAAAATTTTGACATTAAAGAGTTTAATTTATAATTTTCAGCAATTTTGTTAATTACATCCTGAAGTTCATTTACAGAGTTAGTTGGATCTTTTATTAATGAACTAAAATCTTTGCTTTCATCTATTAATCTTAAAAAAGATATTGATTGTTTTTCAACCTCATCTATTGAATTATTTTCATTAGCTAGTTCATATAGTGCTAAAGAATACCTACTTGCTGTAGTTGCTGAAAAACTGTTATTTTTGCTCAATTTTAACTCTTTATTTTAGAAGATTTTTTGGATTAAGTAGCATATGAGTTTGGTGTCTTCAAGTAACAGATTGACTAAATAGTGCAAAATTTGTCCATTAATTAAAGGTTATTGGGTCAACATCAACTGTTAGTTTTATTTCTTTAGGTAATTTGTATGTAATTAAGATTTCACTCAATCTTTTTTGAATATTAGAACCCTTTTTAGATCTTATCAAAAGTCTCTGTCTATACTTTCGTCTAACTCGATATATAGGTGCATTAACAGGTCCCAAAATTTTGTCGTTTAAGGATTCTGATAACATTTTTTTTATGTCCATTGACTCTTTTTCTAAACTTCTTTCATTTGAAGAGGTGAGTATTAATGAAACAAATCTTTCATAAGGTGGTAGATTATTTTTCTCTCTTAATTTCAATTCATTTTCTAAAAAAATAAAAGGATCAGGATTTGTTATTTGATTAATAATACTTTGGTTTGAGTTGTATGTTTGAAAATATACTGTAGCTGGTTTACCAGTTCTACCAGCCCGTCCAGATAATTGGTGATAGAGCTGTAAGTTTTTTTCCGCAGTTCTTAAGTCATGTCCATTTGAATTAAGATCAATATCTAAAATAACAATGCAGTTTAATTTTGGAAAATGAAAACCTTTAGAAATTAATTGTGTTCCAATAAGTATATCAATTTTTCCTTTAACTATATCTTCTAATTTTTTTTTAGAAGATTTTTTATTCATGGTATCACTTGAAAAAATTGATATTTTATTATTTGGGAATTTGAGTTTAACCTCTTCAGAAATTCTCTCTACCCCAGGGCCACTAAAAACAAAATCACATACTTCACCTTTCTTACAATTCCTGCTTAACTGAGATTGAAAACCACAATAATGACAAAGTAATTTATTTTTATGTTTGTGATATACTAAATTTATCGAACAATTTGGACAGGAATAAACATTTAAACATTTCTTACAAAGAGCATATGGAGCAAAACCTCTTCTATTAATAAAAAATAATACTTGGTCATTTTTTTTTAAGTGATTATTTACCTTTTCTAAAGTTTTATTAGCAATCCATGATTGTTTATCTAACTTATTTTTGTTTAAGTCTATTATTTTATATGTGGGTAAATTTGCATCTTCATATCTTTTAGTTAAACGTGAAAGAGAGTATTTCTTTTTCTTAATATTTGCATATGTTTCTATTGAGGGTACAGCAGTAACAAGATTGATAGGGATATTTTCAAAATTAGCTCTAGCAATTGCCATGTCTCTTGCATTATAAATTACTCCTTCGTCTTGTTTGAATGATTGATCGTGCTCTTCATCTACAACTATAATTCCAAGATTTTTAAATGGTAAAAATAATGAGGAACGAGCTCCAATAATTGCATTAATTTTTCCTGATGATACTCCACTCCAGATTATTTTCTTTTTTTTTGGTGTTATTCCAGAGTGCCACACTGCAGCACTGAAACCAAAAAATTCCTCAAATTTATTTTCAAATTCTGCGGTTAAACCAATTTCAGGTAGTAGAATCATTGCTTGATAGCCTTTTTCTAACAATTGTTTTATATGCTTAAAATAAACAATTGTTTTTCCTGAACCTGTAGTCCCTTGTAAAAGATGGACTCTAAATTTATTATTTTTTTTTGACATTTCCTCAAATATTTCTCTTTGATCTGAAGACAGGGTAAACTTATTTACAAACTTTTGTTTATTATAGGATAGATAATTTTCATCTTCATAATTAGTGATTGCTTCTCCACTAAGTAAATGTAGTTTTAAACACATTCCTTTTGGTACTAAGTTATATTCAGAAAACCAATTCAAAAAGTTTATAATTTCTTTTTTAAGTGGTTCAATTTCTATTTTTTTAAGAATTTTTTTTATCTGAAAATTTTTGTTATTTTTTTTTTCAAATTCATTCCATACAACTCCTGTTATTTTTGATTTTCCAAAGGGAACACAAACATAATCTCCTACTTTAAGATCTAAGTCACTTTCATATGTAAAAGGGAAGTTAAATATATTAGGTATTAGGACAGGATATTTCATAAATAAATTATGAAATATATTAAGAGTGAATTTGTCTTTTATCTACAGATAAAGCAGCTTCTTTTATCGCTTCTGAAAAGGTAGGATGAGCATGACATGTTCTTGCAATATCTTCAGAACTTGCGCCGAATTCCATTGCTACCGACATTTCTGCAATCATTTCTCCAGCATGAGGTCCGATTATATGTACTCCCAATACTCTATCAGTTGTACTTTCAGCTAATATTTTGACGAATCCCTCTGGCTCATTTATTGCTTTAGCTCTTGAGTTTGCCATAAACGGAAATTTACCTACCTTGTAGTTTATTTTTTTTTCTTTTAATTCTTCCTCATTTTTTCCAACATAAGCTACCTCGGGTGAAGTATAAATTACTCCAGGTATAATATCATAATTTACATGACCAGACTGTCCAGCAATTAACTCTGCTACTGCTATTCCTTCCTCCTCGGCTTTATGAGCCAACATTGGACCATCTATGACGTCTCCTATTGCATAAACATTTTTAACATTAGTCTCAAATTTTTTATTAACTGTGATTTTTCCTTTTTTATCTAGATTTACACCGATTTTTTCTAAATTTAATTTATCAGTGTAAGGTTTTCTTCCAACAGAAATTAAAACTACATCAGCTTCAATTTTGTTTTTTGAGTTTTTATTAGAGGTTTCAATTATTACTCCTTGATCATTTTTAGAAATTTTTTCAACTTTAGTATTTAATTCAAATTTAATATTCTGTTTTTTTAATATTTTCATAAATTCATTTGAAATTTCTTTATCAAGTCCTGGTGTTATGTGGTCTAAATATTCTATAACATGAACCTCAGTTCCTAATCTTGACCAAACAGAACCCATCTCCAATCCAATATAACCGCCACCAACTACAACCATTTTTTTTGGAAGCTTAGAAATATTTAGAGCTCCTGTAGATGAAAGAATTTTTTCTTCATCAAAATCTATGCCTGGAAGAGATAAAGGTTCTGATCCTGTACTTATTATGGTTTTATCAGTTTTAATTTTTATTTCTGATTTATCATTTTTGACTAAAATTTCATTTTTTTCACTAAAAGATCCTACTCCTTTAATGTAAGTAACTTTGTTTTTTTTAAATAAAAACTCTACTCCTTTTGTAAGTGTTGAAACTGAACTTTCTTTATTACTCATCATTTTTTTTAGATTAAGCTTAATTTCCCCGGTTTCGATTCCAATATCAGAGAAGTTTTTAGCTCTATGAAAACTTTCTGACATATTTAATAGGCTTTTAGATGGAATACATCCTATATTAAGACAAGTGCCTCCTAAAGATCCTCTAGACTCGATACATGCAGTTTTTAATCCCAATTGTGATAATCTAATCGCACAAACATATCCTGCAGGTCCTCCCCCAATTACAGTGACATCAAATTTTTCAGCCATTAGATATTTAAAAACAATCTTCTAGGGTCTTCTAAATTTTCTTTAACAGTTTTTAAGAACGACACGGATTCCTTTCCATCAATAATTCTATGATCATAAGACAAGGCTAAGTACATTATTGGTTTTATTTTTATCTCACCATTATCATTTACTGGTCTTTCAACAATATTGTGCATTCCTAATACACCTGATTGAGGAGGGTTTAATATTGGTGTTGAAAGCATGGAACCATATACACCTCCATTGCTAATTGTAAACGTACCTCCTTGTAAGTCCTCAATTGTTAAACTACCTGTGTTTGCTTTTTCAGATAATTTTTTTATTTCTTTTTCTATTTGAGCAAATGACATCTCATCTGCATTTCTAAGCACTGGAACTACTAAACCTTTTTCAGTTCCAACAGCGAAACTAATATTATAATAATTTTTATATATTATGTCTTGATCTTCAATCTCAGCGTTAATTGCTGGAAATAATTTTAGTCCAACGACACAAGCTTTAACAAAAAATGACATTAGACCTAGCTTTATTCCGTATCTGCTTTTGAAATCTTCTTGGTTGTCTTTTCTCATTGCCATAATCGCAGACATATCTACTTCATTAAAAGTAGTTAACATTGCTGCATTTTCTTGAGCTTGTTTTAATCTTTTTGCAATCGTTTGTCTTAAACGAGTCATTTTAATTCTTTCTTCTTCACCGTATTGAATTCTTCTCTGGTTGGGTTGTGGGTTGGCTCCCATCATAGTAATTAGATCACCTTTTAAAATTCTTCCTGCCTTACCTGTTCCCTTTACATTATCTAGGTTGATATTTTTTTCTGCAACCATTTTTCTAACTGCAGGTGAAAGAATAATTGGTTGTTGTGAGGTTTCCTCTGTTTCTACTTCCTCAGTCAAAAGCAAAGGCTCTTCCTCTAACAGCTCCATTGAATTATCTTCAGTTAATACTAATGGTTCTTCTAACTTAGTTTGAGGTTTTTTTTCTATATCTAAATTAATTACATTGCTTTTCTGATCTTTAAATTCTTTCTCTTCATTATCCTCAAGTTTTTTTTTGCTTTCGGGTACATTTTTAATATCAACATTCCCCTCAGAAATTGAGCCCAAAACAGCTCCAACTTCAACTGTATCTCCATCTCTAAAACTAATCTCTGATAATGTCCCACTAATAGGTGAAGGAACTTCTAAATTTACTTTATCAGTTTCCAGTTCAACTATTGCTTCATCCGCCTGAACTGTTTCACCTTCTTTTTTCAACCATTTAGAAACTGTTGCTTCTGTAATACTTTCACCTAAAGTAGGTACTAAAATTTTTTCACTCATTAATTAAATACTTCATTTATAATTTCTTGTTGCTCAAGTTGATGCCTTTTAGCATATCCAGTGGCTGGTGATGCATCAGGACTTCTTCCAATATAAGAAACTTCGTTATTTTTAGCTTTAATGGTATCCAATGTCCATTGTATATAATCTCTTACTGAAAACCATGCACCCATATTTTTTGGCTCTTCCTGACACCAATAAAAATTAGCATTTTTTGCATATGGTTTAAGTTCTTTTACCAAACTCTTTGCTGGAAAAGGATAAAGTTGCTCTATTCTAAACATTACCACATCATCTCTTTTTAACTTTTCCCTAGCATTTAAAAGATCGAAGTACACTTTTCCTGAACAAATTATAACTTTTTTGATTTCACTAGATTTTTTTAATTTAATAAAATTTTCGGATTGATCGCTTAATGCATGATCCCACATTATTCGGTGAAATGATGTTTGTTTACTAAAATCATCAATGGTTGACACACAAAATTTGTTTCTTAACAAAGATTTAGGCGTCATAATTACAAGTGGTTTTCTAAAATCACGGTGTATTTGTCTACGTAAAGCATGAAAATAATTTGCTGGAGTTGTACAATTCATAACTTGGAGATTATCATTTGCACACAATTGTAAAAATCTTTCAAGTCTAGCAGAAGAATGTTCTGGTCCCTGACCTTCATAGCCATGAGGTAATAACATAACCAAACCTGAAGCTCTTTGCCATTTTCTTTCACCAGAAGAGATAAATTGATCGATTATCACTTGTGCACCATTAGCAAAATCACCAAATTGAGCTTCCCAAAGAGTAAGAGTATTTGGTTCTACTAAACTATATCCATATTCAAATCCTAAAACCGCAAGTTCCGACAAAAAACTATCAACAATTTCAAATTTTTTTTGATGTTTTGAAATATTATTTAATGGAATATATCTAGAGTTATTCGTTTGGTCTCTTAAAACTGAATGTCTCTGACTGAATGTTCCTCTTCCAGAATCTTGCCCTACAAATCGAACTGGAAATCCCTCATCTAATAATGAACCAAAAGCTAATGATTCAGCAGTAGACCAGTCAATATTTAAACCATCGTCGACAGATTTTTTTCTACTTTGCAAAATTTTGTTTATAGTTTTGTGAATACTTATTTCGGATGGAACGACATTTATTTTATCTGAAATATTTTTAAGTATTTTTTCATCTGCTCCGGTAATTCCTCTTTTATCTTTCCCTTTTTTAGGTTTATAGCTGGACCATGCTCCCTCAAACCATTCAATTTTAGGATTATAATCTTTAGCTGTCTTAAATTGATCATCTAAAAGATCTTTAAATTTTTTTATTTGATCATTTAAACCTTCTTTAGATATTAAATTTTCATTAATAAGCTTAGATCCATATATATTTGCTGTTGATTGATGTGATCTAATTTTTTTATACATCAATGGTTGAGTGAATGATGGTTCATCTCCCTCATTATGTCCAAATCGTCTGTAACAAACTAAGTCGATAACTACATCTCTATTGAACTTTAATCTAAATTCAGTTGCAATTCTTGAGCCATAAACAACAGCTTCTGGGTCATCTCCATTAACATGGATGATAGGCGCATCAACCATTTTCGCAATATCTGATGGGTGAGGTGAAGATCTTGCAAACCTTGGGCTTGTGGTAAATCCTATTTGATTATTCACTATTATATGGATAGTTCCACCTGTATTGTGTCCAGGTAAACCCGACATTGCAAAACATTCAGCAACAATACCTTGTCCTGCAAAAGCAGCATCACCATGTATTAAAATCGGAATTACTTTATTTCTCTCAGTATCTTTATGAAAAAATTGTTTTGCTCTAGTCTGACCCAATACTACTGGATTAACTGCTTCCAAATGTGAAGGATTATCAGTTAAACTTACATGAACAGAATTTCCATCAAATTCTCTATCAGATGAAGCTCCCAGATGATATTTCACATCGCCAGCACTGTCTTCATCGGTATTATTTAATTCACCAGCAAATTCATTAAATATTCTTTTATAAGATTTTTGTAAAACGTTAGCTAAAACATTTAGTCTTCCTCTGTGAGACATCCCAATTTTAACCTCTTTAATCTTTGATTGACCTCCAATTTTTATAATTTGTTCTAAACCTGGAATTAAACTTTCACCACCATCTAAACCAAATCTTTTAGAACCAACATATTTAGTATGCAAAAATTTCTCGAATCCCTCAGCTTGGATTAATTTGTTTAAAATTGCACTTTTACCATTTTCAGTAAATTTTAATGCATTTTCATCTTTTTCTACTCTGTCCCTAAACCATTTTCTCTCTGTTGGATTTGATATGTGCATGTATTCATAACCAACTGATCCACAATAAGTTTTTCTAAGTATAGATAAAATTTCTTTTATGTTTGAATACTCTTTATTTAAAACACCATCTAAATATATTTGCTTATCGTAATCTTCTTTATTAAAACCATAATTTTCTGGGTGCAATTCATCTAAATATTCACTTTCTCTTATTTCTAGTGGGTCTAGTTTAGAAAGTAGATGTCCTCTTTGTCTATAAGATCTAATAAGTGAAACTGCTCTTATTGAATTACTATTACCAGCTATTACATCAGCTTGATTAACTTTTAGGCCAGAATTTTCTTTTTTAAATTCTATATTTTCTTTAATTTTTACTTTTTTAGGACCCCATGAGGGACCCTTTATTTCTCTAACAACTGATTCTAAATCCTCACTTATATCGAGAAAATACTCTTTCCAACCCTCTGGCAAACTAGGATCTTTATTTATAAACTTTACATACATTTGCTCAATAAATGCATTGTTTGACTTATTTAAAAATGAAGTTTTTTTGTACTCAAGATTTTTGGAAGCTGACATATTTATTCTTTAAATATTATACAAACAAAATGTTATCAATTAGACAATTTATTTAGTAGCGTTTTTCCAATATCAGAGGGAGAATTTGCAACAGTAATACCGCAATCTTGCATTTTTTTTATCTTTTCTTCAGCATTTCCTTTGCCACCTGAAATAATAGCTCCAGCATGTCCCATTCTTCTTCCTGGCGGAGCAGTTACTCCAGCTATAAATCCAACAATTGGTTTTTTTATTTTGTGATTTTTGACAAACTCTGCGGCCTCTTCCTCGGCAGTTCCACCTATTTCACCAATCATTAGTATAGACTCTGTTTGATCGTCATTTAAAAATAAATCAAGGCAATCAATGAAATTAGTTCCATTAATTGGATCCCCACCAATTCCTATACATGTTGATTGACCAAGATTGTTCTCGGTTGTTTGAGCAACTGCCTCATAGGTTAGTGTTCCTGATCTAGATACAATTCCAACTGAACCTTTTTTATGAATATTACCTGGCATTATTCCAATTTTACATTCATTAGGTGTAATTATTCCTGGACAGTTTGGACCAATTAATCTGGATTTAGAATTTTGTAATTTTTTTTTTACTTTTAACATATCTAGAATTGGTATTCCTTCGCTAATACAAACAATTAATTGAATAGATGCATCGATGGCTTCAATGATGGCTGATGAAGCAAACTTTGCAGGCACATATATCATTGTTGCATCAGCACCAGTGGCATCTTTTGCTTCTTTAACTGTGTTAAACACTGGTCTTTCTAAGTGAATTTGTCCACCTTTTTTTGGTGTTACGCCCCCAACTAAATTTGTTCCATATTTAATAGATTGTTCAGAGTGAAAAGTACCATGGGATCCTGTAAAACCTTGGCAAATTACTTTTGTATTTTTATCAATTAATACTGACATTATTTTATTGCCTCTACAACTTTTTTTGCAGCATCTGATAAGTCGTTTGCAGATATAATTTTTAAACCAGAATTCTCTAATATCTTTTTTCCTTCTTCAAAGTTTGTTCCTGCTAATCTTACTACTAACGGAACTTCAATTTTAATTTCTTTTGCTGCATCTACAACACCTTGAGCAAGTACATCACATCTCATAATTCCACCAAAAATATTTATCAATATTCCTTTAACATTTTTATCGGATAAAATAATTTTGAATGCAGCAGAAACTTTTTCTTTTGATGCTCCACCTCCTACATCTAAAAAATTTGCCGGCTCTTCACCATAAAGCTTTATGATATCCATTGTAGCCATTGCTAATCCTGCACCGTTTACCATACATCCTATACTTCCATCTAATTTTATATATGCTAAGTCATGTTTGCTTGCTTCAATTTCAGTGGCTTCTTCCTCATTATAGTCTCTTAGTTCTTGTATTTCAGGATGTTTAAATAATGCATTTTCATCAAATGTCATTTTTGCATCAAGACAAACTACTTTATTTTCTCTCGTTAAAATAAGTGGGTTTATTTCTACTAAATTAGCATCATTTTCTATGAACAATTTATAAATTGCTTTTATTAAGCTTATAGCTTCAAAACTGGCATTATCATCTAATTCAAAAACATTTATAATTTTCTTACAATCAACCTCGGAAATTTCTTGGTTAAAATCGACTTTAGTTGTTAAAATTTTTTCAGGTGTTTTTTGGGCAACTTCTTCAATATTCATTCCTCCTTGATCACTTGAAATAAATGCAATTTTTGAACTTGCTCTATCAACTAGGCATGAAAGATAAAATTCTTTACTAATATTAGATACCTCCTCAACATATAGTCTTTTTACTTCTCTACCTAAAGGTCCTGTTTGATGAGTAACTAGGTTTTTGCCAAGCAAAATATTTGCTTCTTTTTCTAAATTTTCTAAATTTTCTACAATTTTTACTCCGCCAGCCTTACCTCTTCCACCAGCATGAATTTGAGCTTTAAGGACATACTTATCAGTTTTCAATTCTTTAGTTTTTTGCAAAAGATCGGATACATTAAATGCAAATACTCCCTCGGGTACATTCGCTCCATACTTTTTTAGAATTTGTTTTGCTTGGTGCTCGTGAATATTCATTTAGTCTTTATTCAAATCAGGATCTATTTTTGATGCCGCATCCCACAATTTGATGACTGCTTCAACAGAATTATTAAATTCTGATTTTTCATTCTCATTAAGATCAATTTCATCAATCCTTTCAACGCCTTCTTTTCCGATGATAACAGGAACACCAGCATAAACATTATTAATCCCATATTCTCCATGTAGATGTGCTGCACATGGTAAAAGTTTTTTTTGATCTTTTAAAAATGCCTCTGCCATCTCTACTCCGGAAGCCGCTGGCGCATAAAATGCAGATCCTTTTTCCAAATATTTAACTATCTCAGCACCACCATCTCTTGTTCGTTGATTAATGCTTTCTAATTTTTCTTCAGAAATTTTTCCATCTTTTAATAAATCCATTAAAGGTTTACCAGAGACCTTAGTAAATCTTGGAAGAGGTACCATTGTATCTCCATGCCCACCCATTACCATTGCATCAATTTCTATTACAGGTACATTTAATTCCTCAGATAAAAAAAGTTTAAAACGTGAACTATCTAAAATACCAGCCATCCCAACTACTTTATTTGCTGGAAGTCCTGAATATTTTTGAAATGCCATTACCATTACATCTAACGGATTTGTAATACATATAACAAAAGCGTTAGGTGCATTTACTTTTATTCCTTCTGCAACCTGCTTAATAATTTTTAAATTAATACCAAGTAAATCATCTCTACTCATACCTGGCTTTCTTGGTACTCCTGCAGTTATGATAATTACATCAGAATCTTTAATATCTTCATAATTATCTGTTCCTGAAAATTTTACGTTAAATCCATCAACTGATGAAGATTGTGCAATATCTAAGGCTTTTCCTTTGGCAATTCCACTAGCAACATCAAACAGCACAACCTCATTTACAAGCTCTTTCAAGCCAATTAAATGCGCTAAAGTCCCACCTATTTGACCAGCACCTATTAAAGAAATTTTTGACATATTTTATTCCATAGTTGGCATAATAAATTCAGGATTTGACCTTATGCCTGAAGGCCATCTAGAGGTAATAGTTTTTAATTTGGTATAAAATTTTATTCCCTCCATGCCATGCATCCCACTATCACCAAACAATGATCTTTTCCATCCACCAAAACTATGAAATGCCATAGGAACTGGTATTGGAACATTTATTCCAACCATTCCAACTTGGATTTTACTTGCAAAAGTTCTTCCTGCATCACCATCTCTAGTATAAATACTTACACCGTTTCCATACTCATGCTCATTTATCATTTTTGTTGCTTCTTCAAAAGTTTTTACTCTTACCACTGATAGAACAGGACCAAAAATCTCTTCTTTATAAATTCTCATATCAGTAGTTACATGATCAAACAAACATCCACCTATATAAAAACCATTTTCATACCCTTGAAGTTTTAAATCTCTACCATCAAGAGCTAATTTAGCTCCCTCTTTAACTCCTAAATCAACATATCCTTTTACTTTTTCTAAATGTTGTTTTGTAACAAGAGGACCCATCTCTGAGGATTTATCCATACCAGGACCAATTTTTAATGCTTCAGCTTTTTTTACTAACCTAGATACTAACTCATCACCAATATCACCAACTGCTACAGCAACAGACTGAGCCATACATCTTTCACCTGCAGATCCATATGCAGCACCCATTAGACCATTTACAGCTCCTTCTAAATCACAATCAGGCATCACCACTAAATGATTTTTAGCTCCGCCTAATGCTTGAACTCTTTTTTCATTTTTGGCAGCATTCTCATATATATATTTAGCTATAGGTGTTGATCCAACAAAGCTTACAGCTTTAATATCATTGTTTGAAAGTATAGCGTCTACAACTTCTTTATCGCCGTTAACAACATTGAAAACTCCAGCAGGAAGACCAGCTTCGTGAAGTAATTCGGCTAATCTCATCGGACATGAGGGATCTTTTTCTGATGGTTTAAGAATAAAAGTATTTCCACATGCTATAGCTAATGGAAACATCCACATTGGCACCATTGCAGGAAAATTAAAAGGTGTTATTCCAGCAGCTACTCCTAAAGGCTGTCGCATGGAATAACTATCAACATTTGTCCCAACATTCTCAGAAAATTCACCTTTAAGCACATGAGGAATTCCACATGCAAACTCGACAACTTCCAATCCTCTTATTAATGATCCTTTTGCATCCTCATAAACTTTTCCATGTTCGGAGACAATTAACTTTGTTAATTCATCAAAATTTTTTTCTATAAGTTCTTTAAACTTAAACATTATCCTAGCTCTTTGAAGTGCAGGCTTAAGTGACCATGTCTCAAAGGCTTTCTTAGCAATTTCAACTGTTTTATCTAAATCTGATTTAGCAGCCAAAATAACTTCCGATTCTTGCTCTCCAGTAGCAGGATTAAAAACTTGGCCCTTTCTTTCTGAAGTACCATCTATTACTTTTCCACCAACGAAATGTTTGATTATATTCATGAGTGAAATTATTTAATTAAGTAATTAGGCCGTTGCAAGCATTTTCTTTATCTCTGCAATAGCTTTTGCAGGATTTAAGCCCTTCGGGCAAGCATTTGTACAATTCAAGATAGTATGGCATCGATAGAGCTTTAATTCATCAGCTACTTTTTTAAGTCTTTCTTTTCTATCTTCATCTCTACTATCAATTATCCACCTATAAGCCTGAAGTAATACAGCTGGACCTAAATATTTTTCACCGTTCCACCAATAACTTGGGCAAGAAGTTGAACAACATGCACACATAATACATTCATATAATCCATCTAATTTTGCTCTGTCGCCTTTAGATTGAATATTTTCTTTATCATTTACCTTTGATGTTTTTAACCAAGGTTCAACAGACTCATATTGTTTATATAATGTGCTTAAATCACCGATTAAATCTTTTAAGACTTTTAGATGTGGTAGAGGATAAATATCAATATCTCCATCCAATTCAGTATGGGCTTTTGTACATGCTAAACCATTTTTTCCATTCATATTCATCGCACAAGATCCACAAACTCCATGAGCACAAGATCTTCTGTAAGCTACAGAAGGATCAATTTCGTTTTTAATTTTATTTAAAATATCAAGGACTTTTGATGAACAGTTGTCCATATCAACTTCATAGGTATCAAGTCTTGGATTTTCGTTTTTAGATGGATCCCATCTATAAACATTTACTTTTCTAATATTTTTTGACCCTGTTTTATCTTTATAGTATTGACCTTTTTCTACCTTTGAATTTGTAGGTAAACTTAATTGAACCATTAATATACTCTTTCCTGCGGAGGAAAATATTGTACATCATTTGTTAGCGTTGATCTGTGAACAGGTCTATAATTAATTTTAGTTTTTGAACCACTGCACCAAGATAGAGTGTGCTGCATATAATTCTCATCGTCTCTATTTGGAAAATCTTCTCTTGCATGAGCTCCTCTGCTTTCTTTTCTATGATATGCAGAGTCCATAGTGGTTATTGCTTGTCTTATTAAATTATCAAATTCCAGGGTTTCAACTAAGTCAGTATTAAATATTAATGACTTATCTTTTACAGAAAGAGAGTCCATTCCATCATAAGGTTTTCTAATTTCATTAACACCTTCTTTTAAAGTTTTCTCTGATCTAAATACAGCACACTTAGATTGCATTGTCTTTTGCATCGAAAGTCTAAGTTCAGATGTTGGGTTTGAACCTTCTGAGTTTCTTAATTTGTCAAATCTATCTAAACATCTATCCGTTTCATTTTTATCAATTTCATCATGCTTCATTCCGGGTTTTACTAACTCTGCTGCTCTTTTTGCTGCAGCTCTTCCAAAAACCACTAAATCTATTAATGAGTTCGAACCTAATCTATTCGCACCATGAACAGAAACACATGCTGCCTCTCCAATAGCCATTAACCCAGGCACAGTTTTCTCCGATCCGTTTACTGTAAGAACCTCTGCTTTGTAATTTGTTGGTATTCCACCCATGTTATAATGAACTGTTGGTACCACTGGTATAGGTTCCTTGGTTACATCTACATTGGCAAATAATTTTGAAGCCTCTGAGATTCCTGGTAATCTTTCATCAATTACTTTTGGATCCAAATGATCAATATGGAGATGAACATGATCTTGTTCTTTTCCAATACCTCTACCTTCATTTATTTCTACTGCAATTGATCTACTTACAACATCTCTTGATGCTAAATCTTTTGCTTTAGGAGCATAACGCTCCATAAATCTTTCTCCTTTTGAATTTACTAGATAACCACCTTCTCCTCTTACACCCTCTGAAATTAAAGTTCCATGACCATATATTCCTGTTGGATGAAACTGTACAAATTCCATGTCTTGTAAAGGCAATCCAGCTCTTAAAGCCATAGCATTACCATCTCCGGTGCAAGTATGAGCTGAAGTAGCTGAGTAATATACTTTTCCATAACCCCCTGTCGCTATAATAGTTGTGTGGGATCTAAATCTGTGAATTGTTCCATCATTGAGGTTCCAAGCAATTATACCTTTGCATGCTCCGTCTTTCATTATTAAATCTAACGCAAAATATTCAATAAAAAATTCGGTATTATGTTTTAAAGCTTGTCCATACAATGTGTGAAGTATTGCATGTCCAGTTCTATCTGCTGCTGCACATGTTCTTTGAACTGTTTCATTTCCGTAGTTTTTTGTCATACCCCCAAAAGGTCTTTGATAAATTTTTCCTTCTTCAGTTCTACTAAATGGAACACCATACTTTTCTAATTCAAGAACTGCAGCTGGTGCTTCTTTACATAGATATTCGATGGAATCCTGGTCACCTAACCAATCAGCACCTTTGACAGTATCATACATATGCCATCTCCAGTCATCTTCTCCCATATTTCCAAGTGCTGCCGAAATACCTCCTTGTGCTGCAGATGTATGACTTCGTGTTGGGAATACTTTTGATACACATGCCGTTTTTAGACCGGCCTCACTTAGGCCAACAGCTGCTCTTAGTCCAGATCCACCTGCACCTAAAACAACTACATCATATTCATGGTCAATAATTTTGTATGCACTCATAGCTATAATTTAAATATTAAGATAATTATTAATAATGGAAATACTATAGCAAAGATATTTAATGATTTATTTGCGGCATTTTTGATTTTTTCGTCCTCAATATAATCCTCAAAAACCTCACTAATGCTTAAAGCTGAGAAAAAATATGCAAAAATCAAAAAAAGACTAAATAAGAACTTAGACGGTTGAGATGTTATGAATAAAAGTAATTCATTATAGCCTTTGTCATAAACAGAAGCCAAATTTATAGAAAACCATAGCATTAATGGAAGTAAAATTGCAGAACTTACTTTTAAAAATATCCATTTCTTCGTTACAAAACCCATTAAATTAAGTGCCTTCCTACAATAAAAATTATAACAGTAAGAGGAAATGATCCTATCAGAACTATTAATCCAGTTACTTTTGTAGTTTTTTGCTCAAATCCGTATCCTAAATCCATGATTAAATGCCTTATTTCGCTGAGCATTTGAAATGTAAAAGACCAAATAACTCCTAAACAAACAAATTTACCAACGAAAGACGATAAGAAAAAATTAGTAAATACATAACTTTCCTCTCCTAGTAATAAAGATGCTATCCAAATACCTATCAAAGTTACTGTAATAAAGTTTATTATACCAGTTACTCTGTGTGATATTGAAACCAACGAAGAGATGTGCCAGTTATAAATTTGTATATGAGGAGATATGGGATTTTTATTTTCCATAAAAATCTTTTTCTACCAAAGCCTCAGCAATTTCAACTGCATTTAAAGCAGCACCTTTTAATAAATTATCAGATACTACCCATAAATTAATAGAATTTGGCTGAGAAGAGTCTTCACGAATTCTTGATATAAACGTTTCAAATTTATCCTCAGCTTCAACAGGAGTAATATATCCTCCATCTTTTTGCTCATCAACTACCTTGCATCCTGGTGATGATGATAAAACATTTCTTATTTCTACTAAGTCATGTTGCTTATAAAATTCAACATTTACACTTATAGAGTGGGAAACAAGAACAGGAATTCTCACACAAGTAGAAGTTATGTTGATTTTAGGGTCTAAAATTTTTTTTACTTCATCATGATTTTTTTGCTCTTCTTTAGTGCTTCCATTCTCAACAAAACTATCTATGTGTGGTATAGCGTTAAAAGCAATCTGCTTAGTAAAATTTTTAGACTCCACATTTTTATTTTCTAATACTTCTTTTGTTTGAGATATAAGCTCATCCATACCAGCTTTGCCTGCACCAGAAACTGATTGATAAGTTGATGCAACTATTCTTTTTACATTATACAAATCATGTAATGGTTTAAGAGCTACAACTATTGGTATTACTGAACAATTGGCATTTGCTATAATATTCTTATTTTTAAATTTAGGTAATTCTTTGGAATTTACCTCTGGAACAATTAAAGGAATTTCTGGATCTTTTCTAAAGAATTTCGAATTATCAATTACAATTGTTTTTTCAGCTGCAATCGGTGCCCATTTTTCAGCAATTGAAGAACCAGCTGCAAAAAAAGCAATTTTTACTTTTGAGAAATCAAATTGTTCTAAATTACTAACAGTAAGCTCTTTTCCTAAAAAATTAATTTTTTTTCCTTCACTATTTGAAGACGCAACTAAATAAGCCTCTGTTATTGGAAATTTTTTTTTTTCCAAAACTTCTATTAATTTTCGACCTACGTTTCCTGTCGCTCCTACTATTGCTATATTCATGATATTTTAAAGTTTTATACTAAATGAAAGGTAAATCACAAACTTTTCCATCAAAATCAGAGCCATTTATATTGATTTTAAAGGATTTCGAAGTCTCAAAATGTGGTTTGTTAATCATTGCAATCCCAATTACTTGTTTAAAAGTCGGATTGTAACAACCAGATCTTAATTCTCCGATTACATTATTATCTTCATCTACTAAATCCATTGAGCCATTAACACTTATTTCCTTGGCATCAATTTTTACTCCCATAAGTTTTTTTTTAATTCCTTCAGCTTTAATTATTTTAAGTTTTTCTTTACCTAAGAAATCAACATCACTATCTATATTTACATACTTATCAAAACCACACTCATATGGATTATCTCCATTATCCATATCATTTCCATGTGAGAGTAAACCACTTTCAATACGTTCGATTAAGTTGGGGCCTCCTGGCCGAACATTAAATTCTTTACCAATTTCAAATAGATGATCGTATAATTTTAAACCGGAGTCATTATGTTCAACGTAAATTTCATAACCACCTTGTTTAGACCAACCAGATCTCGCAATTAAATGCTTATCACCGCCGAATTCAAAATAATCAAAACCAAAAAATTTAAGATTTGCAATTTTTTCTCCAAAAACTTTTTCCATTAATTTAAATGACTTTGGACCTTGCACTGCCATAATATCAATATCAGGTTCAATAATTTTAACATCAAAATTTTTTCCAATTGCTAATCCTTTTGCAAATAATATTACATCTGTATCAGCTATCGAAATCCACCATTTATTTTCATTAAACTTTAAAACAACTGGATCATTAATCAAGCCAGCATTATCATCTATTATTGGACAATAATAACATCTTCCCTCTTTTGATTTTGATAAATCTCTACAAGTCATTAACTGAACTAATTTTGCAGAATCTTTTCCAGTGATTTCAACTTGCCTTTCAGCAGCCACATCCCAAATTTGAACATTTTCTTTTAAGTGATGATAAGAATCTTCTATTGAGCCAAATGCTGCTGGGAGTAACATATGATTATAAATACTATAGGCAGTTACACCTTGTTTTTCAATTCTAGAGGTGTACGGTGTACCTCTAAGTCTTCTTGATTTTGCTATTAAAAAAGTTTTCATTTTTTTTGAGCATTACTGCCATCTTATTTGATTTTTGTAAAGAAACTATATTAGTTTAATTCCTTAGCTTGTTTTCTCAGCTCAAACTTTTGAATCTTTCCAGTGGATGTTTTTGGTAGAGGAGCAAACACGACTTTTTTAGGAAGTTTAAATCCAGCAAGAGTTTCCCGACAAAACGTAATAATTTCCTCTTCTGAGCTTGATTTACCTTCGATTAATTCAACAAAAGCACAAGGTGTTTCACCCCATTTCTCATCAGGTTTTGCCACAACAGCTGCCAGTGATACGGCGGGATGTTTTGATATAGTATTTTCTATCTCAATAGATGAAATATTTTCCCCACCTGAAATTATAATATCTTTTGATCTGTCTTGAATTTTTATGTAACCACTTGGGTGAGTTACAGCTAAATCTCCAGAATGAAACCAACCTCCATCCATTGATTTTTCTGTTGCTTCTTTGTCTTTAAAATAACCTTTCATTACAACATTTCCTTTAATCATTATTTCACCCATTGTTTTACCATCATGGGGAACAGGCTTCATGGTTTCAGGGTCCATTACAATAACACCCTCTGTATTAGGATACCTTACTCCTTGTCTTGCTCTAATTTCGTTTTGATTATTTTGATCTAATTCATCCCATTCTTCATTCCATGCACACTGCAAAATATGACCATAGGTTTCTGTAAGACCATAAACATGCATTACTTCAAAGCCTAACTTTTGCATTTTTTCAAAAATTATACTCGGAGGAGGGGCGCCTGCTGTTAATACATACACCTTTCTTTTTAATTCTTTTTGCTGATCCTGAGGTGCATTAGCTAACATATTTAAAACTATTGGTGCTCCACCAAAATGAGTAACTTCATACTTATCAATTAATTCAAATATTTTTTTTACATCAATATTTCTTAAACAAATTACTCGACCATGTATCATTGACATTGTCCAAGGATAACACCATCCATTGCAATGAAACATTGGTACTGTGTATAAAAAATTTAATTGATTAGGCATATTCCATGCAACTGCACTTCCAGTTGCCATTAAATATGATCCTCTATGATGATAAACAACTCCTTTTGGATTACCAGTTGTTCCAGATGTATAACCTAATGCTATAGCTTGCCACTCATCTTTTGGCATTTTCCATTTAAAATTTTCATCTCCAGAATTTAAAAACTCCTCATATTCCAAAGATCCTATATTTTTTGAGTCGGTTAGGTTTGCATCTTTATCATCTATATCAATTATAGTAATTTTCGAACTAACTTCCTCTAAAGCTTTTTTTACTACATCATGAAATTGTCTATCTACAATTAGCACTTTTGCTTCACTGTGATTTAAAATGTAACTAATTGTTTTTGAGTCTAGTCTTGTATTAATAGCATTAATAACTGCTCCAACCATAGGTATTGAATAATGCGCTTCGAATATTTCAGGTGTGTTAAAAGCCAAAACAGATACCGTATCACCTGTTTTAATTCCTAATTTATCTAATGCACTAGCAAACTTAATACATCTTTTGTAAACTTCACTCCAAGTGTATTTCCTACTTTCATAAACTACTGCTTCGTAGTTTGGATAAATATCTTTTGCTCTTTCTAGAAATGATAAAGGGGTTAATGGAACATAATTGGCATCGTTTTTATCCAAATTTGTTTCATAAGGATTCATTCTAATTAAATTTGTAATTCATAATATAATTACTTCCAGTAGTTGCGGTAATGTAACTACTTTCTATCCTAGGAAGTACTCTATTAAAGAAAAAGTTTGCAGTTTGGATTTTATCCTCATAAAAATCTTTATTGCTTTCATATTCTTTGAAGGAAACTTCTAGAACTTTTAACCAAGCATGCCCAGTTGCAACTAAACCAAGAACTTTTAAATAATCATTACATGCTCCACTTGCGTCTTCTGGAGAATTTTTTATTTTTTCCTTCATCCAATCAGTAAATTTTGACAAAATATCAAGATGATAGTTAAGTTGTTTTACAAAAGGCTCGGCTTTTTTGTCAGTAATTTTAATCTCATCTTTAACTAAGTTTAGATAGTTTTCAATAATATCACCATTTTTGTTAATTAATTTTCTGAAGACTAAGTCAGCAGCCTGAACTGAATTTGTTCCCTCATAAATTGGTGTAATTCTATTGTCTCTGTAAAATTGTTCAATACCTTGATCTTTCGTAAATCCATATCCTCCATGAATTTGCATTGCTTCACTTGTTATTTCCATTGCATTATCCGTGAAAAGTGATTTAACAACTGGGGTCATTAATGAAACAAGATCTGAAGCTTCTTGTTTTATTTTTTCATCAGAATGATTTAAGCTAACTTCAATTTGTTGAGATAACCAGAAACTCAAGGCTCTTTGTCCCTCTATCATAGACTTCATGCTCAAAAGTGACCGTCTAATATCAACGTGATCAATAATAAAATCTGCACCATTATTTGATTTTGAATTAAATGCCTTACCTTGTTTTCTTTCTTTGGCATAAGTAAGAGAATTTTGGTATGCAATTTCAGAAATGCCTAAACCTTGAATCCCAACAATAATTCTCTCTAAATTCATCATTGTGAACATAGAGTTAAGGCCTTTGTTTTTAGGTCCAATCATATAACCAACAGCATCATCAAAATTTAACACGCATGTTGCAGATCCTTTAATGCCCATTTTGTTTTCTATTGAACCTGTTGAAACTCCGTTTCTTGGCCCAACAGATCCATCTTTATTTAAAACAAATTTTGGAACTAAAAATAAACTGATACCTTTTGTTCCTGCTGGTGAGTCTGTTGATCGAGCTAATACTAAATGAATAATATTTTCTGTTAAATCTTGATCACCTGAAGTAATAAAAATTTTTTGACCACTGATTTTGTAAGTTCCATCATTTTGATCAACTGCTTTAGTTTTTAGAAGACCTAAGTCTGTTCCACATACTGGTTCAGTTAAACACATTGTGCCGCTCCATTTACCCTCGACCATTTTAGGTAAATAAGTATTTTTTATTTCATCATCAGCGTGCCTTAACAAACAGTTATATGCTCCAATAGTCAATTCACTGTAAAGTTTAAAAGATAAACTTGCAGATGATAACATTTCATCAAAGAAAGTGCTTACTGTTTTAGGCATTCCTTGACCACCATATTTCGGATCACAAGATAAAGAAATCCATCCATCTTCTATAAATTTTTGATAAGCTTCCTTATATCCTGGAGGTGTTCTAACCACGCCATTTTCTAAAACAGCTGGCGTTTCATCTCCATTTTTTGCAAGAGGTAAGATTAAATTTTGAGTAATTTTTGCTGCTTCATCTAAAATATCTTTAACTAATTCTGTGTTAACTTCTTTATATTTTTCAATTTCATTATATTTTTTATTGTTCCTCAATTTATCAAAGAGAAACATCATGTCATCTACTGGTGCATTATAAGTTGGCATAGATATACTTTAGAATAAATGTTTAATTATTGCAATTTTGAAATTATCGCATCTCCCATCACTGATGTTGATACTTCTTTCATTCCCTTAGAAATAATATCTTTAGTTCTAAGACCCTCATCAAGCACACCTTGAACAGCTTTTTCTAAACTATCTGCCTCTTTATCTAGGTCTAAAGAATATCTTAAAGCCATTGCAAAACTCAGTATTGTTGCTATTGGATTAGCAATACCTTGACCTGCTATATCAGGTGCTGATCCATGAACTGGCTCATATAAAGATCTCATATTACCGTTTTTATCTTTGGCTCCAAGGGACGCAGATGGCAAAAGCCCTAGAGAACCAGTCAACATTGCAGCTTCATCTGATAACATATCACCAAAAAGATTATCTGTTACTATCACATCAAATTGTTTGGGATTTCTAACTAACTGCATTGCACAATTATCTGCTAGCATATGATTTAATTCTACATCACTATATTCTTTTTCATGAATTGCTTGAACTTCTTCTTTCCATAATTGACCTGCCTCCATGACATTCGACTTTTCACAAGAGGTGACTTTATTATTTCTTTTTCTAGCTAGATCGAATGCAACTCGAGCTACTCTCTCAATTTCACTAGTAGTATAGACATGAGTATTAATTCCTTTTCTTTCACCATTGTCTATTGGTTTTATCCCTCTAGGTTCACCAAAATAAATCCCACCCGTTAATTCTCTAACAAAAAGTATATCTAAATTAGAAACAAATTCAGGCTTTAAACTTGAGGCATCAACAAGTTGTTTGAAACAAATTGCAGGTCTCAAATTTGCAAATAATTTTAATTCTTTTCTTAATTTTAATAGAGCTCTCTCTGGTTTTTTTGAAAAATCAATATTATCCCATTTTGGTCCACCAACAGCACCCAATATTACTGCAGCACTTTCTTGTGCCTTATAAAAAGCTTCATCAGTTATTGGAGTTCCATGTTTATCATAAGCAGCACCTCCAACCAAATCTTGGTCAATTTCAAAATCCAAGGATTTATTTGAGTTGAACCATTCAATTATTTTTTTGACTTCAGCAATTACCTCAGGCCCAATACCATCCCCTGGTAATAATAAAATTTTTCTTTTTTTAATTTTAATCATTAAATATCCAAGGTTTTGCCTCTTTAATTTTATTTTCGTATGAAACTATTTTTTCAGATTTTTCTAGAGATAACGCAATGTCATCTAATCCCTCTATTAGACATTTTTTCTTAAATTGATCTATTTCAAATTTTATTTCTTTATTACCAAAACTTATTGTTTGCTCAGGCAAATTTACAGAAATTTCCTCTTTTCTATTCGAGTACTCTGAAATTTCTTTGATTTGATCCTCTGAAATTGTAATTGGGAGAATCCCATTCTTAAAACAGTTATTATAAAATATATCTGCATAACTTGAACTAATTACACAAGTTATTCCAAAATCCATTAAAGCCCAAGGAGCATGTTCTCTTGAAGAGCCACATCCAAAATTCTTTCCTGCAATTAAAATTTTAGAATTATTATATGGACTATTATTTAAAATAAAGTCATCTATCTCTTTACCACTTTGGTCGTATCTCATTTCAAAAAATAAATTTTTTCCTAGTCCAGTTCTTTTTATGGTTTTTAAAAACTGTTTTGGAATTATCATGTCTGTATCTATATTGACTATAGGTAGATAAGCTGGAACACTTTTTATTGAGATAAATTTATTCATTTAATTTTGGTATTTTCTAACATCATCTAAGTTTCCAGAAATTGCAGCTGCTGCAGCCATTGCTGGACTAACTAAATGTGTTCTACCACCTCTTCCCTGTCTACCCTCAAAATTTCTATTAGAAGTAGATGCACATCTTTCTTCAGGTTTAAGCTTATCCGCATTCATTGCTAGACACATTGAACAGCCTGGTTCTCTCCATTCAAAGCCTGATTGTAAAAATATTTTATCCAGACCCTCTTGCTCTGCTTGTTCTTTAACTAAACCAGAACCTGGAACAATCATTGCATGTACATGTGATGCAACTTTTTTATCTTTTAATATTTTAGCTGCCTCTCTTATATCTTCTATTCTCCCGTTAGTGCAGCTTCCTATAAAAACTTTATCAATCTTAATATCTTGAATATTCGTATTTGGTTTTAATCCCATATAATTTAATGATCTGTTAATTGAATTTTTTCTATCTGGGTCAGTTTCACTTTCAGGATTGGGAACTTTACCGTCTATTTCAACCACATCCTGGGGAGATGTTCCCCAGGTTACCATTGGTTTAATTTGAGATCCATCTAACGTTAATTCTTTATCAAAGTTTGCGTCCTTATCAGATTTCAATGTATGCCAATATTCCAAAGCTTTTTCCCAGTTTTCTCCTTTTGGTGACATTGGTTTACCTTTTAAATATTGAAATATCTTTTCATCTGGTTGAATTAGTCCTGCTCTTGCCCCACCTTCAATCGTCATGTTGCAAATCGTCATTCTTTGTTCAACACTTAGATTAGATATAAGGTTACCGGCATACTCAATCACATAACCAGTACCACCAGCCGTTCCTATTTTTCCAATTATCTGCAGGATGACATCCTTTGATGTTACGCCAATAGCTAATGAACCATTTACGCTAATTCTAAAGTTTTTTGATTTTTTTTGAACTAAAGTTTGTGTTGCTAAAACGTGTTCTACTTCTGAAGTTCCAATTCCAAAAGCTAAAGCTCCAAATGCTCCATGAGTTGCAGTATGACTATCACCACAAACAATAATGTTTCCAGGCTGTGTAAAACCTTGTTCAGGTCCTATGATATGGACAATGCCTTGTCTTTTATCATCCATTCCAAAAATCTCTACTCCAAATTCCTTACAGTTTTTGTTTAAAGTTTCAACTTGAATTCTCGAGTCTTCATCTGCGATACCTTTTGACCTGTCAGTTGTCGGAACATTATGATCTGCAACAGCAAGAGTTAGTTTAGGGTGTCTTACTTTTCTGTTTGAATTTCTTAAGCCTTCAAATGCTTGAGGGCTTGTAACTTCATGAATTAAATGTCTATCTACAAACAAAAGTGATGTACCGTCAGGTTGTTCATCAACTAGATGATCGTTCCAAATTTTATCGTAAGTTGTAAAAGGCATTTAGAAAAAAATTATTTTTTCTGTTCTTGATTTTCTTTCGGTTCTTCTGTTTTTACAGTCTCTGCTTTAACTTCTTCTTTAGGAGCTTCTGCTTTAACCTCTTCTTTAGGAGCTTCTGCTTTCACTTCTTCTTTAGGAGCTTCTGTTTGAGGATCAGTTGATGGCATTACGTTTTCCTCAGTAACTTCATTAATTTTAGTTTCTAAATCTATACCAATAGTCTTCTTAATTTTTTCAGCTATTCTAGCAGATTTACCCGTTCTATCTCTTAGATAGTATAATTTTGCTCTTCTTACTTTTCCTGATCTTACAACTTTTATTGTATCTACAATTGGGCTGTATAATGCAAAAGTTCTTTCTACTCCCTCACCAAAAGAAATTTTTCTAACAGTAAAAGATGAATTGATGTCTCTACTCTTTTTTGCAATACATACACCTTCAAAATATTGAATTCTGTCTCTTTTACCTTCTGTTATCCTAACCCCAACTTTAACGATGTCTCCAGGAAAAAAATCAGGATGTTTTCTCTCAGAAATAATCTTGTTTAAATTTGATCTGTTTATTTCTTCAATATTTTTCATTTTAATTTTTCTTATATTTTTGCCACAAGTCTGGTCTTCGGTCGCGTGTTATAGACTCAGATTGGGATAAACGCCAGTCTTTAATTTTGGCGTGATCACCTGAAATTAGCACATTTGGGACCTTTTTTTCCTCCCAAACTTGAGGTTTTGTGAATTGTGGATATTCAAGAAGGCCATTCTCAAAACTCTCATCTCTTGAGGAATTAATATTACCTAGAATTCCTGGAATAAATCTTAAAATAGAGTCTGTTACAACAAATGCAGCAACCTCACCCCCTGACAATATAAAGTCACCAATGCTAATCTCCTCAATATCTCTACTTTCTAGTATTCTCTCATCTACTCCTTCGAAGTGTCCACAAATTAAATTGATTGTTTTTTCACTCGAAAACTCTCTTGCAAGTTTAGAATTAAAAACTTTTCCTCTTGGACTTAAATAAAGGGTCTTTTCTTTAGCCTTGATATTTGCATCTAATGAATTTGCCAAAACATCTGCTTTCATAATCATTCCATTTCCGCCACCATAAGGAGTGTCGTCAACAGTTTTATGTTTATCTAAAGCATAATCTCTTATGTTTACTGTTTCTAAATCCCATTCTTTTCCTTTTGACTTTCCAAAAAGGCCTTTACTCAAATAACCAGGAAAATATTCAGGATACAACGTAAATACTCTAGACAAAAACATTA